>NZ_JAVBXD010000027.1:0-52500 GCF_030756675.1 Bacillus multifaciens
GCCAGGATCAAACTCTCCAATAAAGTGTTTGTCTAGCATCATAAATAAAAATTGACGTTTCACGTTGTTTGTTTCGTTCAGTTTTCAAAGAACTCATCTGCCGCTCAAAGCGACTTTATCAATATAACATTTCGTTACTTCTCTGTCAACAACTTTTTTCATTTCCAAGTTGTTAACCTCGTTGCCGTTCGTGACAACGAATATAAATATACCAGTTCATAAATTAAAATGCAATAGCTTTTTTATAATTTTTTTCACCTTATAAAATAATATAAAAAAAGCTTTGGAGAAAACTCCAAAGCTTAGTCTTGTTTATGTCTCATTGCCGGGAATAATAATACGTCACGAATAGACGGCGCATTCGTTAATAACATAACAAGACGATCAATACCGATTCCTAACCCACCTGTAGGAGGCATACCATACTCAAGCGCTTCAATATAATCATCATCCATCATGTGTGCTTCATCGTTACCTTGTTCACGCTCTTTTAGCTGCGCTTCGAAACGTTCTTTTTGATCGATTGGATCATTTAATTCTGTAAATGCATTCGCATGTTCACGAGCAACAATAAATAACTCAAAACGATCTGTAAAACGTGGATCTTCTTCATTCTTTTTCGCAAGAGGAGAAATTTCCACCGGATGTCCATAAATAAATGTAGGTTGAATTAAATGTTCTTCTACTTTTTGCTCAAAGAACTCATTAATAATATGACCAACTTCCATTGTATCCTTAATTTCTACACCGTGTTCTTTCGCTAATGCACGAGCTTCTTCTACACTCATCGGGTTCCAGAAATCTGCTCCAGAATGTTGTTTGATTGCATCTACCATGTGCAGTCTTGTCCACTCTGGCTCTAAATTGATTTCATATTCACCATATGGAATCGTCGTTGTACCTAAAACTTCTTTCGCAATATGAGCAACCATGTTTTCTGTTAACTTCATAATATCCTTATAGTCTGCATACGCTTCATATAATTCAATCATCGTAAATTCAGGATTATGACGAGTTGACACACCTTCATTACGGAATACACGACCAATTTCGTATACTTTCTCTAATCCACCCACAATCAGGCGTTTTAAATGCAACTCAATTGCAATACGCATATAGAATTCCATATCTAACGCATTGTGATGTGTAATAAACGGACGCGCAGATGCTCCGCCCGCAATTGCATGCAGCATCGGTGTTTCTACTTCTAAATAGCCATTGTTATCTAAGTATCTTCTCATCTCACGAATGATTTTACTACGAGTTACAAATGTTTCACGACTTTCCATGCTCGTAATTAAATCTAAGTAACGTTGACGGTAGCGCTGTTCAACGTCTTTTAATCCATGATATTTATCAGGAAGCGGACGAAGAGATTTTGTTAGTAAAGTAAAACCAGTTGCTTTAACTGAAAGTTCTCCAACTTTCGTTTTAAATACTTTCCCTTCAATCCCTACTAAGTCGCCTAAATCAGCTGTATTAAATAGTTCATACTGCTCATCGCCAACTGTATCTTTACGAACATAAATTTGAACTTGGCCATGTAAATCTTGAATATGTGCAAAGCCCGCTTTTCCTTTACCGCGTTTTGTCATAATACGACCAGTAATCGAAACAGGGATTTCTTTCTCTTCTAATTCTTCTTTAGAAAGTTCTCCATACAAGCTTAACAATTCTTTCGTTGAATGCGTACGCTCAAAACGTTTACCAAATGGATCGATTCCTTGTTCACGTAAGTTATGTAGCTTCTCGCGACGAACGAGCAATTGGTCATTTAATTCTTCGTGGTTCATGTTATCCATAGTATTGATATCACTCCAGCTCTATTAAAATTTACAATATATACAGTATATCATTTTCTATCCAACTAGAAAAACTGCCAGCAACGTGCTGGCAGCTCTTATTTCTTAGACGTAATTATAGGTAGTAAAAACAGGAATGTCAAACACTCCTTCTACCACTTACTATTATCCAACTTGGATAGATTTTTGCTTCACTTCTATCTCTTCTACAAATGCCGTCAATAAAGAAGCAAGATCTTCACGTGTATTACAACCGTTAATGCCGTTACGTACTCTTGCATTACCACGAACACCCTTTAAATACCAAGCTGCATGTTTACGCATTTCTCGAACTGCGATGTCTTCATTTTTCAAGTCAATGAGACGATCTAAATGCAACATACATACATCAATTTTTTCACGCACAGATGGCTCTGGCATTAATTCACCAGTCTCTAAATATTTTACAGTACGGTAAATCATCCAAGGGTCACCAAGTGCCGCACGGCCAATCATTACACCATCTACACCAATTTCATCAAGCATACGTTTAGCATCTTGCGGCGTTTCTACATCACCGTTTCCGATAACAGGGATATTAACAGCTTGCTTTACTTGCTTAATAATATCCCAATCTGCTTTTCCTTCATACATTTGAACACGAGTACGACCGTGAACAGCAACCGCCTGACCACCCGCACGTTCAACTGCCTGAGCATTTTCAATCGCAAAAATGTGATCTTCATCCCAACCGATGCGCATCTTTACCGTTACTGGCTTCTCAACCGCATCTACAACTGCAGCTACCATTTCGTACACTTTATCCGGGTCAAGCAACCATTTTGCACCAGCATCACATTTTACGATCTTCGGCACTGGACATCCCATATTAATATCGATAATATCAGCTGTTGTATTTTTATCTACATATTTCGCGGCTTCGACAAGCGTTTCTTTTTCCCCACCGAAAATTTGCAGACTTAATGGTTTTTCTCTTTCATCAATATATAGCATGTCTAACGTTTTTTGATTGTTAAATAAAATCGCCTTATCACTTACCATTTCCGCACATACTAATCCTGCACCAAATTCTTTTACCGTTAAACGGAATGCAGAGTTACATACCCCTGCCATCGGCGCTAGTACAACTGGATTTTTCATTTCAATGTTTGCAATCTTTAACACTTAATTACCTCCCTTCTTTATCCCTACTTCGGCATTAATTCTTCTATTGAAACTTTTAACGTTTTTGCAACCTCTGCAACAAAATCTCGAGACGGAACTCGATTCCCTCTCTCAACTTCACCTAAAACCGATACAGATACCCCTAATTCTTTCGCAAATCCTTCTTGCGTATAGCCTTTTAGTTTACGAAAAGCGCGAATGCGTCTTCCCCATTTCTCTGCTTCCATACCGTTACTCCCTCTCGCCTTTTCATTTCTTCTACTTGTGAACGTGAAATGTTTCGGTTAATTTCTTGATTAACTTCCATCAACGGAACGATAACAAAAGCTCTTTCAAACATCCGCGGATGCGGAACAACAAGATTCTCTGCTTCAATATTTTCGTGATTATAGAGCAAAATGTCAAGGTCAATGGTACGCGGTCCCCATTTGACTTCCCTTTTTCTTCCTAGTTCATCCTCCACTTTTTGCGTCACCATTAATAATTCTTGAGGCAATAAATTGGTAGAAATTTTTATAACTAAATTTAAAAACTGATCTTGTTCTGTATATCCAACCGGGTCTGTCTCATAAACAGATGATACATCCTCAACCTCCATACCCGGATGTGACCGCAACAACTCTATCGCTTGTAATAAATACGTATAGCGATCACCCATATTCG
The DNA here is from genome assembly GCF_030756675.1 of Bacillus multifaciens. Classification (GTDB taxonomy): domain Bacteria; phylum Bacillota; class Bacilli; order Bacillales; family Bacillaceae_G; genus Bacillus_A; species Bacillus_A multifaciens. The sequence goes on from NZ_JAVBXD010000027.1 coordinate 3,630, forward strand.
AACCTAAAGCAATATAAACTACATTATTCATGAGCGCCCTCTCTCAATCTCCACCGCTACCGCACGGTAATGTCCTGGAATTGGCGGATCTGGTTTAATAACTTTTACAATACAATTCATAATACAATCGTACTGTTCTAATATATCCGCCGCAATATTTTCCGCAATACTTTCCACAAGTTTATACGTTTTCTCTTCTACCACACATCTACATAACTCGTATAATTCTCCATAGTTTACGGAATGCTCTAAGTTATCACTCGTTCCAGCTCGCTTTAAATCTAATTCTACAGTTAAATCCACTTTAAAACGCTGTCCTAATTTATTTTCTTCAGGAAATACACCATGGTAACCGTAGAACTCCATATCATGAACAAAAATTTTATCCAAATCTTTTACCCCCTTAACATAGCATCCATCATCTTCGCCATGCGGGACATCTCTTTCACATCATGAACGCGTACAATTTCAAAACCTTTTTGAATGCCAAGACAAACCGTTGCACCAGTTCCTTCTAAACGTTCTTCTACAGGCAAATCTAACGCATGACCAATAAATGATTTTCGAGAAGTTCCAAGAAGAAGCGGATACCCTAACACTTTCAACTGTTCTAGATTTCGCATTACTTCTAAATTTTGTTCAAATGTTTTTGCAAACCCTATACCTGGATCTAAAATAATATTCTCATCACGTACACCTGCACGTTTCGCAATTGTAATACTCTCATACAAATCAGCAATCATATCCGCCATCAGATTTCGATAATTAGTATTCTCGCGGTTATGCATTAAAATAATCGGTACATTATAATGCGCCGCTACTTTTGCAATTTCCGGTTCTGCTTTCGCTCCCCAAACATCATTAATAATATGGGCACCAGCTTCAATAGCTTGTTTTGCAACTTCCGCTTTGTACGTATCAATAGATATAGGAACATCTACCGCCCCTGATACAGCTTGAAGGATTGGTACAACACGTTGCAACTCTTCTTCTTCTGAGACTTTAGCAAAGCCAGGACGAGTAGACTCTCCGCCAATATCAATAATATGCGCGCCGTTCATTACCATCTCTTTTGCATGACGAACAGCTGTTTCCACTTCATTATAATTACCACCATCAGAGAAAGAATCAGGTGTAGCATTCAAAATCCCCATAATGAACGTCTTTTCATTTAAGTTCAATGTATATTCACCGCATTGCATATTAGACATCTCCTTTTCACAATTCATTTTTACTCCAAAGCTTTTCACGATACGTTTCATATACACGCAAAAGCTTGTTCGTAATCAATCCTTCTTTACCTGGGAAATGCGCTTCTCCAATGCACCCAATCGGGACAATTTCCTGAATGGAATTCGTAACAAATACTTCATCAGCTGCAAGTAACTCTTCATGTAAAAATAGTCCCTCTCTTACTTTGAGCTCCAGCGTTTCAGCTGCTGCTATTATAAAAGCACGAGTAATCCCATTTAAAATTCCAGTTTGTAGTGACGGTGTATACAATATGTCATTTTTCACAAAAAAGATGTTCGAAACAATCCCTTCCGCAACATACCCTTCTTTTGTAAGAAAAATCCCTTCTTTCGAAGTTGTATTTCCGACCTCACGTTTCCCCAAAATATTATTTAAATAATGATGTGACTTTAAACGAAACTCTCCTTCTGGCGTATTGCGTGTTTGTTTTAAAATGACTCCTTCTTTTTCTATTACCTCACAATCCGCTGGTAAAGACTTTATAAAAACAATAACAGAAGGCTCTTCATACATATCTGTCTGCAAGCCAATTTCTCCGCTACCTGCAGATACATTAAAACGAACATACGCATTTTGCAAATGATTTCTTTCCATTAACTCGTTTAAAATACTTTTCACATCTTCTTTTGTCATTTCCCACGCAATATGTAATGACGAAAGAGCGGTCATAAGCCGCTCATAATGATCATCTAGTAAGAAAGGGTGCCCATTGTAAATACGGAACGTTTCAAATACACCAAGACCATATAAATACCCATGATCATAAGGAGAAATTTTAGCTTCACTCGCCTCTACAAATGAACCGTTCACATAAATTAACATACAGAAGTACTCCGGCTGTAATGACGGATGAAGTTTTGCAGCAATCCCTTACCATGGGAAGTCATAATAGATTCTGGATGGAATTGTACCCCTTCGATTGGTAATGTTTTATGACGAAGCGCCATAATTTCTCCTTCCTCTGTCCAAGATGTTACTTCCAAACACTCTGGTAATGTTTCTTTTTTTACAATTAAAGAATGATAACGCGTTGCTGTAAATGGATTTGGAATATCAGTAAAGATTGTTTTCTCATCATGGTGCATTAGGGACGTTTTTCCGTGCATCAAACGGTCCGCACGAACAACATCCCCCCCAAATACTTGAGCGATCGATTGATGCCCTAAACAAACGCCAAAAATCGGAATCTTCCCTGCAAAATGACGAATCACATCCATACTAATCCCAGCTTCATTCGGACTACACGGCCCTGGAGAAATCATTAAGAAATCAGGCTGCATGTTTTCAATATCTTCAATTGTAATTTCATCATTACGTTTGACGATAAGTTCTTGTCCTAGCTCTCCAAGAAATTGCACTAAATTAAACGTAAAGGAATCATAATTATCAATCATTAATATCATTTCTCTCACCTAACCGTTTCTTCGCTACTTTCTTTCGCACGCCATAATGCTATTGCTTTCTTTAACGACTCTTTATACTCATTTTTCGGATTGGAATCAATAACGATTCCTGCACCTGCCTGTACATACGCTTGTCCATCTTTCGCAAGCAACGTACGAATGACAATATTTAATTCCATATCTCCTGAATAACCAATCCAACCAATTGAGCCTGTATAAATACCACGGCGAACTGGTTCTAACTCTTCAATAATTTCCATCGTCCGAATTTTCGGCGCTCCAGTAATCGTCCCACCCGGAAATACAGCCTTCACACCATCAAAAGCATCTTTCCCTTGCTGTAATTCCCCGCGTACATTTGAAACAATGTGCATAACGTGGGAATATTTTTCAATCACCATAAATTCATCCACTTCTACTGTCCCATACTCACAAACACGCCCTAAATCATTTCTCTCTAAATCAACAAGCATAACGTGTTCCGCGCGCTCTTTTTCATTTTCAATTAGCTCTTTTGCAAGCTTTTGATCTTCTTGTTCATCTTTCCCGCGAGAGCGTGTCCCCGCAATCGGACGTGTACTTACTTCATTATCTTGCTTTTTAATTAATAGCTCTGGTGAAGCACTTACAATTTGAAAATCTCCAAGCTCTAAATAACCCATGTATGGAGAAGGATTAATTTCACGAAGCTTCGTATAAATTTCCAGAGGATGCGTTTGCAATGTTTTTTCTTGTCTTGTAGACAAATTCACTTGAAATACATCTCCCGCGCTAATATAATCCTGAATTCGCTCAACAGCTTCAACAAACTCTGCTTCTGTGAAGGAAACTGCTTCTTTATTTGTTTTAGGTCGAATAAATTGCATTGTTACTTCTGGCACATCTTGTAACCAAAGCTCTTTTAATTTATTTAAGTGTTGCTTCGCTTGCTTCTCATCATTTGTATAATGCGTAATAATCCATAACATTTGTTCTTTCTGGTCATAAACAAATACATCATCAAACAATAAGAAAAATATATCTGGTACATTTACATCATCTTCTGCAAGAGAAGGTATTTTCTCAATATAGCGTATACAATCATAACTGAAATAACCAATTGCGCCACCTTGAAATGGCGGATACGCATCATTATGTTCTGTTTTCCATTGTTCCATATACTGTTGCGTTAGGTGCAATGGATTCCCCTTTTCTATTGTTCCCTCTCCATTTTCCCATATATGTAGTGTTTCATCTTTCCCGCGAACAATCGCTACAGGATCAAGCCCAACAATACTATAACGTCCCCCGCGGCCACTTTCTAAAATGATATGATGAGGTTTATTTTGCGAAAGGAACTTATACTGTTTAAAAAGGTCTAACTGATACGGAACTGAAATAGCTAAAGATTTTCGTCGCTGCATATAAACACCTCGTCTTATTTTATCCTGTTCTAACGATCGGTTAAAAATATTGAACCGTCCGCAGAAACCCGATTGGGTTCAACTAACACTTATTTTACATGAAGTTTTCTAGTCGTTCACTCTTTTCCTATTTTCAAACGAAAAAAGAAAAAGCATCCCTTTTTTAAGGAATGCTTTCCATATATTAAAACTTATGATTCAAACTGATAAAGCGGTGTACTTAAATAACGCTCACCATTACTCGGAATGATGACAAGTACTTTCTTGCCTTTTCCAAGTTTTTTTGCAACTTCTGCCGCCGCATAAATAGCTGCTCCAGATGAAATACCAACTAAAATTCCTTCTTCGCGCGCTACTTTTCTTGCATATTCAAATGCTTGTTCTGCTTTTACTTGAATAACTTCATCATATACATCTGTATCTAACGTTCCAGGAACAAATCCAGCACCAATACCTTGAATTTTATGAGGACCCGGTTTTCCACCTGATAATACCGGCGAATCAGAAGGCTCCACAGCATAAATTTTGATATCTTTATACGTCTCTTTTAATACTTCACCAGCACCCGTAATTGTTCCACCTGTACCAACACCTGAAACGAATGCATCTAATTGATCACCCATCTGCTCAACAATTTCCGGACCTGTAGTTAAACGATGAATTTCTGGATTTGCGTCATTTTGGAACTGTTGAGGCATAAAGTATCCATGTTCTTTCGATAACTCCGTTGCCTTACGAATTGCTCCGCCCATCCCTTCTGATCCTGGCGTTAACACTAATTCTGCTCCATAAGCACGCAATAAATTGCGACGTTCAACACTCATCGTTTCTGGCATAACTAAAATCGCATTATACCCCTTTGCTGCCGCTACCATCGCTAAACCAATCCCTGTGTTTCCACTTGTCGGCTCAATAATCGTATCGCCCTCTTTTAATAATCCTTGTTTCTCAGCAACTTCAATCATCGCTAAAGCAATACGATCTTTTACACTACTCCCAGGGTTCATGAACTCTAATTTCAAATAAATATCTGCACTATCCTCTTTTGCAATGCGGTTTAACTTAACAATCGGCGTTTTTCCGATTAATTCTGAAATTGATTGTGCCACTTGCATCTCCGTCACTCCTAACACCGAGTATTTTCATTGGATTTATGTACATTTTGTCAAAAAGAAGGTTATTTGTCAATCTATTTGGATGATTTAAAATAGACAAATAACCTTTTTCTTCCTTACAAACTTTCTATTAATTTTGTTATATCTTCTTTAGAAAAGTTATATCGTTCATTACAAAAATGACAATGTACTTCTGTCTCTTCTTCTTCATCACGCACTTGCGTTAATTCGGTTTTCCCTAAGCTTATTAATACGCCTTCAATACGCTCACGAGAACATGTACAATTAAATTGCACATCCATTGTCTCTAAAATTTTTACATTTTCCTTTCCTAACAACTCATATAGCAACTCTTCAGGAGTTAGACCTTGCTCAATAAGCTTAGAAACAGGCGGGATTTTTTGCAAACGCTCTTCAAGAGCCGAAATTGTCTCTTCTTGTGCACCAGGCATAATTTGTAAAATAAATCCACCCGCTGCTAAAACACTATCATCGCCATTAACAAGAACGCCAACACCAACAGAGGAAGGCGTTTGCTCAGAAACAGCAAAATAATACGTGAAATCTTCTCCTAATTCCCCTGAAACAAGTGGAACTTGACCAATAAACGGCTCACGCATACCGATATCTTTAATAATTGTTAAAAATCCTTCTGTTCCTACAGCCTGATATACACGTAGCTTCCCTTGTTCTGTTGCTTCAAAATCAACATGCGGATTTGTTACATAACCACGTACATCCCCATTTGCATGTGCATCTATTAAAATTGGACCGAGAGGACCGTTACCTTCAACTTTAATTGTAAGCTTCTGATCACCCTTTAACATCGCACCCATCATTGTACCTGCTGTTAAAGAACGACCAAGTGCTGCAGAAGCAGTTCTCCATGTATCATGACGTCTTTGTGCTTCGCTCACTGTATTTGTTGTGTGAACACTATAGGCACGCACTTCTCCATTAAACGCTAGCGCTTTTACCAAATAATCTTTCATTTTCATTTATTCACCTTTCTCTTGTTGTAAATTCGCATTACGCTCATATAACATATATAAACCTTTAAGTGTTAAAAATGGATCGACAATATCAATAACGTTCGATTCCTCTGCAATTAATTTCGCTAACCCACCTGTTGCAATAACAGTCGGTTCTTGTTTAGCTTCCTCTTTCATTCGCTTTACAATACCTTCTACTTGTCCAACATAACCATATAAAATCCCCGCCTGCATTGCACTTACTGTATTCTTTCCAATGACACTACTTGGTCTTGTAATTTCAATACGAGGAAGTTTTGCCGCTCTACTGTATAATGCTTCTGCTGAAATCATGATACCAGGTGTAATTACCCCACCCATATAATGCTTATTCTCGTTAATATAACAATATGTAGTTGCTGTTCCAAAGTCGACAATAATAAGAGGACTTCCGTATAACTGAATACCAGCTACCGCATTTACAATACGATCAGCCCCTACTTCACGTGGGTTCTCATACTTAATATTTAAACCCGTCTTAATTCCTGGTCCAACTACAAGAGGTTTAATTTTAAAATACTTCTCACACATACGCTCTAAAGCAAACATAATAGGCGGGACAACTGACGAAATAATAATTCCTTTTATATCATGAAAACTAATTCCTTCGTGTTCAAGCAATTGTTTTACGAGCATCCCGTATTCATCTTCCGTTTTATGACGATCTGTTTCCATACGCCAATGCTGAAGAAGTTTACCATTTTCAAACACACCAAGTACCGCATTTGTATTCCCTACATCCAATACAAAAATCATATTCTCACCACTTATCTTATTTAATGTATATTTGTGCAATATGTACAAAATTTATCCCGCTATTCGCGGGCAGTAAGATCCCCCACCTCATGATTCAGAGAAAAGCGAAGAAGATAGGTGTGGGACAACTGCCCGTAAAAGCCCGATTGGTTCAACTAATAATCAGTGGGGGATGAAGAAAACCCCCACTGATTAAAGTTTCACTTTATCCCGCTGCTAGAAGTTTTACTTTATAACCTCATCATACCATATTTATACACATGTTCAGCTTTCCTATCCTCACCATTTTACAAAAATCCATTTCCTTTTTTCAATGTTTAAGCCCGGCTATACCGCAAAGAAAAAAAGGAGCGACAATTGTCACTCCTTCGGTTCTTCTTTATCTTCTGGTACTTCATCTTCTTTTTTCATTGTGATGTTTACCTTTACATCACTTTCAGAAGATGTTTTACGCTCCGGTAATGTACCGTGTTCACATAAATGATTGATTTGCTCTGCATCTAACGTTTCTACTTCAAGCAACGTATTTGCGATAATATCAAGCTTATCACGGTTTTCAGTAAGAAGTTGTTTTGCACGAGCATAACATTCTTTCATAATGCTTTGCATTTCCATATCAATTTCATGTGCAATTGCATCACTATAGTTTTGCTCAGAATGGAAGTCTCTTCCTAAGAACACTTGACCGCCTTGTGAGCTACCGAATTGCATTGGTCCGAGCTTATCACTCATACCAAACTCAGTTACCATGCGTCTAGCTATTCCAGTCGCACGTTGGAAGTCATTATGAGCTCCTGTACTTACTTCTCCAAATACAATTTCTTCAGCCACTCGCCCACCTAGTAGACCCGTAATTTTATCAAGCAATTCTGGCTTTGTCATGAAGTAACGATCTTCTTTCGGAAGCATTACTGCATATCCACCAGCTTGACCACGCGGTACAATCGTTACTTTATGAACAATATCCGCTTCATCAAGCACTACCCCAATTACAGTATGTCCCGCTTCATGGAATGCAACGATATTACGTTCTTTCTCAGAGATAACACGACTTTTCTTAGCTGGACCCGCAATAACGCGATCCGTTGCTTCATCAATGTCACTCATATCGATCTTCTTCTTATCTTGTCTCGCCGCTACAAGAGCCGCTTCATTTAATAAGTTTTCAAGATCAGCACCAGAGAAGCCTGGTGTACGCGTTGCAATAGCACGTAAATTAATATTTTCATCTAACGGTTTATTGCGCGCGTGTACTTTAAGCACCGCTTCACGACCATTTACATCTGGACGATCCACTGTAATTTGACGGTCAAAACGTCCTGGACGTAATAACGCTGGATCAAGAATATCAGGTCGGTTTGTTGCAGCAATGATAATAATACCTTCATTTGCTCCGAAACCATCCATTTCTACAAGTAATTGGTTTAATGTTTGCTCACGCTCATCGTGGCCACCACCAAGACCTGCCCCACGCTGACGACCTACCGCATCAATTTCATCAATGAAAATGATACAAGGTGCGTTTTTCTTTGCATTTTCAAATAAGTCACGTACACGAGAAGCACCGACACCGACGAACATCTCTACGAAGTCAGAACCACTAATAGAGAAGAATGGAACACCAGCCTCACCTGCAACAGCACGTGCAAGTAATGTTTTACCTGTCCCTGGAGGTCCAACTAATAAAACCCCCTTCGGAATACGAGCACCAACCTCCGCAAACTTACGAGGGTCTTTCAAGAACTCTACAACCTCAACAAGTTCTTGTTTTTCTTCATCCGCTCCAGCTACATCTCTAAAACGAACCTTTTTCTTATCATCATTGTATAACTTCGCTTTACTTTTACCGAAGTTCATCACACGGCTACCGCCGCCTTGCGCTTGGTTAAGTAAGAAGAAGAATAAAATGAAAATAATTACAAAAGGAATGATGGAAGTGAAGAATGTTACCCAAGCACTTGTTTCTTCTGCAGGTTGATATTTCACTTCTGTACCTTGTGCTTTGTCATTAATTTTCTTTTGCAATTCTTCAGTGTTAGGTGCATAAGTTACAAACTGTTTTTCCTGACTATCAGTACTTAGTTGTCCTTTTACTTCAAATACACCATTTTTCGGTTGAAGTTGTACATTACGAACCTCACCCTTTTCAAGTTTAGCAATGAATTTATCGTAGCTAATTGGCGTTGTTTTTTGAGTTGAACCATTAAAATAGCTCACAATACCAATTACCACTAAAAATATAAGTAAATAAAAGATGGTATTACGGAAGATCCGATTCATCCCTAACCTCCTCTCACAGCATACAAACTATAATAGTAAATAGTACCATAGAAAAACTTTCCTATCCAATTGTAATGCTTAATATTATTAATTGGAATATACGCTTGGTTTTAATACACCGACATAAGGAAGGTTACGATATTGTTCCTTATAGTCTAATCCATATCCCACAACAAATTCGTGTGGAACAGTAAACCCAACATAATCCGCTTTAAGATCCACTTTTCGACCAGTTGGCTTATCTAATAACGTTACAATCTTCACAGATTTTGCTTTACGATATTTAAATAAGTCTACTAAGTAGCTTAATGTAAGGCCGCTATCGATAATATCCTCTACGATTAAAATATCGCGCCCTTCTACAGAAGTATCTAGATCTTTTAAAATTTTCACTTCACCAGTTGAAACAGTAGAATGACCGTAGCTAGATACAGCCATAAAGTCCATTTCAAGATATGCATCTGTGCGCTTTAATAAGTCCCCCATAAATGGCATTGCACCTTTTAGTACACCGATTGCAAGAGGTACCGTGTTTTTATAATCCTCTGCAAGAATTGCACCTAGTTCTCTTGCTTTTTCTTGTATTTGTTCTTCAGAAATTAATACTTTTTCAATATCTTGATTCATCATTTCATTATCCTCCTGGAAGACTCCTTGCTTTTGTAATGAATAATAATATATGTATCCTTATCTACTGTTTCTCGCGAAATAGCAAATGCAGATCGTTTCAACAACGGAATCCAAATAATATTTCCACTCGCATCACAAACAATTGGCCAGTTTGACCTTTTTTCCTTCGGCACTTTTGCCTCAATAAAAATAGACTTTAACTTCTTTGTACCATTCATACCTTGAATTGACATTCGATCGCCATCTTCCCTCGGACGAATAATAAGTGGAGATGTTATTTCATTATATTTTGCAACAAACATCATCTCATTCACCAGATTAGGTACACAATCGCTAATTTCTACTTCAAACTCATCACCGTTTACTAATGTTACCTTTCCTGGCACTTGTAAAACACGAGGAGAAAAAATAACTTTTTCTTCCACAAACCGAAAAATACACTCTTCGTATGTACGAACAACCTCTAATCCACCTGGAAAATGAAGTACACCAGAAGGATGCGTTCGTTTAAGAAAATCGATCACCTTGTCAATATGTACAGAAGAAAGCGAAGATGGGATTTTATATTCATAAAGATAGTTTAATATTAGTTGAATCCCTCTCCTTTGTAAAGGTATAGGCGTAGATTCAAATGCAGGAATTGATACGACAACTCTTTTTGTATCCTTTTTCTTAATTACTTTATTCATTTTTTCAAAAGCTAATTCCTGCAAATACGCTTCATCCTCTTGCATAAACTTACTAAAAGCTTGAAAGCGTTCATGAACATTTGGATTCTCCTGCTTTAAATGAGGAAGAACATACTTTCGCAATCGATTCCTTGTATACGTTTCTTTTGTATTACTAGGGTCAATACGAGGGACAACATCCTTTCTCTTACAATAAGCAAGAATCTCTTCTTTCGTTACTGCCAGCAAAGGTCGAATCAAAAAACCTTTATCAAAAGCTCGTTTCGCAGAAATTCCAGAATAACCTTTTGAAGTGCTACCACGCACAAGACGCATTAAAACTGTCTCAATTTGATCGTCACCATGATGACCAAGAGCTACATATTGTGCATTATGTTTTCTCATTATTCTTTCCAAAAATGCATATCGACATTCTCTTGCCGCAACTTGCGCACTCATTCGATTTTGTTTCTGATACTGCCTTACATCAATTTGTATCACTTCACAGATAACATTAAGATTTTCACACAATTGTTTCACAAATCGTAAATCTTCTTGCGATTCCTCACCGCGAAACATATGGTCAACATGAGCTACTACAATTTGCAATTTCTTCTCTTCACGCTTCTCTAACAAATAGAAGAGGAGCGCTAAAGAATCAGGTCCTCCTGATACACCAACAACAACCGTAGAATGTACCTCTAATAAATTATGCCTTTCTACAAAAGCATCTACCTTTTTAACAAATTCATCTTTCAATGCTGCAATCACCTTTCATTGAGCTAAAACGATAGCATACCTTGATATAATGGTACAACTTTTACAAGTTTTCTGCAAAACAAAGATGTATAAATTTCACAATTTATCTTACATATGCATTTGTTGTTTGAATACAGAAATAAACAAAATTAAATATTCCATGTATAACAAATAGGCCTCAGGTATATTCCTAGGCCTTATCATTTCCCTCTTTTAAATCAAAAAACAGTAAGAGATACTGATATTTCTACTTTTCAAAATTATAACAAACGAAAAGAGAAACGTAGAGAATAACTATCCACACTTTTCATCAAGAGAGAATGGAGTCCAGAGGAGCTTAATTGGTCCAACTAATAATCAGTGGGGGATGAAGAGCCCCACCTCAAAATTCGGCGAAAGCAAAGAAGTTAGGCGGGAGATAAACTGCCCGTAAAAGCCCGATTGGTTCAACTAATAATCAGCGGGGGATGAAGAGCCCCCCACTGATTAAAGTTTCACTTTATTGCGCTTGTTTACTAACAATAGGAATTGTAGCCCACTTCGGCATATTCTTTTTTACTTTTGCGACCACAATTGTCATGTCATCATTAATATATCCATTATCGGTACGAATAACATCTTCCATAATAATATCAGCAATTTCTTGTGGATCTTCCGTTTCTAATTCTTTAATCTTCCGTTTCATCCACACCTCATGATTCTCTACATGTTTTGCACCTTCAAAAATCCCATCGCTCATCATGATTAAAATATCACCAGATTTTAATTGTTCACCTACAACATCTACTTCAAAGTCTTCAATAATTCCCATCGGTAAATTACTCGCCTCTATTTTAAACACTTGATTGCCACGCTTTACAAAACTTGGCGTAGAACCAACCTTTAAAAACTTAGCATTTGCATCACGTAAATCAATCATCGCTAAATCTAATGTTGTAAACATTTCTTCAGTTGTTCGCAGCGAGAGAATGGAATTAATCGATTTTATTGCAATCTCCTCATCAATACCTGATTGCAATATTTTTTGCAACAGCTTCACTGTCTCTTTACTTTCCATGTGAGCTCGTCTTCCATTTCCCATTCCATCACTAATAGCCAGTGCATATTTCCCCACACTTAACTCCATCATGGCATAGGAATCACCAGATACAAATCCCCCTCCTTTAGCCGCTGTAGCAAGGCCTGTATCAACAATAAACGTTTTAGCTGAACCAAAAGACACTGTACTGTAACCATTTGGATACGCTGATTGGTCTTCATGTTTCACGACAACTGTCTCGTGTAAAATATCAGACAACATCGGAGCGACAAGCTTTTCACATTCCCCGTGTTTATTACACGAAGCAGGAATCATCATTTCAATATCAATGTTCCCCCGATCCAAACAATAAATATCGACATGTTCAACCTCTACACCAAAATCACGAAATGCTTGTAAAATTTGTTCCTCTTGCACCTGATGATTCTCTCTTTCCTTTTGAATCTCTTTTGAGAAATCTGCCATTACTTTCGAAACACCCATAAGTTGCTCAGCGACAATTCTACGATTATCACGCATTTGCTTCCTTAACTTTTGCCCTGCATAAAAATGCTCTAATTCATCATCTATCAAACCTGTTACCTTCGTTCCTCTCACACAATATTTTTCAAAATCACGGAGCAATTTACGGTTATTTTGCAATGTACCTTCCTCTGTTTCGTTCATAAGTTGCTTCATATAATCATACGTTTTATCAAAATTCACAACCCAACACTGATCCTTTTTAAAGCACGTCTGACATGTCTTGGCGGTAATTGTGCTTAAAAATAAATCCGTCTCTGTGTCCTTATCCTCATCTTCCACATACCCATATATAGAAAAACTATTAGACAATGCTTCAAACACATTTGCAAACTGATTAATTTTATTTGCCGTAACATCACGCATTCTTCTTAAATATTGTTGTTGATCATTCGCATGTTCTTGTGTGCCTGGCATATACTTGGAAAGACGTTCAACGATTAACTTAGGCGTTAATAAAAACAACGCAATCGCAGCGCCCGACTCCAATAACGTCATTACAATACTCGTTTGTTTATCTACGTATAGCGTAATTAAACTTGTTCCAATTAACAAACCTAAACTTACCCCTATTCGCTTCCCCTCTTTCAACAGGCCACCTAACAATCCAGAGAACGCCAGTAAACTTAATTGATATAAACTTGCTACATTCGCTAAACTTAAAATTAAACCTGTCACAACTCCTACTGTAGAACCTGTTGCCGCTCCTGCCACAAATGCAAACACTAATACTAAATATCTCGTGAAAATATGCTGAACTGATAAGTCATAAATAAACCAATCTGTTGTACCCGTTAATACAGATGCTAGCAATATAATCAGGCAAACAATTTCTTCCGTTTCTAATGATTGTTGTTTTCCTTTTCGTTCCATTAAAAGAGGAACACTTTGTAAGAAAATCATTGTTAACACGAAGCTTAATCCTGCTTCAATTGTACTAACAAGCAGATCATACATACCAATTGATCCTTGCGCGAAATAAACAACGATAAGATGAGCGGTTAATGCGGAAATAAATACTTGAAATGGTACAAGTCCAATCGTCTTACTTGTAAAACGACTAAAGAAGATATTATAGATGAAGAATGTAAATATAGATGCAAAGGCAAAAAATAAATTTTCTAATGAAACCGAAAATGCACCTGCCATTACAGCTAAGAATGCAAGGGCCATTTTATCGCGTTTCATCACATATACAGCAGCAAAAAATGGCAAAGCAAACGGTAAAATGTTCGTTAAAATATATGCTCGTCCCAAAAGAAAACCAACCAACGCAACCACAAATCCCCAACGAAAGAAAATTTGTTCCAGTTTCACCCTTAATTTGCTTGTCCACTTTTCAGCTGTCATTTGCCCACGGCCTATAGCAAGCGCACTAGAATTTGGATTGACAGTATTCCTTCCTGCTCTTGGCATATTTTGAACACCACCTGCATATTTTATTACTTGTAATTATAAAATGTATGTTGCGGAGTTTTTGTCAAAATAACAGTTTGCAACACAATAATTGTTCGACTTTTTATACAAAATAGCACCATATATATACAGAGTTACACGTAAATCCTTTAATAAATTATTGAATTTTCAAAAAATATTAGTTGTTTTTGTAGAAGAAGCGCACAACTTTACAATTCCTTAACATAAAATAAAACTTTAAACATTTTTATCACCGATTGAAATTTGCCAACAATTATCTCAAGCTCAAAGTTGTGAAGCATAAAATAACCATCCACAATAACAAGACAAAAAAAGATCATGCATAATTTGCATGATCTTTTCAGCGATGACCCGTACGGGATTCGAACCCGTGTTACCGCCGTGAAAGGGCGGTGTCTTAACCACTTGACCAACGGGCCGTTAAAATATATAGCGGCGGAGGGGATCGAACCCCCGACCTCACGGGTATGAACCGTACGCTCTAGCCAGCTGAGCTACACCGCCATGTCGTATTTAACGGACAATTAATATATTATCTTAAACAGCATTTTAAGTCAATATGTTTTTAAATGTTTTTTATCATTTTTTCTATACGCTGTTTTCACCATAAAAAAGCACCCTGAGTGAACACTCTGGGTGCTTCTCTTTATTTTAAAATAAACAGCAAGTTTTATCCGCGACGAGCGCCACGGCCGCCACGTTTTGACTCCGTATTACGCTTTAAAGAAGTTAAACGATCTTCACTGTCTTTTAAAAAGCGAGCCATCTTTTGCTCAAATGTTTCTTTTTGATTGCGGTTGTCGCCGCCACCTCGGTTGTCTCTGTTAAAAGAACGATTACGCCCAGCAGGGCGTCCAGCGCGTTGATTATCACGTTGATTATCGCGTTGCTCACCTTCTGTTTTTTCACGTTCTTTCGCTTTTTTAATAGATAAACCAATTTTACCGTCTTTCTCAACGTTAATAACTTTTACTTCTACTTGATCGCCTACTTTTAAGTGATCATTAATATCTTTTACATAATTATCAGCAACTTCACTAATATGAACAAGACCAGTTAATCCCTCTGGCAGCTCTACAAAAGCCCCAAAATTCGTAATACCTGTTACCTTACCCTGTAACTTGCTGCCTACCTCGATTGACATAAAAAAAACGCTCCTCCTTAGTGGTTAAAAAGTCAAATTTTACTTCATTATATATAATCTTAAAATATAGTGTCAATACAACACCTACTACTTAGAAATAGGAAAAATTATCTCCCCAGGCTTTGAAAAGTAATAATCCCTTCTAGCAATCTCTAAAACATAATTCTCATCTTGCAATTTTTGGATTTCATCTTTCAGCTGTTTTTCATTCGTCGTTAATACATTTGTTTCTTTTTCTAACTCTTTTACTTTTGCTTCTTTAGCGTTAATCGTACTATTTTGTTGATAGAATGTAACACCAAGACTTACAGTAACTACAAAAGCAAATGCCAAAAATAAAGCTAATCGACGATAAACGCGCCTTCTACCTTCGTTCGATTGTATTATATGCTCTTTAACAGAATTTGGATTCTGTTCCAATACATACTTTTGCTTTAGTTCCCTCATTTCCGAGGTCCCCCTAACTTCTTTTTTATAAGTTCCCAAATTCGGAATATATGCTTCTTCATTTTCTTGAAATATTTTAAAAGTCCTGCTTGTCTCTTTATAAAAATTTTAACATGGCTAGGGAGAAGTTTCCATATAACAAAACAAACAAATCGAACAGGGATCAAAATAATTTTCCACACTAACCGCAATATCGCTACAATAACTTTCCACAACCCGGTTCCAACCCCAACTACAAGACGAAATAAAAATAGCATAAACGTTATAATTAAATGAATCAAAATCGTAATTGGCTTAATAATAAATAACTGAACAACACGAACGCAAAAATAAAATGTTTGAACAAAAATGTAAATCAAAAAATTTAATACTTTCATGTATAATGACTTTAACAAACTTTGATATGCAGCAAAACCACACAACAAAGCTAAAAATACATACATACGTAACTCTGCTTCATTGACAAGCAACAATACATAAAACACAACAAGAGCTTGGACAATCCAAAATAAAATATCATAGATAAATACGAGCCAACGCTTTCGCTCCCCGCGCTTCAAAAAGCGATGGTATGTATCTAAAGCTGCTCCTAGTGAAGCGCCCATCCCAATCATTGAAAGCATTGTATATAATTGAACCGTTAAGCTCATTTAAACAACTTGCTAAAGAATCCTTTAGCTTTCTCCCCTTGATGCTCATCAATGTAAGCCATCTCATATATTTTCCCTTTAATGGACACAAGTCCTTTTTCAACATCAAGGTTTTTCATTTGTAAATTTTGACCGCGTATTGTTAAAAAGCCCATGACTGTTTCTAACAAAAATTCTTCACTATCAAAACTCTCTACCTGCTTGACTCCTGTAATATCAAGAACGCGCCTTCCTCTCATTACAACGTCATGTTCTACAGTAACATTTTGTTGATTAGAAGACGACATTGAATACCCTTTGTTCACGTCCATCCCCCCATAACTTTATAACTAGTATCAATGTATGAGAGGACAAAATCATTTAGAACAAGCTATCTTCTGCTTTTACTTCAACTTTCTCTTCACGAACAACGGTATATAAGTTTGCCGCATCTTCTTTTTTTGTCGTTTCCTTTAATTCATTAATTTTTACCGTAACAACTTTTTGACCGAAACGAATCGTTAATTCATCTTCTGCCTTTACAGTTGAGCTTGCTTTCGCAACTTGACCGTTAATCATAATTCGTCCTTGATCTGCAACTTCTTTTGCTAATGTTCTTCTTTTGATAAGACGAGACACTTTTAAAAATTTATCTAAACGCACAACAACTCCCCCTTATTCATTCTCTATTCGCTTTGCTTCTTCCCATAATGCATCAAGTTCTTTTAAAGAAAAATCTTTCATTTCCTTCTCCATACTAGCAATCTTTGCTTCCATATATAAAAAACGGCTTATAAATTTTTCGTTTGTTTTGTGAAGTGCTTCTTCCGGATTGATTCTATAATAGCGAGCAATATTCACAAATGCAAATATTAAATCCCCAAATTCCGATAACATTTTCTCTTCATCCATAACCGTCACTTCACGTTGAAATTCTTCCCATTCCTCATCTACTTTTTCCATCATTGGCTTAATATGATCCCAGTCAAAACCAACCTTTGCAGCTTCTTTTTGAATTTCATAAGCACGCATTAACTGAGGTAAACTTTTCGGAATACCCGATAAGATAGACTCTTTTACATTTCCTTTTTCCTGTTTCTTAATTTCTTCCCAATTCGTAACAACATCAGCAGCCGTCTCTACACTAACATCTCCGAATACATGAGGGTGACGACGTACCATTTTCTCAGACAACGTGCGAATGACATCATCAATCGAGAACCAACCTTCATCTTCACCAATTTGCGCATGAAGCATAACTTGCAACAGAACATCACCAAGTTCTTCAACAAGATGATCGTCATCTTCCTCATCAATAGCTTCTAATACCTCATATGCTTCTTCAATTAAATATTTCTTTAATGTTTGGTGCGTTTGCTTTTTATCCCACGGGCATCCGTTTGGTCCGCGTAGCTCCGCGATAATATCACGTAATACAGCAAATTCTTGATACAATGATTGTCGATTTAACACCGGCGGCACATACACACTCGTTAAATTATTAAGCTCCGCCTCATGATCCAATAAATAAAGCGGTACTTTCTTCACTTGTTCAAATGATGTTCCTGCCGCAGTCACGATATATACTGCATAATCATCTGGAAGCATTTCCATTAATGTTAGTTTGACCTCAGATGCAATAAATGCATCATACACTTGGCAGAAAATTAAGTGCTGACGAAGCTCTAATTGTCCTCTTTCAAATGACGTCGCATCAATTAACTGAAACCCTTCAATTGGATCAATTTTCAAACTTGTAAACATTGGGTCTAAAAAGCTTTGTCCACCCTCGATGCGCACCTCAATATTCTCTTTTTCTCCTTTTTGTAGCAAAAGTTGTACAGTACGCTCTGCCACAAGTGGATGACCCGGAACCGCATATAAAATATTAGCTTCCTTGGCTTTTTGAATCAATGTGTTAGAAATTGTTTCATACACTTCTTCAAATGTATCATACGCTTCATATACAGCATCAAAAGATGTGTATAATACACCTTCTTTCTCGAGCTCCGCTATAACTGGATGCTCTTTTGTTCGAACGTACATGTGCGCCGCTTCTTTCACTTTTCGATATACGCCCATTGTAAGCTGGTCTAACTCACCGGCTCCTAATCCTAAAATCGTAATTGTTCTTTTCATAACGCCCACCTCTATCCACTCTTCTTCAACGAAGTTTGTACTTTTTCTTGTTTCATAACCGTCCCAAGTTCCTGCGCTGTAAATACTTGTAGCTTTAAAATTAAAAATACATATAGTAAACCACCAACACCGACACATAGTAATGCTTGAATCGCTGCCAATCCTCTATGCTCCGCGTTAGCTTGTAATCCAAACCACTCAAACATATACATACACCCAGCAAGTACTAACACCATACTTAATGCTCCAATTGTCACACCTACAATAGGTTTTTTCTGTATAAGTGGTTCATTAACAACCCGAATCAGTAATACACTATTCAATACAGCAATACACAACAGTGCAATCACAGTTGCAATCGCTGCACCGATTACACCAAAATGCGGCATGAATATATAATTGAGTAACAATTTCACACATGCACCAATTACAACAAATAAAGCCGGTTTTACAGTTTGTCCTACTCCTTGCAAAATAGATGCAGTTGTAATTGCTAATGAACTAAACAGAATCGAAATAGATAAAATCCCCAATACAACAGAACCATCGCTATTTGCAAATAACATAATATTTGTTGGACGAATGATACTCGCGAGTCCTAATGATGCAGCAAGCCCAATTACAAATGTAATTTTAATTGCTAACTGTACTTTTTCGCGAATAAATACGTGATCTCCTCTCTCTTTTGCAGCTGTAATCATCGGAATTAAAGAAAGTGAAAACGATGTTGTCACAACCGTCCCAAGCTGCATAAGAGGAATGCTGCGATCGTATATCCCCTTTAACGTTTTTGCTATTTCTACTGGCTCTCCATTCTGCACAAGTAAGCTATAAAGTGAAATAGAATCTGCCATTTGTATAAAAATTAACACTAAATTACTAACACAAATTGCAATCCCTTGCCAAAATAACGTACGAATAATGGTCTTTTTATTGGAAATTCCTTTAAAACTTCGCACAAAAATAGAACCAAAATCCTTTCGCAAATAAAACAGCAATACAACCACACCAATAAAACTACCTGCTATTGAGCCAAACATAGCACCTGCTCCCACCGTATATAAATCAAACCCTTTTTTGATAAGGAATAATGATAAGAATACGATAATGGATACGCGAATCGTTTGTTCTATTACCTGTGATATAGCTGTTGGCATCATATTTCCAAACCCTTGAAAATAACCTCGTGCTACCGAAAGAAATGGCATTAATAAAAAAGAAAATGCAATAACGCAAATTAGCTTTTCCAAATTCGCATCTCCCATTAAAGATGCAATTGTATGCGCACCAAAAAACAATACACTACATCCTACAATCCCAATAGCTAATAAAAACCAAAAAGAAATACATATTATGGATTCTGCTTCTTTTCGCTCTCCTCGCTCTAATCGTTCTGCAATCATTTTTGAAATAATGATTGGAAAACCATATGTCGCTAAAATTAAACAAAACCCGTAAAACGGGTAAATTTGCTGATAAATATAAAAACCAATATCACCAGCTATATTTTGATATGGAATACGGTAAAAGGCGCTTAATACTTTTGTAACAAAGCTCGCAATTGTTAATATAATCGCTCCGCGCCAAAAAGCTTGGTACTTATTCGTCTCCATAACCATACAATCTCCCTTTTTTCTTATACTCATCCTACGTATTATATCACAAAGAAAAAAACAGCCTTCCACTTTCAATGTGATCATATAAAAAAAGGTAGCAAAGCGCTACCTTTACATAAATATATAATTCCGCGGTACATTGCATTAACCGCCCGTAGGATTGGCTCAGCTAACCATCTGTAAGGAAGTACTCACTGATGGTTAGGTTGGGCTTTATTGTTCCATTTGTTTTGCTAGGAAGCTTGCTGCTGTCTCCACAGCTTTATGTTCTACATCACTAATGATTGCTTCTTTTGAAAAAATAATAACAGCTCCAATCGGATCGCCATTTGCGATAATCGGACCGATTGTATAAGATTGTACCTTTTCGGCCACTCCATCAATAATCGAAATTTCACTTTCGTCTGTCATGATAACCGATTTACGTTCTTCCATCGCTTTCTCAACTAAATCTCCAACGCTTTTATTTAAGTATTCTTTTTTGGACACGCCGGCGACAGCAATAATTGAATCGCGGTCACAAACAAGTACGTTATGCCCTAAACTATCATACAAAGCATCTGCATATTCTTTAGCAAAATCACCCAACTCGCTAATTGGAGAATATTTCTTTAAAATAACTTCTCCATCGCGATCAACAAAAATTTCTAATGGGTCACCTTCCCGAATGCGGAGAGTCCTGCGAATTTCTTTCGGAATAACAACCCTTCCTAAATCATCAATTCGACGTACAATTCCAGTTGCTTTCATTCTAATGCTGCCTCACTTTCTACTGATGATAAAAGTGGTGTTTTACCTGTTCATGTAAAAATCACCAACTATTAAGCATAGTATTTTACACATTAGTTCTTCTATACACGTCGAATGGTATTTTTTATTCTCATTTAAGCATTTATCTCTTCTTTTTTCACATCTTTTAAACCTTTTAATAAATTTTCGGCGATTGTAAGCCACTTTGCTACTTCTAGTTCACGCACATTCATCACAATTTTCAGGCGTGAACCTTCCATACCAAGACCAATCATGCGCCCAAAACTGCTTCCAAGCATAAATAGTTTTCCACCATCAATATTTTGACTCGCCTTTTCTGAAAACAGCAGTGTCACTTCTTGTTTCGTTTGCTTAATCAATTCGATTCCTTCTTGCGTTGCTAACACTTTAATATTTGCAATTTGTAGTAAATATCCAACTTCTTGTGGATAGTCACCGAAGCGATCAATCATCTCTTCTTGTAATTCTTCAATATCCTCAATAGCAGAAACGCCCCTAAATTGCTTATACATCATGATTTTTTGTTTGCTATCGGAAATATACGCATCCGGTAAGTATGCATCTACTTCTAGATCAATCTCAACATCAATCGTTTGCTCTTCTGTACCCGCACCTCTTCGCTGTTCAATTGCATCTTTTAACATTTGTGAATATAAATCAAAGCCAACGGAATCAATAAATCCATGTTGCTCTGCACCTAATAAATTACCTGCTCCGCGAATAGACAAATCACGCATCGCAATTTTAAATCCAGAGCCTAGCTCTGTAAATTCTTTAATGGCTTGCAGGCGTTTTTCCGCAACCTCGGATAACACTTTATCACGCTTATATGTGAAATACGCATAGGCAACACGATTAGAACGTCCTACTCGGCCACGCAACTGATACAACTGCGATAATCCCATACGGTCTGCATCGAACACAATTAATGTATTTACATTCGGAATATCAACACCTGTTTCAATAATCGTTGTACTTACAAGTACATCGTGCTGACCTTCTAAGAAGGAAAGCATAACAGATTCTAATTCACCTTCATTCATCTTTCCGTGCGCAAAAGTTACACGTGCATCAGGAACAAGCATTGAAATTTCATCTACTTTTCGCTCAATATCTTCAACGCGATTGTATAAGAAATACACTTGTCCGCCTCGTGCAAGTTCACGTTCAATCGCTTCTCTTATTAACGCTGGATTATATTCCACAACGTACGTTTGCACCGGGAACCGATTTTCTGGCGGTGTTTCGATAACAGATAAATCGCGAACACCTAACATAGACATATGAAGCGTACGGGGAATCGGCGTTGCTGTTAATGTTAATACATCGATATTAGCTTTTAACTGCTTAATTTTTTCTTTATGCGTTACACCAAACCGCTGCTCTTCATCAATAATAAGTAATCCTAAATCTTTATATATGACATCCTTTGACAGAAGACGATGTGTACCGATAACAATATCAACAGTACCATCTTTTAACCCTTTAATTGTTTCATTTTGCTGCTTTCTCGTGCGGAAGCGACTTAATAGCCCAATATTAATAGGATAATCTTGGAAGCGTTCTCGAATTGTTTCATAATGCTGCTGTGCTAAAATCGTTGTTGGCACTAAAATCGCAACTTGCTTTTCATCCATAATCGCTTTAAAAGCAGCTCGAATCGCAACTTCAGTTTTTCCATATCCAACATCGCCGCAAAGCAGACGATCCATCGGACGACCGCGCTCCATATCCTTCTTGATTTCTTCAATTGAGCGTAACTGATCTTCTGTTTCTTGATAAGGAAATAACGATTCAAACTCCTGTTGTTCAGATGTATCTGGAGTAAAACCATAACCCTTTGACGCTTCGCGCTCTGCATACAGCTTAATTAAATCATCTGCAATATCTTGAACGGATTTTTCTACCTTCGTCTTAACCTTCTTCCAATCATTTCCGCCAAGTTTATAAACTTTAGGGTCTTTCCCCTCGGATCCCACATACTTTTGCACTTGATCAATTTGTTCGATTGGAACGTATAACTTATCATTCCCTTGATACTTGATATGCAAATAATCTTTATGGACACCATTAATTTCTAATGTTTCAATTCCTAAAAATTTACCGATACCATGATTTACGTGAACAACGTAATCACCAACTTTTAATTCAGAGTAGCTTTTAATTCTCTCTGCATTCGAAAGTTTTTGCTTACGCTGTGATTTTTTTACCTTTTTATTAAATAATTCTTTTTCGGTAATAATTGCAAGCTTTTGCATCGGCATTTCAAAACCTGCATGTAAGTCACCCACCGCAATTTGAATACGACCTGGGAGCAATACATCTGTTCCTTCAATAATATCTGCTTCAATATCATAATCATTTAAAATGTGCTGCAATTTCTTTGTTCGTTCCTCATTTGCACCTAATACAACTGTTGTAAACCGACTTTTCGTCCATCTATCAATTTCTGTTTTTAATAAATTCATTTGACCGTGAAAGTCTTGCATTGTTTTACATGTCAAATTCACAATATTTTGCGGATTCGTATGCGGAATATGACGTAAAAACAACGTTAAGTATAAGAAATTTCGTTTTTTATGGTTCAAAAATTGGGCAAAATTATGAGAAAAAGTTAAATCTTGAACAATCGCTCCTTCTCCAAGAAGCGATATATACCATTCTGCTTCTTCTGTTTCTAAATGATCTGCTGTTTCTTGAATTCGAGAGACCTCGTCTAGAATAACAACACCATTTTCCGGTAAATATTCTATTAGACTAGCAGGTTCCTTATAAAATAAAGATAAATATTTGAACATCTGCTCAATGGTCTGTCCATTTTTCAATAGTTCTAATTCATATGTAACAGTTTCTAATATCGTTGTTTTTAATTTCTCATCAGATACTTTTTTTAATGTATTAGCTAAACCTAATTCTAACTTCCCAATTCCAACTGCTAGCTCTTCTTTAGAAAATACAAATTCAGTGGCTGGGCCAAATGATATGCTATCCATCTTCTCTTGCGAACGTTGTTCTTCTACAGTAAAGGAACGGATGGAATCTACTTCGGTATCAAAAAATTCAATACGAATTGGCAATTCTTCTGTTAATGGATAGATATCTAATATCCCACCACGAACACTAAATTCACCCGGTGCCTCTACCATAGATTTACGTTCGTAGCCCATGGTCGTTAACACGCGCAGTAATTCAGCAAGATCAATTTCTTGCCCCATTTTTAATTCAATTTGCTGTTTCTTCCACATCTCTTTTGTCGGTAGAAAACGCCGCAAACCAGCAACAGGAGCCACAATAATTCCACTTTCTCCGGCCGCTAAGCGGTTCAACACTTCAATGCGCTGTGCCTTCAGTTCCGGGCTCGCAACACCGATTTCTGATGCAATAGATTCATTTACAGGATATAACCAAACATTCTGCTCTCCAAGTAATGAAACTAAATCCTCATACACTTTTTGCGCCTGATATAAATTATGCGTTATAACAAGCTGTGACTGCTTTGTTTTTTTATATAAACTAGCCATTAATAATGAACGAGAAGAAGTTGCCATACCTGAGATAAGCTGTTCTTTTAAACCTTCTTCTAAACCATCTATAATTGATTGTATTTCTTTATTTTCGTAAAATTGCTCTAGTAAACCTATCATTTTTCAAAACTCCTCTCAACATAAAGAGCAAGCTACTATATTTTATGCAAATATTTCGGAAAAAGAAAACAGAAAAATGCTTTGGACAAGCCAAAGCGAAGCCGTACATCCTATCCCTTATCACTGTAAGTCTCTCATCTTCATATTTAGAAAAGAGAAGGATGAAAGTTCCCCCCATCATCAAGGAACAATGTGTTTAGCTAACTATCAATAAGAAAAACATGCTCTAACAGAAATTTTTTCATTGTAAGAACAGTTCATATTCATAATACTCCGGATAGGATGCGAGCGTTTTTTGACACGATTCACAAATTGTTTTTATATATATATTTCCATTTCCATCAAAATGAATCATTTCTAACCGCTCTTGCTCTGTTAGTTGACCTAGCACAAAGCCGTATACTTTTTCCGCTGTAATACTACCTATCCTATACCCACAATGTCTGCAGTAATAATGTCCGTCCATAACTTCCTCCTAGTCGCACAATTATTACTATTATGGATATAAGTATAAAAAAATATTCCGTTTTGGAAATGTTAATTATTGAAAGTATTCATAACTTGTAAAAATGGAGTTTTCAACCATTCTTCACACGCATCTGCACTTTTTTCAATTGCTCGTTTAACCTCAGGCATCTCATCTGCCGTAAAACGTCCTAATACATAATCGACTACTTTCATGCCATTTTTAGGACGATCAATTCCCATGCGAACACGTTGGAATTCCTGTGTTCCTAAATGGGCAATTGTTGATTTCACACCGTTATGTCCACCCGCACTGCCTTTCATACGAAGACGCAATTTCCCAACCGGAATATCTAAATCATCATACATTACTATAAAATCTTCAACATCAATTTTATAGTAATCCATAAGTGGACGAATACTTTCTCCAGATACATTCATATATGTAAGCGGCTTTAATAAAATGACTTTCTCTCCATTTACAAAACCCGCACCGAATAACCCCTTAAACTTTTGTTCATTTAATGGGATATTCCAGCGTTTAGATAATTCATCTATCGCCATGAACCCAATGTTATGCCTTGTTAATTCATATTCTCTGCCTGGGTTACCAAGTCCTACTATTAATTTCATTGTAACACCACTTTCTTTTTTCGATACGAAAAGACGTAACCAACACTGGTTACGTCTCATTCTATCCAATTAATTAAATAGTACACTTACAGATTCTTCTTCGTAAACACGAATAATTGCTTCTCCAATTAATGGAGCAACAGAAAGTTCTTGTACTTTATCAATTTTCTTTTCTTCTGGTAATACGATAGAGTTTGTTACAACTAACTCTTTAATATTTGAATTTTGAATGCGTTCAATTGCTGGACCAGATAAAACTGGGTGTGTACAGCAAGCATATACTTCCGAAGCACCGTTCTCTACAAGAGCGTTTGCTGCTAATGTAATTGTACCAGCTGTATCAATGATGTCATCAATTAAAATTGCTGTTTTACCTTCAATATTACCTACGATATTCATTACCTCCGCTACATTTGGACGCGGACGGCGTTTATCGATGATAGCGATTGGCGCTTTTAAACGATCTGCCATTTTTCGAGCACGTGTTACACCACCATGGTCTGGAGATACAATTACAATATCTTTAAGACCTTTCTTCTGAAAGTAGTCAGAAAGAATAGGTACACCCATTAAATGGTCAATTGGAATATCGAAGAATCCTTGAATTTGTGGAGCATGTAAATCTAGAGTAATTACACGAGTAGCACCCGCTGTTTCAAGTAAATTTGCAAATAATTTCGCTGTAATCGGCTCACGAGAACGCGCTTTACGATCTTGGCGTGCATAACCATAGTAAGGGATAACAATGTTAATTGTTTTCGCAGATGCACGTTTTAATGCATCGATCATAATAAGCAATTCCATAATATGCTCGTTTACTGGGAAACTTGTAGATTGGATGATAAATACATCGCAACCACGAATACTTTCTTCAATGTTAATTTGAATTTCTCCATCACTAAAACGTGCAACAGAACATTTTCCTAATTCTACTCCAATGTGCTTTGCAATTTGCTCAGCAAGCGCCTTGTTAGAGTTTAAAGAAAATACTTTCAAATTAGAATTTAGATATTGAGTCGACATCTAGATTAACCCTCCACATTATGAATTTTTCTTATTCAGCAATTGATCAACATAATCTTCTTTGTTTGTTTGACGTGCACGTGCAATTGATAACGCTTTTGCTGGTACATCTTCTGTAATGGTAGAACCTGCTGCAACATAAGCACCATCTTCAACTGTTACGGGAGCAACAAGGTTTGAGTTACAACCAATAAACACACCATCGCCAATTACAGTTTTAAATTTATTCTTGCCATCGTAGTTTACCGTAATAGAACCACAACCAAGATTCACATCTTCTCCCACTTCTGCATCACCAATATAACTTAAGTGAGAAGCTTTACTTCTATTTCCGAAAACAGTCTTTTTAATTTCAACGAAGTTTCCAACACGAACTTCATTACCAATAACAGATTGCGGACGGATATGAGCGAACGGTCCAATAGCAACATCAATACCAATCTTACTATCATGAACAGTAGACTGACGAATTGTTGTATTATCTCCCACTTCACTATCACGTATAACTGTATGCGGTCCAACTTCACAATTTGATCCAATAACAGTATAACCTTCAATCATTGTTCCCGGATAAATAACCGTATCATTACCAATTTTTGCATCAACGGAAATATACGTGTTATTCGGATCAATAATCGTAACACCATTTACCATATGTTGATGGTTAATACGTTTTTTCATAATGTCTTCCGCTTGCGATAGAGCGACCCTGTCATTAACTCCTAACGTTTCATCAAACTGCTCTGTTTGATAGGCAGATACAATATGACCTTCATTTTTCAAAATCTCAATCACATCTGGAAGGTAATATTCTCCTTGCACATTTTCATTGGAAACTTTGGAAAGGGAAGTGAATAGCGCTTTATTATCAAAACAATACGTACCTGTATTAATTTCTTTAATCGCTCGCTCTACTTCATTTGCATCTTTATGTTCAACAATTTTTTCAACGTGACCGTTTTCATTGCGAACAATTCGTCCATAACCAGCAGGCTCTTCTATGTAGGCTGTTAATACCGTTGCCTTTGCCCCTGACTCTTCATGTTGCTTTAATAAAGCTTCCATTGTTTCTGCTGTAATAAGAGGTGTATCACCACAAATTACTAATGTTGTTCCTTCCTCGTTCCCCAGTGCATCAGCTGCTTGCATAACAGCATGTGCTGTTCCTAGCTGCTCCGTTTGCAATGCAAATTCACTTGCACTTCCTAATTGATCCTGTACCTTTTCAGCGCCGTGTCCAACAACCGTAACAAGTTTCTGTACTTCTAGCTGAGAGACTTGATCAACTACATGCTGTACCATGGGTTTCCCGCATACAGAATGTAGCACCTTGTATAAACTTGACTTCATACGTGTGCCTTTTCCTGCAGCAAGAATCACTGCAAATCTTTTTGACATATAGACCCTCCATCGCAACCTATTTATCCATTAAAGATATTATCCTAAATAACTATATATTTCAAGAAACACCTTACAACTATTAAATTTTACCATAACTTTTATATAATGTTTTAATATTTCATATCTTTTTATGAAATAAGCTATACTATTCCTTTTTCATGAAAAATTGAGGTAACTATTATAGATACAAATAGAAAAAACGACATAAAAACCCTTTATTTCCCAAGAAAAACACCTTGTCATATACAAGTGTGAAAACAAAGATAAAAAAGCAAATACAGATTAGTTATTTCTGCATAGCGGCGACTTACATGTTGAAAAATCAAAATCGATTTAGATTATATAGAAACAACAACAAACTCCTGTAAATGCTTACAGGAGTTTGCCAAAATTATAGAGCTCTTCTTTTAGAGCTCTTCTTATTCGAATTTTACGAAGCTCCAGCTTCTTCAAACTCAACTTCTTCTAACTCGCCTAAACGGTGATACTCAGCTAAAACCGCATCTTGAATCTTAGAACGAGTATTTGAATTAATTGGATGAGCAATGTCACGGAACTCTCCATCTGGAGTACGTTTACTTGGCATTGCTACAAATAATCCATTATTGCCATCAATTACACGAATATCATGAACAACAAATTCGTGGTCCAGTGTAATAGAGGCAATTGCTCGCATACGGCCTTCTGTGTTTACGCGGCGTAATCTTACGTCAGTCACTTCCATCTTGTG
Organism: Bacillus multifaciens; assembly: GCF_030756675.1. Classification (GTDB taxonomy): domain Bacteria; phylum Bacillota; class Bacilli; order Bacillales; family Bacillaceae_G; genus Bacillus_A; species Bacillus_A multifaciens. Next base: position 32,569 of record NZ_JAVBXD010000027.1, read on the forward strand.
TTCACCACCCTTTTTCTAAATAAGCGATATATTTCTATAAATTCCACAAATGTTCCATTTTTCCTTCAATTTTTCAAAAATTTTTAAGATAAAAATTTTTATATAAGTGAAATATATAAATGAACATAGGTTACCGCTTACAATTCCTTATTTTACAAAGGCAATAACTTCAATTTCAACGGATACATCTTTCGGTAATTTCACTACTTGTACACAAGAACGTGCTGGTTTATTTGTAGAAAAATATGTACTATATACTTCATTTACTGCATCAAAATCATTCATATCTTTTAAGAATACGGTTGTTTTTACCACCGTCTCAAACGATGCTCCCGCTTCTGTTAATACTGCCTTTAAATTTTGAAACACTAGTTCTGTTTGGTCCTTTATATCTCCAGTCACAACTTCACCATTTACTGTTAAAGGAATTTGTCCAGAACTGTAAAACATATTATTTACAATCATACCTTGTGAATATGGACCGATTGCATGCGGCGCCTCATTTGTTTGAACTACTTTCATTATTCCTCACCCTTTTATATTTTTTACCCTGCTTTTACAAGCTGCCCCTAACAAGAAACCTATTGTTTTAGCAGGTGGTAAACCTCCAAAGTTGGAAGCTTACCACCTGCTAAAACTTACTGCTCGGAAATAACATGTCAAAGTACCCAACTGATAAAAGCTTATTATCAATCAGTATAAAAAAAGATAAAGCAGTTGCTTTATCTTTTCCCCCGCTCTGACGAACAGTATCTCCTTTAAAACAATCTACTAAAAAGATTGCTTCTCTTATTCAACTTCTACAATGACGTCAGCAAATGGACTTAAAGAATAATTTCCTTTTTCCACCTGGATCGTCTTTTCTCTCACATCTACCTCAGACAAGCGAATTAACGAAACAAATTTATCGACAAGTCTTTCCTCAATATCACTTGATTCCACTAAAACTCCAATGCCAACAACATTTGCATTAAACTCCTCAAGCATACTCATCATACCTTGTACGGTTCCGCCGGCCTTCATAAAATCATCGATGATTAATACATTCGCACCCTCTGGAAGACTACGTTTTGCTAATGTCATCGTTTGAATACGCTTAGAAGATCCTGATACATAATTAATACTTACTGTTGGACCTTCCGTTACTTTATTATCTTTTCTAGCAATTACGACCGGGACATCCAAGTAATTGGCTACTGCATACGCCAAAGGAATCCCTTTCGTGGCAACCGTCATAACAGCGTCAATCGGCTGTCTTGCGAATACAGAAGCAAAAAGCCTCCCTGCACCATTAATGTAACGCGGGTTACTTAAAAGATCCGTCATATATAAATAACCGCCCGGAAGAATACGATCAGGATTCTCAAATAATTTACAAAGCTCATTAATAATTTGTTTTGCTTCTTCCTGACTTATATATGGGATATATTTCACTCCTCCTGCTGCACCTGGTACCGTTTGTAATGTGCCGACTCCTTGTTGTTCAAACGTTTGTTTAATAATAACTAAATCTTCACTAATAGAAGATTTAGCAGACTGATACCGTTCAGCAAAAAAAGTGAGAGAAACTAACTGACGAGGGTTTTGAAGCAAATAATAAGTCATATCGACTAACCTTGTACTTCGTCTAATTTTCATGCTCTCACCTCAAATTACGAATATTTTAAACAAATCATAACTTATTATACGTCTTTATTCAAGACCTTCTCGCTCTCCTAATAAGCGAACTGCGTATACTTGATCACAAAATCCTTTTAAACCGTTATAAATACGGTGCATACGTGAATCATGGCGAACTAAACCAAAAACGGTTGGACCGCTACCGCTCATTAAAACCGCATCTGCACCGAAACGTTTCATCTGAGCTTTAATATGCGCAACTTCAGGATGCATAGAAAATGTTACATCCTCTAACACATTGCCAACAGCTTGACAAATTCCCTCATAGTCACCATTTTGAATCACTTCAACCATACGATTTACATCTGGATGTGTTACACGATTTAACTTTAAATTCCCATATACGTCAGCTGTTGATACACCAATATGTGGCTTGGCCAAAATAACCCAGCAAGAAGGAGGGGTCTTTATATGTTCAATTTTCTCTCCACGACCTGTTGCAATAGCAGTTCCGCCATATACACAAAATGATACATCTGATCCAATCTCGGCACCTAACTCTGCAAGCTCATCAATTGTAAGTCCAAGATTCCATAATTGATTTAGACCTCTTAATGCTGCAGCTGCATCACTGCTTCCACCTGCTAATCCCGCTGCAACCGGAATCGTTTTTTCAATTGCAATAGATACCCCTTTTTTTACTTGAAAGCGTTCCTTTAACAATTTTGCCGCCTGATAAGCTAAATTTCTTTGATCGTCTGGCACATAACGGTTATGGGATACAATTTCAATCCGGTCTTCAGATAACTCTGTTAGTTCTAACCGATCTGCTAAATCAATTGTTGTCATAATCATTTTAACATCATGGTAACCATCCGGTCTTTTTCCCAGTACATCTAACGACAAATTAATTTTTGCTGGTGCTTTAACTAGTAGCTTCAATCTATTCACCTACTCTATGTACTCAATCTTTTATCGTTTATTTTACCATAAATTTATAGTAGAACGATGACACTTTCCTAATTATAACGAAAAGCATCAAGAATGAAACTACTTATACACTACGAATACAACTTTTTCGCGTGCAAAAAGCCGAGGAATATCTCCTCGGCTACCGTAGCATAGAAGTATCTTACTGTTACTGGTTTTGTTTCATTAATTGCTGCTCTGCAATTTCAATTGCACGCTTAACCATATTACCAGCATCTTTCGCACGAATTCCGCCCCATCCTTCTTTTTGCACGACATCATAAAATCCAAGCTCTTTTGCAAGCTCTTCTTTAAATTGATTCGACATGACTCCTTTTCGTCTACTCAACGCAAGGCCCCCTTTATTGCTACGGTACATTTAGTATGTGACACTACGAATTTATTCAAGTCTGGAAAATATATGTAACAAAAACCCACCCTTAAACAGATTGTTCACCTAACATAATTTCATTATCTTGTGCATCATAAAATGTAAGCTCAACAGTTTCTGTTAATACGTCTGCATAGCTATAAGAAACGCGCTGTAATGTATCTTCTTGTTGATCCAGTTGAACTACAAAAACAGAACGGTATGTTTCTGCTAACACACCAGATCGTTCTATTGTCTTTCTTCTTCCGCTATTTGCTTTTAGCATAAGCCTCTGACCAAGATGATGGTCCAAAGCACTTTTAATTTCATCTAAACGTTTTGACATATCATGCTACACCTCGCTGTAATTAGGATGGAAAGTATAAAAATACAAGTCATACATATATAGTCTGTACTTTCTTATACTTTTTTATCCAATTTCCAAAAAGCGCGTACATAAAAAGCAAGGCAAATACTTACCTTGCTCACTCTTCATAGTATTGAAAAGGCAATCCTGTTCGTAAAATTCCCTTTGTTTCAATTCCGCCAAGCCCCTTCTCACCAGTTACTGTATTACGCACTACATCCCAAACATTAACTTGTTCCATAAAAGATGTAAAGCTCACTTTTGCTACAACATACACTGGATCTAACGCATGAATATTAACGCGGGACGGAGAACTTGCAAAATTTGCTCCGGCTCGAATGAGGGCTTCAAAATGCGATTGACACGCCCCAGCAAAAATAACAGGGTGATCTAATGAAGGATACTTTTTTCGTACTGTGCGTACAGCCTGTACAAAATGCTTAGAATGACGATAAGCTGCCAAATTTCCCATTTCTCCTTTTGATTTTGTATAAGCATCATGTCCGGTAATCACTAAGATATCTGGACGAACATGTTCAATTAAATCTAGAACCTTCTCTTGCATCTCCGTTTCTTTACAATGAATTCCCTGTACAGGCACACCTATTTTCGTATATAAATCTAAGCATTTTCTTAAATATAAAGGATCCCCATCAAGATGAAGCACTTTACCTGGCATTTGAAAATAATTTACTTCATTTGCATAGCCGCCTGTTGACTGATATTCTTGGCGCTCTCTCATTAATACATAATCTTGGTGAAATAAGCGATATGTCTTTTCCATTGTTTCTCGTTCCTGCTTCACTCTTTTCGTATAATCTCGTTGATCGACAAGAACTAAATCCTCTATTGGTGCATCTGCTACGAGCCGAAATTCTTCCCCAAACAAAATTGCGATTGTGTCTTTTATTTCTGTTACTCGAAAAAGAAGGTCGCGCTTATAAGACTTTCTCTCCACTAAATCTCCAACATGTACAGCCATCCTTTTACCTCCAAACTCGTAGGGACATATAACTCACTACGTTCTGTTTTAGCCTATGAACTTATAGGAAAAAGGTGACAAAAAAGGTAGCTCAAAACGAGCTACCTTTTACATTTTATACAAAAATAAAGCGTTGCTTAACTTTGCAAATTCTTCAATTGATAATGTCTCGCCTCTTCGTTTCGGATCAATTTCAACTTCCGCTAGTATACGCTCAAGTAATATTTTATCCTTTGGAAAACCATTTAAATTATTAGATAGATTATTCATCAATGTTTTACGTCGCTGCGCAAAGCTAGCACGCACTACTTCAAAGAAGAACGCTTCATCTTGCACTTCCACAAGCGGCTTTTGACGTCTGAGTAAACGAATAACTGCTGAATCTACATTTGGCTGTGGTACAAATACTGTACGCGGAACCGTCATCACCGTTTCTGGTTCTGTATAGTATTGAATGGCAATTGACAACGAACCATAATCTTTTGTTCCCGGGCGAGCCGCTAGGCGATCTGCTACTTCTTTTTGCATCATCACAACAAAGCCACGCACTGGTAATTGTTCTTCTAATAGCTTAAATAAAATTGGTGTTGTCACATAGTATGGTAAGTTCGCTACCACCATTACATCTTGACCTTCTTCAAACTGCTCTTGAAATACGGTATTTACATCTGCTTTTAAAATATCCTTATTGATTACCGTTACATTATTATAAGGTGCTAATGTCTCTTCTAAAATCGGTAAAAGGCGTTGGTCGATTTCAAACGCTACAACTTTCTTAGCGCGCTTTGCCAACTGCTCTGTTAACGCTCCAATACCAGGTCCAATCTCAATTGCCCCGCTCTCAGGTCCAATCTCTGCATAATCTACAATCCGATTTAATACATTTGTATCAATTAAAAAGTTTTGTCCTAAGCTCTTTTTAAATGAAAATCCATACTTTTCAACAATATCTTTCGTACGATTTGGCGTTGCGATATCTTTCATTTCTTTTCCTCCTGTAATACTTGCTTATACGCTTTTGCAAAATCCTGCTTTGAAATTTGGAACATTTGCAAACGTTTATGTAACTGCTTTGCATTTGTATAACCGATCTTTAATAGCTTACCCATTCGTTCTCTGCGGCTTTTTGCTTTTTCTCCGCCAACAAGCCCCGCTTCTACTAAGTCAATCCAATGAATTTCGCTCGTGTACTCTTCCATCTCCCCATGTAAACTTTCCAAAGCGCGCCTGATAGATTCGTTAGAGGCATGTTCAATTCCAATGCCCTTCTTTCGCTTCGCTAATGCTTCTTCTTTCGGTAAGAATGCGTGCTTACAGCCTGGTACTTTCTCAGAAATAATTTTACGAATACGCTCTCCTGGATAATCAGGATCTGTAAAAATAATAACACCTCGTGTTTGTTGCGCCAATTTCACCTGTTCAATCACATGATTCCCAATTGCCGAACCGTTTGTTTCAATTGTATCTGCATCTACTGCACGCTTAATGGCAACCGTATCATCTTTACCTTCTACAACAATTATTTCTTTAATCTTCATAACTTCCTCCACACTCATTTCACATCTCTAATTAGTAAAACAAAAAAACGCCTACTTTTCCATTATTATTTTCCTAGTTCATACAATTTAAAAAGCAGAGGAGAAAAAGTTCCTCTGCTTACCCTATTATTGTAACACTTTAATCTTTACTTGTTTTCTTCCCCAAGCTTCTACCTGTGATTCTGTCGGCATAAGAACATCAATACGATGCCCTTTAATCGCCCCGCCCGTATCACCAGCAACTGCATATCCGTATCCTTCCACCCATACCTTTGTTCCAAGAGGAATAATCCGTGGATCTACTGCAATTAATTTCATATTTGGATTTTCCTTATAATTATAACCGCCTGCACTTACACCTTGGCATCCGCCGCAGTACGGGGAATACGCCGTTGCTTGCACATAAAATTCATTAGCAACTACACCTTCTGCATCACCTAGAATATTCTCTTCTTCTTTTGTGCCAACAGCTACAATACGATTTTTTTCTTCTTGCACGATTTCTTCTTTCTGTAAGTTTCTTAAAACTTCATTTCCATCCTCTTTGATGACTGCAAATACTTTCTTCTTTTTTCCTTCTATTCCTTCTTGAATCACTTTTTCTGCTCCCTTACGGAGTGAAGAATCTTCTTGTCTCACTTCAGTATAGGGAATTGGTTCTTCCACTGCATCGCTTACTTTTTCTACTCGAACCACTTTGACCTTCATATTTTGCTGCATCACTTCCTGTAAATCTGGTTCCACTCTATCGATTTCATTTAGTGACACTTGCCGTTCTTTCAAAAAGTTAGCGACAGTAGTCGAAGTTGACCATACTTGCTGCTCTTGACCGCCAACATGTAATGTAACCGGGAATGCTTTTTGAATCATAATTTTTTGCGTACCTTCTAATGATGCATACAAACTAGGATATACTTTATCGTGCTCACTAATTTTAATATGTTCTTCTGCCAACAAGTCTTTTACTGTCTTTGCTGTCGATCGTACTTGTTTCTCTTTTCCATCCACCACCACACCAAATGGACGTGCCTTTTCTACAACTATTTTCATTTCACCTGTAATTTTTGTAGAAGGTGCTGGATATATATGATCTTTTTCCGTTACTTGAATCCTCTCATCCTGCAATAACTCATCTATCGTATTTGCATGTGTATAAATCTCTTGTTTCTTTCCATCTACTTCAATAATTATTTTATCTGTTGTTCCCGCATACGCTACGGTCCCCACAGACCCTGAAATAATTAATGCACTCGTAAATCTTACTACTATTTTTTTGCTCACTTCTAACCTGGATAATAAATGTTTAGCATTTGTAATCACAATAAAGTACCCTCCCTGTCTAGATCAGAATTATTAACTCTCATTCTCCTACTATTTCTAGTAGTGTTACTCATCTGAAGATAAACATAGGTGAAGGAAGAAAGAGAGGAGGAATCCCCCTCTACTTCTCATTATTGAATGCCAAATAGTTTTTTTGCATTTTCTGTTGTTTTGACCGCTACTTCTTCATAAGATAGTCCTTTTAATTTTGCAATTTCCTCCGCAACAAGCTTTACATAGCTTGGTTCATTTCGTTTTCCACGAAACGGATGAGGAGTTAAATACGGACAATCTGTTTCAATTAGAAGTTGTTCCATTGGAATTTCCATCGCAACTTCTTTTGGTTTCTTTGCATTTTTAAAAGTTACTGGACCGCCTAATGAAATGAGAAAATTCATCTCCACACACTGTTTGGCAACTTCAACACTACCGCTAAAACAATGCATGATTCCTCCTACTTCGGATGCATTTTCTTCTTTTAAAATATCTACGATGTCTTGTGTTGCATCTCGATTATGTATAATGATTGGTAAATTTACCTTTCTTGCTAGCTTAATTTGTTTACGAAATACTTCTTTTTGCACTTCTTTCGGAGATTTGTCCCAATGATAATCTAAGCCCATTTCGCCAAGCGCAACAACTTTTGGATGAGCTGCTAACTCTTCCAACCATTTTAAATGTTCTTCTGTCATATCAATCGCATCAACAGGATGCCAACCAACGGCTGCATAAATGAAATCATATGTTTCTGCCAATTCAATTGCCTTTTTGATGGTCATTTCATCAAAACCAACTACAACTGTATAAGAAACACCCACTTCTTTCATTCTTGCAATTACTTCCTGTAAATCCTCTTTAAATTGCTCTGCATTTAAATGTGAATGTGTATCAAACAGCATAATAATAACTCCTTTTATTTGAAATAAATTCTATCATAAGGAAAAATTACTTTCCTAACACCGCAATAACAACTATATTACAATTTTGATACAAAAAAGGGAATTTTAGAAAGATTTTCGACAAGAAAAAAGATGCTTCACGAATGTTACACGTGAAACATCTCTCGTTTTGTCGTTATTACTTAATTTTTGTACCATTTGGTAAGTTTTGGTCGACCGTTGCTAACGACAATTTTCCGTTTTCTTCACCCGCTAAAATCATACCTTGTGATAACTCACCGCGTAGTTTTACTGGCTTTAAATTTGTAACACAAATGACTTTTTTCCCTTTTAACTCTTCTGGAGAGTAAAATTTAGCAATTCCAGAGACAACTTGTCGTTTTTCTGTGCCTAAATCAAGTTGGATCTTTAACAGCTTGTCTGCTTTTTTTACAGGTTCTGCATCCAATACTTCTGCTACGCGTAAGTCTACTTTAAAGAAATCATCAATTGTAATTTCTTCTACCTCTGGCGCCGCTTCTTTCTTTTCTTCTACTTTTGGAGCAGATCCTTTCATTTGTTCTTTTATATATTCCACTTCTACTTCTACTTCTAAACGTGGGAATACAGGTTGTCCTTTCACAACTTTTGTACCAGCCGGAATGCAACCAATTGTAGAAAGGCTATTCCACGTTTTATATTCTTCATCTGTAATTCCAATTTGTTCAAAGATCTTCCCTGGTGTTTCTGTTAAGAATGGCATTAACAAAATTGCTGTTTGACGAAGCATTTCTGCAAGGTGCGCCATAACAGAAGCCAGTTTCTCGCGATTGCTTTCATCTTTTGCTAGTACCCATGGCTGTGTTTCGTCGATATATTTATTTGTACGGCTAACAAGCTGCCAAATTGTGCTTAGCGCTACTGAAAACTCCATGTTTTCCATTGCATCTTCTACTTTTTGTAGTGTGTCTTTTGCAAATGTTACTAAAGCCTCATCAAAATCCGTTTCATTTGCTTTGTAGGCTGGAATTTCTCCGTCAAAATACTTATCAATCATCGCTACTGTACGATTTAATAGATTTCCTAAATCATTTGCAAGATCGAAATTAATACGCTCAACAAATCCTTCTGGTGTAAATACGCCATCTGATCCAAATGGTACTTCACGAAGAAGATAATAACGAAGTGCATCTAAACCATAACGATCAATTAACGTAACCGGATCTACTACATTCCCTTTTGATTTACTCATTTTTCCGTCTTTCATTAAAATCCAACCATGCGCAAATACTTTTTTCGGAAGTGGTAAATCAAGAGCCATTAAGATAATTGGCCAATAAATTGTATGGAAACGAACAATTTCTTTTCCTACTAAATGAACATCTGCTGGCCAATATTTTTTATACTTTTCTTCATTCGCTGTTCCATAACCTAATGCCGTAATATAGTTAGATAATGCATCTACCCATACATAAATAACATGCTTCGGGTTACCCGGTACACGAACACCCCAATCAAAAGAAGTACGAGAAACAGCTAAATCTTCTAATCCTGGTTTAATGAAATTATTAATCATTTCATTTTTACGTGATTCTGGTTGCATGAAGTTTGGATTATCTTCATAAAACTTTAACAGTCGATCTACATATTTCCCCATTCTAAAGAAGTAGGATTCTTCACGAACAAGTTCTACTTGATGACCACTATCCGGGCTCTTCCCACCAACTATTTTTCCATTTTCCATCACTGGATCAACAAGTTGGTGCTCTGTATAAAACGTTTCATCTTGTACAGAATACCAACCTTCATATTCATCAAGATAAATATCACCTTGATCAACAAGTTGTTTAAAGATTTTTTCTACAACTTCTTTATGACGATCTTCGGTTGTACGAATAAAATCGTCATAAGAAATATCCATTTTACCCCATAGGTCTTTAATTCCTGATACGATGTTGTCAACGTATGCTTGTGGTGTAACATTTAATTCTTCTGCTTTTTTTTGAATCTTTTGTCCGTGTTCATCAGTGCCAGTTAAGTAGTACACATCGTATCCTTGCATACGTTTATAGCGCGCCATTGCATCTCCCGCTACTGTCGTATAAGCATGCCCAATGTGAAGCTTTCCACTTGGATAATAAATCGGGGTTGTAATGTAAAAGGTCTTATTTTCCTCTGTCATTATTTTAAACCTCCCAAATGACCTCATATTATGTATTTTTATAAACAGTATATCAAAAACTTACGTATAAAGACGAGTTTATGTACTATATCTTTATCATCTATTGCTCATATCAATAAAAAATATACATTTCTATATTTCGACACTATGAATAAAATTCCAAGAATAAAATAAATCCTTCTATACATCTATTATTTTTTAGTATATATAATAAGTATATAAATCCGTTTTACTTTTCGACATATAAGTCGCTGCTATGCATGGCCAGATACTCTTGCCTACCTAAAAAGAATGATTTTATGTCGTTTTTTAATTTGGATTTATATAGATGCGAAAATCTACAAAACTTTTATAAATTTTATAATTAAAGAATTGACGGAAATGTAAATGATTGGTATCATATGTTCATAGGGTATTTTGTCGAAAAATGGCGAATTAAAATAGACTTGCAAAATATGAGGAGGAAAAACAAATATGAAATCTACTGGTATCGTTCGTAAAGTTGATGAATTAGGCCGCGTTGTAATTCCAATTGAATTACGTCGTACATTAGGTATTGCAGAAAAGGATGCTCTTGAAATCTACGTTGATGATGAAAAAATCATCCTAAAAAAATATAAACCAAACATGACTTGCCAAGTAACTGGTGAAGTTTCTGATAGTAACCTTTCATTAGCTGAAGGTAAAATCATTTTAAGCCCAGAAGGCGCAGAGCAAATCTTAAATGAACTACAACAATTTATCGCAGCAGCAAAATAAAGCTTCTCTTTTAGAGAAGCTTTATTTTTTTTCAACGTGATATGCTTGATATACGTCTCTTTTCGACATATTCCGCTCTTTTGTAACAGCTTTAATTGCTTCTTTAGAAGAAAGACCTTTCTCCTCTATGTAGTATTCGACATGTCCCTCAACTGTTAATGATTCCCACCACGCTTCTTCACTAATTGCTTCTTCTGTAGAACCCTCTACTAAAACACAAAATTCTCCACGCACTTCATTTTCCTTTGCCCAATGAATCACTTCTTCTAAAGAACCGCGAATAAACTCTTCAAATTTCTTCGTAAGCTCACGACATAATACAACGTTTCTATTCCCTAATACCTCTTTCATTGAGACTAATGTTTCTCCTAATCGATGCGGTGCCTCATAAAACATCATTGTATCTGGAATATAACGTAGCTTTTCTAATTCTACTTTACGTCCTTTTTTATGACGCTGTAAAAACCCGTAGAAATAAAAGTGTTTTGTTTCTAATCCTGATGCAATTAACGCTGTAAGTGCAGCATTTGGGCCTGGAAGGGGTACAACCGGGTACTGCTCCGCTACTGCTTGGACAACAATGTCATAGCCGGGATCAGAGATACATGGCATTCCTGCATCGCTGACAAGTGCTACTGTTTTCCCTTGCTCTAACATATCTAAGATTTTTTGTCCGCTCACTTCTTTATTATGCTCATGATAACTCATTACTGGTGTTTCAATTTCAAAATAATTACATAGCTTTTTCGTTTGCCTTGTATCTTCTGCTGCAATAAAATCTGCTTCCTTTAACATACGAATTGCACGAAATGTCATATCTTCCAAATTACCAATTGGAGTTGGAACTAAATATAATGTTCCTCTCTCATTCATCTGAAAACTTTTTTGCTGCCACATAATAATCTCCTTTTTGTATATACTCATCTTTTTGTTTCCGTTTTAACTGCTTGAAACGATACTCTGCCTGCATCGCGGTTCTTTTTTCTTCATAAGTTTCAAAGTATTTTAAGATAACAGGACGTCTGGCTCTTGTATAACGTGCTCCTTTCCCGCTATTATGAGCTTTAATTCGCTTCTCTAAATGGTTTGTATATCCTGCATAATAGCTTCCATCAGCACATTCAACAACATAAAAATAATGTTTATTCTGCTCCATATAAAATTGCATTCATTTCCTTCGTATATTTATTATTCTCTTCATATACAAAAAGAGGTGGCAAAATTTTTAAATCTGCATTCCCGTCTTTAATACCTTCAATTAATAATGTATTAGCTTCTTTCCCTGCTTTTGGATACACAAATTGGAGGCGCTTTGGCTCAATTTTATATTTTCTCATAAGAGTTACAATATCAAGCAAACGGCCAGGTCGATGTACAAACGCAACTTTTCCTCCTTGCTTAACAAGTTGACTGCTAACACGTACCACATCTTCTAGTGTGCACATAATTTCATGACGAGCAATTGCTAAATGTTCATTTAAATTTTGCTCAGATGGTTTTGGCGTTTGAAAATATGGCGGGTTACATGTAACAACATCAAACTGATGTCGTCCCAATTGCTCTGGCATATGTTTTAAATCACCATGAATAAGCTGTATTCTCTCTTCTAAATCATTGTATTGAACACTTCTAACACCCATATCATAAATACGCTCTTGTATTTCAACCCCCGTAATCCTCCCTTTCGTACGGGAACTTAATAAAAGAGGAATCACTGCATTGCCCGTACACAAATCTAATATATTGCCTTTCTGAATGGGCAGCCATGCAAAGTTCGCCAATAACACTGCATCTAATGAAAAATTAAATACTGATGGGCTTTGAATAATTTTCATATCTTTTGATAGTAAATAATCTAAACGTTCATCTCCATACAATTGCATATCGTTCTTTCCTTCCTTATCATTCAAACTATATTTTAGCAAACGTTAAGACAATTTACCTATGTCAACAGTCTAACGTCCATTACTTCTATTTTGGTTATATGTACAAAAAATTACCTTTCCAATTTATTGGAAAGGTAATTTTATTTTTTATTCAAAAATGATAAACAGAATAAGCAATCCCCTTCTTTACGTACACTTCCATAATGCAAATTGCAAATATGAAAACCCTCGTGGTACAGGCGTGCTAGATTATCATATCCTTCACCGATATCTATTTTAGGTTTTATTTCTTTTCGTTTATTCGATTTCTGTTTCTGCTTATTCTGAACTTCTTCAAAACGCTTCCGCAAATTTTCATTTTCCATTTTAATATGTTGGTTTTCTTCAAGTAGCTCTGCGAGATGCTGCTTTAACTCTCCCAACTGTTTATAGAGATGTCCAATTTGCTCTTCCATACTGGAAACCGCTGCAAAAATATCTTTTTTCTCCACAAGCACCCACCTCATTAATCTGTGGTTTGACTCGAAACGACCCCTTTATTCATTAATTCATCTAACGTATATTCTACTATCCGTTCCTTGTCTATTAATTCCACTTGAATTAATCTTTCTAAAATATTTAATCCGATTACACGACCAAGACCATGCGGTGTTTGTATCTTCTCATCTAAATCTGGAAGCTGCTCTTTTGCTGCTTCATATTCATCGTTTTCATACTTTAAACAACACATTAATCGCCCACATAACCCTGAGATTTTCGCAGGATTTAATGATAAATTTTGATCTTTTGCCATTTTTATGGATACAGGTTCAAAATCTCCTAAAAAAGTAGAACAGCAAAGCATTCGACCACACGGGCCAATACCACCTAGCATTTTTGCTTCATCACGAACACCAATTTGTCTTAATTCGATTCTTGTCCGGAAAATAGCTGCCAAATCTTTTACAAGCTCGCGAAAATCAATGCGGCCGTCTGCCGTAAAATAAAAAATAACCTTATTACGATCAAATGTATATTCTACATCAACAAGTTTCATATCAAGGTCATGCTCGATTACTTTCTCCTGACAAACTTGATACGCTTCTTTTGCTGCACGTTTATTTTCCTCAACAATTGTACGGTCATTTTCATTTGCAATCCGAATAACTTTCTTTAGTGGTAAGACAACATCATTTTCATCGACTTGTTTCTTCGTGATGACAACTTTCCCATATTCGATTCCTCGCACTGTTTCTACGATTGCAAACTCATTTTCTGAGATATCAAATTGATTCGGATCAAAGTAATACACTTTTCCGGCCTTCTTAAATCGAACACCTACTACATCATACAAACGGTCATCCCTCCTGCAACCGCAACACTAACTGCTCGAACACAAGCTGCGCATTTACATTAGCGTTGATTCTATTTTTTGCTTCTAATATATTGAAAAGAGCCGATACAATGCGCTTTTGAGAATAGGAAAAAGATTGGAATAACTCTTTTTGGTCTTGAAAAACGAGCCGCTCTTCTTCTTCCAATTGAACATATAATAAATCCTTATAAATAAGGAGCAACATATCTAATCCTAGCTGTAGTTGTTCTTTCTCTCCAAAATGCTTTACCCACTTCTCCTGTACAAAAAAAAGAGACGTGGCATCTTTCTCTAGGGCTTCACATAATTTTATCACTAAAGCTCGTGCTTGTGCAAACCATTCATCATTACAAAACGATAGTGCCTCATCAAAACTATTTGTAAGTTCTGCTGCAAGATTCCCTAAAGAAATACTTACTTTTTCACTTTCTAAACGGTTAACCAAAGCGCTTTTCGGAAGCGGCCTAAATGTAACAATTTGACAGCGAGATAAAATAGTACTTAAAATTTGATGACTTTGCTCAGTTAACAAAATTGCTGCTGTGTCACTACTTGGTTCTTCTAAAAATTTAAGCAATGTATTTGCAGCATTTGTTGTCATCTTATCGGCATGCTCAATAATATATATTTTTTTAGTTGCTTCTAGACCTGTTTTCGAAAACTCTTCTTGTAATTCATGAATTTGTTGTTTCTTAATGGATAGACCATCTGGTGTAACAATATATACGTTTGGGTGATTGCCCGAATCAATGCGTCGGCAATTCGTACATGTATGGCAAGGTTCCACTCCATTTCGTTGTAAACAAAGAAAGCTTTTCGTCATTTGCATAGCTGTTTCTAACTTACCTGTTCCTTTTGGCCCTTCTAACAAATAAGCGTGGGATATACGCTCTTTTGCAATACTATTCATTAACATTTTTACAACAATGGGTTGAATAAGAGACAGTTGTTCCCACGTCTTCGTCATATTCTATACCTCACTTTTTATACTTTCTTCTATTATACCAATTTTTGTTCAATAAGCTGAGTAACTTCTTCTACAACAGCTTCCATTGGTTGATCTGCATTTACAACGACGATACGATCTGCGAATCGATCTACTAATTGTAAATATCCTTTACGAACACGTTTATGAAATTCCATGCTTTCTAAATCTAAACGATTCACTTCTCTATTATCATCTTTTCTAATGCGTGCTAAGCCAACCTCTGGTTCAATGTCCAAATAGATTGTAATATCCGGCATACAATCTTCTGTCGCAAAACGATTAATTTCAAATACCTTATCAACGCCAAGGCCCCTTGCATACCCTTGATAAGCAAGAGAGCTATCTATGAAGCGATCACATATTACAATATAATTGTCTTCTAAGGCTGGCATGACCTTCTCTACTAAATGTTGTCTGCGTGCTGCAGCATACAATAATGCTTCTGTACGTGCTTCCATCATTGTATGCTCTTTTTTATGTAAAATGGTACGAATTTCTTCTGAAATCGTAATCCCACCTGGTTCACGTGTTGCCACTACCTTTTGTTTCTTATTCTCAAAATACGGCAATAATTTTGTAATTAATGTAGACTTTCCTGATCCTTCTGGCCCTTCAATTGTTACAAACAATCCCTTCATTCATAAAACCTTCTTTCTCTATATATCGTATACAGTAATATTTTTTATATTTCCTTGAAAACGGGCACCAATCTCTTCTAAAGCGGAAATTTGATTTATATGCTCTACCGTAATTTCCTCCCCATACACGAGTAATGGAATCCCTGGTGGATACGGTATAACCATCTCGGCCGCAATCATGCCTAACGCATCGCGTAATGGTACAACTTTTTTCTTATATTTCTCCAACTGCTTATATGTAAATGACAAAGAAGATAAATTTTCTTTATAAGGATAACGAATAAGTGGCTTACTATCTTCTACATTATATGAGCATAATGCAGCTTGTAGTTTATCAATTACTTTTATATAATCTTCATTTACTTGGAGGGGTAAAATAAGTAAAACATTATATGGGTCTGCCATTTCAACATAGATACCTATCTCTTCAAATACACGTTGTAATTCATATCCAGAGAGCTCACAGCGTGTTTGTACTGTTACTTTTAGTGCATCTTGTATTGGATAGTCTAAAACAGCAAGTTGCGGAATACGCTTTAATGCCTGGCGAAACCGCTGAGTAAATGCAGCAATCTCCTTACATCCCTCTTCTTTTATCTTCGCTAATACAAAACGAGCTATATCTAGTGAAGCCATAATTGGATAAGAAGGACTACTAGATTGCAACATATTTAAATAAGAAGAAACTTTCTCTTCGTCAACGAGCGAACTATTTACGTGTAAGTATGAACCCATTGTCATCGCTGGCAATGTTTTATGTGCCGAATGAACAACAATATCAGCCCCATACGTAAGCGCTGATGCTGGAAAAGGGGCTCCGACACAAAAATGCGCTCCATGTGCCTCATCTACTAAAACAGGAATACTATTTTTATGTGCTAATGCAATACTCTTTTCTAAATCTACACCCATACCATAATAGTTTGGATGCGTTAAAATAAGAGCTTTCGTTTGTGGATATTTCCGAATGGCATCTTCAATCGCTTCATACGGGACACCAACTGGTACACCATATTTCTCATCAATCCATGGCTCTAGAAAGACAGGACGCACTCCACTTAATTTAAGGCCATTCATAATCGATTTATGAGCGTTCCTTTGTACAAGAACTGTATCATGTTCATTACAGCACGCTAACAGCATAGCTAAATTCCCAACCGTTGAACCATTAATTAAAAAGTAACTTTTTTGTACTTCATATAGCTCTGCTAATAAACGCTGCGCTTCTTCTATACATTCAAACGGACTATGAAGATCATCAAGTCCAGTAAGTTCCGTTACATCAATAGAAAGTATATCATGAAAATACTTTTTTGCTTCATGAGGAAAGTTTGTTCCATTTTTATGACCCGGAACATGAAAGGATACAGGTTTCTTACTTCCAAAAGTATTTAACGCTTCATATAAGGGCATTTTTCTTTGATCCATATTCACTCTTCCTTACTATTCATTCTCTCTATATTATACAGAGATTTTTACAAAAAAAAATAATAGGCAAATATGCCTATTTTCCTATATAAACCCATTTTAATTTCCAAACATATAAATTGCTGCTTTACAGAAAAAATAACTCATACTCCCTTTGTTTTAACTCCTACATGTGACAAGGAAAAATTCTGACTGCTTCTATACATGTCAGATGCTCTTGCCCACCTAAAAAGAAAATGGGTTTAGCTCAGTTTTTCAATTTGTATTTTTCGTAATTGCTGTAAATAAAACATATACTTTGGATCATTTGTATGTGTTCCTATCATTTCTCGTTCACATGATTCACATATGAAACTCGTATACAAATGAATTCCGCTATCCCTCTTATGTTCACACACAATACAAACTGCTTCTTTTGTTGTGACATGCCCCATATGATTCGCCTATTTATCGTATTCTATCTAACCATTACTATATAAATTTAGAACAGCGATAAATAAACTATTCCTCCCCTCTATACGAAATGAAAACATACATCTATAAGCGTTAACAATTTTCCAAAATATATACATCCTTTACACTTTTAGTGTATGAATCATTTCTAGGCGAAGTGTCTGTCTAATCCTTAGTCAAGCTTGTACCCCAAAATAAGATAAAAATAAAAAGACGAGTCCGCTGACTCGTCTTTCGTTTGCCTGGCAACGTCCTACTCTCACAGGGACAAAGTCCCAACTACCATTGGCGCTAGAGAGCTTAACTTCCGTGTTCGGTATGGGAACGGGTGTGACCTCTCTGCCATCATTACCAGACTTATGAAGGTATATTCCTTCAAAACTAGATAACATTTGCTTCATATTATATGGTTAAGTCCTCGATCTATTAGTATTCGTCAGCTCCACGTGTCACCACGCTTCCACCTCGAACCTATCAACCTGATCATCTTTCAGGGATCTTACTAGCTTAACGCTATGGGAAATCTCATCTTGAGGGGGGCTTCATGCTTAGATGCTTTCAGCACTTATCCCTTCCGCACATAGCTACCCAGCTATGCCCTTGGCAGAACAACTGGTACACCAGCGGTGCGTCCATCCCGGTCCTCTCGTACTAAGGACAGCTCCTCTCAAATTTCCTACGCCCACGACGGATAGGGACCGAACTGTCTCACGACGTTCTGAACCCAGCTCGCGTACCGCTTTAATGGGCGAACAGCCCAACCCTTGGGACCGACTACAGCCCCAGGATGCGATGAGCCGACATCGAGGTGCCAAACCTCCCCGTCGATGTGGACTCTTGGGGGAGATAAGCCTGTTATCCCCGGGGTAGCTTTTATCCGTTGAGCGATGGCCCTTCCATGCGGAACCACCGGATCACTAAGCCCGACTTTCGTCCCTGCTCGACTTGTAGGTCTCGCAGTCAAGCTCCCTTATGCCTTTGCACTCTACGAATGATTTCCAACCATTCTGAGGGAACCTTTGGGCGCCTCCGTTACTCTTTAGGAGGCGACCGCCCCAGTCAAACTGCCCACCTGACACTGTCTCCCGGGTCGATAAGACCCGTAGGTTAGAATTTCAATACAGCCAGGGCGGTATCCCACCAGCGCCTCCACCGAAGCTAGCGCTCCGGCTTCAAAGGCTCCCGCCTATCCTGTACAAGCTGTACCAAAATTCAATATCAGGCTACAGTAAAGCTCCACGGGGTCTTTCCGTCCTGTCGCGGGTAACCTGCATCTTCACAGGTACTATAATTTCACCGAGTCTCTGGTTGAGACAGTGCCCAAATCGTTACACCTTTCGTGCGGGTCGGAACTTACCCGACAAGGAATTTCGCTACCTTAGGACCGTTATAGTTACGGCCGCCGTTTACTGGGGCTTCAGTTCAGAGCTTCGCTTGCGCTAACCCCTCTCCTTAACCTTCCAGCACCGGGCAGGTGTCAGCCCCTATACTTCGCCTTACGGCTTCGCAGAGACCTGTGTTTTTGCTAAACAGTCGCTTGGGCCTATTCACTGCGGCTTTCCGTTAAGAAAGCACCCCTTCTCCCGAAGTTACGGGGTCATTTTGCCGAGTTCCTTAACCAGAGTTCTCTCGCACACCTTAGGATTCTCTCCTCGCCTACCTGTGTCGGTTTGCGGTACAGGCACCTTTTATCTCGCTAGAAGCTTTTCTTGGCAGCGGGGAATCAAAGACTTCGCTCCATAAGGAGCTTCCCCATCACAGCTCAGCCTTCGCGGTAAGCGGATTTGCCTACTTACCAGCCTAACTGCTTGGACGTGCACAACCAATCGCACGCTTCTTCTATCCTTCTGCGTCCCTCCATTGCTCAAACGATAAAGAGGTGGTACAGGAATATCAACCTGTTGTCCATCGCCTACGCCTGTCGGCCTCGGCTTAGGTCCTGACTAACCCTGAGCGGACGAGCCTTCCTCAGGAAACCTTAGGCATTCGGTGGACGGGATTCTCACCCGTCTTTCGCTACTCATACCGGCATTCTCACTTCTAAGCGCTCCACCAGTCCTTACGATCTGACTTCACAGCACTTAGAACGCTCCCCTACCACTGATACCATAGGTATCAATCCGCAGCTTCGGTGGTGTATTTAGCCCCGGTACATTTTCGGCGCAGAGTCACTCGACTAGTGAGCTATTACGCACTCTTT
>NZ_JAVBXD010000027.1:57500-70523 GCF_030756675.1 Bacillus multifaciens
AGCATAAGCGACTTTATTATAACTTTTCAATCGCTCTAACAGTTCACCCCATGCATTTTTCAACTGCTCCAAATCTTTACGAGTTGCTTGCTTTAGCACTTCATGAACACGACCGACCGGTATTTTCATACTACCAGAACGACTCGGCTTCGGTGCAGCCTTTGTTTCCCTAACTTCTTGTTGCATTGAAGTTGGTACACCATGTCGTTTCATCTTCTCTAATTCCTGTTCTAACTGCTGCATTCTTTGTAAAACAACTTGTAAGTGATCCACTCCGTTTACTTTCATCGCAAATTGCTGACACAATTGCACCATAACCACTTCTAAAAATATACGAGGATGATTTGTCCATTTCATTTCTTGTTGACTTTTACTAAGCGTATGAATAATTTCATAAATCATTTCAGGCTGCATCTCTTGACTTAATGTCTGAAACGACTCATCAACAATAACTCTTTCCAACATGTCCTCTAGCTGTGGTGAGGTTTGATACAAAAGCATATCCCTGTAATAGTAAATGAAATCTTCCATGAATCGAAGTGGATCCTTCCCTTGATTCATAATATCATCAACAATACGCAATGCTTTTGATACATCATTTTCATATATACTCTCTACAAGGTTCGCTAAATTGCGCTGCGAAACGGAACCTGTAACCGCTAATACATCTTCTACCGTGACCACTTCATCACTATAGGAAATCGCTTGATCAATTAAACTTAATGCATCACGCATACCGCCTTCTGCAGCGCGCGCTACAATTTGAAGTGCTTCCTCGTCCACTTTCGTTCCTTCGTTGTTCACAACAGTTGTTAATCGTTCTACAATATCCTGTACTGATATTTTGCGGAACTCAAAACGCTGACAACGAGAAATAATTGTTGGTGGAATTTTATGTGGTTCTGTCGTTGCCAAAATAAAGATAACATGCTGCGGAGGTTCTTCTAATGTTTTTAATAGCGCATTAAACGCCCCCATCGAAAGCATGTGAACTTCATCAATAATATATACTTTATAGCGAACTTCGCTTGGAGCATATTTTACTTTATCTCTTATATCTCGAATTTCATCTACACCGTTATTCGAAGCCGCGTCAATTTCTAATACATCTGAAATAGCACCTTGTGTAATTCCTAAGCATGCAGGACATTGATTACAAGGTTCAGCTGTAGGAGCTTGCTCACAGTTGATTGCTTTTGCAAATACTTTCGCAATTGTTGTCTTCCCTGTTCCTCTCGGGCCAGAGAATACATAAGCATGTGACGCTTTCTCTTGAAGAAGGGCATTTTGCAACGTTTTCGTTACGTGCTTTTGACCGACTACATCTTCAAATTTCTGCGGTCTCCATGTTCGGTATAACGCCTGGTATGACACGAAAATACGGCCTCCCCCAAAAGTTATTCTCTCGTTTATCCCGCTATTCGTAAACAGCAATCTCGCCAACTCAAACAAAAAGCCAGGCGGGATACACTGCCCGTAAAAGCATGATTCATTATTGTTTCACTTTATTATAACCTATTCTGATTCTAGATTCCAAAAGTTATTTTCCATACAAAAAACCCATCCTATTTGTATAGGATGAGTTCATATGCATATATAACTGCCGTGCACCTTCTGTCGATTACGTACCATAAGCGTTACTTAAGCAGTTAGCTCGGTTCAGGCACTCCTGCGGCACACGAGAAGACCCGCTTATTGCTGCTTCCTTCCGGACCTGACAAGGTTCACGGGGTCCCGTTGCGCAGGACCCAAACGTCAACGCCACTTACTTAAGGCAGACCCTACAGTAACATAACCTCGAGAAGGGATTCGGCCTCGCTAGAGCGGATTGCGAGTACAGGGCACCGCTACCTCCCCGCTTAGCACGGCAAAGTTAAAACCATATTTAGTTGCCTCATTTGAAGGCAATCTCAGTATAACTTGTTTCCTAAAAAATTGCAACGTGTTAGCAAAGAGTATTTTTATCCAACTCTTCCTTCTCTTTCTTCCTCTTTTTACGTAGTTCTCGAAAAAAATTTGTTAATAAACTTCCGCACTCTCCTTCTAATACACCAGCTACAACTTCGGATTGATGATTAAATCGATCCTCTGTTAATAAATTCATTAATGTACCAGCGCATCCACCTTTTGGATCCGCCGCACCATATACAACGCGTTTTACGCGTGATAACACAATAGCACCGGCACACATCGGGCACGGTTCTAATGTGACATATAACGTTGCATTTTCTAAACGCCAAGTCCCTAATTTCTTGCAAGCATCATCAATTGCTAACAATTCAGCATGAGCGACTGATCGTTGCTCTGTTTCACGTAAGTTATGGGCACGACTTATCACTTCACCATTAACAACAACAACCGCACCAATTGGTACTTCTTGTATTTCCTCAGCCTTTTTTGCCTCTTCTATCGCAAGCTTCATAAAATAAATATCTTGTTCCATAACAAAGTCCTTTCATCGCAAATAACTTTTCTATATTCAATCCAATCTAAAGAGAAAGGAAAGGAGATTACATATGAAAAATACCGCACTTCTTATTATCGACATGATTAATGACTTCCAATTTTCACACGGACCTATCTTAGCACGAAAATGCAAACTTATTACAGAATCGATTTTACAACTTAAACAAAAAATGAAAAACTCCGGCTGTCCCATTATTTATGTAAATGATCATTATCATTTATGGAGGGCTGATATTCATGAACTCATCACCTATTGCACAAATGAACACAGTGAAGAAATCATAAAAAAGATCGCCCCTGCCAGCGACGACTATATTTTTATTAAACCACATTATTCTGCTTTTTATGAAACACCCTTAAATTCATTATTGGGTCATTTAAAAATTGAAAATCTTATCTTAACAGGAGTGGCTGGAAATATATGCATTCTCTTCACCGCAAATGATGCTCACATGAGAAATTATCAATTATATGTACCCGAAGATTGTATTGCTTCTAATTGCGATCAGGATAACAAACATGCCTTGCGTATTATGCAAACCACTTTAAAAGCAAATACTTCTTCATCGTTTCATTTACAACTGTAATAGCATAAAGTGAAACTTCCATCAGCAAGGGCGTATTGCGAGTTAATACCGAATAAATTGATTTTTTAACTTTTCATGACAAACTAACCCTTTCTCGCTCCTCTTATGCTACAATAGTTCTGTTTTGTGCTTTTTATTCGCGTCAAATCATGTTTTGAGAGGAGGCAACAGTGTGACTGGAGTACCATTTATTACAGTTGAGGGACCCATTGGTGTCGGAAAAACTTCACTCGCGAAAGCGATATCAACTCACATGCAACTCCATTTATTAAAAGAAATCGTTGATGAAAATCCTTTTTTAGGGAAATTTTACGATAATATCGAGGAATGGGCTTTTCAATTAGAAATGTTTTTCTTATGCAACCGATATAAGCAATTAGAAGACATTGATACAAAATATTTAAAACAACATATACCTGTTGTAGCAGATTACCATATATTTAAAAACTTAATTTTTGCATCTCAAACATTACATGGTGCCCAATATGAGAAATACATGCAAATTTATCGTATCTTAACACAAGATATGCCAGTTCCAAACGTCATCGTGTATATAACAGCAAGTTTAGAAACACTGCAAAAAAGAATTGCAATGCGTGGACGTGACTTCGAAAAAAATATAGATCCTAATTATTTATTGCAACTCATTAAAGATTACGAAATGGCAATGGAAACATTCAAAAAGAACCATCCAGACATCCCTGTATTAAAATTCAATGGAGATAACATGGATTTTGTAAAAAATGAATCGGACTTAAACGTAATCTTATCCGCATTACAAAATACACTAACAAAGGAGATTAACTAGTAATGAATTTGAGACAAAAATATGACATTCCAAATGATGCTGTTATTACAATTGCCGGAACTGTTGGTGTTGGGAAATCTACAATGACAAACGCCCTTGCGGATGCACTTGGCTACCGCACATCATTTGAAAAAGTAGACGCTAATCCATATTTAGATAAATTTTACGGAGACTTCACACGTTGGAGCTTCCACTTACAAGTTTATTTCTTAGCAGAACGCTTTAAGGAACAAAAGAAGATTTTCGAATATGGCGGAGGATTTATTCAAGACCGTTCTATTTATGAAGACACGGGAATTTTCGCCAAAATGCATTATGAAAAAGGGACAATGACTGCTACAGATTATGAAACGTATAAAAGCTTATTTGATGCAATGGTTATGACACCTTACTTCCCACATCCTGATTTACTGATTTATTTAGAAGGATCATTTGATGATATTGTAGATCGTATTAAAGAGCGCGGAAGACCAATGGAGCAACAAACACCAATTGAATATTGGAAAGAAATGCATGAACGCTATGAAAATTGGATTAATGACTTTAATGCTTGTCCTGTATTGCGTCTTAATATTAATGAATATGACATTTTACAAAATGAAAATTCAATTGAACCTATTATTAAGAAAATTGGTCGTTTCTTACAACAAACACGTAAACTTGTAAAATAAAAAACCCGTGCAATCGCACGGGTTTTTCCTATGAACTTAGTTTTTCTTTTTTGTCGGAGCAATAATTTCGCTCTCTGGTTTTCCTGCATTAATACGCTGACGTACAGTGCTCACACTAATATTATATGCTTCAGCAATTTCTTTTACCGTCATTTCTTTTCCATTAATAACAGCTGTAATTACTTTGCGTTTTGAATCTGCCTTTTTCTCAACTTGTTTTGGCGCTTCTACTTTCTTCACTTCTTTTTGTACATCACAGATGCAACCACAAAGTTTACGAAATGTTTCATCACTTACAATACGAGATACGTTTGCAGCACTGTTTAAAATTTTATTCTTCTTGCAAACGGGGCATTGTACATAATATAGTGTTTTTCCGTCAAGCGGAAACGTTTGTATGATAATATCCATGGCCATGGTAGCTCCTTTCATATCTATGAAGATAATCCTCGGAATATGAGTGTTCCTATAAGAGGTTCATTCTCCTATCTGCTACTTCCTGATTGGTTAAAATAAAAACTCGTTACGTGTTGGTAACGAGTTCTCCAATCTCCACTTATATGCGCTGTTGTCAATTATATATGGCGGAGGAAGAGGGATTCGAACCCCCGCGCGGCTCACACCGCCTGTCGGTTTTCAAGACCGATCCCTTCAGCCAGACTTGGGTATTCCTCCGTGTTAACATGACATGAAATATAATATCAAAAGAAAAACAGTTCGTCAACCCTACTATTTATAGATAATATAAAAAGGAAAGAAATTTTTTCTCCTTCCTTTTTTATAAAATATATCCTACTCTACTAAATAATTAAAGACACTGTTATTCTGAAATAACAACGAATGTATATTAATAAGAATGGATTTATTTATATGAATCTATTTTAATTTTTTGGCATATAGATTTGCGGCTATGCCGAAAAAAAGGGGCCTGCACTCGCTTTCTCCCTTTATTTTACCTTGCATATGGTAGGAAAGAGCCCTGTCCGCTTCTACGCATGGCCAGATGCTCTCATCCACCGAAAAAGAATGGTTTTTTATCGTTTTTTTAATTTGGATTTATTTAATTACTGTTTTTCCTCCCATATAAGGACGAAGAACTTCCGGAATGATAATAGAGCCATCTTCTTGTTGGTAGTTCTCTAAAACAGCAGCTACTGTACGACCAATCGCAAGTCCAGATCCGTTTAGTGTATGAACATGCTCTGGTTTCGCTTTTGTGTCACGGCGGAAACGGATATTTGCACGGCGTGCTTGGAATGCTTCAAAGTTACTACAAGAAGAAATTTCACGATATGTACCATAGCTTGGAATCCATACTTCAATATCATACTTCTTCGCTGCTGTAAATCCTAAATCTCCTGTACACATACTCATCACACGGTATGGAAGACCTAATAATTGTAATACGCGCTCTGCATCATTTGTTAGTTTTTCTAGTTCTTCATAAGAATCTTCAGGTTTTACAAATTTCACAAGCTCTACTTTATTAAATTGGTGCTGACGAATTAAACCACGTGTATCACGACCAGCAGATCCTGCTTCAGAACGGAAACACGCACTAAACGCAGCATAACGAATTGGTAATTGATCTCCGCTTAAAATTTCTTCACGGTGCATATTTGTTACAGGTACTTCAGCTGTAGGAATTAAGAAGTAATCCTCGCTTTCAATACGAAACGCATCTTCTTCAAACTTTGGAAGTTGTCCTGTTCCAATCATACTTGTACGATTTACGATATACGGAGGTAAAATTTCTTCATATCCGTGCTCCTCTGTATGAAGATCAAGCATGAAGTTAAATAAAGCACGTTCTAACTTTGCACCTGCACCTTTATAGAATACAAAACGGCTACCCGTTACTTTCCCAGCGCGTTCAAAATCTAACATCCCTAAATCAGTTGCAAGATCCCAATGTGGCTTTGGTTCGAACGTAAATTCTGGAACATCTCCCCATGTACGAACTTGCACATTATCATCTTCCGTTTCACCCATTGGTGTAGATTCATGTGGAATATTCGGAATAGATAACATTAATTTCTCAAGATCTTCTTCAACTGTACGAAGCTCAGTATCAAGCTCTTTCACTTTATCGCTTACTTCACGCATTTCTAAAATAAGCGCCTCTGCATCTTTCTTTTCACGCTTTAATACAGAAATTTGTTGAGATACTTCATTACGTTTGCTTTTTAACTCTTCCGTTTGTACAAGCAATTCTCTTCTTTTTGTGTCTAATTCTTCAAAACGGCCAAAGTCGGTTAAGTCTTCGCCTCTATGTTGCAGTTTCGCTTTTACTTCTTCAAAGTTTGCACGTAAAAATTTAATATCAAGCATAATATTTCCTCCTTTATTTTTACAAAAATAAAAAACTCCCGTCCCTATACAAAGGGACGGGAGTTAACCCGCGTTGCCACCCTAATTGAAAGCATAATTGCTTTCCTCTCAAGTAGAGATAACGGCTCTTCACCGGAAATGTTTACTAGCCAGCAGGCTGTTCCACACTTCACTCCAGGATGGATTCACAAGCCGCTTCTATCGGTTTACACCAACCACCGACTCTCTATAAGAAACGTCTCTTGCTACTAATTCCTATCAACACATTTATCATATAAAATAGTTACCATCAATTTACTATAATCTTGCACAAGTTTCAAGTCACTTATACAGCTTTTTTCATTTTTGCTTCCTTTACCATCTCTACAAAATAAGCTGTAACACGATGATCATCTGTTAATTCCGGATGGAAAGAAGCTGCTAATAAATGATTTTGACGAACCGCGACCATACGATCTTCATATGTACATAATACTTCGATATGATCTTCTACGTCTACAACATACGGCGCACGAATAAATACGCCAATAAAGTCTTCGCCTACGCCTTCCATCGAAAGAGCAGCCTCAAAACTATCTTTTTGGCGGCCAAACGCATTGCGTTCAACTGTAATATCCATTACACCAATATGTGGTTCCTCATATCCAACAAGGTTCTTTGCAAGTAAGATCATACCTGCACATGTACCAAACATCGGTTTTCCTGCTTTAGCAAATTCACGAAGAGGTTCCATGAAACTATATTTATCAATAAGACGGCGCATCGTTGTACTTTCACCGCCTGGTAAAATAAGTCCATCTACTTCCTCTAATTGCTCTGTACGCTTCACAATCACTGCTTGTGCACCAACTGCTTCTATTGCACGTACATGTTCACGAACCGCTCCTTGAAGTCCTAATACACCGATTGTAACCATTTCAAAAACTCCTTCAATTACCAACCGCGTTCTTGCATGCGTTGTTCTGGTAATAATGTTGAAATTTCAACACCTTTCATTGCATTACCTAGTCCTTTAGAAAGGCGAGCGATTAATTCATAATCTTCATAATGCGTTGTTGCTTCAACAATCGCACGTGCAAACTTTTCTGGATTTTCTGATTTGAAAATACCAGAACCTACGAATACACCATCTGCACCTAGTTGCATCATTAATGCAGCGTCTGCTGGTGTTGCAACACCACCTGCTGCAAAGTTTACAACTGGTAAACGTCCAAGGCGTTTAATTTCAAGTAATACTTCATAAGGAGCACCCGTATTTTTTGCATATGTCATTAATTCATCTTCGCGCAGGCTTGCAACTTGACGAATTTCTGCGTTTACTTGGCGCATATGACGTACAGCTTCTACGATATTTCCTGTACCAGGCTCACCTTTCGTACGAAGCATTGATGCACCTTCAGCAATACGGCGTGCCGCTTCACCAATATCACGGCATCCACATACAAATGGAACAGTATAATCACGTTTATTTAAATGGTACACTTCATCAGCTGGAGTTAATACTTCACTCTCATCAATATAGTCTACCCCTAATGATTCAAGTACGCGTGCTTCCACAAGATGGCCAATACGACATTTTGCCATAACTGGAATTGATACAGCACCCATTACTTCTTCCACGATTGTTGGATCTGCCATACGCGAAACGCCACCTGCTGCACGAATATCAGCTGGAACACGTTCTAATGCCATAACAGCAACTGCACCTGCTGCTTCTGCAATTTTTGCTTGCTCAGCGTTAACTACGTCCATAATGACGCCGCCTTTTTGCATTTCTGCCATTCCACGTTTTACGCGCTCTGTTCCTGTTACATTTAACATGTACAAAAAACCCCCCTAGGTGAATTGCTTTTCCCCAATCACGGAGAAAATTGAGAATACTCTTACATTCTACCATTATCTATTAGAGATTTGTCTACTATTTTTTTGGATAAAATAGGTGCGAAAAATAGGAAATAAAAAAGCCCCCTTATCGGGAGCTTTTAAAACCAACCTTTTACAGTATCAACTGTACCATTCCAAAGACCACTAAAGAAGGAACCAATGCTTCGCATAGAAAGAACAAACCAATTCGCCTTTTCTACCTCTTGTTTTGTTACAAGATCTACTTGCATGGATTTACCAGTTAAAAATCCTACATCATTAGGATCTTTTGCTGATACGGTCATATAACCAAGTGTTGTACCTTTTTTAATTGGTGCTTCATTCTCTTTATTTACTGCTTTGAAATCTGTTTTATAAATATCCTGACTACCTTTTGGCATTGGAAGTACAATTTCTTTCTTTGTCTGCACTGGTACTTCTGTATCTTTTGCTTTATTTACATGAACTGTTTCATGACCTTTTACTTGAGAAGCTTTTGGATATACCGTTTTTGTTTGGAAATTTGTAAAACCATAATCAAATAGTTTTTTCGTTTCATCAAAACGAGCTGTCTCAGAGTTTGTTTTAATAACAACAGAGATTAAACGCATACCATTACGCTCTGCTGTACCTGTAAAGCAATAACCAGCTTGATCAGTATGACCTGTCTTTAGGCCATCCACGCCTTCGTATCCCTTAACTAACCCTTTTAACATCCAGTTCCAGTTTGACATATCAATTGGATATTTTCCATCTTTTTGGAATGTCTTTTTTGTAATTTTTGCTGTATCAAGAACCTTCGGATAATCTTGAAGTAAATGTTGCGCTAACAAAGCACAGTCTTTAGCAGACATTTTATTTTCATCATCTGGGCTTGTACCTTCAGGATGTTTTCCTTTTAAGTCCTTATTGATTAATCCTGTAGCATTTACAAATTTATAACCTTGTAATCCCAATTCTTTTGCTTTATCATTCATCATTTTAGCAAAATTGGCTTCTGAACCACCAATTAATTCAGCTAAAGCAATTGTTGCGCCATTAGCAGAATAAATTGCCATTGCTTCATATAATTCTTTCACAGTATACATACCACCGTTTTCCAAAGGAACATTTGATAAAGAACGATCTTGTGAAATGATATGAGCGTACTCAGAAACTTTCGTTTTTTGATCCCACTTAATTTTACCTTTTGCTATTGCTTCATGAACCAAATATTCAGTCATCATTTTTGTCATACTAGCAATCGCTAATGACTCATCTGCATTTTTTTGATATAAAATTTTTCCAGAATTTGCTTCCACTAAAAGTGCTGCACCAGCCTCAACATTCAAAGCAGAATTGTTTTCCGCAAATGCACTGCTGTATGTAAAAAACATGCTGCAAAATAGTGTAAGCACTGTTACAATCGCAACCATTTGCTTACGAAACATACCTTTCACTGTTGTTACCCCCAATATATTTATACTCACATAAACGTTATTCTAACACAATCAAAAAAAAATAGACAGAGATACTAAATCTCCGTCCATTTTTATATCAGACATTATAATGAATAGTTTGGTGCTTCTTTTGTAATGTGGACATCATGCGGATGACTTTCACGTAATCCAGCACCTGACATACGGATAAACTGTGCATTTTCACGTAAGAATGTTAAATCAGCTGCACCGCAATATCCCATACCTGCACGTAATCCACCAACTAATTGATGTACTGTATCTGCTAAAGGACCTTTATATGGAACGCGTCCTTCAATTCCTTCCGGAACAAGTTTTTTATTACCTTCTTGGAAGTAACGATCTTTACTTCCTTTTTCCATTGCTCCAACAGAACCCATGCCGCGGTACACTTTAAATTGACGTCCTTGATAAATTTCTGTTTCTCCTGGGCTTTCTGCTACACCAGCAAAGATACTTCCAAGCATAACAACATGAGCACCAGCTGCTAATGCTTTTACAATATCACCAGAATACTTAATTCCACCATCAGCAATTACTGGAACACCGTACTTACGTGCTTCTGTTGCACAGTCATACACTGCTGTTAATTGAGGAACACCCACACCTGCTACAACGCGTGTTGTACAAATAGAACCTGGTCCAATACCTACTTTAATGATATTTGCACCTGCTTCAATTAATTCACGAGTCGCTTCAGCTGTAGCAACGTTACCAGCGATAATATTTAATGTAGGATATTTAGCTCGAACTTCTTTTACTTTGTCAGCTACATTTTTGTGATGTCCATGAGCTGTGTCAAGAACAATTACATCAACATTTGCTTTTACTAATGCATCGATACGTTGCATTGCATCAGCTGTTACTCCAACAGCTCCCCCTACTAATAAACGACCTTGCTTATCTTTCGCAGAGTTCGGAAACTCGATTACTTTTTCAATGTCTTTAATTGTAATAAGTCCTTGTAACACGCCGTTATTATCAACAAGCGGAAGTTTTTCAATTTTATGCTGCTGTAAGATTTTTTCAGCATCTTCTAATGTAGTATGGACTGGGGCTGTAATTAAATTCTCCTTTGTCATTACATCGGAAATCTTAATTGAATAATCTTGGATAAAACGCATATCACGGTTTGTAATGATACCTACAAGTTTTCGCTCTTCTCCATTATTTACAATCGGTACACCTGAAATACGATATTTCCCCATCAAATGCTCTGCATCATATACTTGATGGTCTGGAGTTAAAAAGAAAGGATCTGTAATAACGCCGCTTTCGGAGCGTTTTACTTTGTCTACTTGTTCAGCTTGTTGCTCGATAGACATATTTTTATGGATAATTCCCAGTCCACCTTGACGAGCCATTGCAATCGCCATATCAGCTTCTGTTACCGTATCCATACCCGCACTAATTAAAGGGATATTTAATTGTAATGTTTCAGATAAAACCGTCTTTACGCTTACTTCTCGTGGTAATACATCCGATTTAGCTGGTACAAGTAATACATCATCAAACGTTAAACCTTCTTTAACAAATTTAGATTCCCACATAAATGATTCCCCCCATGATACCTGAAATTATTATTAGTAGCTTAACAATTGGTTAAAATACTGTCAAGAAAGACTGTATATGTTAGAATTTTCTAAAAATAAAAGGAGAGTATTTATGCAACAATCTACAATCATTTGGCAGAAATTAAGCTTTTTTCTTTCTTCTACTCACACGCAACATTATCTTACCCATTGCTATAAAAAATTAAGTAATACAAATACTGAGAAAAAAAGCTTTGAAAATTGTTATCCCTTTATTTATTACTTAGAACACGGGAAAAACTATTACCAATCATGTAATACTGCTCCATTTTCCATTAAGCCAGTATTATTGTTTTATGGAATGAGCCAGCTTCTAAAAGCCTGTTTGCTTACAGTTGATCCTAATTATCCTGAATCAACTTCCGTATTAGCACACGGGGTTACAACAAGAAAGAGAAAAAAACAAGGCTATCAATTTATAGATGATGAAGTGAAAATTCAAAAGCACGGGCTATTTACTCACGTTGCGGAACAAATGTTTCATGTGAAACATTTAGAAGGAGAAAAATATACAATGGAAGGGTTACTGCAGCGGATCGCTGAATTAGCAGATTTATTCCGATACAGCAAAAGAAAAAATAATCTATATCAATTAAAGGAAGTGACGGAAAACATCTTTACTTTTCCTACTCACATTTTAGATACTTTTCATATGACTGAAGAACGTTTTATACGGTATATAGAAGGGATTAACAAGCACCTTAACATTCGACATACAAACTTTAAAGAAAATGACTCACATTTGTATTTCTCAGCTTCCATGAAAGAATGGACGCCATTATACAGTGCTCCCCTTACATACAATCATTATACAAACGCTTATTATTTACCTGCTAATAAGGAAATGGCTCCTGTTCTCCCAGAATTACTTATACACTACCTTTTGCTTTATAACTTAAGTATGATTTCCCGCTATGAAACAGACTGGTGGTACGATTTACTTGGAAGTTATGCTTCTGAAGATTATCCATTTATCTTTCAATTTCTAGCTGTTACAGCCGAAAAAGTACCGTACTATATTTATTTATATTTAATGAGTCAACATAATGCAATTTCTTAGGAAATAAAAAAAGACGAGTCCACTGACTCGTCTTTCGTTTGCCTGGCAACGTCCTACTCTCACAGGGACAAAGTCCCAACTACCATCGGCGCTAGAGAGCTTAACTTCCGTGTTCGGTATGGGAACGGGTGTGACTTCTCTGCCATCATTACCAGACTTATGAAGGTATATTCCTTCAAAACTAGATA
>NZ_JAVBXD010000028.1 GCF_030756675.1 Bacillus multifaciens
TTCCTACTTTCAGTCAATCAGTTGTTGTTATCAAGTTGATAACCCTCCTACTTCATGCTTACACATTTATAAGGAAACGTGTCGCGCAAATAACGATTTTGTTTAGTTTTCTAACCTGTTTCATCGACGTTTTGTTCTATATATTAACAGACCAATATATGTTAAAATATACAATTGTAACTATTTATTACTAGGAGGCTTAATTATGTCATTTGCAGTAGGAAGTGCAATTTTTATGACTTTAGTTGGAGCAATATCTGGAGCAATATTCGGTACAATTTCCTCTAAAAATAAGAGTAAAAGTACCAATTAGAAACTCCAAATAATAAATGTTAATATCTATTTGAATGACAGCTGATACGTCTTTGACATTTCAGCTGTCATTTTCTATTAAAATAAGGATTTTGTTTAGTTTTCAGAATGTATTTCTGCACAATATACTGTAATCTCTTCTCCATCGAAATCAGGATCATCAGCAGGTTTCCACTCTTCTTCTCCGACAATTATTTCTGTTACATGCGGTTTAATAACAGTTTCTCGGCAACCTTTATTTTCTAATAGATATTTTTCAGCCTGTTCAACGAATTCTTTTTTACTTTTAAAATTTCTAACGTCGCTCAAAATGATTTGGCCGTCATAGTCTTCGAAAAAACCTTGAACTGGCTTTCTTTTTTCTATTTGAGCTTTTTGCCCTTCGATTACCTTGTCCCTTAAATGTTCTGGAATATCTTCAGCTAAAATATTTACATAGCATCTTTTTTGATGGAGTTCCAAACTCTTGTGTGCTTTTTCGATATTTTTACGTAACATATACTGTGCTTTAAGAAACGCTTTATATGCACTAACTAGTGAATGAGCAACAATTTTACCTGTTGTCATTTCAGTTATGACAAACATTCTTTTTGACACGCTATATCGTGAGAAAAGATGAATTCCTTCAATATTTCCGCAATACTCTTGCGTCTCCACAAATACACCATCAATTGCTCCAAAAACAACTTTATTAATAATCACGCCAACATCGTACTTTTCTCCTACAATCAACGGACCTTGAATTGCATTAAAGTAACGGTCTTCCTCATTGAACATGTTTGCTACCATTCCTGCGAATCTCATAATCTACATCCCCTTTTCTATCTAATAACTATTTTATTAAAAATCTTTAATGAGCTAATCCTTACAGTTTTGTAATACTAATGTCACTAAAATCAATTTTTTCACTATAAACTCTTTACTATAATTTTCCTTATACACAAACAAGAATTAATTAAGAAACCGTTAAGCCTCAGTTTAAAAATTTTTCACATAATAAAGTTATAGACACACAATAAGGAGCGATTTAAAAATGTCTTTTTCTCAATTAAATATTGATGCTTTTCGAGCTATCAATGATTTAGGGAAACAATATTCATCCCTAAACTCAACAATGGTATTTTTAGCGGAGTATATGGTATATTTTTTAGGTTTAATTATTATGGCTTATTGGTTTACTCAATCTAGAAAAAACAAAATGATGATTATTCAAGCAATGGTTGCTTTCGTAACTGCTGAAATTATTGGAAAGTTAGCAGGAAAATTGCACTTGAATTATCAACCATTTGCAGTTTTACCTAATGTTAATAAACTTGTCGATCATGCAGTAGATAATTCATTTCCTAGCGACCATACGATTCTATTTTTTTCAATTTGTTTTTCATTCTGGCTTGTTCGTAAAAAGGCTAGATGGTTATGGCCTATACTTGCATTCTGCGTAGCTATTTCTCGTATTTGGGTAGGAGTTCATTATCCTTTCGATGTCATAACAGGAGCTTTAATAGGAATTATTTCAGCACTATTTTCGTATTGGTTAACACCGAAAATTACATTCATCAAACAATTACTTAATCTTTACGAAAAAATAGAACAAAATGTAATACCATCCAAAAACAAGTCGAAAAACTTTTGATTAATCTCACAAAGCTAAAAAGATTACATATACTACCGAGTATTTTTCAATATTGTCTTGATCGAAGAGCGCTCCCTTGGGCGCTCTTTAATTTTAAAATAACGCTTTGGTTTAAATTTCTTTTACCTCTACTTCACAATCATTATCTTCACTTACCACATGGATATTAATAGCATCAAAGATTCTCCAATCATCTTCAGAAACTCCAATTGGCGGCTTTCCGTTTTCTAAAGGGATGCCATATCCTTCAATACACTCATGACCAAATCTAGCTCTATACTGAGCAATCATGTCTGCATGACCTTTTAAATCTTCAATGTTGTAAAAGTTATTTTTAAAGTTTTCTAACCAATCTGCATCCATTTTATTTTCATCTAATGCAATAGTGAATTTATCTACACGAGTTACCGTACACACAAACTTTTTCATCTTATTTTCCCCATTCCTTAATAAAATTCAAAATTGGTATCAAAGTAACTGTGTTTTCCGCTCACCAATACGAGTTACTTTTCCATTTTTATATACAAATGATTGTTCACCGTGTCCACTGCTTGGTGGATTTATCTCATGTATTTGTCCATCTTTCACTACATAAATCTTGTTTTCTTTTAAATCTATTTCAGCTTTCATTTCTGCAATATTTTCTTTAATAATCCCCACCGAAACCACTCCCGTTTATGCTATAATTACTTTGTCGAAGTTAGTCGGGAGTAATCTCGGCTTTTTTTATTTTGTGTAATCTCATAAATACTGCACAACATCTTCTGGAATAAATGATTGTTCCACTGACAAGTAAAGCCGTATTGGGATCGGTTGTTTATTATCCCTTGCTTGCTTACATAACTCTTCAGCTTTTTCCCAATCAAAGCGATGATCTTCCGCTCGTTTATATCGCCAAATTCCAATTGTATAATCCTCAAACAGTTTATACTTTTCTTCGTATGATGTTGTTTGTTTTAACTCATCAACCGCTTTAGCTCTACGAGGAACTTGAACCATCACATCTGTATAACGTACTTGAGAGTTTGAATATTGCATTTTAGCTCGCTTAATATTAAATTCAGACACTGGCTCAACATCAAAGATTGTTAACTGCTTTGGCATGTGTCTCACCCTTTTCCCTTCTCATCATCACAACACCACTAAGCCTCCTGCCTAGATTCGTTATCAAATCTACGTTCAAGATTAATAAACTTACTAAACTCTTTAATAAAAGCCAGTTCTACAACGCCTACGGGGCCGTTTCTCTGTTTAGCTAGGATAATTTCAGTCACATTTTTATTCGCTGTTTCTGCATCGTAATAATCTTCACGATACAAGAATGCAATCAAATCAGCGTCTTGCTCAATTTGTCCAGTCTCACGTAAATCAGATAACAACGGCCGCTTATCTTGTCTATTTTCAACCGCACGACTTAACTGTGATAAAGCAATTACACAAACTTTTAATTCTCTGGCCATCAATTTCAACTTGCGGCTAATCTCACCAATTTCTTGCATACGGTTTCCCTTATGCTTTGGATCACCAACGATAAGTTGTAGATAATCGATTGCTATTAATACCTTTTCATTTGGATATTTACGTTTTAATTTTCTTGTCTTTGCATAAATTTCTTGCATTGTTACATTTGGCTTATCATATATTTCTAGCGGCAGGTTATTAATTAATCCCATCGCTTGACTAATCTTTTCCCAGTCCTTGATGTTACATAGTTTTTTAGGGTTCTTCATTTTTGTTGCATCAACGTTTCCAGCGCTCGAGATTATACGCTTAAGCAATTGCTCTTCTCCCATCTCTAGTGAAAATATTCCTGTCGCTGTATCTGAACTTGCTGCATTATACGCGATGTTTAACACAAATGCGGTTTTCCCCATCGATGGACGTCCACCGACAATGATTAAATCTCCTTCCTGTAATCCTGATGTCATTCTATTCAAGTCGTTGTAACCAGTATTTATGCC
This sequence comes from Bacillus multifaciens, assembly GCF_030756675.1. Classification (GTDB taxonomy): domain Bacteria; phylum Bacillota; class Bacilli; order Bacillales; family Bacillaceae_G; genus Bacillus_A; species Bacillus_A multifaciens. The sequence continues at coordinate 3,907 of NZ_JAVBXD010000028.1, forward strand.
TGTTAAATCTCCAATATCAACCTGCATTTTTTGATATAGCTCTACAAGAGTTCCTCTTAAATCAAATTCACCTGCATATCCTGTCTCTTCAATAGCATTCAACTCATCTATTGTGTTGCTAATCGCGCTAATATCCTTGTCATTTTTAAGATTGTTATATAAATTGACAACTACTTCTTGAGCATGCCTCATCCTCCAAGCTTCGATAACTAGACCTTCGTGATAAGAGAAATTCTTTGTTGTTGAAACTACATCAGTTAAATTAACAAAAAACTCTACACCGCCAATTTGGTGGATAAATGTTTCATCAAATTTAGCAATTAACGACACAAGATCTATCGGGCTCTCAGCATCATCTAATTCCTTCATAGCCCTAAAAACAATTTGATGTGCTGGATGTGATAATTGTTTTTCTCTTAACTGACAATCTTTAATTAAATCACCTTCAAGAAGGATACTACCTAAAACACTTTGTTCGGCTTCTATATTGCGAATGATCTCGTTACTCATTGCATCATCCATCCGTTCTGTTTGTTAAGCGCTGCGAGTTCTTCATCAGTAGGTGCATTTTGTTGCCAAGACTCTTGCTGCTGCAATACTTGCTGAGTTGATTCAGATAAACCTTTTTGTTGATAAGTTGGTTGTTGCTTCACTTGTGCTGTTTTCTTAGCGCGAAATGCTTTATCGGCCGCCTCAATATCAGCTGCTGTCTTAAGACCTTTAAGGTGCCAATCTCGTAAAATTGTATTTACGTAAGACATGTTTCTAGTATTTTTTTCTAAAGCGATTTCCATTGCTTTAACAACAAGCTCTGCATTTAAATCATCTATCCAAGCATGAATACCCTCTGCGATAAATGATGTAATGAATCCAAAATTTTGTTCGTAAAAAGAAATCGGATTAACTTCAACAACTTCTTCCGCGCTCGCGCGTTCTTCTTGTTGTTGTTCTTTTTCTTTTTCTTCTTCTTTTTCTTCTTCTTGCCCACCTGTCGTTGACGTATCGTCGGACGTATCGTTAGCAACAAGAAATTCTTCGAAAATGGAACAAATTTTATCGTTTTTAACTTTTTGTGCAACTAAGCCGACCAGACTAACATCTGATACTCCATCTAATTCTTTACGGATACAATCCTCAATCGGTTTACCACCTCTATTAAGGTTGTATTTTCCCCAGTTGATAATCGCTAATTCTCGTGTTTCTGGATTATACTTAACTAATTTATGGTGCTTTTCAAAACGATCTAAGAGTGAATTAATACTTTCCATGGAGTATCCTAAATCGAAAGCCATTTGCTTTTTCGTAATTTGGTACACACCAATTTGTGTAGTACGTGGGTTTGTAAGAAGATACAGATTAAACAATTTATCTTCCGGAGTCATCTCTTCAATAACCTTTGCATCCTGCCAAAATGAAACTTGTACTTGTCTATAAACTGCCATGTTATTCATCCTCCTGTTTACATATCGCAAATCCATCTTCTATACGTAATAAGCGATAATTCTTATATCCTTTTACAAGATACTGCTGCACTAAATGAATGAGATGTTGCTTTGATGTCGATTGCTGAAATATCTTAGGATTCAGCAACACTCTATGTATTTTCTTGTCTAAAAGCATGCAACACCCTCCATTGTTATTCAGCGCTTAATTTGGTATAATTACCCTAACTTAATTTTGAAAAGCACTTAATCTATCGCTCGGCAAAGCGATAGATTTTTTATTTCCTTCGCTTCACTAAAGAAGCATTAACTCCATTCGCTTGGAGCCCCTTAATCACCACACGATGGCTTTTAGATACCTCATGTTCTTCTTTTGCATCACGAAGCATTTTAAATTCTTTCATGCATCGATCCAGTTCTTCTTCCCAGCGATTTGATTCTTCTGCTGATTTTGCATTAAACATGTTGTAAATGCATGTATTCATGCAATCATGAAGTTCATTTGCAAACGAAAAGTCTCCTAGAAGAACAAGATCATGAAGACGCTCGTATTTATGTGTCATGAATCACACCCCTTTTCTATTTAAATTGATGCTGTACGCATCGTTACAACCAGAAAGAAGAATCGTTTTAAGGGGATGGGGTAACAACCCTTTCTGGTCATAACGACAAGCACAGTGCTTGTCTAGTTTTATAGAAATATCCAAAAATCTATTATTTTGGTATAATATTCCTTGAAAGGAGGTTTAACCAATGAAACTAAATCACGATTGTATAAGAGATCTTCTTCTTGAATTAGAAGAAAAACTTACTATCAATGAACATTTTTTATTACCACATTTCAATAGTTTAAATACCGTTTCAAAACACGGGTTTGATGACACTTACTATAGTTTTTTAAAGCTACTTGAAGCTAACTATTTAAACGGAAACTATAAGTATGCTAGTGATGAATTGATTCATTTGTCAGTTTCTTCTATATCATGGGATGGTCACCAATTTTTAGATACTATTCGTGACAATGAAATATGGTCAAAAACTAAAAAAGCTGTAGGCTCATTGTCAAGCGCATCAATTTCCATAATGTCATCATTAGCAACTAGTTATTTAAAACAGAAGTTTGGATTAAAATAATTAGATACCTATTGGCTTTTTTTAATAAATTCATCAATAAATTTATTAAATGTAATCAAAAACTGTGTGAATTTATCTGGGGAGTAGTCATTACTATCAAACACTAAGGCCAGTGTTAAATGACTCTTTCCTTTTCCTTTTAAATCCCTGATATCAAAAGATGTTGGATTTTTAATTTCATAACTTGCAATCGAGATATGCACATATCTTTCTTTGTTTACTTCCGGAACATGATACTCCAATTAACTCACCTCCCCTCAATTCGAAACCTTACGGTTCATTTCACGTAATTTTTGTTTTGCTCTTTTCTCATTTATAAACATTTGTGCCGGACTATTTCGAACCTCAGCACACTTTTGTCTCACTTCTGCTGCTGTCATTAACTTGCTTGCCGACAAAACTCCATTCATGTTTTTCACCTTCTTTCTAGTTTTTTCGAAAAATAACGACGTCATTTTTCGACATTTAAAAGCTAAAAAAAATGAAGTACTCATTTATCCATCAATGGACAGCTTGTTCCTTTATCCACATAAGTAAAAAGTTTTCTGTTTCTACTGCCGGAAAGTACCATTTTCCACCTATTTTGTATTTTGGAAAACGTTCGTCATAGAAGAACTTCTCTTTGATGGTGTTTTCACTCATACTTGTTTGCTTACAAAGCTCTTTCATATCCCATAGAATTTTTCTCCGCTCAATTTGATCAAGTCGTTTTCTTAACTCTTCAACAAAGCGCTGTTCGATAATTTTGTTATCAAGTTGAATGTTAAGCATATTTTCACCTTCTTTCTCACCAAGAAAATCCGCCATTTTCTTTTCAAAAAAGTGAGGATTCTCCTTGTCACAAACTACCTTTAAACGGTAGTTTTAGTCAAAAAAAAATCATCATCATACTTCCCATCATTAATAATAGGTAATCGAATATAATCAGATGGTATTTTGTATACTATAGATGCTTTCTTCAAAACGTGACCCGGAATAGCTGTAATACCTTGTTCGTAATTTCGCAGCTTCTTCCTGTCTTAATTCAGCATTAACTCTAGCCGCTTTTAATGTTATCTGAAACATATAATTACCTCTTTTCGTAATTTCTACACTCAATATACTACCTTTAAACGGTAAAATGTTATTAGAAAGCGAGGTGATATCAATGAGTAGCCAACAACAAATGAAAGATATCATGGCAAACAACTTAAAAAAACAAGCAAGTAAAAAAGGTGTTTTCCAATCAGATATAGCCAAAGAATTAGACTTACCAGAAACAACAGTTTCTAATTGGTTTAAGGCTAAAACATATCCAAGGCCTGATAAAATACAAATGTTAGCTGATTATTTCAAGATCAATAGATCTGACTTAACTGAAGATAAACCTTCAAATATATATGAAGCTCCTATTCATCCAGTAAAAGTACCTATTTTAGGAAAAATAGCTTGTGGGTTACCTATATGTGCAGAAGAAAACTTTGAAGGATACCGTTATGAAATGCCAGATATTTTACCACGAGGTGAAGTATATTACCTAGAAGCTAAAGGTAATTCGATGGAACCTACTATACCTAATGGATCTTTTGTTTTAATTAGAAAACAAGATGATGTAGAAAATGGAGAAATAGCTGCAGTTCAAGTTAATGGAGATACTGAAGCAACTTTAAAAAGGGTAAAGAAACAAGGGGGTGTCATAATGTTAATGCCTGACAACCCTTCATATGAACCTTTAATCATTACAGCAAGTACTCCTGCGCGAATTATTGGAAAAGCAGTAAGATTTACAAGAGATCTTTAAATTTCTAGCGCTAGAAATTTAGCATCAAAGAGTAGGCGACGGTCTACTCTTTTTAAACAAAAGAAAGGAGCTGACTTATGGCTAGTTTCCATAAATACAAAAAGAAAGGGTCTAACAAAGACTATTGGGAATATCGCATCTATTATCAGGATCCTCTTACTAGAAAAACTAGAGAAAAATCTAAAAAAGGATTTACTAGCAAAGCAGAAGCAAAAATAGCAGCTGAAGAAATAGAAAGACAATTACGCGATGGTACTAATCCCACTGACGAATCTTTAAAGTCATACCTTGAAACATGGTTAAATGAATATAAAAAAGGAACTGTGGCAAAGAATACATTTTCACTACATCAATATAGTGTTAAAAACCACATTATTCCTTATTTTAAAAACATCCTTTTAAAAGATGTTAAGCCTGTTCTATACCAAAAGTTTATAAATTATTTAACTGAAAAAGATTACAGTAGACGAACTATTGAAATTGTTCATGGAACTATGTATAACGCCATGGAAAAAGCGATAATTTTAGAAAAAATCCCAAAGAACCCCTGTATTGGCGTAGAAATAAAAATTAAAAAGAAAGAGTCAAATATACAGTTTATAGAATCAGAATACATTTCTGGTTTCTTGCGAAAAGCCTATAAATATGATTATATTTACTGGATATTTTATAAAACATTAATTGAGACAGGAATGCGTAAAGGTGAAGCTGCCGCTCTACAATAGACCGATATTGATTTAAAGGAAAGAACTATCAATATTAATAAATCGCTAGATTTTAAAGTCGCAGCAAATAATCCTGAAATGATGTTTGGAGATACAAAAAATTATAATTCAAAACGAATTATTACAATTAGTCAGGGTCTTGCGAATGATCTACATTTTCATCAGAAATACCAGAATCAAAACAAGCTTGCCTTAAATGATAGTTATCACTTTGAGCTAAATTTAGTTTTTTGTAGAAATGATGATAACTATATGCCAAAATCAAGTCTTTTTAATTCATTTTCTAGAATTTTAAAGAAAGCTAATCTACCTACTTTACCAATACACTCATTACGCCACACACATGCAGTATTACAACTTGAAGCTGGCGTTAGCATGAAGTATTTACAAGAACGTCTTGGTCATGGTGGTATGCAAATTACATCTGATGTTTATTCACACATCAGTAAAAAGCTAGATAAGGAAGCAATAAATAAATTCGAGGAACATATGAGAAATGTCCTTGAATAATTTTTTTAAAATAAACCCGGGCAGTTATCGGGCAGTTGATGAAATAAACAATTTCTCAATAAGTTGCCCGAAAGAAAAAAAGCCCCGATACCTGTAGTATCAAGGCTTCCAACTCTTAGTAAAGAGTCATATATTGATCGCGTTCCCATTGGTGAACTTGCGTTCTGAACATATCCCACTCGATTTCTTTCGCTTCGATAAAGTGCTCAAGTAAGTGTTCTCCTAATGCACCGCAAATGATTTCGTTTGATTTTAGTTCATTTAGCGCTTGTGCTAATGTAGCTGGTAAATCAATAATACCTGCTTTTTCACGTTCTTCTGGAGTCATTACATAAATATTGCGATCTACTGCAGGTGGTACCGCAAGTTTATTTTTAATTCCGTCAAGACCTGCTGCTAGTAATACAGCCATTGCTAAATATGGGTTTGCAGCTGGATCAACGCTACGTACTTCTACGCGTGTACTTACACCGCGAGATGCAGGGATACGGATTAATGGGCTACGGTTTTGTGCAGACCATGCTACGTAACAAGGCGCTTCATATCCAGGCACTAAACGCTTATAAGAGTTTACAGTTGGATTGGTTACCGCTGTAAAACTTGATGCATGTTTTAAAATACCTGCGATGAAATAGCGAGCATCATCACTTAATTGTAAATCACCATTTTGATCGTAGAATACGTTCTCACCATTTTTGAATAGTGATAAGTTACAGTGCATACCAGAACCATTTACACCAAATAGTGGTTTTGGCATAAATGTTGCATGTAAGCCGTGTTTACGCGCGATTGTTTTTACAACAAGTTTAAATGTTTGAATATCGTCACATGCTTTAACTGCATTTGCATATTTGAAGTCAATTTCGTGTTGTCCAGGTGCAACTTCATGGTGAGATGCCTCGATTTCAAAGCCCATTTCTTCCAATTCAAGAACGATGTCACGACGACAGTTTTCTCCTAAATCCATCGGTGCAAGGTCAAAGTATCCGCCATTATCATTTAATTCTAATGTTGGATTTCCTTTTTCATCAACTTTAAATAAGAAGAACTCCGGTTCTGGTCCAAGGTTGAAATCAGTAAAGCCTAGTTCTTCCATTTCTTTCAAAATACGTTTTAAATTATTACGCGGATCACCATCAAACGGTGTTCCGTCTGGATTATAAATGTCACAAATTAGTCGTGCTACTTTCCCTTTTTCAGCAGTCCATGGGAAAATTACCCATGTATCTAGGTCTGGATATAAGTACATGTCGGATTCTTCAATGCGAACAAATCCTTCAATAGAAGATCCGTCAAACATCATTTTGTTATCTAGAGCTTTTGTTAACTGACTAACTGGAATTTCTACGTTTTTAATACTTCCTAAAAGATCCGTAAATTGTAGACGGATATACTTTACATTCTCTTCTTTCGCCAAGTGGAAAATATCTTCTTTTGTGTACTTTGCCATTTAAAATTCCTCCTTAGTCCCTCTAAACATTCTCAAAATTATCAATCATCAATGAAAAAACCTTGAAATATCACCTTGTCGTAAAGATGTTCGATTAAATCTGCCTGTATGTTGCAGTTCATCTCGAAGAATTTTACGAAGCTCAGATTTCGAAATTTCCTTCACTTCTTCTCTTACTTGTATCACTTCTGATTGATTTTCCTTCATTAGTAGTACCTGCTTAATACCAGCCATGTTTAAACCTTGATCTAACAAATCTTTAATCTCTAACAATTTATCTACGTCGTTAAATGAAAATAATCTGCGATTTCCTTTTGTACGGGTTGGGGAAATCAATTTATGTTCTTCATAGTAACGAATCTGACGCGCAGATAACTGTGTTAAATCCATAACTATACTTATCGGAAACAGCGGAGCAGAACGTCGATCATGTTGTGTCACTTCAGTTCCTCCTTCGCCTTAACTTGATTCTCATTTTATATCATGTTATGTTTCATGTCAACAGATGTTAGCTTTTCTAACATGATTTTTTATAAAATTTTTTCACTTTTATTAAAATGTCTAAATCCCTTACTTATATACAAAAAAGCTGCCAAAATTGACAGCTTTCATTTATGAAATTACTAATAGATTTTTTTCAATTAGCGTATCAATAGCAGAACAAATCGCAATCTTCACGTGCGAATATGTCAACCCGCCTTGTACATAAGCAACATAAGGCGGACGAATTGGACCATCTGCTGATAATTCAATACTCGCACCTTGAATAAATGTACCTGCAGCCATAATTACATCATCTTCATAACCAGGCATGTAATTCGGATACGGTGTAAAATGCGAATTGATTGGTGATGCATATTGAATCGCTTGGCAAAATGCAATCATCCGTTCTTTATCATCAAATTGAACCGATTGTATCAAATCTGTTCGCGGCGCATCCCAAGTTGGTGATGTGTTCATACCAAGCTTCTCTAAAAAAGCCGCTGTAAAAATAGCACCTTTTAACGCTTGACCAGCAACATGAGGAGCTAAGAAAAAACCTTGATACATCTCTTGCAAACTATATAAAGATGCACCAGCTTCTGCTCCGATACCTGGAGACGTTAAACGATATGCGCACGCTTCTACATATTGCTCTTTCCCAACAATATAGCCTCCCGTTTTCACAATGCCGCCACCTGGATTTTTAATAAGTGAACCAGCCATTAAATCCGCACCGACATGACATGGTTCTAACTCTTCTATAAATTCTCCATAGCAGTTGTCTACAAACACAACAACATCCGGTTTAATTTCTTTTACAAATGCAATCATCTCTTTAATTTCAGCAATTGTAAATGATGGGCGTGTTGCATAACCCTTTGAACGTTGGATTCCAATCATTTTTGTGTTTTCATGGATTGCCGCTCGCACTGCAGCAAAATCAACGTGTCCCTCTTCTGTTAAAGAAACAGCCTGGTAACCAATATTATACTCTTTAAACGAGCCAACACCTTTTCCGCGAACACCAACGATTTCTTCTAACGTATCATACGGCTTCCCTGTTATATATAACAATTCATCACCAGGTCGTAATATACCAAACAACGCTGTAGAGATTGCATGGGTTCCAGAAATAATTTGCGGACGTACAAGCCCTGCTTCTGCCCCAAATACATCAGCATACACTTTCTCTAACGTATCTCGGCCAATATCATCATAGCCATATCCTGTTGTTGGAATAAAATGCGCGTCACTAATTTTATGATTACGAAAACTTTCTAACACACGAAATTGATTACTTTCAATTACTTCTCCAATCTGTTTATGTATATCCTCAATTTGCATTTCTACTTCTTTAACAATCGGGGCAATCTTTTCCCCATTCTTCAATCGATTAAACATCTTCTTTGTCTTCTCCTTTTCTCGTTGAATATTTATTGATTTGGCCGTTTAGCGGAGAATGAGCAAAAATATACCCTGTACATTCGTATGCTTGCTTCTCTTCTTGAAACGTCATTGCTGTTAATACTGTTTCTGTTTTTAAAAGCGTCAACAATCTGCCTTCACTTACCGGAATCATTAATTCATACGAATCCATTCGCTTCATCATTTCTATTTCTACAACTTCTTTTAACCTTTCTAAATCCACTTCATCAAAAGCGCTTGTCATAATAAAATCATTCTTTGGGAACGGAATGAAGTTTGGATGCAACTTATCTTTTTTATTGTACACAGTAATAATTGGAATGTGATCAACTTCAAGTTCTTGCAATAATTTTTTAACTGTCTCTTCATGCCCTAAATAATTCTGATCAGCTGAATCAATAACATGCAAAATTACATCCGCTTCATTTACTTCCTCTAATGTAGAACGAAACGCGGCAATTAAAGACGTCGGTAAATCTTGAATGAATCCAACTGTATCTGTTAATAACACTGTATAGCCACACGGTAATTGCATTTTACGCGTTGTCGGATCAAGTGTTGCAAACAATAGATCTTCCTCAAACGTATCAGCGGCCGTTAATCTATTAAACAACGTAGATTTCCCAGCATTTGTATATCCAACTATAGAAACCTGAAAAACTTGATTTTCTCTACGACGCTCTCGATATCTCTTACGGTGTTCAACCACACCAGAAATTTGCCTTTTGATTTCATCGATACGAGAGCGAATATGACGACGATCTGTTTCTAACTTTGTTTCTCCCGGACCTCTTGTTCCAATACCACCGCCAAGACGAGATAACGCTTGCCCTTGTCCTACAAGACGAGGCAACGCATATTGAAGCTGCGCAAGTTCCACTTGCAATTTACCTTCTCTGGACTTCGCGCGTTGAGCAAAAATATCTAATATAAGCTGTGTACGATCAATAACCCTCGCATCTAACTGCGCTGATAAATTTCGAATTTGACTCGGTGTTAATTCATTATTAAAAATAATAACATCTGGCTCTAGTTCTTCTGCAAGTACAGAAAGCTCTTCTAACTTCCCTTTTCCAACATACGTTGCTGGATGAAACTTAGTACGTTTTTGAACCGTCATAACTAACACTTCTGCTTGTGCTGTTTTTGCTAATGATGCTAACTCTTCCATTGAATGTTCAAAACGCTCATCATTATCTTCGGGTAATTGACAGCCAACTAATATCACTTTTTCTTTTTTTTCTAACAAATATTCTCACGCATCCTTTTCGAAAATTAAACCTTCTAATATAATAGCAGAGTAAGAACATTTCATCTAGTTAGTGAGGGAGAATTTCATGGCATGGGATTTATTTAGCATCATTGGTACAATTGCGTTCGCTTTAAGTGGAGCAATCATCGCGATGGAAGAAGAATATGATATTTTCGGGGTTTATATTTTAGGGATGGCAACCGCATTCGGCGGAGGTGCGCTGCGTAATTTATTAATCGGCTATCCAATTGTTGCGTTTTGGAAACAAGATATGTTATTTCAAATTGCACTATTATCAATCACTATTATCTTTTTATTTCCAAACAAACTTATCAAGCATTGGAAGCGCTGGGAAAATATCACTGACGCAATTGGTTTATCTGCTTTTGCGATTCAAGGGGCACTATATGCACAAAAACTAAATTTACCAATTAGCGCAACGATTGTAGCATCTGTCTTAACCGGAATCGGCGGGGGAATTATTCGCGATTTATTAGCACGCCGAAAACCACTTGTACTACGAGCAGAAGTCTATGCACTTTGGACAATTATAGCTGGACTTTTAATTGGGGCTAAAATTATTGTGAGCGACTGGGCATTATACGTATTATTCGTTCTTATCGTATGTCTCCGTATGGTCTCACTCTATTACAAATGGCACCTACCACATCGTAGTATAGAAAAGATTGAACATTTCAGCGAGAGATAACAAATTAACCCTTTACTTTTTTTGTAAAGGGTTTTTCTATTTTCCCCTATCCTAATAAAAAAAACATTCCACTTACTCCTCCTTATCATCATTAGAAACGAAAAATACCACTCATAAAAGGATTATTTTATTGCATGTTTTTTGTACATATTCGCAAATACTATTTCTTAAAGAGAGGTGAAACAAATGACAAAGCATGTAAATAAAGGTGCACAAAGAAGTTCCGTAGATCAATTTGGGCATGATCTAAATTCATCATACGAAAAAAGCAAAAAAATGGAACGTTATCACAAAGCTTATCAACAAAAAGCAAAAGAAGAACAGGAGTGAAATAATATGGCAAAAGGAAACAACCAACGTAATCGAGGAAAAGGTAGTAGCGTTAATCCACAAGGACTCGCTTCAGATGTAGCTGATCAAAGTCCAAAAAGTCAATTAGAGCAGCGTGCCAAAACAAAGAATACGAAATAAAACACGAAGCGTAACGCTTCGTGTTTTATTATAAACAATTTATGGACTATGCACTTCTTCTTCAAGTGTTAAATCGCTACTAGAAATTGTTATTAAATCATATTTATCATAGGCTTCTTCCTGAAGCAATCTCATCGCTTGTGTACGAATCGATTTTTCCACAATATTACGAACATAACGTCCATTACTAAAAGAAGTAATATGCGATGAATATTTTACTGCATTTAAATGATCGCGAAGATTCCACTCTGCTTCTTTTGATAACTGATACTCTCTTTCTTCATACATCTGCTTCCCAATTTCTAATAGTTGATTGACTGTGTAATCTGAAAACTCAATAATGAAGGGAAAGCGAGATTGCAAACCTGGGTTAAGTGACAGAAAATGATTCATCTCCCGTGAATACCCTGCTAAAATGAGTACAAAAGCATGCTGTTTATCTTCCATATGTTTAACGAGCGTATCAATTGCTTCTTTTCCAAAATCTTTTTCTCCTCCGCGTGCAAGCGAGTATGCCTCATCAATAAACAAAATCCCTCCCATTGCTTTTCGAATGAGATCTCGCGTTTTTTGTGCCGTATGTCCAATATATTCACCAACTAAATCCGCACGTTCCGCTTCAACTAAATGCCCTTTCGATAACACATTCATTTCAAATAATAATTTCCCTATCATTCTAGCAACAGTTGTTTTTCCCGTCCCCGGATTGCCTTTAAATAACATATGAAGAACTTGTTTCTCTGATTTCAAACCCATTTCTTGCCGTTTTTTATTTACATAAATCCATGCATAAATTTCTTTTATAATTTTTTTGATTTCCTGCATCCCCACAAGCTTGCTCATTTCTTCTTCAATCCGCTGCAACATTTCATGTTTTGTAACAGTTTCATTTGAAAGATTTTGCTTTTGTTCTGGAGAAGAAACAGAAATTTTATTTCGGTGATTTAGCACAATGTTAATTTGATTATTGTTCTTCTTTCGCATCGACTGTTCCATACAATCACCTCATTTTTTATCATCTCACTGACGAATATTGTCAACATTTGCGCTTTCCCAAGAAATAAACATTTTCTGAAAATTTTTGTTATAATGTAAGAAAACTAGGGAGGTGGGACTATGTCAACAAAAGAACTAAACGATACATTACAGGCTTTCTGCGCTTTTTTATTAAATAAGGGGCGAAAACCTTCGACCATTAAACGATACGTCTACGACATTGAGGATTTTGTTCATTGGTTAGAAAAGTACAAAAAAATTTCTTCTAATAATATATGGGAGACACTTTGTACAAAAGACTATGAAGATTATTTTTCAGACTTAAAAATAAAACGTCATTACTCTGAAAAAACAATGCATCGTGTTTTTATTGTATTAAATCGACTGTATTATTTCTTAAACTTGCCTAGCCCCCTGAAAGATATGGAACTTGTTATACAACCAGATCGTACATTGCGAGATGAAGATTTCATTTCGCAACAAGAAGAACAGCGTTTAAAATATATTTTAACTTCTTTGGAAGGACTGTCAGATAAACAACGGCCTGTACGTCCATTACTTATGGATCGAAACGTATGTATTATAATGCTTCTTCTTGATTATGGTTTATCATTACAAGAGCTCATCTCGTTGAATATGCATCACGTTCATTTTGAAAACAATACACTCTCCATTCCCGCTGTATCTGGAATAGAGCGAGTTATTACATTAACAAAAGAAGATAAAAAAAAGCTATATCAATACTATAAAAATATCCCCGAGCCAGTACGTCCAAAATACCATAGCACGGATTCATTATTTGTGGCCTTTGATTTTAATCGAAATACATTCCGTTGGGTATATGAAAATGACGCTCCAAAAGGATTAACAGAGATTTCCGTACAAAAAATGATTCGACTTGAAGTAGCGCGTGCAGGGCTACGCAAAGGTATCTCTGCCCAGCATTTACGCAATACTTTTATTTTACGCCTCATCCAAAATCATGTTCCGGAACAAGAAATTATAAAACGAATCGGTTTTAAATCAAAAATTTCATTAAAAAGATATTATAACTATGCAAAGCAAAAAGAAGACGCCTCGTAATAGGCGTTTTTATTATTTTTTATAACAATAACCCGTCTCCCTATTCCTTTTTATACCTTACTTGCATTTACTAAGATAAAGTTTTTCAACATGACAATTAGGAAGGAGACTTTCAATGTCTTATTTTAATGATAATGAGAAAAATGTTTCAATGCCTTATTTCCCAATACACTCCCACCGAATTCCATCCGTTCATTACACTCATGCTTCTACACCATCCATCAACCGTTTTCAAAAAACATTATGTGACTTAACTCATATAATTCCATCTGTATTTTCAACGCCATCACAATCAAACGTAACGGAACTCATAAACATATTAGAATCAATACAAGGGGATCTAAAACACTTAAACGTATCACTAATACAACGAGAAACCGCTATTGAGATTACTAGGGATTTAATCACTATTTTGAACAATCAACCGTTTTCGGCAAATGCAGTATATATTGGATTACAAAATTTACTCAACTTTTCGTTGCATATTATAAAATCATTCAAAATGAATCACCATGTATCTGAAAGTATTTTTAAACAAACAAAGAAATTACAAATAGCTTTACTACAAATAATGCCACTCGGAATGGATGATCAACTTCAAGATGATCAAGAGCAGCAAGACGAATACCACACACAAGAGGAATTCGAACTTCTAGATGAACACCGTGTACTAAGTGAACTTGAGCTTTTAGATGAACACTACGCACAAAACAATCTTACACTTTTAGATGAGCAACAGCAGCAAGATAAGCAACTTCAAGAAAGCGAGGAGGAGCTAATCTCCCTACATCTATCTGTATAATACGTAAAGTCGACTCAAAATGCCCGTTTAAACACCTTTTCCAACATAAGTTTTCAATAAATAAGATACATTTCTAGCTATCGAAGAAGATACATTTTTACTTTCAACAACATTTTAAGAATCAGCCTTTTTATTTTCATTCTATAGACAGGCAACAAAACATCTAGATTCTCTACCTCCTAACTAGATTTCCATGTATTTTTTAGAAATAAAAAAAGAGCGAATCATTCGCTCTTTTTACTATGTACAATTCTTTTACTATTCTAATTCGATTGAAACGTTCTTTTGTGGAACAAATGTAGAAATCGCATGTTTATAAATAAGCTGTTGCTTACCTTCTGTTTCCAACAATACAGTAAAATTATCAAACCCTTTAATTAAACCACGAAGTTGGAAGCCATTTAATAAGTACAGCGTGACAAACGTATTCTCTTTACGGAGTTGATTTAAAAATTGATCTTGAATATTGATTGATTGCTTCATGTCGAATCCTCCTCTTTTTCTCTACTACTTATTATTCGCCTTAAGTTGTAGCTTTCCTTCTGTATACTGTAAAATTTCTTGATTTTTTTCACCGCTTGTAACGTCAAACCACTTAACATCCATTTTATTCCGGAACCAAGTTAATTGTCGTTTTGCATAACGGCGGGAATTCGTTTTTAAAGCGATTACCGCTTCTTCTAACGAAATTTTTCCATCAAAATATTCATACAACTCTTTATAACCAATCGCTTGAATAGATTGGCAATCCCGAATTCTTTCTTCATACAAGCGCTTAACTTCCTCTAATAAACCTTGCTCCATCATAATATCTACACGTAAATTAATACGGCTATATAATAAATCTCGATCCATTGTTAAACCAATTAAAGCCACGTCATATAACAATTCATTTTCTTGTTGCTCTAATTGGTCACTCATCTTCTGCCCTGTTGTATGAAAAATTTCTAAAGCACGAATGACACGTCTTACATTATTTGGATGAATGCGCTTTGCACTTTTCGGATCAACTTCTTCAAGCTTTCCGTGTATATACTCTACACCATGTTCCTCTACTACTTGTTCTAACTGTTTACGGTACACAGGGTCTCCTGGCTCATCAGAAAACTGGTAATCATATAATACAGATTGTATATATAAACCCGTCCCGCCAACAATGATAGGTAGTTTACCACGACTTGTAATATCTGCTATATGACCGCGTACAAGTTCTTGAAACTCAGCAACGGAAAATGCATCTTCTGGATTTTTTATATCAATCATATAATGCGTAATTCCGTCCATCTCTTCTTCTGTAACTTTCGCCGTACCTATATTCATACTACGATAGATTTGCATGGAATCGCCGCTAATAATCTCTCCATTTAACGCTTTTGCCAATTCAATGCTAAGCTTCGTTTTTCCAACTGCAGTTGGTCCAATAATAACAACAACCTTGTCCCGCTTTTCTTCTCCCATATACTCCAACTCTCTTTATGTATAGTTATACATCTGATTATTATATCCAATCTTACCAATTTTAATAGTTAAAATGCAAGTAATCTTATTATGGTAATTGAAATTATATATATATTTGTTAAAAATATAATCTATTTTGCATGTTTTGTCCAATCACTTCATATACATGATAAAAACCAAAATGGAGATGATACGATGAGAATTGGACAAGCTACTATTGATTTTCGCTCGTTATCAGAAGAGTTAATTTTAGCAACAGCAACAAAAGAAAAGAATTGCTCTCAGGAAGAGTTATACTTTGCGCTAAATTGTATTTTGCGTTCGTTCCATGCGATAGTTACAAATGAAGAAACAAATATAAAAACTAACGAATATACACAATCACAGTTTTGCACTGCATATAACATCTTGACAGGACAAACGATATATCCATTCTAAATAATCTCCCTATCCCCTCTTCTGCCATTTCATAATAATGAAATTTTAATTATATTTTAATATTACCCTAACGTTTGCCCTTGCAAGTAAACAGTAACTTCTCCAGTTCCTTTCCCCTTTACAACGACTTTTGCAAATTTAAGAAACCGAACTGGAGAAATTGTTGCTATTTGAAGAGGTTCAATCTTAAATGTGATTGTATCTGTAAAGTAATGAACAGAGTCTGGGCTAATTTGTACATAGGCTTCAATGGCAGCATTTGTATTATTTATGATTGCAAAAGTGTACCGATTTAGCTCTGAAACGTCAAATATTACAAAGTCCCCTTCCCCTTCAGATATATGTAAAATAACTTCTCTATTGAAAAACATTTTTCTCATTACTGGCATATCAACGCCTAATGGAGCAAAGCAACTCATGTAACCCAATTGCTTATATTTTTCATACAATTTACTCTTTTTCCCATAATTATTTCCCTTAAATGTCTCTTCTTCTTCACCTTTTACACTATATTCCTTTGTTAATAAATATCCTTCATCGTCCACTCTTAACGGTCTTGCTTCTTCATTCTCTGTTATTCCATATAAAAATAGGATTGGTTGTTCTTCAACTTCTTCTTGTATCCCGTTTCTTTGTTTCTCTTCATTTTCTTCTCGTAATGCGATCTGTTTTGTCGTCATTCCAGATTGTAATGGAGGAGGTAAAATAGGTTGACTTTTCTTTTGAGCTGAAAACGGTGAAAAAATATCCTTTTTTCCTTTCTCGCTATGCCCCTTATTTGATGATCCCTTTTTACCTGCCACCTATATCACCTTCTTTATCCGTTTTCTCAAATACAGCTATCTAGAATGAATGTAAAGAAATATTTTTAACAAACGACTCCAATCAATATTTGTTATTTCACCATTACTTTTCTTATACTGTTCCAAGTCAAATATGTTGCATTGCATCAAATGATGAAAGCACCGTTCTGCCCGTTTCTTTTTATGTGATGCTAAAGCTAAACATGCGCCGATCATATAATCTAGGGGTTGCCTCACATGCTGATTCCATATTTCTTCAATTGTCTTTAAATGATTCACTGAAGCTTTTTCAAAATAATAACATACGTTGTAGTCTACGATATCTTTTAACGAATATTTGATCACTAATTTTTTAAATACCGAAAGAAATGCACACCAATTATTCGTCATAATTAATATATTCAGTACTTGTTTCATATGAATTCCATTTTGTAAACTTATCTCTTCCCAGTTATATATACAACGATTTTCAACGCCTTCTTTCCGCGACAAGTAATATAAGACGGAATAATCAGAAATAAAACCCCCTACTACTTTCTGTGCTTGCAAATCCCCATAACTTTCTCCAATTATTTTATAACTAATGAACCGTTGATCATCACATAAAGATTTTTGTAAAATGGACTGCAGCAATGAAACCTCCCCTGCTTTAGCTAAAAACTTTAACATTTGTAACGCATCCGTATACAACAACGGAAACAATTTTTCAATTTCATCTAAAATCTCTTTCTGTGTGGAGGTAATGCACAATATTTTTAAATATCTATATTTCAAATCTTCATGATTTGAATGTGCAACTAATTGCTTATAATATTCCTGCACTTCTTTAAAGGCATACTTTCGCTCCGCTACAAGTGCTAGTAGCAACAAACACGACTCCTTGCTAACCTCTGAAGAAGTTGAATAGTAATGTTCATGTTCGCATGTTTCCAAGCAATGATTTATCGCTTTCTCTCCCTCTGTATATTTGTTCATTTTTAAAAGAATTATAGATTTAGCATAAAAAAAATCTGGGAAATCCAAATACCTATCTTGATATTGTTCTATCAATTTTAAAGCATTCTCATACTGCATACAGCCCATATAGCTATATATTGTTTTTATAACTAAATCAGAAAAAAAAGCTTCTTGTTCACAAGCAAATAAAAGTGGTACATAAACAAGTAATGCTTCCTTATATTTCTCATGTTGAAAAAATTCCGTTGCATATGCATATTGCATATACGCATCATCACAGCGTTTTTCCAACGTTCGCTTTAGAATTTTCATATTTCTGCTTTCTTTTCCCTTTCGATATACTTCCTCTTCTAAATACCCCGTATGTTCAATCACAATGTTCGTAAATTGGATTTGTTCTTGTGAAAATGCATAGGTTATATCTTCATGAATAGCACCTCTATACGTAAGATAAGGTTCATTTTTAAACAATCGACAACAATAGTCCATCATATAACGAGTTATATCCTTTTTCTTTCCGTAATAGCTTTTAATTTTTACATAATATGCTCGTATACCTTCAGTTAATAGCAATTGTAAATATTGTTTTTCTACATGCAATGTTTCATCTGCATCTAACACAAGTATCCAGTCACTCGTTGCATACATTAATCCAGCATTTCTTGCCTTGGCAAAATTATTTTCCCATTTATGTTCAACTACAATTGCACCATACTTTCTTGCAATATTTACTGTACAATCTTGCGATCCTGTATCAACAATTACAATTTCTCTTACAATACCTTTTACTGACTCTAAACAAATTGGCAAATTCTTTTCCTCATCACAAACAATCATGCATAACGTTACATTTAAAGGTTGCATCATCATCTAACCCTTTTATTTATAAATTGGCTGTATAGAAACTCGTTTATTTATATATACCTCCGGAATTTTCGCAATATGTAAACTATATACATATTGTCTATATACCTGTTCCTCTTTCCCATTCACAGTCGATATAAAGTAACGCCACAATGACGTGATTTGCCATAGTTTGTGGTGATTTTCTTTTTGTAAGGCTAATTGAAATCCATATTGAACACATAGCCAGTCTTCTTCGCTTGGTAATATGTCATCAGACCATTCACCTGTTCGTAAAAAAGATATAAAAACATGCGTCTTATTTTTCATTCTTAATTGTTTATTTTCTACCCAATCATGAAATGCTGTTATAATAGATTGGTGAATCGTACGATACTCCATATATGCAGCCATGTCATATAGTAAGTCGTTAGATAAATTTCCTCTTTCATATATATAAAGAATTAGCGAATTTTTTTGCTGTTGAAAGAACATTTCACATGTTTTTTGTAATAAGGGTAAATCGTCCCAATAATGAAACATTTGAAATATATCTTCCACTTCTTCTATACTCTCTAGTAATGCCATTATCCTTTCTAATACTTCTCTTTGCTGGGCATCATGTTGTAAAACCTTCTTATACAAAGCAAGCGCTTCTTTCCGATTTTTTCTTTCCAGTAACTTTGCAAGTTCAAACGGCGCCTTCTTATTAATAATTCCTTCGTCCATTGTATAGTGCAATGGTACTTCCGTTATTGATACAATGATGCTATATATACGAATAGCTTCTGCAAATAAACCATTCTCAGCTGCAACACGCCCCCACATAAAAAGTAAATCCGGAAAATAAGGAAAGCGTTTATTCTCTTCGCGGCATACATTCAATACCTCTTTTTTTCTATCCAAGCTATATAGTGTAAAAATTTCCTTTTTTATTGTTAAAGGCCCAAACCCCATATGACTAATATCACAAAGCTCCTTTACCTTTCGCAAATGAAACAACGCATCTTCTAGGCTCCCTACACGTATATACTCACCAGCTAAGTTATAATGATGAAAAGGGTTATCTGGCTCTTTCCTTACCTGTTTTAAGACTAACGTCATATTACGTTCTTTTTTCTTTTTTTCTTGAACAATTTCTTCTAAATATCCATAATGGTGAATTTGAATTTCTGTATAAGCAACTAACTCATTATGATATACTCCCGCAATCGTACCACCAATTTGTTCGTGCACCTCACCTGTAAAACGAATTCGGTTATCATTCCGAAAAAAACGTAATACAGGACATGTTTCTACAATCGTTTCTCCCTTATTAGATATATGGTTAACAATTTGTAGAAAATATGCCGGATGTTTATTTTCAGTAGCAAGGGAGCGTAATAACGGTGCGGTATGCTCATCTAATTCTTCATCTGCATCTAAAAATAAAATCCACTTCCCCGTTGCGTGCTCTAATGCATAATTACGAGCAGCTGAAAAATCATCATTCCATTCAAAATGAAGGATTTTCGTTGCGTAACGTTCTGCAATTTCTACTGTGTGGTCTATAGACCCTGTATCGACAACAATAATTTCATCTACAATACCCACAATACTTTTTAAGCAAGCCCCAATCCTCTTCTCTTCATCCTTACAAATCATACAAAATGAAATGAGACTCATAAATGATAATTCCCCCTTTGCACAAACGTTCTATTTGTCATCCACTCCTTCTCATCCATCGCTTGTAATGATTGCATAACGATAGAAAGTTGCCGATTAAGAAAAGAACGATTCGAAACACCTTCTTTTATATTTTGCAAACGCTCATAAGCCTCATATAAATACGCCTGTGCAGCTGCCATTCTAGCCTTTTCATGGTACGGATTATATTCTAAAATTCTTTCTAATTGCGTGATCGCATGTGTATACTGCTTATTACGAAAGAGCATCTCTCCCATATAAAATAATATTTCTTCATCGTACTCTTCTTCTTTCATTAATTTATAAAATAAATGTCCGGCCCGTTCAATATAGCCTTCTTTATACAAACTTTTCGCATAATGAATGATCAGTTCTATATCATCTGCACTTTCAAGAATAGATTCACAAGCAGATAGAAGTTGAAGCTGAAGACACCTTTTGATAAAGTGTTTAACCTTATTTTTTTCATCATTACGCCACGTACTTACATCGTAAATAGAAAAGGAATAACCGTATTGTTCACGTATAACAAGAGGTGCTTCTTCTCCTTTAGCTATATACGTAAGAAAATGATCCACTAACCACCTATTCTTTTCTTCTTCTGTTAATGCTGGGCCAATATTCAATACATAATTTTGTATTAACAACGCTCGCTCTAATTGTCCTTTCCTTATGTAGCACTCATTTTGTACAAATAAATCTTTCTGAGAAAAAAATTCATATTCTTTATACAAATCAAGAATCCTATCATGAGCTCCGTATTCTTGTAAAATACGAATAAGAAGCTCTTTCTCTGCTCCTGCTTTCAACACTCTTTTTATAGCTTGTGATAATGTATAATCGGCACTTTGTAAACACATCTCAACAATAGCTTGGTACGCTTCTTGAAAATACGGTTGCAAAGCAATCGTTGCACAATAATCACGTAATGCAGCAACGTCATTTCTATTTTTACGATGAATCTCCCCGCGATAAAAAGATACGATATGGTGTAAATTTTCTCTTTCAGACACATAACGTGATGAATGATTCGTATATGTTTGTACCTTTTCAATTACTTTAAATACCTGATTATAGAGCCCTTGTTCATATAAGATTTGAATTTGTAATATATACAAGTCCATATAATCTTCATATTTTTGAAGCGCTTCCTCTAGTAATAATAGTGCTTCAGAACTTTTTTTAAGTTCCTTTTTAGTTAAAATTAAGTAGTAATATAATGTATGCAAATACGAAGCATTCTCTTTCTCTTTTGCCAAAGACAATTCAAACAAATCTTCACTTTTTTCATAATTTCCCAGCCGTAAATATTCAACTCCAAGATTATACATATAAAAAGCGGTCATAAATCCTTCCGAAATCGCCATCTCTAATAATTTCATATTCCTGCTTACTTTAGAAAACTTTTGTATGCGCTGCTCAGTATAGCCATAATGTGTAATAGTCAATTGACTTTCTTCTATATGTTCCAATGAAAAACTTTCTACAATTGTCATTAAAATTTGTTCATGTATACGACCTTTAAATCGAAATCGTTTATCATTTCGAAACAACCGCAACGCACGATGATACATACTATTATATGTGTCTGTCATATTCTTTACTTCAACCCAATATCCTTGAACAACATCTGTTTGTAAATACTGCCTTGTCTCAGCTCCAGTAGCAGTATATATTTCATCTGCATCCAATACTAAAATCCAATCTCCAGTTGAATGATTAATTGCTATATTTCTTGCTTCGCTAAAACTATCTTTCCATGTTGCTTCAACTAACTTTACGTTATACTGTTTTATTTTCATAATTGTCTCATCTGTAGAGCCAGTATCAACAATTACAATTTCATCTACCCATGATGCAACACTATGTAAACATTGTTCAATAGTATCAGCCGCATTTTTGACAATAATATTGACCGATAGCTTTACTTTATTCACTACATACCCCCTCCTTACCATTAAGGTATGAAAGCAAAAGCATGTATTAGTCATATTTAAGCCCATAAAATAGAAAAAGAGGGATCCCCCTCTTTTCCCTAATTATAGAAGTTCCACTTTATCCTTGTGCATTAAACCATACATCAATTGTACTGCTACCGCTCGTTACCTTATATGAAACACGTGTATATTTCATAAAATATTTCGGTGTTACCGGAACAACTGTATTTACTATATTAGTAATTTCTGTATCCGGATAATAATCTGTATCATTAGGACTAATTTCTAATAAAATATTAACGGTGTTCCCAGTTTGATTTTTTACAAAATAAGTATATATATCATAATATTCTGTGACCCTTGAAAGTGTAGCACTTGGTATTGGTGTGTAGCTTGTCGTAGTAACCGGAATATTAAGAGCGTTACTTTCAACAAAATTTTGCTGTGAAATTGCAACAACTGTTGTTACTTGATTAACTATATTTAACGTTCCGCCTTGGATTGTTGTTACCGTTGCTCCATTTACCGCATTCACTGCACTTACTGTGTTCACTACGTTTAACGTTCCACCCTGAATTGTTGTCACTGTTGCTCCATTTATTGCATTTACTGTATTCACTACATTTAACGTTCCACCTTGGATTGTTGTTACTGTTGCTCCATTTATCGCGTTCACTGTCATTACTTCTTCTACTACATTTATTGTTCCACCTAATATCGTTGTCACTGTTGCACTTTCTATTGAAGTAACAGATAAATTACCAACTACTTCAACCCTACCGGCCGTATCTGTTAATACAGGTCGTAATGTACCTGTCCCATCTTGTCCGTAAATGCTCGTTTGAAATTCTGCTGGATTTAAATTAAAAGTATTATAATTTGGCACATGACTCCCCTCCCCTAAAAATGATTCGCATACACATAACATATGTGTAAAAATATATATTGAAACTTACAAAAAGTATGTATGCGTAAAATTTTTATTTACATTTATTCGGTAGTTTCGAGAAGTTTTTTTAAAATCATAACTTCTCTCACCGCTTCTGCAAATATTATGTGGTGGGAATATTAACAAACAAAAAACACCTCTATTAATTTATCAAGACTTAAATTAAAAGTATCCTTAAAAAATAAAGGAGAGCACATATTATAAATGACTAACATGCGCTCCCCTTTTATTCAATTCATCAAGTATATAAGTGCCCTCATATTGAGCATATTATCCTCTTCTAATTATAGTACGTTTAACTAAAAAAAGTTTTTTGTTTGTTTATAACGATGCTTGATAAATCTTTACAACATCTTGTTTATTTAATTTTTTAAACTGTCCGAACTCACCATATGCCATTGCTTTTTCTGCCATAACATCAATTTGTTCTTCACCAATTTCATAATCTGCTAAACGAGATGGCGCTCCAATAGATGTCCAAAATTGACGCAATGCTTCAATTCCTTCTAACGCTATGTCAATATCCGCTTTATCTTCTGTTTGAACATGAAACACTCGAATTGCAAATTGTTTAAAACGACCTACATTTTCATGTAAAACATGTTGCATCCAATTTGGGAATAATATCGCTAAACCACCGCCATGCGGAATATCGTATACTGCTGAAACAGCATGCTCAATGTTATGCGTTGCCCAATCTCCTCGTACGCCCATCGCCAAAATACCATTTAGCGCCATTGTACCACAATATAAAATTGTTTCTCGATGCTCATAACTTTCTAAATCATTTAGCAGTTTCGGAGCTGTCTCAATAACCGTTTGTAAAATAGATTCACAGTAGCGGTCCTGTAATGCCGTATTTGTGCCTTGATGAAAATATTGTTCAAATACATGCGACATAATATCAACAATACCGTAAATGGTTTGATTGCGCGGTACAGATATTGTGTGATTTGGATCTAATATTGAAAATTGCGGAAATGTGACTGGACTTCCCCAGCCATACTTCTCATTTGTTTCCCAATTTGTAATAACCGAACCTGCATTCATTTCAGAACCTGTTGCAGCTAAAGTTAACACTGTTCCAAAAGGCAATGCTTCTTTTGCGATCGCCTTTTTCGTAACAAGATCCCACGCATCTCCATCATATTTGCTACCAGCCGCAATCGCTTTTGTGCAATCAATTACACTTCCACCACCCACAGCTAATATAAATTCGACATTATTTTCTTTACAAATTTGGATCCCTTTATTTACTGTTGATAAACGTGGATTAGGTTCTACACCACTCAGCTCCAAAATTTCTGCATCTATTTCTTTTAACATAGATATCACTTGATCATAAATCCCATTTTGTTTAATACTTCCACCACCATATACGAGTAACACCTTTTTCCCGTATTGAGGTATTTCTAGTTTCAATTGTTCTAATTGGCCCTTTCCAAAAATAAGCTTTGTTGGATTACGAAACACAAAGTTTTGCATACACTTCATCCTTTCTAGATAAAAGTAACTATACTTTTGTATAACATATATTTAGCTTTTTACAAAAAAATTTGCTTATACAAAAAAGAGTCTCAGCTGAAACTGAGACTCTTTTAATAATAAGGTGAAATCATTAAGTATACGATAACTCCAGTAAGGCTTACATATAACCAAATCGGCATTGTCCAACGTACAATTTTACGGTGGCGAGTCAATTGGTTTGTAAATCCATACACTAAAGAAAATAATGCAAGCGGTACAATAATAGCAGCAAGGAAAATATGTGTAATTAAAATAAAGAAATATACATATTTAATGATTCCTTCTCCACCAAAATGCGTTGCTGGTGCTAAATAATGATACGTCAAATACGAAACACAAAATAGCAATGTTGTTGTAAATGCGGCAAGAATAAATCCCCTATGTAGATTCACATTCTTTTTAATGATTGAGAACAACGCTGCTAGTAAAAACACGAATGTAAAACTATTACAAATCGCATTAATAAGTGGCAAAATTGTTACATCAAAATGCACTTCTCCTTTGTATCCAACCGATCCAAAAAACAAAAATAAAATAATCGCATTGACGATCACAGAAAGCGTTATTACAACAGGAGCATAGCTCTTCTGTTTCACAGAACCATCAGTCAAATTGTTCACTCCCTCATTCTTCTTAAAATATATAGTAGCTTCATTATTTTAACATATTATTCACAGTATAAATGTGACAAATGTTTGAAATAATCATGTAATGTTAAGCTTCCAGCGTTGATAATCTTTTCATTCACAAGTAGCAAAAAATAAACAATCCTCCTTAAGTCTTTGACTTCTTAAGAAGGATTGTATCGTTTCACACTACAAATTTCAAACCATAGCTTCTGCTTTTAGTTTTTATTAAAAAACATATCGCTATATGCTTGAAAAATCTCAGTTAATTGAAAACCAATTAAAGACATTGTGTATACACTATGACCTTATTTTCCTATTAATTAAAATCTAACTTGAATAATAAACCATACCCCACCATTATTGATGAAATACAAAACGTAATGCCCCGCTTAAAACGGTTGGTACTACAGATATGTGATTTTCTTCATCAGCTTCTTGAAACAAAAATCGTAATCTATTATGTTGTATCTTTAATAATCGCTCTGATAATGCCCTTGTATCCTGAACCATATGATCTTTTTCTAATGATCCTACTGTAAGAAAAACACCAACTTTAGAATCTATTTTATTTAACTCATTTATAAAATTAGACTCTCTTTCAAGAATAGATTGATTATTCCACCAAATAGAAGGGCTGCTTATAAAATATGTTTGAAATGCATGTATGTTTGTATATAAGACGTGCAAAGCAAACAGTCCGCCTAGCGAATGACCAAATAATGTTTGTTTCTTTATATCAATTGGGAACGATTTATTAAGCTCTGGTTTTAACTCTTCTTCAATAAAATCTAAAAACTCATTTGCCCCTCCTGTTTTCGGCCACAGCTTACCATCTGGTCTTGGCGGTAAAGTAAGAGACGATGTTGGAGGAGTGAAATCATAAAATCGATATGCGGAAACAAAGTTTTCTTCTATTGGATAGCCAATCCCAACAATCATCGCCGGTACAACTCCTGTTTTTTCAGATCTACCAGATTGTACCCGTACAGTTTCTTGAAATGTTTGAAAGAAAGCATTTCCATCTAACACATAAATAACAGGATATCCAGAAGGTGGTGCTGTCTGTTTCGGCTTTGCTATATAAATTTGGTATTGACGATTTTCTCTTTTCGAATACATCGTCCATTGTTCTGTATTAGAAATCATGACATTTTGTGTCTCTGAACAGAATTGCATCTTATCCCCCCTTGCATTTTTAACTTGTTACATAAACTTCTGCATGTTCTTCTTGTAATGCACTATCATATCCAAAACATACAGGAGCACCATTATAAGGATCTATCATTACTCTTGCATCAATATGAAACACACTCTTCAATACTTCTGTTGTAATGATTTCTAATGGGCTGCCAATCTTAATAATTTCTCCTGCTTTCATCGTAATGATTTCATGTGAAAAACGAGCTGCATGATTAATATCATGTAAAACCATAACAACTGTACATTTATGTTCTTGGTTCAGTCGTTCAACAATTTGCAGTACTTCTAATTGATGAGCCATATCAAGATATGTAGTTGGTTCATCTAATAATAAAACTTCTGTTTCTTGTGCTAAAGCCATCGCCAACCATACTTTTTGCCGTTGTCCTCCTGATAAATTTCCAATTTGACGGCTACGAAAATTTATAGTATTAGTAATAACCATTGCCCATTCAATCATTTCTTTATCTTTTAATGATAATTTATTTACATTGTTCCGATGCGGATATCGTCCGTAAGAAATAAGCTCTTCTACTTTCAATTCTGATGGCGCAATTGGATTTTGTGGTAATAACGCAAGTTGCTTCGCGATTTGTTTCGTTGGAATAGTATGCAAATCTTGCCCCTGTAAATACACCTTTCCATTCGTCTGTTTTAAAATTCGTCCCATTGTTTTTAGTAGTGTAGATTTCCCGCACCCATTTGGCCCAATAATCGTAGTCACTTTTCCTTTTTGTATTTCTATATTTAAATCACGAAATACCGTAAACTTTTCATAACTTGTTTCTAAGTGTTTTGTGCTTAACACACTCATTCCTTTTCACTCCTTTTACGCCTTCGCTTTAAATAATAAATATAGAAAATATGGTACACCGATAATTGAAATGACGATTCCAACTGACAATTCTACTGGTGCGAAAACTGTCTTTGCAATAAAGTCAGAGACGATAACAAGTAACATACCAATCACACCACACACCGGAATCACATGATTATGCTGAATTCCAACAAGGCGTTTTGCAATATGCGGAGCCATCAATCCAACAAAACCAATACTTCCAGAAACAGAAACGCAAGCACTTACTAAACCAATAGCGCTTAATAATAAAATGGATTTCTCTTTTTCAACTGAAATTCCTAAGCTTTTTATACTTGTCTCTTCTAGTTGAAACATATCAAGTAAATATGTTTTTCTTTTAATAATAGGAATTAAAAGAATGAACCATGGCAACATCGCAACAATATATTTCCAGTTTGCATTATATATGCTCCCCGAGACCCAAACTGCCGCCATTTCAAAATCCGTGGCTTTCATTTTCAAAGATAAATATAAAGAAAAAGCACCAAAACCTGAACCAATTGCTATTCCGGTTAATAAGAGGCGCTGTGAATCTAATCTTCCGCTTTTCCAAGAAAAACTATAAATTAAGATTGCAGAACAAAGTCCTCCAACTAAACCGAATAATGGCATAAGCATAATAGAAAACCAGTCCGTACTCTTAATTTGTCCTTGGAAGAAAAACATAAAGACAACAATTGCTGCCCCGGCCCCTGCATTAATTCCTAAAATACCTGGTTCAGCCAATCCATTTCGAGTAACACCTTGAATAACAGCTCCTGCAATCCCAAGACCAAGCCCTACTAGTGCTGCAATTACGATTCTCGGGAGCCTAAAATCAAATATAACTAAATCATGTTCGGGCACTGGATTCATCCGAAATATCGTCTGAATGACATCCATAACTGTCATATCGAACGTACCATTCGTTAAACTAATATAAATTGCCACTACAACTAAAAACAGGATCACACTAAATGTAACTACATAGCGCTGCCTCGAATCTCTATGCATGCTTCTCTCCTCCTCTTGTTCGAATTAAATACAGGAAGAAGGGAATCCCAATCAATGCAGTAACAACTCCAATTGGTGTTTCAAACGGATAATTGACAAATCTACTCAATACATCGCATAAAGCAAGAAATACTCCGCCGATTACCCCCGCACATGGCACAATCCATCTATAATCTACTCCAACTAAAAAGCGGGTAATATGAGGAATAATAAGTCCAACAAAGCCAACCTTCCCTACTATAGCTACAGCAGTACCTGTTAAACACACAACGGATAGGATTGCAGCAGCTTTAACAAGTTTTGGACGTTGACCTAAATTAATAGAAACTTCTTCTCCTAACGAGAGAATTGTAATAGATTTGGATATTATAACCGCTAAAATGATACCAATTACACCAAATAGAATTGATAGTTTTAATATATTCGGATCAATTTGATGTAATTTCGCATTATACCAAAAGCTAACATTTTGGGTGAGCTGGAAATAAGATGCGATTGCTGTTGCTGTACTGCTTAAAAATGTCCCAATAACTGTTCCAATAATGGCTAAACGAACTGGTGACAATCCATTTCGAAGCAATGAGCCAAAGCCGAAAACAATTCCCGCTCCTAATGCTGACCCGAGCATAGAACATAAGATCATATTTACTGAGGACATTCCAGGAAAAATCACCATACAAATGGTAATAACAAAAACCGAACCATCTGTTACACCCATAATAGAAGGAGATGCAAGATAGTTTCTTGTCATCCCCTGCATAAGTGCCCCTGATATAGCCAAAAATGCTCCTACTAAAAGTGCCCCAATTACTCTCGGTAAACGGGACGTAATAATAATATTATGATTTACATTTCCCGAATCAAAATGAAATAGCGCATTCCAAACTGTTTCAAAACTAATATTTTTCGCTCCATATAAAATAGATAACATAATTGCAAATATAATTAACACAGGTGCCAAACATAAAATTATCATTGGTACTGCACTCATTTTCCGCATATCTTTCAACGCACCTTATTATTTAGATAAATTTTTCTCTGCAGCTTTTAAGAAAGCTGTCTTACTCCAAGCTGTACCACCTTGTGCCATAGGATCAACGGCGTTTACAAATACTTTTTTATCTTTTACAGCTTTAATACTTTGCCAAATTGGATTGCTTTGTAAGTCTTCTAACGCTTTCGGATTATCTTTATTTTCAGTTTCTTCAAATTGTAAGAAGATATAGTCTGGATTGATTTCAGCAAATTTTTCTAAAGAAATTGCTTCTTGTGCTTTTACAGCTTTCATTTGTTCTGGGACAGTTAACCCTAAATCTTTATAAATAACGGGATTGAAATATACTCCTTCCGGATAAAGATTCAAACTACCAGCCCTTAATCTTACTACAATAACTTTTTTATCTTTTAATTGATCTGCTACTTTTTCTTTTGTTTTCGCAGCATCTGCTTTATAGTCTTTTATAATTTTTTCAGCCTTATCTTTTTTATCAGTTAGCTCACCCATTAATTTCAAGTTCTCTTCCCAATTTGTTGAAATATGAGAAACCGGGAATGTTGGTGCTACTTTTGTAAATTTTTCAGCTGTCTCTGCTGGGAATTTAGAACTAGATGTAATAACATCTGGCTTTAAATTCAGAAGCGTTTCAAAATTCGGCTGCATTTTTTCACCGATAGATTCGGCACCCTTTAAATCTTCAGCTAAATATTCAGGTAATTTCCCACCTACCGTAATTGCACCTACTGGTTTCACTCCAAGTACAGCTGCATCTTCCATCGATTCTAAACTGGCTGTTGCGATTTTTGTTACTTTTGCAGGAACTGTATATTCTTTGCCGAGGTATGTGATTTTCTGTTTTTCACCTTTCTTCGCTGTAGCTTCTGCACTTTCTGATTTCTTTTCACCCGAGCTTTTTTCTGTGCTATTGCATGCAGCAAGGCTGAAACTTAATACTGTAACCATTCCAAGTGTAAATAATTTTTTATTCATATTTTAAAGTACTCCTTTCAAAACTAATAATTAACCACCTTGTCAACCTAACGAAATATTATTCTTATCTATGTATAGCGTTACAATTATATATATCCAAATTAAAAAACCGACATAAAAACCTCTTTCTTTTTAGGGGAGGACGAGAGCATCTGGCCGTGCATAGAAGCGGTCAGGGCCTTTTCCTGCCACATACGATGTTTTAAAACAAAGGGAAAAAGCGAGTACAGGTGGTGTTGCAGTCTGCATAACAGCAACTTATATGTCGAAAAATTAAAATTGATTTATATAGCCAATATTGAAGCTCTCATTTTTCACTTCCTCTATTAAACATAGTATCTGTTCCTTCTTAATTTTTTGATAATGATTATCATTATTGATTATATGGTTAAAATAAAATTATTTCAATAATAATCGAAAATTTTTAACAAAAAATAGAAAATAATATGTAAAAACCCCGAATAGCACATCGCTATTCGGGGTTTTTACGTATTATACTTTCTCTTCAAACAATCGTGCAATTTCAATAATAACTTGAACCGCTTTTTCCATGTTATCTACAGACACATATTCAAATTTACCGTGGTAGTTTTCCCCGCCTGTAAAAATATTTGGTGTCGGTAATCCCATATATGATAACTGTGAACCGTCAGTTCCTCCGCGAATCGGTTGAATATTCGGTTCGATATTAAGATTTTTCATTGCTTCATATGCAATATCAACAATCTCTTTCACCGGTTCAATCTTTTCAAGCATATTATAATATTGATCATTCATCTCAAGTATGATATTTTCCGAACCATATTTCTCTTGCATTTGTTTTGTAATAGCTGCAATGTTCTCTTTTCTAGTATTAAAATGTTCGCGATCAAAATCACGAATAATGTAAGTAGACTGACTTCGCTCGACATCACCATTCATAGAAATAAGGTGATAAAATCCTTCATATCCCTCTGTATACTCCGGCGCTTCTTCTACTGGTAGTTGTCTATGGAATTCCATTGCGAGCTTATTAGCATTTTTCATTTTATTTTTAGCTGTTCCTGGATGAGTGCTATTCCCTTTGAAAGTGAGCTTGGCACCAGCAGCGTTAAAGCTTTCATACTCTAATCCACCTAGTGGACCTCCATCCATTGTATATGCAAATGAAGCTCCAAAAGCTTCTACATCAAAATGAGCTGGACCACGGCCAATTTCTTCATCAGGTGTAAATGCTACTCTAATTTCCCCATGTTTAATTTGTGGGTTATGTAATAAATAATTCATTGCCGTCATAATTTCTGTAATGCCTGCTTTATCATCTGCACCAAGAAGTGTTGTTCCATCTGTTGTAATTAATGTATGCCCTTCATAAGATGAGAGCTCTGGAAATAATTCTGGAGTTAATACAACACCTAGCTCCTTATTTAACGTAATTGTCTTACCATCAAAATTTTCATGAATTTGTGGCTTCACATTTTTCCCTGTAAAATCTGTTGCTGTATCTAAATGAGCTAAAAAACCAATTACAGGAATTTGTTTGTCCGTATTCGCAGGAAGTGTCGCCATGACGTAGCCATTTTCATCCATCGTTACTTCTGATAATCCAAGCTCTATTAATTCTTCTACTAATTGCTTTGCAAACTCAATTTGGCCAGGCGTTGATGGAACAGTATGACTTTCTGCATCAGATTGCGTATCCACCTTAACATATCTTGTAAAGCGTTCGATAATTTCTTGTTTCATGCTACTTCACTCCTTTTCGTCTATCTGTATATATTATAAACCTTTGTGAAACGTTTTTTTATTTCTTTTGACTTTATCTTTTAAATTTCAATGAACAATCAAAAAAAGCAGGCCTTTATTCCAAAACAAAGGCCTGCTTTTCTAATATTATTCACCTAAATCAACATTGTGATACACTTGCTGAACATCATCTAAATCTTCTAATGCATCAATCATTTTTTCAAATTTCACTTGTGCATCTTCTGGAAGTTCTACTTCATTTTGTGCAAGCATTGTTAGTTCAGCAACTGTAAATTCAGTTATACCAGCATTTTTAAATGCCTCTTGCACTGCATGGAATTGATCCGGTTCCGCGTAAACGATAACTGCTTCCTCTTCTTCCAAGATGTCACGTACGTCTACATCTGCTTCCATTAAGATTTCAAGTGCTTCATCTGCTGTTTTACCTTCAAGACCAATAACAGCAGTTGCATCAAACATATACGCTACCGATCCGTTTACTCCCATGTTACCAGCATTTTTGCTAAATGCAGCACGTACATCTGCTGCAGTACGGTTCACGTTATTTGTTAATGTATCTACAATTACCATTGATCCATTTGGCCCAAAGCCTTCATAGCGAAGTTCATCATAGATTTCTTCTGAACCGCCTTTTGCTTTTTCAATCGCACGGTCAATAATTGTTTTCGGTACGCTGTACGTTTTTGCACGTTCAAGTACAACTCTTAAAGTCTGGTTAGATTCAGGATCTGGTTCTCCTTGTTTTGCTGCTACAAAAATTTCACGTCCAAACTTCGCATAAATACGACTCGTATTTGCATCTTTTGACGCTTTTTTGTCTTTAATATTGTTCCACTTACGTCCCATACTTGTTCCACTCTCTTTCAACTTTGAATCTACATAAAAATAGTAATATAAAATATGCTGTTTCTTCAACATTTTTTTATTATATTTCACATTGTTAACAAAAAAGACAAATTGAAGATGTCACATTTATTCACTACATTATATTATACCTTATTACAAGTTTAATAATCAAAGAAAGATAGGTTATTCTTATCTATATACAAGTTAAAAAACAGAATAAAAACCTCTTTTTTTAGGAGGGACGAGAGCATCTGGCCGTGCATAGAAACGGGCAGGTCCTTTTTCTACCACATGCAAGGTTTAAAACAAAAGAGAAAGCAAGTAGCGAATCATCCTTTATTCTGCATAGCAGCGACTTGTATGTAAAAAATTAAAATAGATTTATATATAAATACAAAAACATACAAATCCTTTTTTTAGACGGGCAAGAGCATCTGACCATGCATAGTAGCGGTCAGAACCTTTTTCTGCCACGGGCAATGGTTAAAACAAAGAGAGAAAACGAGTGCAAGGCGCTTTTTTCTCTCTAGTAACAACTTATATGCCGGAAAATTAAAATGGATTTATATATTGATGTATACTACCAACTCCATTAAATTTTTTGAAGGTGTTTCGAGCGATAGTTCATTTTTCAAATTATTATGACATATCTTCATACAGCAAAGCTTAAACAACCTTTTAAAAATAGCAATATATTCAAAATATCAATTCTGTATAAAATCACATAAATTATACAAGTAATTCTTCTTTTCAACTCATTTCTTCAAATCTATTTTCTGAAATATTCTCTTCACTTATATGACTATGCTTTTTTGAATACGCGAAGTATACAAATGCTCCGATCGCTAACCATATTCCAAAATATAACCACGTTGTGAAAGGTAGATTAATCATTAGAAATACACAACATACAATTGAAATAATAGGTAAAACTGGCACAAGCGGAACCATAAATCCACGCTGTAGTCTCGGGTGCGTTTTACGAAGAATAATTACAGATACACCGACCATCGCAAATGTTAAAAGTGCCCCAATATTCGCTAAATTTGATAACTCTTTTAAATCGAAAAACCCAGCAATTAAAGCGCTTCCGATTCCTGTTAACCATGTTGTAAATACTGGTGCTTCTGTTTTTTTATTAATTTTCGCAAATGATTTTGGAAGTAAACCATCACGGCTCATCGCGAAAAATACACGTGTTGCCGCATAGATGTATGCAAAAATTACAGCCATAATACCAATTACTGCTCCAATTGCAATCACACCAGCCACTTTATCTTGTCCAACAACTTCTAATACATAAGCCATCGCTTCCGGTACATTTAATTCTTTGTACGAAACCATTCCTGTCATAACAAGACAAACTGCAATATAAATGATTGTACAAATAGCGAGTGATGCAATAATACCAATCGGTAAATCGCGCTGCGGATTTTTTACTTCTTCTGCTGAAGTTGCCAGCGCATCAAATCCTAAAAAAGCAAAGAATACAGCCGCTCCGCCTGCAAAAACACCACTTAAGCCATACGGTGCAAATGGAATCCAGTTTGCTGGTTTAACATAAAACATACCAACAGCAATAAATAATACAACAATACTAATTTTAATTAACACCATTGCATTGTTCACACGTTTACTTTCTTTCGTCCCACGTGATAATAACCATGTTAGTGCAAGCGTAATCATTACTGCTGGCAAATTCACAATACCGCCCTGTGATGGAATTGTTAGTAACGCCTTTGGTATTTCTAATCCAAATCCACTTATTAGGTTGTGAAAATACCCCGTCCATCCACCAGCTACTGCCGCTGTTGTTACGACGTATACGGATAGTAACGTCCATCCCATTAAGTGTGCTACAAACTCTCCAATTGTTACATATGAATACGTGTATACACTACCTGATACAGGAAGTGTAGAAGCAATTTCGGCATAGCATAAAGCTGCAAATCCACAAACAATTGCTGCAATCATAAATGAAAAAATTACCGCCGGCCCAGCATCTCTTGCTGCAACTAATCCAGTGAGCACAAGAACTCCTGTGCCAATTATCGCACCAATACCTAACATTGTTAGGTCAAACGCGCCCAATGATTTCGTTAAAGTTTTACTTTGACTTTCTTTTAACAACTGGGTAACAGATTTCTTTTTAAATAAATTAACTATCATAATTACCCCCTTATATTAAGAAAAGCTAAGAGGATCTCTCTTAGCTCTTCCCGTGTTCTATGAACCTATTTCTCAGTCGCGTTTTTTATTTAACAATTTTCAAATCATTATTTTACTTCGTTCGCAAAGAAATGCTCACATACGCTAGAAATACGAGTTAAATCAACATTTCCACCAGAAATAATCGCTGCTACTTTTTTTCCTTTTATATAGGAATCAACTTTACCAGCAAGAAGTGCAGCTGTCGCTAATGCTCCCGCACCTTCTACAACAGCTTTTCCGCGTTGTAATAAATCTTTCATAGCTACTTCTAATTCATCTTCTGATACAGTTACAACGTCATCTACTAACTCTTTTACAATTTCAAAAGTTAAAGTTCCTGGAATTTTAACTGCACATCCATCAGCGATAGTAGGTGCTTCGAAATGCTCTGTAATTTCGCCTTTATCATATGAAGCTTTCATTCCATGAACATTATCAGCTTGAACACCAATTACATTGATAGAAGGATTAAAAGATTTAAGGGCTACCGCGATTCCGGCAATAATTCCGCCGCCGCCAATCGGTACAATGACAGTATCAACATCCCACATATCATCAAGAATATCGATGCCAATCGTTCCCTGACCTGCCATTACTTCTACATCATCATATGGATGTAAATATGTTTCTCCCGTTTCTTTTATAATTTCTTCACATTTTTCTTTTGCATCATCAAACGTATCACCATATAAAATAACTTCTGAACCGTATCCTTTTGTTGCTTCAACTTTCGCTTTTGGAGCAGAAGTTGGCATTACAATTTTACTTTTAATTCCAAGTAAATGTGAAGATAATGCAACACCTTGTGCATGGTTACCAGCTGAACAAGCAATAACGCCACGAGCTTTTTCTTCATCTGTTAAATTAGAAATTTTATTGAATGCCCCGCGAAATTTAAATGATCCTGTTAATTGCATATTTTCTAATTTTAAATATATTTCCCCGCCTGTTTTACTTGTTAAATAAAAGGATTTAACAAGCGGTGTTTTACGAGCGTTTCTATCAAGAACTTGTTTGGCTTTTTTTATATCAACAATATTTAGCGGCAAAGTTTTCGTAATCATATTAACACTTCTTTCAATTGTTTATATTTTAACCTTAACGTTGTTCCTAAACTTTTATAAGACTTCTTTCAATTGTTTATAATCTAACCCTAACGTTGTTCCTAAATTTTCATACGTAATGGTACCTTTATAAATATTAACACCATGTACTAATGCAGGTTTATTTTGAATCGTTTCTTCTAAACCATCGTTAGCAATTGCTAATAAATAATCGATATTTCCATGCGCTAACGCCATAGTAGAAGTACGTGGGGTCGCCCCAGGCATATTTGGTACAGCATAATGAATGACATCGTGCTTAATAAATACAGGATCATTATGTGTTGTATAGTGATCAATCGTTTCAATCGTTCCACCCTGATCGATTGAAATATCAACAACAACACTGCCCGGCTTCATGGACTGAATCATGTACTCTTTCACAATTTTTGGTGGTCTAGCACCCGGAATTAAAATTGTTGAAATAAATAAATCTGCAGTTTTAATAGCTTTCTCTAAGTTTTCAGTAGTAGATTCGATAACTTCAACTTGATCATTTGCGTATTTTTCTTTTAAATAAGCAATTTGTGTTTGATTTAACTCTAAAATCGTTACGTGGCAACCGATTCCAACGGCCATATCACAAGCATTAATTGCAGCGTTACCTCCGCCTAAAATTACAACATTACCAGCTGGAATACCTTCTATTCCTGATAATAAAATACCTTCTCCTTCATGTTGTTTTTCTAAATAATAAGCTCCCATAAACACTGCTCGGCGCCCAGCAATTGCACTCATCGGTTTTAATAATGTTAAAACGCCATTCTCACTAATTGTTTCTCCAGCAATAGCAGTTGTTCCCGCTTTTCTCATCGCTTCCACACACTCTTTGGAAGCTGCTAGATGTAAAAATCCCCAAACAATTAAGTCTTTCTTAAAATATTTATACTCTTCCACTAAAGGTTCTTTTACTTTTACTACCATATCAACATCCCAGGCTTGCTCTTGATTAACTAAAATAGCACCTGTATTTGTATACTCTTCATTTGTATAACCTGATCCCACTCCAGCATCTTTTTCTACTAAGACTTCATGTCCAGCTTTAATTAATTTCTGGGCATTTTCTGGTGTCATACCAACACGTGCTTCACCTTTTTTAATTTCTTTAACTACGCCAATTCTCATGCTGACACATCCTTTTAAAATGTAATATACATTACATTATTTGTTATACGATTCAAATAAATTCGCGGAATATATCAAACACTTCGATACTTCCTAATTTGTTTGAATCGCCTGTTCACACCTACAAGATAGCACTCTGGAAAATATTGAGTCAACATTTTGTGAAATATTTCACAAAATGTTTTTTTTTATTTTGAAATAAAATTTTTCTCACAAAGAAGCATTGAACACGCTTAAAAAGTGTGCTAGACTTTGTCACAAGTAACATCTCTTATGAATTCAAATGAAATACAATTTTTATTTTTTTTAGTTATGTTTGTGAATTTTTTCACAATTGAAATTTAGAAATATCTTTAAAAAGATTGTATATATTTCTATAAAATTGCGAATTATATCACAAATAAAATTAAATCTTATTTGTATACAGCACTTTTAAAAAAATGAGAGGATCTATTATTATAATAAGAAAAAAATGAATTCATTCGAGGTTGTATGTATTTTGCGAAACAGGAGTGATTATTATGTCACAAGAACAACTAAAAAAAGAGATTGGCTTCTTCGCAGCATTAACTACTGTTATTGGTACCGTTATTGGAGCGGGTGTATTTTTTAAGCCTACTGCACTTTACGGCGCAACTGGTTCAGCAAGTTTAGGATTACTTGCATGGGTAATTGGAGGAATCTTAACTGTTTGCTCAGGTTTAACTGCGGCTGAACTATCGGCAGCTATTCCTGAAACTGGTGGAATGATGGCATATTTAAAACGTACTTATGGAAACTTAACTGCTTTCCTACTAGGCTGGGCACAAACGGTCATTTACTTCCCAGCTAATATTGCAGCACTCGCTATTATTTTTGGAACACAAGCAGTTAGTTTATTTGGATTAAATGCAAATGAACATAAAATGATGATTATTGGAATTGCTGTTGTTACGGCAGCATTCGTAACTTTGATGAACTTCTTAGGCGCGAAGGCCGCCGGAGGAATTCAAACCGCATCAACTATATGTAAACTAGTTCCTTTAGCATTACTTATTATTTTTGGATTATTGCACAAAGGCGACGTGACTCTTCAACTATTTCCTGTAGAAGCAGGACCAGGTAAATCCTTTATCTCTGCACTTGGCTCTGGCCTTCTTGCAACAATGTTTGCTTATGATGGATGGATTCATGTAGGAAATATCGCTGGGGAAATGAAAAATCCTAAAAGAGACTTACCTAAAGCAATTGTAATCGGGTTATCTACTGTTATGGTTGTTTACTTACTGATTAATATTGCATTCCTTATGGTAATGTCTGCATCAGCACTTGCAGGAACTGATACACCTGCATCTCAGGTAGCGACAATTTTATTTGGAGCAATGGGTGGAAAATTAGTTACAATCGGAATTTTAATTTCCGTATTTGGAACAATCAATGGATACATTATGACAGGCATGCGTATCCCTTATGCAATGGCATTAGAAAATAAACTACCGTTTAGTAAATGGTTTGCAACATTATCTAAAAATAGTCGCGTTCCTTATAATTCTGGAATCTTTATGTTATGTGTTTCTATCATCATGATGGTTATCGGCGGATTTAACGCATTAACAGATATGTTAGTATTTGTTATCTGGATATTCTATACAATGACTTTTGTAGCAGTATTCATTTTACGTAAAAGAGAACCGGATCTTGTGCGTCCTTATAAAGTACCACTATATCCTATTATCCCTATAATTTCCATTGTAGGTGGATCATTTATTGTTATTAATACTCTTTTCACACAAACGCTGTTAGCATTATGTGGTATCGGCTTAACTGCCCTAGGTCTTCCGATTTATTTTGCAATGCGAGACAAGCATGTAAATAAATAATTGTTTTGAAAAATATTGTAGGCGTGTATGAAATCCTTATTCTAAATAGATGATGGATTTTATACACGCCTCTTTCTATTATCAATCCTTGTTAGATTCATCTAACCAACATTTTCAGCTCAATTCCTTATCAGATTAAAATCTGTTATAAAATCTCTACGAATTGCTTAGCCTGTCGATCTAGAGAACTTGCGGATTCAGAAATGGATTCAAATTCATCAACGGTTTCGTCAATTAGCATTTTTCCTTCTTTAACACTTTCTGAAACAGCCTCAATACGTTTTGACATTCGATTAATTTCTAATGTAATACCTTCAACAGTATTTTTCACCTCACTAATAGAAAGTGAAACTTTATCAGAAAGATTTCGTACTTCTTTTGCGACAACATCAAAACCTCTTCCATACTCTCCAGCCCGTGCTGCCTCAATTGCTGCATTTAAAGCTAGCATATTTGTTTGTGCAGCAATATCTTGAATTGTTTTAACGATTCCTGATATAGAATTTGCTTGTTCATGAAGCTGAGATAAATTCGTTACGTTTTCATCAGATTCATCATTAATTTGCTGAATTTTACTGAGCAGAGACAAACCTCTCTCTTTTCCAACTTCAGATTTTTGAGAAAGCGTTTCTGATAAAACTTGTAATTCATTAGCTGTACGTAAAATACTATTTTGCCTATTCGTTATATTTGTAGCAATTTTAGAAACCCCAATTACTGTTTTCCCGTCATCCTTAAAGATAGGCATATATGTAGCTTCTAACCAAATTCGATTCCCTGCTGCATCCATGCGTTCAATTTTATCTTGATAACTTTTCCCATTTAATAAATCACGCCAAAACTTTTCATAGCTAAGACTGTTAGTAAAATCAGGGAAGCAAAATTCTTTGTGCAATTTCCCAATCATTTCAGTTTGCAAGTACCCCACCGTTCTTGCAAAAAGATCGTTAACATAAGCAACTCGGCGGTCAACATTAAAGCGGATAATTGCAAGGTTTTGTTCCATTGCTTTCAAAACTAACCGATCTGATCCTTCATCAATGGATAAATTCTCTCTACCATTCATTTCATTCATAAAATAATCCTCTTCTCTTTTACCCATAACCTTCATTCTAAAACACATGAAATACCCCATAATCGTTATATCAAAAATAAATAATATTGTCTACAATTTCCCCCATGCGAATCAACTTAAGAATTCAACTCAAGTGAACTAATTATCATAACTACTCAGCTATACCTTTTAGAAATTTAGAAAAGGGTATGATTCTAGTGATGATGTGTCTCTCTATTACTTATAAATTCATTTCTTGGCATATAGACTGCTGTTATGCAAACAAGTGCAGGATCCTGCACTTGTTGTCTACTTTTATTTTCAAACCTTGCACGTGGTAGGAAAAGGCACTGATCGCTCCTATACATCGCCAGGCCCTCTCGCCCATTTAAAAAAATGCTTTTCTGTCGGTTTTTCATAAAGTAATTGAGTAGTTACTAACTTATCTTTGTTATTTTTAGAAGACTTACTACTATAAAATGTATATCTTGAAACTTCCTAACATTAGTAAAGAAAGGAGGAGGACATCTCCTTCTTTCTTTATACATTTCTGATTCGTTTAAGAGATATTAGCGAGTGAAACACACCAACCATATCAAGCTGTTTCCTTCTCATTTCTCAATATCCTCTTTGTTGTAAATGCGATTACAATCATCGCAATACTTACAAACAGTATAGGAACATAAACCTTTATACTAAAAGCTTCAAATATAACACCATATATGACCTGACCTACAGGTGCCATACATTGTGCAACCCCCGTAATAATCGCCATGACTTTCCCTAAATTTTCATTTGGTGTTTTCTTTTGCACAGCGGTAATGACAAAAATAGAGATAATAATCATCACCATCGCAATAAGGATCGCACACAAGATAAAGAGTATAAATGACGGATAGTATCCAAAACTAAGTACAAAAGGCGTGATCGATAAAGCCATTGGTACAATCAATACGGCCATTATGAGAAACCAAAGATAAAGTTTTTTCATTTGCATCTTTTTCGCAAAAAAACCGATGGACAATGCCCCTAAAATTGTAGCAAAATCTATGAGTCCCATTCCAACGCCATACATTGTGTCACTACTTTGCAAGATTACCCGTAAAATGATGGGACCGCCAACAACAAACAACGGCGTGAGAATTAAATTGAGGAAAGCTGCAAGGATTATGCATTTCAAAATAAAAGGTTGCTTAACTACATAGATAACACCAACTTTTAAGTCGTTTACGATAGTCGATATGATATGTCCATCTTGTTTCCTTTTCACAAACGGGATATTAATAAAAATCGCTAATACTGCAGCTAAGAAAAAAGCAAGACAACTCATCACAACAAGCATTTTTACCCCTACAATACCATACAATACTCCGCCTAAAACAGGTGCTGCTACGCTTGATAGTGCTTGAACACCGTTTACAATACCGTTTGCCTGCTCCAATTTATTTTCCGCAACTAACAAAGGAACACTTGCCATGACAGTTGGGGAATACATGGCGCTAATAAACGCTAGCAAAACCATAACAACACCGATAAGTATCACGGAATTATTACCAGCCGCCAACAATAAAATAAAACAAAATACAATGGCACTACTTATAAAATCAAAAATCACCATGAGGTTGCGGCGGTTGAATCTGTCAGCAATAGCCCCGCCAAGAGGTGATAACAAAAGTGGTACATTTGATACAGCATACAACGTAGCATATATGTCTGCCCGGCCTGTTATGTCCAACACATAGAGAGATAAAGCAAAACGTAGGAGAGAGGAACCTAATACTGATATTATCTGTCCAATTACCATGAAGTGAAATGATTTAGAAAAAGGCTTTATATTACTATTATTTTGCATAATATACACACCTTTCATCATGAGATTAGACCGACTGTCGGTCTGAAATCTTATATAAAATACGAAAGCTAAATGTAGAGACAAGTATATTGATACTTATGAAGAAACTTGCTCTACATTTTTACATGATCTTATTCGTCATTTTCAGACTGTCTCATCAAAATATCTAAAATGTAATCAAAGCTGCCTTTTTTAGCTCCCAGAGTAGTCTCCATCATGTTAATAAACGCCTTTGCCCTTTTCATCATTTCATGAGGTTGCCAATGAAACAGTCCTT
The DNA here is from genome assembly GCF_030756675.1 of Bacillus multifaciens. Lineage (GTDB taxonomy): Bacteria > Bacillota > Bacilli > Bacillales > Bacillaceae_G > Bacillus_A > Bacillus_A multifaciens. The sequence continues at coordinate 46,508 of NZ_JAVBXD010000028.1, forward strand.
CATCAAATATTACTTGTGCAGAAGCGAGCAAAAATTCTATTGTTTCTTGTGGATAATCCGTCACAAAAACCTGTTCATTGATTCCTTGCTTAACCACCTCCGTCAAAACAGGTGTTAAATGTAAAATAGACTGAACTAAACTTCTCTGATGCATTTCAGCATTACTTGGCTGATGAAATTGTTCAATCATTTTTTCTTTGTTTCCCCCAGTTTTTGGTGCTTGCGCCATTAAAATATGAAATAATTTATCAAGTACTGGGATGTTAGGATCTGAAGCAATCTTTTTGGCTGCCGCTACATCTGCATTTACAATCCGTATAATAATAGCATCCATCACTTCCTCTTTTGATTTGAAATAATGATAGAATGTTCCTTTTGCGATACCGATTTCCTGCAGAATATCGTTTACGGTCGTTTTCATATATCCTTTAGAAGCAAACAATTTTTCTGCGGTATCTAAAATTTCATTTCTTCGTTCTTCATATTCTTTTACGATTCTCATGAATAAACTCCTTCTCACTAGACCGACTGTCGGTCTAGTGTAATTATATGTAAACACTTCAAAAAGTTGCTCTCTTTTATAGCCATATTTATTGGATAACCAAACATACTCTTACTCCATTTAGGAAAAATCCACGAGGACATTAATTGCGTTCCTCTTGATTCATTATAGATTACACTCTAATGAATCCATTTCTACACCAACGTCCTATTTCCTTCTCAAAATTATTAGCCCTGCAAGTTCACAAATTCAACTTGTAGGACTAATTTATTGCTACACTTTATGAATAATTAAATAAAATCTTCGTTCAACCTCCCATGGTGAAGCAATGCAAGAAATGTTTTAAAAAATTTGTATGTTCAGCTATATGCTCAAGAAAACAGCCTAAAAAAAGGGCCATTTATTATGCCCCTTTTTCACCGTTCTGTGAACCACAATTCTTATTACATTACCACTCCTATCGCAAATCCATCGTATCCTTTGCTTCCCACAGTCTGTATTGCCGTTGAGGATAGTTGTGATTCAGATGCGAGAGTATCAAAAAAACGACGAATTTCCCCTTTTTAATATATTTCTCCAATCCAAATTTTCTCCTATTATACGAGAAATCCCCTATAAAATAGATCTTTTCAATGTCTATTCTATAGGGGACATCTTAACTGTGTAGAGGTCTTTTTTTCTGGTGTTTACACTTTAAATTATGTTAATTAATTCTGATACTACACGCTTTTTGATATCCATGAGATTCAGCCTTTCCGAAAAGCGAACTACAGAAAACGCAAGTTACATACTACCGTTAATTCTATTGATTAACTTATGAGTAACTTTAATTGTTCATTTCTTTTCTCCCGCTCTTCTTTAGATGCTAGGTCGTACTTTTTTAAAAGGTGAAATAGTTCATTTAATATTTGCTGTGAATGATTGCTCTTTAGAAATTCACGTAAGTCTTTAACCAAACACTCAGATAAAAAGCATTGTTGAGTTTCAAGTTTATTGATTACATCTTCAGAAGAATGATCTACATTACACATTCCCATGAAAATCCCTCCTTATATTTCTGTTTTCATTTTATCTTCCTAAGAAATAATTGTCGATTCCATTAATAAGGTACGAAGAATTATTTTAGCTAACTAGAAGATTTGCATAAAAAAATTTCTTTCTATTTTTATGCCAGCCTTTTCGTTTTCTGATAAAGTGAAACTTCCATCAGTTGGGTTTTCTTCATCCCCCACCTAACTTCTTTGCTTCTCTCTAAATTTTGAGGTTGGATCTTACTGCCCGCGAATAGCGGGATAAATTACCCTTTGTAGATAAGATCTTGAGCTAAAGATGTAAACATCTCTCCAACAAGCAAATCTTCATCATATACGGATGAACCTTTATTTTCGTCAGGATTTGCAAAAGGTATTTGTGCAATCACTTCTGTTTGCAGTTGTTCTGCTAACATTTCGCCGCCACCTTTCCCAAAGAGATAGTTCCTTGAACCATCCTGTTCCTCATAATATGCCATATTCTCAACGATACCTAAAATATCGTGTTTTGTATGCTTTGCCATTACCCCTACTCTGGAAGCAACAAACGAAGCTACATGATGAGGAGTAGTAACTATAATTTCCTTTGCGTGAGGAATCATCGCAGCCACATCAATCGCAACATCTCCTGTACCAGGAGGCAAATCAAGAAGAAGATAATCTAATTCTCCCCAGTGAGTGTTGGCAACGAAATTTTGAATCCATTTGTTTAGCATTGGTCCTCGCCACATAACTGGGTTATTACCCTCTGTAAAAAATCCCATTGACATGATTTTAACGCCATGACTAACGACTGGAATCGCTATTTGATCTATCATTGTTGGCTTTTGATTAGCTTCCATCATTGCTGGGATACTGAATCCATATATATCTGCATCTAAAATCCCAACCTTTTTCCCCATACGAGCTAAAGCAGTAGCAAGGTTAATCGTCACAGTTGATTTTCCGACTCCACCTTTTCCACTTGTCACAGCAATAAAACGTACACCTGAATCAGGTCGCAGCATACTAGGCATACCGGTTTCTGTTCTCGAATTTTCCTTTAAAGTTTCTGTTAATACAGCTCGTTCTTCCTTTGTCATGGTGCCGAAAGTCAAAGAAACCTTAGATGCTCCTATGTTCCGAAGAGAGTCTTCAATATCTTGTTGAATTTTTGCCTTTAATGGACAACCTGGAATAGTTAAAATAACTTCAAGGTAAATCTGCGTGCCATCAATTTGAATATTTCTTACCATGTTTAATTCCACAATACTTTTGTGCAATTCTGGATCTTCTACATGGCTTAAAGCGTTCATAATTTGTTTATGAGTAATCATAAAACTCATTCCTTTCCGTCTCCTTAATTTGTATACAAAAAACACCATGAATAATAAAACCTAATACAATCGGCTTCATTACTCATAGTGGAATAGATTACTAGCAATACTTACTAATATACCAATCCAACCATTTTGGCTCTTCGTTCCAGTACGAGAAATTACTCATAGTTATCCTCCTTAATGCTGTATTCGAGCTGAAAAGAGAATAAAAAGAATTATCCTCCGCTTACAGGTGGGATAAACGCAACGGTATCTCCGGCTTTTACAATATCTTCGTCGATTACGAATTCTTCGTTAATAGCTACCATAACTTTATCCAACGATTGTAAATGATAATTATCTTTCAGCCATTCTTTTAATTGATGAACATTTATCTCTTGTTTTTCTATTATTACTAATTGATCTGAGCCGACTTCTTCTCGCAAATTTGCGAACAGTAAAATTGTAATCATCTTCTCATTCTTCCTTCTTCGGTTTTCCTTCTGGATACGGAGTATTTTCAAGCTGATCTCCAATCCACATCGTTCCATCTTCCCAAAATTCTTTTTTCCAAATTGGGGCGATTTGCTTAATACGTTCAATTGCGTATTCATTCGCTTCGTAGGCCACTTTACGATGTGGTGACGAAACTGCAATTACAACTGCAATATCCATTATTTCTAGTCGACCCACCCGGTGTGTAATTGCTATTTTTGCATCCGGCCACTTTTTTTTGATTTCTTCACCAATTTGAGTAAGCATTTTTACTGCCATAGATTTATATGCTTCATACTCTAGATGTAAAGTTCGTTTTCCTTTTGTTAATTCTCTTACTGTTCCAATAAAGGCTGTAATCGCACCTGCTTCTCTTCTTGCTACCTTATTCGTTACTTCTTCGACTAATATCGGAGTATCTACGATTTCAAATAGTACTTGTCCCATCAGAACCCCTCACTTTATAAGTTGGAATAATATCATACCAAGGCCATTCACTACCTTCGTTATCCTCTAATAAGAAAACATCTACTAACATCTCTTTTTTATATCCTCTCGTACCGCCTGGGAGTACGATAAAAGCGTTTAATTCTGCCAATGAAGAAACTGCACTAGACTTATCAAATCCTGATGGATAGGCAATTAATTGTTCTTCGTTATATTTGAGCTTTGCTCGTACAAATCTTGTAAATGGATTAGGTTTTAGAAAATTTTCTCCCAGCAGTGCTTTTTCTCTTTTTAAATGCGGCTTTTCACTAAACATATAGGTACGAATGCTAGGTCTTACGAATAACTCAAAACCTACATAACAAGCAGAGGGATTACCTGATAATCCAAATAATAATTTTTTATTTAATTGTGCTACGGTCGTCACGCTTCCAGGCCGCATTGCAACTTTGTTAAAAAGAACTGATGCCCCTAGTTTATTGTAGATAGCTGGCAAATAATCATAATCCCCTACCGAAACACCACCGGTTGTAATTAACATATCCACTTGACTTAACGCTTCTTTTACGGCTGCGTGGCACGTATCAAAATCGTCACTAAACTTCCCAAAGTATTTCACTCTTCCTCCTGCTCTTCGAATTTGGGACAATATCATGTACGTATTACTATTTCGAATTTTCCCAGGTTGTAGTGATTCATTTACGTCAAGAAGCTCACTCCCAGTCGCCAATACTCCAACTACAGGCTTTTTTGCAACGGGCACTTCGCTGTAACCAAAAGTAGCAAGGAGAGCTGAAATACCTGGATTAATGTAAGTACCTCTCTTCGCAAGAATCGTCCCTTTACGTGTATCTTCACCTTGAAAGGAAATATTTTCTCCTTTTTTGAATGAACGCTTCACTTCTATATAGGTTTTACCAACCTCCTCATATTGACGGGTCAGTTCTAACATCACAACCGCATTACATCCTTTTGGAATTTGTGCTCCTGTCATAATTCGAACTGCTTGAAACGGTCCTACCTCTTGAGGAAATATGGAACCTGCCCCAATCTCACCGATTACTTCGAATATAGTTGGATTCCCATAACTTGCCCATGCAGTATCTTCTGCTCTAATAGCAAATCCATCATAGGGAGAGCGATTGAAAGATGGAACATCATGATCAGCTACTAAATCCTCAGCTAATATACGTTCATAAGCTACTTCAAGTGGTATAAGTTCTTTTGAACCCTGCTCAGCAAATTCCATTACTTGATGGACGGCCTCTCCAACTGCAATCGGTATTCGTTTTTCTATCATTTTCCTCACTCCTTCTGTTACCCTAATAAACGATAGTATATTTTTTTCGCTTTTTGAATTTCGTTTGTCCCGTGGATAAATACACGCCCATCCTGAAACATAACCAAACGATAATTATCTAGTTGGCAACATAGCAAATACGGGTTTCGATTTACTTTCCCATGTTTTTTTAGCTGTTTTTCTAAATGGTCAAAATTGTAACGACTATTACGCGGCGGTCTAATTTGCACCGTATTTCTCCCACATAAAACAGCTGTCTTTGTTTGGTTTTCATAAGATAAATAAGGATAAGTTCTATGCGTACCGCACGAAGGACAATTGTCCTTTTTAATTTTTTCTAGTTTGATAGAATGGTGTTGATTACTCCATATATCAAACATTAAAAAGGTGTTTCTAATTGCCGAAAAATCTTCTACTAAAATTTTGAATGCTTCTGCCACTTGATACGCTGCCACTATTTGAACAGCGGGACTAATAATTCCAACTGTGTCACATGTCACTCCTGTAACTGGAACACTTTTAAGTACACAATGTAAGCACGGTGTTTTCTTTGGAATAATCGTATAGCTCATGCCATATCCCCCGACACAAGAACCATAAATCCAGGGAATATCATATTTTTGTGATAGATCATTTATCACAAATCGAATATCAAAATTATCTGTTGCATCAACGATTATATCGACATTGTCTAACAAAGCTTCCATATTTTCTATTCTTGCATCCATTACGAAAGCATGAATCTGTACCTCTGAATTGATTTGTTTCAACCGATTTTGAGCTGCAATTGCTTTTGGTAATTTTTCTATCGCATCTTGTTCAATATAAAGCTGTTGCCTTTGTAAATTACTCCATTCTACGTAATCACGATCAATAATCGTTAACTTTCCGATACCTGCACGAACCAACGCTTCTGCGCTTGCACTTCCTAATGCACCTGCCCCCACAATCAACACATGCTTATTTCTAATCTTCTCTTGTCCTTTACTCCCAATAGGAGCGAACAACTGTTGACGTGAATACCGCTCTATCATTAGATGGCCTTCCTTTCTAGTAAATAATGATCAATTAATTAAAAAATCTGCTGCATATGTGGTTATTATTTAAACATCTTTCTCTATATGACTTTGTTTCTGATAACAAGAAAAGTAAGCAAATCCAACAAATCCAGCTCAGCGATTTGTTCCGGTTTATGAATTGCCATAACCGATTCCTCCATTTATTCAAAATAAAAAAGCAGCTTCAAGAAACCCTTAACATAGTAAGGATTTTTGAATGCTGCTTAATCTCCCTGCACTTCTCTTACAGAGATATCAATCATCACTTTTACTATAAAATAGAAAATCTGCAAAACTTGCACACTTTCCACTTCGTATATTCAAACATTATCTATATAAATCCAAGTTAAAATCCCGACATATAAACCCCTTTCTTTTCTAGGTGGTCGAGAGCGTCTGGCCATGCGTAGAAGCGGTCAGTGCCTTTTTCTGTCACATGCGAAGTTCAAACAAAGGGAAGAAGCAAGTGCAGGAACTTTTTTTCTACATTGCAACAATCTATATGTCGAAAAATCAAAATCGATTTATATACTATAACAAAATGAATCTACCGATAGCTTTCTTTCCTAGTATTTTGAATGTCATCCTAACATATCATTTATTTCTCAGCCACCAATATGCGACATTTCAATTTTGGGCACTGTTTTTTTATTCGTGTTGTTCAACCGTTCATCCGAATAGCGATCTGAACGATTATTCCAAATGTCACGAATAACATCGGTAATCTCCTCATCGGTATACCCTGAACGAAGCAATTTTCTAAGATCATTTCCTTCGGAAGCAAACAAACAAGTATATAGCTTTCCTTCTGCGGAAATACGAGCTCTTGTACATGATGAACAAAAAGAATCTGTTACAGATGAAATAATTCCTATTTCCTCACCGCTATCGATATAACGATAGCGAGTGGCAACTTCACCAGGATAATTTGCTTCAATTCGTTCAAGCGGCATAACTTTATGAATTGTCTCTACTATCTCTTGTCTAGAGACCACTTCATCTAATTTCCAGCCGTTAAAATTTCCGACATCCATGTATTCAATCAACCGAAGAATATGCTTATTCTCTTTGAAGTATTGCGCCATTTGAATAACGTCCTGTTCATTTTTTCCTTTTTGGACAACCATGTTTATTTTAATTTTCATTCCAACTTCCGCTGCAGCCCGTATTCCTCCAAGAACTGTTTGCACTTTACTTCTATTACCATTTAAATAAGCAAATCGCTCTTCTTGCAAGGAATCTAAACTAACTGTCACACGCGATAAACCCGCCTTATATAAATCAACAGCAAACTTCTTGAGTAAGGATCCATTTGTAGTTACACCAATATCCTCTACTCCATCAATTTTATTAAGTCGTTCGATTAGCTCAGAAAGGTTTTTCCGAAGTAAGGGCTCTCCCCCAGTAATACGCAACTTTCTAACACCTAAAGAAACGAAAATGCGTGCTACCCTTTCAATTTCATCAAAAGATAAAATTTTATCATTAGACAAAAATGAATAGTCAGGACCAAATATTTCTTCCGGCATACAATATCGACAGCGAAAATTACAGCGATCGGTAACAGAAATACGCAAATCTCTTAAAGGACGGTGCAATTTGTCCAATGTGACAGCATTCATGTTTATTGCCTCACTTCTACATATATTATGATTCCGTACACATTTTATTTAAACCAATCGTTCAGCCAACATGCTAAACAGTAAATTAACGATATTGTTTGTATTCATTTCATATTTACAATACGCTCCGGATGAGTATATACATTTAAAGATTGATTACGAATAAAGCCTATTGCAGTAATCCCTAATTCTTCTGCTAGCTCTAGTGCTAACTCAGTTGGAGCGGATTTTGACAATATTACTTCGCAGCCAATTTTCGCAACTTTTAATAGAATTTCCGAAGATATACGGCCACTAAAAACAATAATTTTATCACCAATAGAAATGCTATTTTTTAAACAATAGCCGAAAATTTTATCTAAAGCATTATGTCTTCCTATATCCATTCGGCTTAAAACAATCCCATTCACATCACATAAGGCTGCATTATGGACCCCGCCTGTATTCTGAAAAGTAGCTGCAGATTCCTGCATATCATCCATTAATCGAAAACAATCCTGGACAGAGATCTTTACTCGAATATCATTCATTTTCTTCGCAGTCAACGCATCGTTTACGAAAACAAATCCTTGTCTACTCATTCCACAGCATGAAGTAATATAACGCTTATTTTGGATGTCACGATAATAAGGATTGATCTTTGTCGTCGTTACATGTACGTATCCTTCTTTATCTTGTACCCATATTTCATCAATATCTTCATATTTTCGGATAATACCTTCAGATGCTAAAAAGCCTATCACCATATCTTCAATATACTCTGGAGTACTAACCATTGTAACAAATTCCTGCCCGTTAATTTTAACCGTAACTGGAAACTCTGTTACAATGCTGTCCTCTATACACTTCATTTCCCCTTTATCATAACGAAAAATTTCCCGTTCCACCTGTATCGACTTCACAATCAGTATCCTTCTCTCACGTTATATTTTTATCAAAGACAAATACTGAAACTGCAATATCTTCATCCACTTTCATATCCGAAAACAGATGAACTAATTTTGCCCCAACAAGTTCCTCCAAATGATCACGAGAATTGACGGCATAAACCTCCTGAATCATTTTCGTTCTAGCCATATGAACCATTTCTGCACCATCCAACGTTCCAGAAATAAACTTCTCAGTTGGTGTCAAATTTCCATAAAGTGTGGCAATAGCCATGTTCTCAACAAATACAGTATGAATTCGTTCCGGTCCTTTTCCAAACAAATCTTTTCGAAGTTTTCGTATCATATCATTAAACTCATGTACCATTTTTGACATACTTGCATTCCTCCCCGATTCATTAATAATGCTTTTCGAATACTACTTCATCATAAACATTTTAACAAAATAACCTTTTCATCTGAATTATTCACTCAAATAATTAGACGAAAAGGCTCATCTTTTGCAATTATTTCAAACACATATAAAACGTATGAAATAATATTTTTCCGCTTACCTATTCGTCTTTTAACCCCTTACCCATACCTTTTAAGAAATGAAGACCAAATCCGATTGCACGGTTAATATCTGGATCCTTAAGTACTTTCATAAGGTCCAGTATTCCTACTTTTTTATTACTTTCCAGGTGCTCGTTTCCTTCATCCATACCTTTTAGTACACTACTTACAAGTTTTTTAGTAAGTTCCGGATCAAGTTCTGTTAAAGCTCCTGCAGCGCCCATCATATTATTAATCAAATTCGTGACTGGTTCACGAGTGACCTGTCCTAGAACAATTTTTGCAATTGGTTCTTTCGCTTTAAGCATAGAACTTGCAGCTTCTAGTATCCCGATGTCATTCAGTTCACCTACAATATTAAACATTTGATTTAAAGCTTCTTCATGATTAGCTAGAAGTGCCTTTAAATCTTCTAGCTTTTGTTGTTTTTGTTCTTCTTCAGTTAGCTCATGCCTTTGGATCGCTTTAATAGGTGCTGCCATATTCTTTTCTCCTCCCTAGTTATCCGTCAAGTGCACATATCCTGGACGAGTCCACTTGCGATTTACCTCAATCCCATTTTGAGGATGACGCTTTTTGTTACGCGGATTCGTTTTCGGCATCGGATTTTCCCCTTCTACTTGTAACACTTCCATACGAACTTTCGTTTGTTTATATGCAGGTGTATTCGTACGATGATCGACCGCAGGACCCGTTAAGAAATTAATTGCCGATTCGTTGTCTGTCGAGTTCATCGGTAAATAAAGCTCATTTGCTTTTACACGACCCGTTACAAGTGCACGTAATTTAAGTGCTCCAAAAGGAGAAACAAGGCGCACTAATGAACCCGTTTTAACTCCACGTTCCCTTGCAAGTTCTGGAGAAACTTCAACGAAAACACCAGGTACTTTAGCTTGAATCCCATTTGATTTATTTGTCATGTTACCTTCATGGAAATGTTCAAGCATACGACCATTATTAATATGAAGATCGTATTCCTCTGGGAATTCAGCTGGACGTACCCATTCAGCTATCGCAAATCGAGCCTTTTTATCCGGGAAGTTAAATCCATCTAAGAAAAGAAGCGGCGTATTCGTTCCGTCAAAGCTTCCCCAATGGAAACTATTCCAACCTTCAAGCACTTCATAGTTTGCTTTTGCGAAAAGTGGCGATAAACTTGCCATTTCAGCAAAGATTTCACTTGGATGGCTATAGTTCCAGTTTGCACCTAATTTATTTGCAATCGCTTGTACAATCCACCAATCTGGTTTCGCATCTCCAAGCGTAGGAAGTACTTGATATAGTCTTTGTACACGACGTTCTGTATTTGTAAAAGTACCTTCTTTTTCAAGAGATGGCGCCGCTGGTAACACTACATCTGCATATTGAGCAGTTTTAGAAAGGAATACATCTTGAACGACAAAGAAATCAAGACTTGATAGAACTTCATGTACATGATTTGCGTTAGAGTCTACAAGGGCCATATCCTCTCCAACAAGATACATTGCTTTCATTTTCCCTTCTTCAATTGCGTGAAGCATTTCAATGTTGTTGAGACCTAGTTTGTTATCAATTTTCACCCCGTAAGCTTTTTCAAATTTTTCGCGGGCTACATCATCAGTAACGTGCTGATATCCCGGAAGCCATCCCGGGAGCGTTCCCATATCACAAGCACCTTGTACGTTATTATGGCCACGAAGCGGATATGCACCAGCACCCGGACGGCGATAATTCCCTGTTGCAAGCAGCAAGTTTGAAATTGCAGCGGAAGTATCTGAACCACCCGTATTTTGCGTTACACCCATTCCCCAAAGAATACAAGTACCATCTGCATCACGAATCATTTCTGCCATTTTAACGAGTGTTTCTTTTGAGATGCCTGTAATCTCTTCTGCATATTCAAGCGTATACTCTGCAAGACTACCTTTGAAATCTTCAAAGAAGTTTACATTCTCATCGATGAATTGTTGATCATGCCAGCCTTGATCAATCATATATTTCGTAATAGCCATTAACCATACTTGGTCTGTTCCTTGCTTTGGACTAATAAAGATATCTGAACGCTCTGCCATTTCAGTTTTACGAAGATCTGCAACAATTAGTTTTTGACCGTAAAGTTTATGCGCACGTTTCACACGAGTAGCTAACACCGGGTGGCCTTCTGTTGGATTACAACCGACGATAATAACAAGACCTGCTTGTGCAATATCTTTAATTGTTCCTGCATCTCCGCCCATACCAATTGTACGGAACAATCCATCTGTTGCTGGCGATTGACAATAACGAGAGCAGTTATCAATGTTGTTCGTTTCGAATACTTGTCGAGCTAATTTTTGAATGACATAGTTGTCTTCATTCGTAATTTTAGAAGAAGAAATAAAACCTATAGAACCGTTACCGTATTCTTGTTTAATAGAGCCTAATTTATTTGCAACTAAATCAAGCGCTTCTTCCCAAGTTGATTCAACAAATGTTCCATTTTTACGAATTAAAGGCTTAGTAAGGCGTTCTTCAGCATTTACGAAATCCCAACCAAATTTTCCTTTTACACAAGTAGAAATCGCGTTAACCGGTGCCTCAGAAGTTGGTTGTACCTTCAAAATTTTACGACCCTTCGTCCACACTTCAAATGAACACCCTACACCACAAAACGTACATACTGTTTTCGTCTTCTTCGTACGAGTTTCTCGCATGGCAGCTTCTACTTCTGATATAGCGAAAATACCGCTGTACCCAGGTTCAACTTCTTTTATAAGATCAACCATCGGCTCAAGAATGTCCGGCTTTAGCCCAGTCATAAATCCAGCTTCTCCAAGCATCGATTTCTCCATCAAAGCATTACAAGGACAAATGGTTACACATTGACCACAGCTTACACATGAAGAATCGTTAATAGCCGCACCGTCATCCCAAATTACACGAGGGCGTTCTGCTTCCCAATCAATAGATAACGTTTCATTTACTTGTAAGTTTTGACAGACCTCAACACATTGACCGCACGCAATACATTGATTAGGATCATAACGATAAAATGGATGAGACATGTCAACTTCACTTGCATCTACTTTTGGTTTGTAAGGATATTTTTGATGCTCAATTTCCATTAATTCTGCCGTATTATGCAATTTACAGTTCCCATTATTGTTGTCACAGACCGTACAATAAAGTAAATGGTTTTCCAATAAGCGGTCCATCGCCTCAGTTTGTGCTGCCTTTGCACGAATAGAGGACAACTCAATATCCATACCGTTCGTCGCTACTGCCGAACAAGATCGCACCAATTTCCCATCAACTTCTACAATACAAGTATCACACGTTTGAATAGGATCCACTTCAGGCACGTAACAGATTTGCGGATGTTCAATCCCGTTTTGATTAATAATGCCCAAGATCGTTGAACCGGGCTTAGCTATATATTCTTTGCCGTCGATTGTAATATGAACCATGCTGTCGTTCATGGTCTTTCCCCCTTTTTGAGAATAAAAAAACTCCACCACGAAAATATACGCACCGAATTAATAGGTACGCTATCATCATGGTGGAGTAGTTTATTAGCACATCTTGCTAAAATACCAATCCATTTATTTGTAAATAAAATGATAGATTCATAACAGGTCATATCACGATTCCATCTTTAACACTATAATTATAGCGTTTACCCCAAAAATATACAATATTAAAATCATAAAAAAGTCAAGGCACTTTAAATGAGCCGGCTGTTATTATTTTATCCTTACATAATACAGACTAGTCGTAATGTAGTATACATTTCCACGAGAAACACTTCAACTGATCTCTTTTTTATTGTGTTGTGTACATTCTTATTACCTGTACGTTCCAGCCAATCTAGTGCCCGAGTATTCCATTCATCAATGTTTGTAAATACACGGCTATCTGCAAATTTCCCCTTTTTAATCTACTAGTTGGCTGTTATAAAAAGACTCTCATGTTATAGATGTGAACGCCAGAATAAATTTTACAGTTTTCGCTAATATGAACTTTACACTTTTGGCAACATTTGTCGCCCACATTATTTGGAGAAGCAGGTATGATATCCTTGTAGCAACAGCCATGGTTCTTTTATTATCAAGGCTTCAAGGCTGTTTATCATACCTGTAAAGGCTCCATGTCAAGTGGGCTATGCGCAATCTAAAGTGTAAAATTCGTCTTGACGGTTATAATAGATTAACAATATAGATGTTTCATATTCTTATTTAGAAAATAGAAAATATATCCCGAATAAAGAAGTATGGACCTAATATTATTAGGTCCATACTTCTTTATAAATAAAAATACTCTACAGATTACTTCATTATAATCACCATTTAATTACTCTACTTACACGGTGTAACTAACACAAATACATAGTAACCTCTTTTTTTTTTCAATGTCAATATTTGTTTTTATTTTATGCATTTTCAAAATTTTAAGTTTATATTATCGAATTGATAGTTTATTTCAGAGCTTGAAGTCTGTAAAGAAATCTTTACTGTTAAAGTAACTATTAGAGTTAGTATAGTCATATGGACACAACTTAGTTAAGTCCTTACAATGGGGTTCAAGAAGGAAGTGTCCACATGACAATCAAGAAACTTAATGAAGAGTTTAAAAAATGAGCCGAATTCTCATAAATAACTGTAAAAAGGTAAATTTTTTGTTTTAGGAGTGTCTCAGAATATTAGCTTGATGGGTATGTATGGTGACACTCTACTTAGAAAAACGTTATTTCCATATATTACAGATTGTAATTATATTTTTATAATTTATAATTGATAATATAAATTATAAATTTTATAGAAATAATAACTACTCAGCTATACCTTTAATTTAGGAGTTTCATAGACGGAAATTCGGTCTATTTTTTTGCATACAACACAAACTTGTGCGATACACTATATCTTGTGATAAAACAAATAAACATATTTTTCGGTAATTTTTTCAAGCGCCTTATATCTTCACGAGGTGACTGAATAGTTACCAGAAATATTTATATAAGTTACGGATTAGGGTTGAGTTTTTAGGAGGTTTAAATGAGAAAAATATTACCAGGGGCCATTTTATCTCATACCCAGTATGGGTATTTAAAGGTGCCGAAAAATGTCAAAAGTCAGTGTCCTAAATGCGGTAAATCAAGTGAATTTACATTAAAAACAAATTTTTACCAAGTTACAAAAAGAGGATTATTCGCAGAAGGGCTTTGTTTTGAATGTCAAAAGCCATCAGAATTTGTGATTATGTTTAATGATAAAGAAGTAGAAGTGTATATTTATAGTCCTTCGGATTTTAGAGATCCTTTGGCTCAGCTTGAACGCAATAAACATATCCCTATGGACCTAGTTAGGGCATATCGCTCTACTTTAAATGTCAGTCAATCAAAAGATAATTCTGCTACTGCAGTACTGTCAAAACAAGTTCTTGAAAGTGTCCTCAAACATTTTCTTGGAGAGAAAGGTAATGGACAGTCCCTTTCCCAGCAATTTGAGCAATTGCCAAAATATATCGATTTAACTAAACCGATTCAAGATGTTGGCCACCTCGTTCATTCGGAAAGTCCTTTTTATAGGATGCTTGAATTGAAACAGGAAATTGATGATGAAGCAGTAGCTTTATTAACAGAATTACTAGAAGTCCTTATCGAATATTTATTTGTGTTGCCTGAAAAAATCGAATCAGTACATGATAAGATTGAACAGAAATTTAAAAAGGTGTAGCATGTACATTTTAATGTTTTTATACGCTAAAAGATTTTCGAAAAACAATAGCATGATTTTTATTTAAAGATAAGTTTTGAGATTAGGTGATTTTCTTAGATTAGTTAAATCAACACTTTTTCATGCCGAATTTTACTTAGCGTATATTTTCGTTAAAATGTGGGCGGTACGCCTTACTACGTCAGTAAAAATCCGTTTGCATCCAGCTTGTATAAGCGCATCTTTCTGTAAATCCAAATTTTGATCATGTGTAGACACACGAGCGTAGCCAATTAACAAATTATCACTTCCTTATACTTTTGTATTGTCTCATAACTCATAAAATAAAGGAATAATGAGATTTTGATTTTAAGACAAGTTTTGAGACGAATAACATAGCATTATTTCAATATCAAATAGAAAGCATAAAGAAGTCTCAAAAACCTCCGTTTTTGAGACTTCTTTATTTCTTTAACATTTCTATCAATGCACTTGTTTTAAATAGGGATACCTCCAATCAAGCTAAGATTTTGAGACACCCCCATAACGAAATTTTTACCTTCTACAGTTATTTATGAGAATTTAGCTCGTTTTTTTCGTTTTGGGAAACAATCAATTCCTTAAGTTAATGGCGATGGGGCGGGACCCCTAACAGTTAAACTAGCTAAGAACTATTGTTAACTAAGTAAAACACCTTTTCAGTCTAAATCATTTTTTTAATAAGACATCAGTAATCTTTGTAGTATCTCGACCGAACCCCCTTCACGTAGGATAAAAGGTATCAATACCATTCATGCGCTATATAAACAAAAGCGAAGTCTGCAAAGAGACTCCGCTTTTTCAACATAGAATGAACTTCAGCAATTACTAGCTACTTCCTAATCCTTTTTCCTCATTTACCAATCTATTTATGTTTTTTCAAACTTTGCAACAGAGCCAAAAATCCCATACTATCATCATGGTTATTCTCTACTTATTCATGATTAAATTTTTTATTAGCAATCCAATAATTCGTTACAAAAAGTGTCAATAAAATCCAAACGAGTGTTAGAAGTACATTGCCTATTGCGTTTGAATTTACTAATCCCGTGATTAGTGTTTCCATTGCATGTTTGCTCATACTGGCTGGATTTATCTGATCCATTATTGGATTCAAACCAACGATTATTCTACAACCTATAAGAAAAATAATTGAAATTAGTGCGATAATACCTTGACTGTGAAAAATAGTACTTATCATTGTTGTGAAAGATACGATAAAAAGAACCCATACTAGATAAAATACCAATCCAGTAATCATGTGTGAAAATGGAACAGCAGTAAAAAGATAATTTACATATAGATAAGAAGCAAAGTATCCACTCGTTACACTAAAAGCTGCCACCAAATAATTTGATATTATTTTTCCCCCAATATATGAAGTAACGGATACAGGCCGTGTTAAAATAAAGGCCAGCATATCGTTGGCTTTATCTGTTTGAATGATACCCATCATAGAAATTGCAAGAATCATAAGACCAAGCTGATCAAATTGAGATCCTAAAGTACTTGCTAGTACTTCACCTCCTTTTTGTGCTGTCATACTCGGATCAATGGTAATTCCCTGACCACCGCCCAATGCTTCTAAAATTGATGGCAAGTAATGAGTTACTATCGGCTGAGTTGCCCCTAAAAAGATAAAAACAATCGGTAACCAAATTACTTTAAAATCACGTACCATCTGAACAAATTCTTTTTTTATCAGTACAATTAAGTTATTCATTTCTGCATCACCAATTCTAAGAAGATTTCTTCTAAAGTATCGTTATTCATTTCAAATTTAACGATGTCTACTTTATGTTCAAGTGCATTTTTTAGCAATATATTTTTGTTCTTTTCGATGTTTTCAACTTTAATTTTAACTTTAAGCCCGATGACTTCTACCCCCTTCACATAAGGGAGTTTTTTTACAACGTCAATCCACTTTTGATCCTTCGCAGTAATTTCCACAATTAACTTATTTTCGCTATTACGATTTAAAAGCTCGGTGATCGTTGTATCTTCTATTTTTGTTCCATCTTTTATAATGACAAATCGTTCACAGATTTCTTCCGCATCGCTTAATATATGGGTTGATAATAAAATGCTTGTATCTTTTTTTATTTCTTCAATCAGGTTTAATACCTCTCTTCGACCGATTGGATCTAACGCAGATACCGGTTCATCCATGACAATAAGCGAAGGTTTATGTAGTAAGGCTTGTGCAATACCGAGCCGTTGTTTCATTCCACCAGAAAATGTACCAACCTTTGAATTTTCTTCACCCGTTAGTCCAACTTTTGTCAGAATTTCCGGTATCAAGTTTGTTAATACTTCTTTTTTCAATCCTGATAGTTGTCCCATAAACGTAAGGGTTTCTCTTGCTGTCATCCAATGAAAAAAATTAGGGTACTGCGGTAGGTAACCAATTTCTCTTTTCATTTTTGATATTTTTTTGCCATTTAATAAAACTTCACCTGCGTCTGAATTAATAATGTCTGAAATCACTTTTATTAATGTGGATTTGCCGGCTCCATTTGGTCCAATTAGACCGACACATTCCCCTGATTGCATTTCCATCGAGAAATTATTGACAGCAATTTTCCCTTTAAATAATTTTGTTACATTTCTAATTTCTAGTTTCAAGATCTCTCACTATCCTTTCTCCCTACAACAAAATACAAAATAGGTCCAAGTATACTAACAAAAAGAATAATTAGCGTCCATATAAGCACATTTTTCCTTGTCTTCCTATGCCGATATAAATCAATTAATGCAATTAAAACTAGAAGCATTCCCACCAAAATAACTGGCAATAAAATGGGCATAATAGCCATAAGGTCAATGTTTTTGAAGTCATTTAATCCATAATGTAGTTGCATTCCCATCATTCTCCCTTTCAATTCATTCTCATTATCGATAATGATAAACGAAGTGCGTATGTATTGCAATCATAATTCTCATTATTTATAATGAGAATTAAATTTAATAAAAAATAAGGTGATTGGATGAGTAATAAAGCTGAAATATTAATGCATCCGGTAAGAATAAAAATTTGCCAAGCATTAATGAGAAATAGAGAAAATGGGTTAACACCATTAGAAATGGTAAAAATCCTTAAAGATGTACCCCAAGCAACTCTATATAGACATCTACAAACTATGGTTGATTCTGGTATTGTCCGTGTGATTAAAGAAAAAAAGGTGAAATCTGTTTCCGAAAAATATTACGCAATAAATGAAGAAGAAGCAAAAATTGACGGGAGTGAATGGAAGGAACTATCGAGTAAGGAAAAGTTAGACTACATTTCCTATTACCAGTTATCACTTATGACACAATATCAAAGTTATCTTAAGAAATTAGATGAACAAAACCACCAAGAGGATAGTGCTACTTTTTCTGTAGTGGAATTGAAGATAGATGAGGAACACTTTATAAAATTTCAAAACGAATTAAATGAATTAATGACAAAATATTACCAGACCCAGAGTAAGGGCAACGAAATAGAGGCTCCATTTAGGACCATCGCCATTACAATTATTCCGGATAGTTAAACGAATTACGTATTTGTAAAACCAGGTGACTCGAATATTGGACAAGGACTCATTATTTACTCGACAGTCACTTGATCGATTAACACAGCTTTAAATCTTATAGAAATAAAGCCGATGATTCCTTAGCGTAGGAAAAATCGGCTTCTTTCATGTCGAATTTGCTTAGCGTATATTTTCGTTAAAATGTGGGCGGTACCCCATGCCCATCAACTTAAAATCACATACCACCCCCAGAACGAAAATTTTGTGCATTTTGCTCGTATTTATTTTTATAAATATCTATGTATTTCATTATGAAGTGTTTTCACACGCTCTTTATAGAATATGCCTTTATCCTCTATTTTCAGTTGCGCTATAAACAGATTTGCAAGCATTACCGCTGTATCAAGCTGATAAAATAAGCTGACAATACGAGGAATAGATTCAAAGATACCTTTATTCTTATATCCATCTTTAAATTCATGCCAATCAATTTCATTAGTTTCAGCTATCCTCATAAGTTCTAACAGCGGGTGACCAATTAGAGCATTATCCCAATCAACCAACGCCTTAACTTCTCCGTTATATCCAATTAGATTTGCTGGTCGAATGTCCATATGTAATAATTTCCTTACATGATCTGCTTGTTTAAGAATCTCTTCGATTATCGATATATCAGGAAATTTAATATCGCAATGTGTAATTTTATTAAATCCTTCTACTCTTTTTACGAGACGTTCAGCTATATACTTGCTAGATTTCCTAGTCCTATGTTGGTAATTTAAATCTTCAATTGGCATATTATGGAGCTTATTAACTACTTCTCCTATTTTGTAAGCTGAAATTGGAATATGATCAGTAGCCAAGTAATCTGAAATTAAAAAATCAAGTTCCGTAGAAAGGTGCAGTCCGTGAACCTTTGGCACTGGAATGTCTTTAGAACTACAAAACTTAGAAAGCTCCGCTTCCTTTTGCAATGAAATTCGACTATTAAACAACCCTTCATTTATATTTTTCACTTCACGTTCCCAAGGTACTCGAAATGCTAAAGGTCCTTTTTCCGAATCTCCTCGGAACACAATATTTTGTACCCCATTTCCTATTACTTTTAACTCCTGAACAGCCAATTCTTTATATTCTCGATTCAATATAGTTTTTAATTTCGCCCTTAATTCTTCTGTTTTCGAACGTATATTAACCATTTTATCCCCCGATTCGCAAGTTATTTACAACCCGTAATAGCATCTCTGAATAATCTTCCAGATGTATTTCCCTTCATTTCAATACATGTGTTTTTTTATATTTCCAATCGTAATAAAGCTAGCCAATATTAAGATAGAAAATAAAAGCAAAATATTATTCACTCCCATATGAGTTATTAAAATACCAGTCGACAGAGCGGACGATATCTTAACAAATGATGCTAGAATTGTTCTTAAGCCTATTACTCTACCAATATATTCTGTTGTAGTATTCAATTGTATTAACGTTTGCACAATAATCAAATGCGACATGGTAAATAGCCCCATTATAAATATACAAATAACGGCCGTTGTTTTATAGTCACTCAAATATAATAAAAAAGAAGAGGTTGCCATACCCATCATCGTAATAAAAATAACTTTATGTTTAAACCTTTTTAAAAAATAGATAGCAATCAACCCTGCTATAATTCCTCCTACTGAAAATGCTATCTCAAATATTGAGTAAAGTCCGCTACCTCCTTCAAACTGTTCTGCAAGAGGTAATAATAAAGTTGTTGTCATTTGTATGCTAATGCTATTCAAAATGGATAAAAACAGTAAGTACTTCATTCCTTCTGTTTGATTAATAAAACGCCATCCCGATATTAATTCTGCAAGGTAGGATATTCTTGTATTTTTTATTTTTTTAGGGTTCATTCTTTTTATAGAAGAAAAGAAAATGGCCGCAACTAAAAATGTTACAGAATTAATAAAGAAACTAGTGGCTAAAGAAAATTTAACTAGAAATAACCCAGATATACCAGTTCCCACTAGTAATGCTGCTTCATTTAATGAAGATGCTTTTGATATAACAAATGGTATATCATGATTACAGAATGCTTCCTTAATAAATGCAGAAGATGCAGGTTTGTAAACGGTGTAGCAAACTGCTAATAAGAATTGCATAATGTAAAAAATAAATACTGATTCAAATTTTATGAAAATAAGTATTGCCATGATTAAAACAAGTACAAATCGAATACTATCTGTTAGAACAACAATATTTTTAGAATCATGATGATCTACATAAACAGACACAAAAGGTGTTAAAATGATACTTGGTATATAATAAATTGCAATCATTAATCCGATAGAAGTTGCTTGTCCTGTTAAATGAAAAATATACCATAGCAAGGCAATTTGTTGAATTCCATCCCCAAATCCGGTAATGCTAACCCCTAATAAATATTTCAATTTATTACTCATAAAATTACCCCTTATATAATTGTTATCTTCATTTTAGGTGCATCACTTCAACAGAGTAAATTACAATTTATTTATCTATATTTATAATTTATTCTTATAAGGTATCTGGCCACTTGCCCGTCAAGCGAAGTTAAAATCATATCCTCAAAATAAAAAACGCTATGCTTATCGTAAGAAGTTTATGAGAAAGGATGGTGTTTTTAATGAATCCTATTATTTCAAATGAGCTGAATCTTTTCGCACAAGAGCTACAATACTTTTTATCTCCAGTAGTCCTACAAGATATCGCCAAACAAGTTGGCTTTGTACAGCGATCTAGTAAGTATCAAGCGAACGAACTCATTGCCCTTTGCGTATGGCTCAGTCAAGAAGTAGCCAGCGCATCACTTACACATTTGTGCAGTCAGTTAGAAGCTTCAACTGGAGTACTGATGAGCTCAGAAGGATTGAATCAACGCTTTAATCCAGCAGCTGTCGCATTTCTTCGAGAAGTCTTTACTTCTCTTCTCAAACAAAAACTCTGTTCAAATCACTCACTTTCTGCACACATGATCTCTACTTTCAATCGTATCCGTATTTTAGATGCAACAGTGTTTCAACTGCCTGATCATTTCGCCACTGACTATCAAGGTTCAGGTGGAAGTAGTAATACGGCAGGCGTGAAAATCCAATTGGAATATGATTTACTTAGTGGTCAATTTCTTAACGTGCAGCTTGGTCCAGGAAAGAATAATGATAAAACATACGGTACCATCTGCCTTGAAACCGTAGAGGCGGGCGATTTGTGTTTACGTGATCTTGGTTACTTCGATTTAGGAGACTTACAAACTATTCATGATAAAGAGGCTGGTTCTGGTGCAAAAACTTCAAAATATCTGCAAGTAATCTCCCAAATTTGGACATACTGATACTATTACTCTAAAAAAGGACGTGATGATCAGTATGGAAAAGCAAAATCTATTCAAGTGGAAACATTTTCAACCTGATATTATTTTATTAACCGTTAGATGGTACCTACGATATAACCTCAGTTTTCGTGATTTAGTCGAAATGATGGAAGAACGTGGACTATCTATGGCTCATACAACTATCATGCGTTGGGTTCATCAATATGGACCCGAATTAGATGAACGAGTACGACGTTATCTTAAGCCAACTAATGATTCCTGGAGAGTCGATGAAACCTATGTGAAAGTTAAAGGTCAATGGATGTATCTGTATCGGGCCGTTGATTCAGAAGGGCATACCATTGATTTTTATCTAAGTAAAGCAAGCAAGAAATAAACAAGCAGCCAAGCGCTTTTTTAAGAAAGCCTTGGCTTTTTCACACGTTTCTAAACCTCGTGTGAAAACCGTAGACAAGAACCCAGCTTATCCCATCGCTATCCAAGAGTTAAAAGAAGAAAAGCAGATGCCTGAAGGCATCCAACTAAGGCAAGTGAAATATCTCAACAATATCGTAGAGCAGGATCATCGCTTTATTAAAAAACGAATTCGCCCGATGCTGGAATTAAAGTCTTTACGGACTGCCAAACGAATTATTGCGGGGGTAGAGGCTATGCACATGATCAAAAAAGGACAGACTCTCCAATAGGAGAAGTCTGTCCAAAATCAAAAAGAATTCATTCATAAATTGTTTGGATTAGCTTCATAAGCTAGCAATTTAAAGGGATTTGACACTCTATGTTTCTATCGAGTATTTTTCGCACCAGAACCAATCTATTTCTTTCTCATTTCACATAATTTTCTGAATGACCAAGTTACTACAGCAAGTGATATACCTACCACTACTAAAATAATTAAAATACCAATAAAATTCTCCATTATTAACCACCCTTTTATATAATCTAAAAAAATAATTTCCATAAAAACCAAAATAAACATTTTTTAATTTGTTTACATTTACATATCATTATAAACACAGTGATATAACCTAACTAAGAACTCTATATAAATACAAATTACACCCCCTATAAATGCATAAATGTAATATAATGATAATGATATATTTATTGAAAGATTGAGGGAAACACTATGCAAAGTAGAAAAATATTAAAATTCAATATGTGGATTTTCGGAATATTATTTGTTATTTATAGTATTGAATTTGCTTCAGAGTTTATAACAGATCATACTTTTAACTGGTTTAAATGCATAAGCGCCATAGGTTTTTTCTTCGTTTTGATAATGAATTGGTTAGAATTTAAAGATAAAAATTATAAAACTACATAATTAATATCAAATAAAAAGCACTTTTAAAACATTAAAAAGTGCTTTTTATTTATTATAAATACTAATGTAAACTTTTTATTATTTGTTTACATTGAAATTACCGGAAACATTGACTTTTTGTTTAATGCAAAATAAAAGTACAGAGTATTGCGAAGAATTCGCACATAGCATGAGTGCATAAAAAAAAGGCTTGCAAGCTCTTCC
>NZ_JAVBXD010000029.1 GCF_030756675.1 Bacillus multifaciens
TATAGAAGAAACTACTTTATAAAACAAATATAAATCAAAGAAAATGCCAAAAAAATTTGGCATTTTCTTTGACATAATCTTTTTTCAACAAAGTGCCAACACCCTCATCTGTAAAGAGGGTGTTGCCAATTCCAAGTATTGTGATTTTCGCTTTCTTATTTTGATTCATCATTCTTATCACCAACTATTTTTTTGGGTTCAGTCTTGTAGCCTGTAAACATCGACGAAATAGTACCATTTCGTTCCATATAATCATCACGAACTGCCATATAGACATGAATAACTGTAAATAACATAAACGCCCATGCCACTAAGTGGTGCCATGAACGAATCGTATAACTATCTCCGCCAAACAGAGTCGGAACCCAAACAAATAGCTTAGCCCAGAATGATTCTGGCTGCGGCTCAAAATACATATAATAGCCTGTTAGCATCATTATCCAAGAACCAAGACCGATAAAAATCCAATAACTAAGCTGTGCCAGTGGATTGTGTCCAATATAATGCGGCTTTTTATTTTTTAAGAATAAGTAAAATTTAATCGTTTCTAATACTTCTTTCCAAAACACAAAGCGAAATGGGTTTGATGTAGCAAATTTATTTCCTATAAACGCCCAGAAAAATCGATAAAGAAGATTGATTGTGAACAGAAATGCTGCAAAAAAGTGTATATATCTCGCCCAGCCCATGAAATAGGAGTAATATGCTTCCTCTTGTACACTTGAACTAACGAATGGTTTTCCAATATAAATTCCCGTTATCATAAGCAAAATAATTGCTACTACGTTAATCCAATGAAACACTCGAACTGGTAATTCCCAGACATAAACTTTGACGACATCTTTTGTTTTCTTATATTGAATTGGACGTTCTGGATGAAGCGTCACTTCGCTGTTTTTTTCCGGAACGGACGTATTCGTATTATGTGCTGTTGGCATGAGGTCTGACATAATGAGTCTCCTCCTAACCTAATCGGATTTCAGTCGTTTTATTAGACTCTAAATCTGTTAAATGTACCGCACAAGCAAGACAAGGATCAAAAGAATGAATAATCCGTAAAATTTCTAACGGCTGCTCCTTATTCAGTATCGGTGTTCCCTTCAATGCCGCTTCATAAGCTCCCAGATTATTGTTGTGATCACGAGGCGATGCATTCCAAGTAGATGGAACAACAGCTTGATAGTTTTTCGTTTTTCCATTTTCAATATCAATCCAGTGCCCTAGTGCTCCGCGCGGTGCCTCTACCCAGCCAACTCCTTTTGTTTTCTTCGGCCAAGTGCTTGGCTCCCATTTTGTACGGTCAAATGTGACTTGGTTTCCATTCTTCACATTATGAAGTAGTTCATCCATATCATGTCGAATCCAATCCGATAGAAGAATCGTTTCAAGGGCACGTGCCACTGTGCGACCAAGCGCTGATTTCATTGCAGTAATTGGAAGATCTAGCTTTTTCAGCGTATCGTCCATCAAGCTTTTAATCTCATTATTTCCTGCTGCATAACCAACCATCATTCGGGCGAGTGGACCTGTTTCCATCGGCTGATTCTTCCAGCGCGGTGTTTTCAGCCAACTATATTGCTTGTTTGTATCCAGATTCTTATACGGTGCTTTCGGTCCTGTGTAATGAAGGGAAGTTTCTCCTTCAAACGGGTGTTTTCCAACACCGCCGCCTTCCTTGCCATCATACGTATACCAAGAATGATCAATAAACTCCTTCACCTGTTCAGGATCTTTGAGATCTACATCATGTACTTCATTCATGTTTCCATTTAAAACAATTCCTCTTGGGAATCGGTATGATTTCGTATCATATATACTTCGCGTAGAAAAATCACCATAGCATAAATAGTTATCTAACCCGCCGCCATATGTCCAATCTTTATAGTAAGAACCGATGGCAATTACGTCAGGCACATACACTTGACTTACGAATTCACGAGCTTGATCAATGATTTGAGATACATGCATTAATCGTTCTGCATGAATACCATTGTCACTATTAATATCAAGTGGAGTTGCCATCCCTCCTACTACATAGTGAGGATGCGGATTTTTACCTCCAAAAATAGTTTGCACCTTTACAACTTCTTTTTGCCAGTCAAGTGCTTCTAAATAGTGAGCAACTGCTAATAAGTTCACTTCTGGCGGAAGTTTATATGCATTATGTCCCCAGTATCCGTTCGCAAAGATGCCAAGCTGTCCGCTATTTACAAGCTTCTTTATTTTATTTTGCACATCTGCAAAATAGCCCGGGGAAGATTTTGGCCAACTTGAAATCGATTGTGCAATTCGTGATGTTTCAGAAGGATCTGCCTTCAACGCACTTACTACATCGACCCAGTCTAATGCATGCAAATGATAGAAATGAACGACATGGTCATGAAAGAAGATAACCATATTCATAATATCTCGTATCAAATGAGCATTTCTCGGAATTTTAATTTCTAGTGCATCTTCAACGGATCGAAGTGATGCAAGGGCATGAGTCGATGTACAAACACCGCAAATACGTTGAATATACGCCCACACATCACGAGGATCACGGTCTCGAACGATTAACTCCAGTCCTCGAACCGCGGTCCCTGAACTAAATGCATCCTTAATCATCCCCGTATTATCGATATCTACCTCCACGCGAAGATGGCCTTCAATTCTCGTAATTGGATCTACTACTATACGCTCGCTCATTCGTCTTCCCCTCGTTTGTCATCGATTTTTTTCTTAATTACAGTTCCTGCTGCATGAACAGCAATACCTGCTGTCGTAACACCAACAGCTGCTAACCCAATCGTATCCGGATTAATCGTTATTTGTGAGCCTGGAACTTTTGCTCTTCTTGTGTAGAAAGGACCATTATCCCAAAATCCCTTTTCCGAACAACCAATACAAGGATTTCCCGATTGAATCGGATAGCTAACCCCTCCATTCCAGCGCATTTCAGCACATGAATTGTAAGTTGTAGGCCCTTTACAGCCAACCTTATATAAGCAATATCCTTGTTTTGCACCTTCATCATCAAAAGATTCCACAAACAATCCTGCATCAAAATAGGCACGGCGGTTACATTTATCATGGATACGATGGCGATAAAACGCCTTCGGACGTCCGTGATGATCCAATTCCGGCAATTTTCCGAATGTTATAATGTGAGCAATTACACCAGTCATTACCTCTGCAATCGGCGGGCAACCAGGAACAAGAATTGTAGGTGTACTCGTTTGAAAGTCCGTAATTGGTTTTGCGCCTGTTGGATTCGGATAAGCAGCAGGAATCCCCCCCCATGCTGAACAAGATCCATAAGCAATAACAGCTTGCGCGTTCTCAGCCATTTCAATAAAAGTATCTTTTCCAGATTTCCCCCCAATGTTTAAAAAGCCCTCTTGAGGAATACTTCCTTCAACAGCTAGAAGATACTTTCCTTTGTATTTTTTCAATACCTGTTCCATCGCTGCTTCAATTTGAAATCCAGATGCAGCCGAAAGAACTTCTGTATATTCAAGTGAAATCATATCGAATAAAACGCTTTCAACTTTAGGTTGTGACGACCGGATAAACGACTCTGAACAGCCTGTACAATCTTGAAATTGCAGCCAAACCACAGGAACTCTTGTACTCGTCTCCATCGCTTTTACGACTTTATCCGTTGTTGAAAAATCAAGACCAATCGACGCAGCCAATACAGTACACATTTTCAAAAAATCTCTTCGGGTAACCCCATTATCCATCGCAGTTTCATAGATTGTTTTCTGCTTTTTCATTTGCTAGCCCCCTCCATTTTCCATGAAACAAGTAAGTAGTACTCAGAAATTCTTTAATTACTTTTCATAACTATTTAATAGCTCCCCCTTGCTCGTAAACATTCCTTTCGTTCTCTTCTTTCTGCTGACGCTTCAATTTCTTTCGAAAAACAACCTTAGAAAGAGAAATACTGATTTCATACAGCACGAATAAGGGGATTGTTACGATAAAATCGGATATGAAATCTGGTGGAGTAATGACAACAGCAATTACAGCCAAAACAAAATAGGCATACTTCCGAATGCTTGATAATACATAAGGGTTTAAAATACCAAGCGAAGTTAAAAACATAACTACTACTGGAAGCTCGAATAAAACCCCAAACGGCAATGTCACATTCATTAGAAATTGAAAATATTTCTCCGCTGTAAATTGAGCTATAAACATATCCTGACCCAAATGAAGCAAAAACGAAAAAATCATAGGAAATATAATAAAATAACCAAACGCTAACCCCATGATAAATAAGAAAAAGAGTGCTGGTACATACGTAAGCGTGATCTTTCTCTCCTTCGGACGCAGCGCAGGACGTACAAACAACCATATCTGCATCGCAATGACAGGGATTGTGCCTGCAATTGCAATCACCGTCGCAAGCATAAAATACACCCATAATATATCACTTGGTCCGAGTACCGATAGTTTCATATCTATACCCTTTGTAAACCATTTATAAATATCAATAGCAAACGTAAAACCAACGATTAAAAAAACGATAAATGCTACAGCTGAAATAATAATCCGTTTGCGCAATTCCTCTAAATGGTCCACAATATGTAATTCTTTCTCTATCATCCTCTATCCCTACCCATTCACACTGGTTGCGGCTACCGCTTTACAAAAACAACTCGCATAAAATACGAAATCGTTTTCACGAAAAAGTAAAACCGCAGACATTCCAAATTCTTGCTCCTACATCTTACTTTATTTCAACTTTTTGCTCTTCCTTCTTCTCGATTTTTACTTCACTTACTACATCATCCCTTAATTCGGCTGTAGATTTCTTAAATTCTTTCAACGTTTGACCAAACGCACGACCAATTTCAGGGAGCTTCTTAGGGCCAAATATAATAAGCGCAAGAGTTAGAATTAAAATTAAACCAGGAATACCAATATTAGAAAACATGCGAATTCCTCCCTTCACTTCTGATATGTATCGCTAAATTGATTATAGTATTATTTTGGTAAATGATGCCCTAAATTGTGGAAAGTTCACAGGAAGTTCGAATATGAACAAAATATGTCAGTTTTATTATTAGTGTAATAAAGTACTTTTCATATTGATTTGCACATCAATAAGTTAAATGCAACAACATTGCACTTATCTATAGAACTTTTTTCTTATATTAACGTATCAGCTAGTTTAAGAAGAATTTATGAATTTTTCCACTTTTATAAAAGCAATTCATTTTTCTCTGTTATAATTTACCTTTGTAATAACATTCCTGCATTGTCTTTTGTTGGATGTTTCTTCTTATTTACTCACATAACAGGTTTCTAAATTTTTAATCTCACAAATTATATTATTGAAGGAGGGATATGAATGGAAATAGGATTTCTATCTATTCTATCTTTAGGATTTGTACTTGGAATCAAGCATGCAATTGAGCCCGATCATGTAATCGCTGTTTCTACTATTGCTAGTCAAAGCAAAAAATTATTTCGCTCCACTTTAGCGGGCGTATTCTGGGGAATCGGTCATACTGCTACATTATTTATCATTGGAATTATTCTTATTTTTATGAAAGGTGAAATACCAGAAAAGTGGGCGATGTCATTAGAATTTTTAGTAGGCATTATGCTCGTTTATCTTGGTTTGACCACCGTCTTCTCTTTAAAAAATATTCATGTACATCAACATGAACACGATGGAGAAGAACATAAACATATCCATTCTCATATACATAGCGGTACACACGAGCACGGGCACCAACATAAAAATGTTTCATATTTAAAATCCATGTTGATCGGTTTAGTGCACGGACTTGCTGGAAGTGGAGCAATGGTTCTATTAACTATGAGTACGGTGAAGAGTGTTTGGGAAGCGGCTATTTATATTCTTATATTTGGTGTAGGAACTGTTATTGGGATGCTTTTCTTTACAACAATTATTGGGATTCCATTTGTTTTTAGTGCCAAAAAAATAAGTCTGAATAAAACACTCACCCAAATAACTGGGAGCATTAGTATAATGTTTGGGGTATATTACATGTACAATATAGGGATTACAGAAGGGCTGTTTAAACTTTGGATACAGTAGTTAAAATATAAAAAGAGATGGTTTTTCCATCTCTTTTTATATTTTTAATTCGTTGTTTTTCTAACTCTATCCGCCATAACTGACAACAAAAATTTCGGCAGTACAAGCTGCCGTTTTATTCTCTTGGGCTGTGTTACCAACCTATATAACCATTCCGTTCCCGTATCTCTCATAATCTTTGGTGCCCTTTTGACATTGCCTGATATAATATCGATCATCCCGCCAATACCAATGGACAATGGTACATTTAATTCATGAAGATTTTCATAGATAAACATTTCTTGCTTAGGAGAACCTAGACCTACTAGTAACAAATGTGGTTGAAACTGTTTGATTTGATTTTTCACTTCTTCGATTTGTTCCTTACCTATAAAACCGTGTTGTCCTTCAAAAATAGCGTGTGGAAAACTCACTTTTAAATTTTCTATTGCTTGTTCATTATTTTCTGGTGCAGCTCCAAAAAGAAACACACGGTATTTGTTTTGATTACAATAATCTATTAAGTCATGTGTTAAATCTGCACCTGTCACCCGCTCTTTCAGATGGCCATTTACAATTTTAGAACCGAGTATAACACCGATTCCGTCAGCAGTGATTAAGTCCGCAGATAACAAAATATTTTTGAAATGTACAGATTCGGCTGATGTCTCTTTCGCAGACATTACAATTTCAGGATTGGCAGTCACAATAAATCTTGGTTTCTCGTTCTTTACTGCTAACCAATCTTTTAATATATTTACTACTTGTTTGTACTCCAAACTACAAAATGGTATTCCTTTTATGTATTGTTGTTTCATTTCCAAAATATAATTCCTTTCATATGTTTCTATTTCGAATTGCCATCACGATGCTCATGAAAGCTAATATGTACGTTCCCTATTTTAAAACGTCCATCCATACATTCGTCATTTGTTTATCCCCTTTTTAATAGTGGAAATTAAAAATCAAAATTACGAATAAGAAATTGAAGCTCTTGTTTTAATTCATTTTTTTCACAACTCTTACTCTGTCCCCCAACTTTCTCTTTAGTCTGTAAGGAGATTTTGTCTGCTTCCATTAAGATATATTTCAATTGCAAGTAACTGCTTAATGGAAATTCGTGTTCGGCCCATAAATTTTGATAACCCACAATTCCATATCTAAGTAATATTTTATCCGCTTCTTTTATAACCATTTTAACAAAGTCAAAAAAATTACAAGTGGCGTCTACAATGGTCACGCCTTCCTTCCCCTTAATATAGTCTAGTGTGTCATTATATTCTGTTATAGTTAAGAATAGTTCCTTGCTGTCTTGAAGCTCGAATCTCCAACCTAATCCATGGGGCTCTTCCTCCCATAAAAAAGTTACAACACGTTCCACACCATTTGATAAGTCAGTTAAACCACCTAATAAATTTCCAAATGCATCAGTTATATAACTGGGGCTAAATAAAATTTTTTGGGAATTTAGTTCAATAAATCCGTTTGCCCAACCGGTACCAATTAACTCATATTTAAATTGCATATATACCTCCAACATTATTAATCTTAAAATATGGCTCTCGTTCTTCACATAAGTATGATTATTAATATTTCTTAATTTATATAAAAATATATACTTCTTGAAAATTAGAAGCAAAGCCTCCTACTTGAACATCTGTAATTTCCCCATAGTTAACAGCTACATTTACAACGATTTCTGAAGGCTTATGGACTTATTTTTAAGGTTTTGCTCTAATTAAAATTCAGAAAATACATTATAATATATATATTCTATACAATAGAGGTGGTTATATGCAATTACACTTTGAAGAATACGGAAAAGGAGACCCTGTTATTTTTTTGCATCCTGGTCTAGAAACCGGGGCGTCAAGCTTTCAACATCAAATTGATTATTTTAGTAACCGTTTTCGTGTTATTGTTCCCGATCTAAGAGGACACGGTCATTCGTACGCTGAAGATTTCACTAATTATTTTCAACAAGCCGCACTAGATATACTAGAATTAACCGAGCAGCTCCACTTAGAAACATACCATATTGTTGGTACCTCCTTAGGTGCTCTTATTGCTGTTCATATGTTACAACTTAACAAACAAAACATTTCTTCCTGTACTCTTGCTGGTATTATGTTAGAAAAACCTGAAAACTGGGAGGTATTAAACGAAGAAAACGCACATCGTTCACAATTGTTAATGAAGGACCAAAATTCCATACACTATTTTAATGAACTTCATATGAAAAATGATTGGAAAACACTCCTTGAAATTAGTTTTCAAAGTAACTGGTATCCTTTTGAGCAAATTCAGCAATTACAAGAGATAGAAATACCTACTCTATTAATCGCAGGAGCAAACGCTGAATTTGATACGAAATATTTATTTTCACATTTTAATAATTCTACTTTTATTGAAAAAGCTGTCGTTCCTAAAGCTGGTCATTTAGTTCATCACGATGCTCCTAATCTTTTTAATATTATCGTCGAAGATTTTATACACAGGAGCGTTCATGAATAATAGAAAAAGCATGGTTAGAAATACCATGCTTTTTCTAGGCCGAAATTTGCATAAATTGTTGTCATAAATTCATCACCCTTTATCTATTCCATGTGCTCCTCATTCAATCGAACAACCTCAAGCGAGTTATCCAACTCCTGCAACCTTTTCACTAAACTTTCCACACCAAATATTTCTGTAAATGTATGACTACCTACGATAAGATTTATCTTCTTAAACTGCGCATACTGAACTGTATATAACGTCTTTTCTCCTGTAATATATGTATCGCAGCCACTGTCCAGCGCTGCTTGAATATGATCAGTTGAATGGCCTGCGCCTGTTATAATACCAACTCGTTTGACATCTTTATCATTATTTTTCCACGCCTTCACCTTTTCACCGAGTTTATCCTCTACTCTTTCTACAAGCTTTGAAAATAAAATTGGATTCGTATATTCACCAACGCCAGGTAATTCTTCATCGTCACAAGAAGAATACGTTATCATTTCATCAATTTCGATTGTGTGAAATAACGAAGTACACGTTCCGAATTCAACAAAATCTAACGGTGAATGTACCCAAAAGTGATTGATGTTATATTCTTTCAGTTTAGTTAGACAAGCTTCTTCCATTCCGTATAGAAACTCCCATGCATCGTGATGAGTTATCATCATATCTACATTTTCTTTCTTTGCTTCTTCAACCGTTTCAAGCGTTAAATTAGTAGCATAACCTATCTTATGAAAATGTTCATTACTTACGTTTGTTACCCCAAACTCATCGCCGTACTTACGTAAATGTTCTCCAAATAATTCTTCAATGCGTTGATTGAATTGTTGTATATTCATTTTTCCCTCTCCCCTTAATTATCTCACTTTCGTAAAATTATAATTTAATGACTCTATCACATACTTGTGCTACATATGGATCATGCGTAACAATAACAATTGTCTTTCCCTCTTTATTTAGATTTTTTAAAATTTGTATAATTTCATTTCTATTACTATCATCTAAAGAACCCGTTGGTTCATCGGCCAATATTAACTCGCAAGGCTTTAGAAGTATCCTTGCTATGGCGACTCTCTGTTGTTCACCACCTGAAAGCTCGTGTATTTTTTGCTGTAATGATACGCTCAGTCCAACTTTTTCTAAGGCGGCTGCTTTTAGTTCTTTCTTTTCCGTCTTTGTTTTTTTTGCATAAATCAAGGGAATTTCTAAATTTTTGTTTACTGTATCATTGTCGATGAGTGCATAATTTTGAAAGAGATACGACATTCTCGTTCTTAGAAGTTTATTCGCTTTACTAGAACCCATACTAGGACTCTCTTCACCAAACAATTTAACGACTCCGTTATCTGGATTTTCAAGCATTCCCATAATATTAAGAATCGTTGTTTTACCGGATCCGCTTTTTCCAGTAATCGCAACCATTTCCCCTTCATAAATTTTTAAATTGAACTCATCTAAAATCATATGATTTCCATAACTTTTACTAACATCTATCAGTTCACATATATATTGCATTCGTTTCTATTAACCTCCCTTTATCACCGTTGTTTTATTTCTTCGTTCCATACTAATTAATGCGATAATAGACGCGGTAAATTCAATGAATATAAGCATAGCCACCACCGCAAGAAAATTTATATCAAACTCTTTTTTTACGATGAAGCAAATTAATAGTTGTACGACCCACGTTAATACAAATAACAACATGTATCCTCTATACGTTCTAAAAAAACTTACACCGAATAAGCGATGCACTACTATTTTCTGCTGATTTTTATTGAAATATATAATCATATTTTGTGTGACCAAAAATAATATGCCGACAATTAGCCCACCAGTAACCGTCAATAGCATTTTCATTGTCTTTTGCAGATCGTATATATCTTTTAAAATATATTGATCAACTGTTACAAGATATTTTAAATTATCTTCTAGTCCTAGCCTTTTAAGTTCTGGCTCCAAAGCCTTATAAGTTAATCCTGCATCTCTGTCAATTAACTTAATCTTTAAAGGATCTTTCGCCCCTCCGCCTAATATAAGGTCTCTTTCTCCAACAAAACTATTTTTCTCTGTCATAACCTCAATAATTTCATCTTTAATTTTGTTATGGTTAGATTTATATACATCTGGATTGAAACTAAAGATTTCCTGATTGTTTTTGATCCAAATCACTTCTAGTTGTCGATTCCGCAAATGATTTGGAACTTCTCTATGCATTCTTTTTTCTTCATATTCTATTGCTGGCTTTCTCCGTTCTTCAAAAAAGCGAAGAATTTCTTTTTCCCTGTTCTGATATTTTTCAGGTACTAATAAAATCCAGTTTTCTGCATCTTCAGAAACTTGCAATTTCTTATTATGTATATCATATAGTGGAAATTCGTGAAGGTAATTATTATTTACTATAACTGACTGTATTCCTTTATAATCCTTGTTTATAGATAAATTTAATTCTTCATACTTCTTGGAATCAATTAATATCGCTCCCATTTTATTCAAAATCGGATAAAGCTCTCCATTTATAATGGACACTGTTTTATTCATCCCTTGTTGATCTTCTTCATTCCCTCCAGAAAGCGGATAAAACACTCCATAATCTTTGTTTTTCTCCCAGTTTTTTAAATTCACTTGTTTTTCTTTCACTGTAATATATTGTTCTAAAATAGACGTCGCTAATAAAACAAATATAATAGAACAAGTAACTTTCAACAGCGTATTTAATACAAAAATCCCCTTTGTATCTTTTCTATTTTTAATCATTTGATTGACTTTGATCTTAGAAATATAGAAATAAGAAGCGAGAGATAATATCGTAATGATAAAATACGTCTTACATTGATGGAATACAACAGTATAAATAAACTCTGACGTTACATTTTTTATAAAAGCTGATACAAGCACTGAAATGAGTAACGATAAAACAAACATAATGGCGATTATTTTACCTATAACGATAAACCATAAACGTACATTCGATACGCCGTGCATTTTTATAACACCAATTCTTTTCGCTTCATTAAAAACATAATAAATAAGAAAAAACAGGAGAACGATAAACACGATATACTGAATATAGGATAAAGAATTAATTGGTGAACCGAGAGTTTCTTCGTTATTACTAAGATTCCGTTTAAAATCGTCAGCAACAATATACTGTTTCGGCTTAAAATGCTGATTTAGCTTTTTAGAGAAAATCTTTAAAAATGCATTGTATGATTTATCATCTACCCCTTCTACAACATAGCGCCCTGCCATAGGTAAATGCTCATACGACGTTTGAAGTGACTTAATTGTAATCGTATGATTATCTCCAAAATCCTTTATAATTCCCTTTTGATTTGTATTCTTCGTATGTATTGTCGATAAAAAAGCATTACTTTCGAACGTGTCTTTTGGCGTTAACACATTCCCTCTACTTAACTGAAACTGCTTGAAATATGCCGTTTCCGTTGTCAGTAACACATATTTCAAAATTTCTGCTTGTTCATCTTTGTGATACGTAACATTTGTACGAAAAATATTTGTATGCGACTCCTTTGCTGCCTCGAGTAATATAGGATAAATTTCACTAGGATTCGCAAAACCCAGTACATCTGGAATAACAAACTCTTTACCTATCCTCTGCTCTACCTTTTCCATTTTTTCGAATTCTTTATGATCGGTTTGTTGAAATGCAATAAAACCTGACAATATAGAAGCTACAATTAGAAAAACCACAACAACTTTTTTCATGACGTCCCCCTCTGTCATATTTTAGTATATTTTCAGAAAAAAGGGAATATCAAGACGAATGTTGTCTATATATCTTTATGTTCAATCATCATTTTTCACCTCAAAATGAAATTTATTAATAACTTGAACATAATAATTCGAAAATAATTGAAAATAAAATTCAAAAAATATAGAATAAAATAAAAAAGGAGGCTAAACAATGAAAGTAATGAACTTAAATGCGACAAGAGAAACGTATTCTGTTCAAATTAAACATTCGATTTTATTCGAAATGGGATTAGGCATTGCAGCTTTTACGTATTATGATTTTCACCACACTTTTGAAAAGCCGATAGAGTATTGGAAGGATATTGAGAAACAATTACCTGCGGCCGTTCGCGAAGAACTACAGTACACACACAAACACAACACATGGTTCGCTTTGCTGCAATTACTTCATTCCCAATCTTTTAATTCTCTTGAAAACTTCTTTTGTTTTCTTGATGAACGAACTGAAGAGGAGTTACGTTGGCACTCTTTACCTTATATCGGTTTGCAGCATGAAGATAATCGTCGAAAAGCATCCCAGCAAGACAGTGCAGCAATCACATCCCTTATAAAAGCTTGCCAACATCATAAGTTCTTTCCAGCATATATTAAACATATTTCATCTATTGATACTTCCTTGCTTACACAACATTTAAAAATCATCTCTGAAGGTTGGTATGAAACAGTAGTGCAACCTAATTACATCGAGTTTACGAGCATGCTTGAACGGGATGCCCAGCAAAAACGTTCACTTCAATCTGCGTATCATCCAGAAGAGCTTGTTAAATATATAACAGGCAGCATATATCAACCTGAGCCTTCCATTCATCAAGTTATCCTTATTCCGCAATACGTGTATCGGCCTTGGAATGTAGAAACGGCTTTACCGGGAATGAAAGTATTTTATTATCCTATCTCAGACGATAATGTGAGTTTAATCGAAGATCCGTATTCTCCGCCTTCTACATTAGTTCATAGTTATAAGGCACTTGGCGATGAAACGCGATTAAAAATTATTAAGTTGCTAACTGAAAGAGATCACTCACTTCAAGAGCTAACCGAGCAGCTCAAAATTCCAAAAACGACTCTTCATCATCATTTGTCTTTACTTCGAGCAGCACGCATCATTAATGGCAAAGGTTCTCGTTATTATATACAGCTTGATCATTTATCTTCTCTCCAAGAAAAATTACAGCGTTTTCTAGAAAAGAGGTGAAAAAATGAAGGGAAATCATCATGTATTTACGAACCGTTCTTTTTTATGTTTATGGCTTGGGGAAACCATTTCTGAACTTGGAGGAGCGATAGGCGCTCTATGTAATTCGTTATTATTGTATGAATTGACCGGATCAAAATCGGCAATGGGGACGCTATGGTTAACTTACTTTATCCCGTCTTTAATTCTTCAACTTTTTATCGGTCCATTCATCGACAGGATAAGTCGTAAATATATTATGCTGTGGTCTCAAATTTTAAGAGGAATTGTGTTCTTCTTACCGGTTATTCTTATATTTTCAGGTCAGATTGAAATATGGAGCTTGTTCCTAATTCAAGTTGTACTTGGAATTTTGCAGCCTCTTTATGTTCCAGCTGCTTCATCCTTGCTTCCTACAATTGTCGAACATGATAAACTCACACAAGCAAATGCTTGGCTTGACGGCACAGTCCGCACAATGAGCTTCTTAGCCCCTACATTAGGAGGACTTCTAATTGCTTACATAGGAGCTTCATCTACTTACATAATGGTAGGAACTTTATTTCTTATAAGCGCCTGCAGCCTTGCGTATCTTCATGAATCTTCAGTTACAAACGTTAAGAAAAAGGTTACTTGGTTAAAACAAATTATTTCTGGATATCAATATTTTTTCAAACAACGTCCGCTTATATGGCTTGGATTCTTTACTTCTTTAGTTCAATTTAGCGTTGGGGTAACGATGGTAATCAATGTTCCATTTATAATAGAAGAATTAAACGAAACATCTTTTTCATATGGCATTTTCATGGGGAGTTTCCCTTTCGGATATGTAATTGGTTCTTTCCTAGTGGGAAGATGGGGAGATACATGGCCGCGAAGATATATGATGCTTTCTGGTCTACTTATGGGCGGCTTATCCTTTTTCTTACTTGGCTTTGTAACCTCCTTTCCTCTTGCTGTTTTATGCGAAATTCTTGGAGGTATTTGTTTCCCGTTTTTCAATATTCACCAAACGAGTCTTCTGCAAAAAATCGTACCTTCTCATCTAATGGGACAAATATTTTCTGTTCGTCTCTTCTTGATTCGAGCAACTATGCCTTTAGGTATTTTATTCGCAGGGCAAATTGTCGAATTATCCGGCATCCGTATTTTGTATATCATGATCGGTAGCTTTATTATGATTCCTGCTTTATTCGGTATGTTACTTCCCTTCTTTTCCTTTTTAAATGAGGAGAATGATAGCGTTACTAACACGTAGTTTTCTATATGCTATCCAAAAGATAGTATAATTTACAGCTCTTTCCGAACGGGAAAGCCCATCGCCTTTAGGCATGGGGTGCAAGTGAGGTTGGATACGGAGTGCCACTGAAAACCACAAGGTTTGTGGTGCTTTAAGTATCCAAAATGTCGGTGGCTTTTATTTTTATTTTCTTT
The DNA here is from genome assembly GCF_030756675.1 of Bacillus multifaciens. Classification (GTDB taxonomy): domain Bacteria; phylum Bacillota; class Bacilli; order Bacillales; family Bacillaceae_G; genus Bacillus_A; species Bacillus_A multifaciens. Next base: position 14,928 of record NZ_JAVBXD010000029.1, read on the forward strand.
CGTCTTTGTGTTGCAGTTCATAAATTTAACTGATACAATTTAAATATGATAAATAATTATAGAAGAACCAAAACAACGGTGTCATTAATTAACTACCATTTTGTGTTTTGTCCACGATACAGAAGAAAGATTTTCCTTAATGAAAAAGTAGAAGAACGTTTCAAAGAGTTGACTCAAGAAATATGCGGAGAACTTGATATTGTTATTGTCGCAATGGAATGCGACAAAGACCACGTTCATTTGTTCTTAAATACACTACCAACACTTAGTCCTGCTGATACAATGGCAAAAATCAAAGGAGTGACTTCTAAAAAATTGAGAGAAGAATTTCCGCATCTTCAACACTTGCCAAGCCTATGGACGCGCTCCTATTTTGTTTCTACTGCAGGAAATGTATCAAGTGAGACAATAAAACATTATGTTGAAAATCAAAAAACGAGGGGGTGAAACTTGTGTCACAAACTATCACGGTCAAGGTTAAATTGCTTCCGACAAAAGAACAAATCCAACTATTAGAACAAAGTAGCCAGGAGTATATTAAAGTCATTAATACACTTGTATCTGAAATGGTTGAAGCAAAGAAAAGCACTAAGAAAAGTACAAAAGATATCGAAGCCGATATTCCAAGTGCGATGAAAAATCAAGCAATTAAAGATGCGAAAAGTGTATTTTCTACAAAAGTGAAGAAAAGTAGATACAAAATTGTTCCGATTCTAAAGAAACCTGTTTGTGTATGGAACAACCAAAACTATTCATTTGACTCCACACACATTTCAATTCCGTTTATGGTGAGTGGAAAATCAACTCGTTTAAAAGTTCGGGCTTTGTTAATGGATAAACATAATCGTAACTTGGATTTGTTGAAACACAAGTTAGGTACACTTCGCATAACAAAAAAATCCAATAAGTGGATTGCCCAAATATCTGTAACGATTTCCACAAATGAAAGAGAGGGAACAAAAATTTTAGGTGTAGACTTAGGTCTTAAAGTTCCTGCGGTAGCCATCACGGATGATGACACAGTTAGATTCTTTGGAAACGGTAGACAAAACAAATACATGAAACGGAAATTTCGTGGTGGCCGTAAGAAGTTAGGGAAAAGCAAGAAATTGAATGCCATTCGACAACTTGATGATAAAGAGCAAAGATGGATGCAAGATCAAGACCACAAAATAAGTCGTGAAATAATTAATTTTGCAACTGATAATAACATTTCTGTCATTCGATTAGAACAACTAACGAATATTAGGCAGACGGCACGAACAAGCCGTAAAAACGAAAAAAATCTACACACTTGGTCATTCTATCGTTTGGCGCAATTCATCGAGTACAAAGCGAAAATAGTTGGTATTAAGGTCGAATATGTGAACCCTGCTTATACAAGTCAAACATGTCCGAAATGTTCTGAAAAGAACAAGGCACAAGACAGAAAGTACAAGTGTCAATGCGGATTTGAGAAACATCGTGATATCGTTGGGGCGATGAATATTCGCTACGCAACTGTGATTGATGGTAACAGTCAATCAGCCTAAGCACCTATATGGTCTGGTTTAGGAGGGGCAATGAGATGCCCTAATCTTGAAGGCTGTTCAAAACAGAAATGGATTGCGAACATTTAGTCATTCAAGAATCCCACCCGTTAATTCGTAAGGATTAGGGCTTGCGACTTTAGTCGTGGGAGTCTCAAACTAAGGGGGATTTTTGCCAATGAATAATTTAAAAATGACTTTGCTAGAACATGAAGTTCCATTTGAAATTATTCATCACGAAAAACAAATACGTACAGCACAAGAGGGTGCAGATTATTTTGGGATTGAGATTGGTCAAACGGCCGCAACATTAGTGATCAAGTCAGAAAAAGATTTTTTTGCATTAATTGTTTCTGGTGGTCGCGGACGTGTAAATTTACAAAAAGTATCGGGAATTTTAGGATGCGATCAATTGAAAATGGCGACTCCGCAAGAAGTTAAGCAAATAACTGGATACAATGTTGGCTGCGTATCTCTAGTTCTTCCTTTGCCTTGTATCCTAGATAAAAGACTTATGTGCTATCCATTTGTTTACGGAGGTACAGGCGAACCAACATCAACGTTGAAGATTGACCCAAATGCGATAGAAAACATAAATCAAGTTATTGCTTTTCTCGATTAAGGTATTGATTAAAGAAGTTCACTTGGATTAAAGGTCCTACTAAAAATGATACAATTAGAGAAAAAATGTGGAGGGGTCCTTAGTGGAGATAAGAAAATATAATTCTGACGACATCATACCATTAACAGATTTAATGCCAGATTTAGGTTATCCTAGTTCATTAGATGAAATGAAAGTAAGAATGGCACGTATCGAATCTAATCCAAATTACTACACCTTTGTTGCAATAAATGATAAAAACTTAGTAGGGATGATAGGAATAACAGTTCATACTACATACACAAACAACGATGGAAAGATCCAAATAACCTCGCTAGTTACAAAGAAAGAATATCGCGGTCAAGGTATTGCGAAAGCATTGATTAAATATGTAGAAGAATGGTCTTTGAAAAGAGGCTCTGATTTTATTTATCTTCTAAGTGGAAAAAGTGAAAAAAGAGTAAAGGCACACGAACTGTATAAATTCCTAGGTTATGAAATAACTGGTTATAGATTTGTAAAGCATTTGCGGAAAATGGATGCTCTTTAACAATTGAGCGAAATTGTTGAATAATTAAATCCCAATTTCTCATTTATATCATTGAGGGATTGGGATTTTTAAAGCTGGAATATCCTTAACGCTGTAAGTCGCTATAGTACAAAATTGCCCATCTATCTTATATGATTTTTCAATCCTGTTATAAGCTATACTACATATTTTGATAAATGATTAAAGAATTACACCTGAGAAACTACCTTTTAATACTTCTTTTTCAAGTTGATTTATACATGAAAACGCCGCAGTAATTTTTGTGCGATTTTTTTCATCCAGTTCAAATTGTTCAATAATTACATCACAACGTATCGTATCACCACTAAAAACTGGGCGTAAGAATTCAAAATCCATCTTACGTGCCAATACATTATAATCACCGCCAACTTTTGTAGGGAGTGTTGATGTTAAAAGTCCTTGTACAACAAATCGCCCTTGTTCATCCGGTGTCACATGATGAACACCTTCATCCTTTGATACCTTCGTAAATATTACAACATCTTCTTTCGTAAATGTTCGCTCAAAGGTGATTTTTTCGCCTACTTGTAATCCCATCAATATCCCTCCTAAAAAACATTTCATGATTCATTTAATTTCACTGTTTGCATACAAAGTTAACTAATATCAAATTATTCTTGTATTTAATATACAGAGACATGATAAAAGAAGATACAAAATGTTAAATTCAACCTACCTCATTCAATATTTGTAGGTCTGAAATAAAGTATAATCAAAAAGAGAGCGAAGGATCATGGATGTTTTGTGTTAAAATTAGAAATATATAATTATCAAAATAGAAAATTCTATTTATGAAATACCATAAAAATTTGGTCTTCTTATAACATTCCCCTTCAGCTTAAAAACAGAATATAAATGTTGATTTATTAATACTTATCTACACTCCTAAGAACAACACCATATCGCCTTATCGAAGGCATCTTCGGGAATATACACTTTATTATCTTTTACCTTATATGGAATATTATTTCTTTCAAGAATATCTGTATTAACAGAATTTACACTGTCACCCCATTGCACAAATTCACCACTGTACCCTCTTGTGTAAAAAAACACTACTAAAATAACAGAAAAACTTAAACATGAAAATACAATTCGTTTCTTACTCAAGGTTTTTTACCTCTCTATTAATTATATAGCTATATAGAATCACTAAGTATGTTACTTCTTTTCCTTATAGATGAAGTTAAAAAACGTTAGTAATAATTAGTATTCTTTATAATAAACACACACGCTCGTAATATAACTCAAACTTAGATGAAAAGGCTCCCTTCTAAACAAAGGTAAATGAAAACAAATTGAATCCCTTTTATATTTCCACTGCAACTTACCTATCTAGTTAGCAAAGATACCATAAAAAGAGCCTAACCAAACAGGCTCTTCATTATATATTTTTATTCATATTCCATAACCCAATATTTTTCTCCAGGGCCTCCCTCTTCAACAACCTTCTTCCAACCTTTGGTTTCATAGAATTTCATCGCTTTTTCATTCTCAGACACGCACTTCAATCTTAATGGTTTATTCATTTTTTCGATGGAGGCATTAAGCAACTCTCCACCAACACCCTTACCAGAATAATCAGGATGAACAAATAAATTATGTATAAAGTTTTCAGGCAAGTATAAAGAAACAAATCCAAGAATATGATTATTTTCTTCTACTAAAATAATATATTCTTCCACAGTATCCTTATCAAAATCTTCTAAAGTCATTTCTTCTATATCCGCCCAATGGAAATTTTTACGACGTGATTCTAAATATATCAGCCTTAAAGCAGGATAATCTAATTCATTTGCTATTCTAACTTTCAAATTTCCATCCTCACTTTCTATTACATAATTCATTCAACTTTTGATATTTTTCAGTTCCTTTAAAACAAAATTTTCTCGATGTATCCACCAATTTTTCTCACATTGGGTCATAACTTTTTCATTTTGATTTATCGCATCTCCAAGCTTCACCCATTGTGGTGTAAATTCTTGTTCAAGCTCATAGCCTTCTAATTTTTGAGTTGTTTTCACACCATTCACTTCACAAAAATAATAGTGTGAAGTCATTTCAAATATAGCATTTTCATCATATTCATCTATATACCTTTCAACAACCACACCCATTTTATTTTTAATTACACAGTTAAGGTAACCTGTTTCTTCAGCCACCTCTCTCATTAATCCTTCTGCATGGCTTTCATTCTTTTCAACCCCGCCCCCAGGAAATATATAATCTCCTAAGTTAGAATGAACGAGAAGAATCTTATTGTCTTGAATAATAATAGCTCTGACAGCTTCTCTGTAGTTTATTTTAACTTTATTTTCATCAATTTCTGAAATTCCTAATAATACATTCAAAATCTAAATACCTCCATCCGTTAACAATTGCCAAACATTTTTATAAAGTAACTTCAAACTCGTCCACATACACGGCACTCCCCGAAATCTTAACCTCTAAAGTATCATCCTGTTCTTTTCTCACCATTACTCTCACTCGTCCATCTTTTCCCATTTCGTGTCCCTGCTCTACTAAAAGTTCTTTTTTCTCTTTAAACTTTTCATCAATAAACGTAACGTAATATGCTCCCATAACGCCAGACGCTGTACCAGTTACCGGGTCTTCTATTGTACCAGCATATGCTGATGAAAAATGACGCGCATGCATGTGAGCATTTGAGTCGTATGTTTCTAAACAGAAAGGGTGAATCGATGCCCGAGGCATTTCTGTTAAGATAGATGGAAATAACTTGTTGTTAGGTTTCATCTTTTTAAATGACGTCAGCTTTTTCACTGGAACTAATAAAGTCCAATTCCCTGTACTTCCATATACAATTGGTAAGTTTTCTTCTAAATCATTCTCATGTAGACCGATAGAAGAAGATAATTTTTCTCTTGAACTATGAAATTTTTGAAACTGTGGGTTTGCTTGTTTCATCGTTATGTATGGTCTACTGTTGAAATCTAACTCTACTTGTATCGGTAAAACTCCTGCTTTCGTTTCAATTGTAAAGTTTCCTATCTCTTCTATTAAACCTCTAGTCTGCATTGCGTAAATGGCAGCTACAGTTCCATGACCACAAAGATCCATTTCATATCCTGGTGTAAAGAAACGAATCCTCCAATCTGCTACGCTTGATTGCATTAAAAAGGCAGTCTCGTTAAATCCTACTTTATAAGCTATATTTTGCATCTCATCATCTGTTAATTTGTCAGCATGTAAAACAACTCCTGCTGGATTTCCCTTATTTGGTTTATTGCTAAATGCATCATAATGATAAACTTTTACTGTATGCAATGGATTCATCCCTTCGTCACATAAGATTCAAGAAATTTATTACTTCAAACTTCCCATATATACTAACCCATTAGAGCGGTTGCCATTCATCGTCACATATTCTACTTTTTCATATTCTAACTGCTGAAAATTGCTTGTCCATTCTTTTACTCGTCCTCATGATGATGACGTAAAACTGCACCATCAGCTAACTCAAATACACCGTATGTATGATACTTTTCATGATATTTGGTATACCGCTCTATATGTCTTTCATCAAATATTTTATATAATAATTTCAATATTCGTTTCCACCACCTAAATTCCTGTTAAGAATAAGTAAGATATTTAATCCATTTCACTAGTTTTACTTTCTAGTCATTCATTAAAATTACATTAATTTTTTATATACTGGCTGCCTCTCTAATTTTTTCAGCTTCTACACTATTTAGAAATGTATGTTCAGCCTTAAAATTTATAACATTGGCTCCATTTTCATTAAAATATGTCATAACGCTTAATGAAGGTAGTCCTTTGTTAGGATTGTTAATTTCGAGAACTAAATCTGGAGTTTTTCCTCTCACATCAAACTCCTTATTAACATCCCATTTCTTGTTGTTAAAAATCTCATTAATTATACGAATCTTTTTATTCTCATCTGTGTTTTTAAAATGTATATCATTGTTTTCTATAGGTTTTCCAACAGATAAAATGGTACTTGAATGATTTTCATTTTTACACGCTGCTACTGCTATCACTAGACTAAATAGTAGTAATAAACGAGTAATCACCTTCATTAAACCACCGTCCTTTGGTTATATGCTGGGATATATCTTACCTTGAAGGATTATCTCTTTCGTTAAGTTTCGTCAACTATACAAAAATCGAATCCGAACTAACGACAACATTGACTTCCGATAATACTGATTCTGGGAATGAAAAGTCCCAGAATCAGTGTTATCGCTTGGCTTGTTAGTAAGAAATATCACTTATAAAAAATTATTTACACTTTCTATGTTAATTGAATATTGTATTTTTCTAATAAATCTTTGAAAGCGGGTCTTTCATTCCCATTTCGTCCAATAACATGTGTGGCAGTCACTAATGAGTTCAAAACTGCCTCTTCAGTAGCCTCACCAATAGCTCGAAATGCTAAATCTATATCTTCTTCATGAATCATTGGAACCGAAATGCAATGTGCAGTTTTTTCATGGGATATTTTTGTAGCTGTTGAAAAACCAATTACCACCTCACCACTTCCAGTTGTAATGATAGAACCAGTACGTGATAAGCCTGTTATAGTTCTTTTTATAATCCGGTTTAGCTGCCTTTCTGATACGGGAAGATCTGTTCCAACAATTATAATAATTGAACCCTTATCTTGTTCCTCACGCGACTGAAGGATAGCATCTCTCAATTCTTCTCCAACAGCTTTTCCATTCACTTTTAAATCACTCAAGATTCCAAAGTTAGACAACACTAAAACACCCATCGTATAAGTTCCATGTTCCATTCTCATTAATCTGGAGGCAGTACCAATACCACCTTTTAATGAATAACAAAGCATTCCAGTACCTGCTCCAACAGTACCTTCTTGGACTTCGGATGAGGCATTGTTTAATGCTTGAATAACATGTTCTTTAGTTATAAATCTAGCTCGAACATCGTTTAATAGCATATCGTTGCATTCACATACGATTGGATTAACAGTCCCAGTCGTTCGTCCTATTTCTGGATTATGTTCTAACATATATTCAATTAATGCATCTGCAGCTGCTCCGATACTTAATGTATTCGTTAAAATTATGGGAGATTCTAATGTACCTAACTCATTGATTTGTATGGTCCCCATAGTCTTGCCAAACCCATTAATTACATAGCTTGAGGCAATTAGTTTTTCCTTAAATATATTGCCTTGATGAGGAAGAATAGCTGTGACACCTGTTTGTATATCCTTATCACTAAGAGTTACATGCCCAACAGTAACTCCTTCAACATCTGTAATAGAGTTATAATAGCCTGTTTCTAAGCGTCCTATTTTCACACCATAATCTCTTATTCTTTTTTGACTAAACATAAATAAGCCTCCATTTTTCCAAACAAATGTGTTCAAATCAGATTATAATTGGTTCTATTTTTATGAAAAATATTCTTTAGGACAGACCCTAAAGAAACTTGTTGCTAATTCTTTCAATAAAGAAGATATATCCAAACCACAGAAAAAAATATAACTGCAAAAATAACGAAGCAACTCCTTTTATACGTTCCACACCGCTAATTCACTATATAGAAACAACGATTGAATATTTCCTTTTATTGTTATTCATCTTATAATATATAAAAATCCTCTTATTACAGGAATGATATAAACTACAATCTGTATTCATAAAAAGAACATATTTGCACCACGTGACACCATTTTAATGTATAAGCAAAAAATATAAATCATTCACCTATTCATTTTTGAAAAAATACTTTGAGGAGCAATTTCCATATGACATATAAACGTAATCGATTACTGTACGCAATGATGACCATCATTGTAATTATTTTAGGGCTAACATCAAGAAAAATAGCTCATGTGTTACCACATATTTTGAATACATGCTTAGGAGATGCACTGTGGGCATTAATGATTTTTGTTGGTTTTGGTTTTATTTTTAAAAGAGCTCATACAAAAACCGTTGCGTTACTAGCTATATCATTTTGCTATATCATTGAATTTAGCCAACTGTACCATGCTAGTTGGATTGATCATATTCGAGAAACAACTTTAGGTGGATTGATATTAGGGTATGGCTTTTTGTGGAGTGACTTATTGGCTTATGCAATAGGCATTGGAGTAGGTGTGATAAGTGAAATGTTATTTGTATGGATTCGAAAACCTAGCAATCTCATTTAAACCAATCTCTACACACACCATTCTACATCGTTAAATGAAATACTTTACTTCTGTTTTTTCAGCACACCAATTGAATAAACATTTGGAATTATAAATTGTCTTTTTGGTTCCATTAAAATAAAGTATTAATCCCTGTGTTTACCGCGTATAATGATACGTTATGCTAAGGAAAATCACAGTAAAGAATTGGAGAGAATCACGAAAAGAGGGATACAATTGGAAACATATTTTGAGGAAGCACATCGTTTCTGTTCTCGTAATAAAAACTACTTAGAAAAGGATACTATATGTGGTTGTTTTTATTGTTTAAAAATTTTCAATCCGGGAAAAATTACAGAATGGTGGGATGATGATAACACAGCAGTTTGTCCTTATTGCGGGATTGACTCTATTATAGGAGAAAGTTCTGGGTTTAAAATCACAAACAAGTTTTTAAGCGAAATGCACAAAAGATGGTTTTAGTTAAAAAATAACAGCATCAACTTCAAATAACAGGAATTTTATAAATGCAAAACCCCTTCAGATCTTCTTCTGAAAGGGCTTTTTAAAATTCCACGCTACACTAAGACGTCTTTTTCAGCCTACTACCATTTTTATCGAGACATTTATGCATGGTTATGTTCATTTCATATTCAAATAACACAAAGTTTTTATGTAAGAAAATTTATTTATCCAGTGTTTTGACTTATAACATAAAGTATCATTTCAATATAAGACTACTGTTCGTTATTCTTGTTCTTTCATATTTTTTGTACCAGAACTCCTTTTTCGATAGATAAAAAGTCAAATTCGGCCACAAAACCTTTTCCTTGTGGACTACAAGCATATATCCCACATTGAAATACTTGTCCCTCTGTATCTTCCATTAATCTAGCAATTCGTAGCTGATTCCACTCTCGTTCCATCAGTTCACTTAGTGAAAGTATTTTATCTTCTTCAACTTCCAAAAATTCGACGATATAATCTCCAGATTCCCTACGTATACGAAAATATAAATCTAATGGCCCCTGAGTATAATTTTGAGTAGACCAATCTGAGTATCCATGATTTGTAACAACTGCTCCAAGTTTACATGAGCCATTTGGTTCGTATTCAATAGATGTTTTGATCCAACAATCTTTAGAAAAGCGTACCATTAGTCCCGCTTGATCATATTGATGCACAGGATATGATCGTACTCTAGTCGTAATAATGACATCCTCATTCATTTCTGTATAAAGAAAATGCCCATTATCAACAGCAAAACCATAGTGAGTTTTTTGCCAATAATCAGTCCTCTCATTAGGTTCAATGATAAGACCAGCATTTTCCTTTTTTATGTTCCAATTCTCTGGTTGACAATACCACTTTAAATCCGAATGAATCGTATCACTTCGAAACGATTCATATAATGCTAATGAACTCATCAAATATATCCCCCTAAACTTTTCTCAATTATTACCATAATAATGATTTTATCAAATATTCCAATAAACATAAAATGTCTCCTAATTTCTTTCTTGTTCTTCTACTCATGCCCATCAACTTAAGGATGGAAATAAACTGAACTTTCGTGTAGCTGAGTTCAAGCGTTCTTAAAAATGAAAGGAAAGGAACTACGCTTCTTCTTCACGATATTTCTCCCTTTTTTCTCTCCAAGTGATATATACGATACATGAAACGGCTACAATGATTGGAATCGCGATAAAAGAACCGATGAATGGATAAGCTGCAAGACAAAGTATACAAGCTATCACAGCTAACACCTTACCCAAGACATTTGTAATCAACTTAACTCCAGCTGCTGTGCCAACAACATAAGTGGCGATTGCTAATGAGTTAGGAATAAATATTAACTGTTCTAATCCAATGTCAAAAATAAAACTTAACAATAAACCCAGTGCTGCAATCGATCCTACTAATAAAACCGCACGACTAGGGGTTGAATATTTTTCGTTAATGCGATCCAACCATGACGGTGCTAGATGTTCATGAGATAAGGAATAACCTAACCGACTCATACTCGCAATAAACGCATTGTTTGTTCCTAAACATATAATAAAAGCGAGAATTGCTGTTACCCAGGCACCATTTACCCCTGCAACTTTTTCCATAACTTGGGCTATTGCTGCATTATTCATAGCCTGATTAACAGTTTGTTCTCCCGTTGAATAGGATTCCGTACCAATCACAGCCAAAATAATACCAAAGTACAAAACACCGATTATAACAATAGCTCCCCATGTAGATCGCATAATGTTTTGTTTTCTTGGGTTTTTAAATTCTGGTGCTAAGCTGGAGATAGCTTCCCATCCAAAAAATGACCAAAAAATAAGCATTGCAGATTGACCAATTGGAATGAGGCTGTTCTTTGTAATATGGAGTGTTATACTCTCAAGGTGAATAACTGGAAAAGCTAACACTGATGTACTCAATAAAATAAAAAATGTAAGCCCGGCCAAACCTAATTGAACTTTCCCACTTGTTTGTAATCCCACATAGTTTCCGATAACCGCAATGATGAGCAATACACTTGCAATGACATAGGCAGCAAAATGTGGCAAGTTAAATGCAAAAGCTATGTAAGTCCCACCAGTTAATGAGACAATAATTTGCCCTACACTTCCTGCAATGAAAAAAAAACATCCAAAGAGAGCACCTGCATAATGCCCAAAAGCTTTGTTTGCAAAAGTCAATATTCCTCCTGGACTAGGGAAATCGATTGAAAGAAAGGCAAATGTACAGGCTAATGGAATGCTAAGAAGTATCATTATTATCCATGAAACTAATGCATTTGAACCCGCAATACCCGCTGTCATACCGGGCAATATCAAAATTCCTGATCCTAAAACAGCTCCCACATATAAGGCGATTCCTTGTGGAACTGAAATGGTTTGCTTCAATAATTGTGACAAAATCATCCTCTCCTTACTATTTATGTATAATTACATTGTAGAAGGTTATTTCCTTATTTTATATAAACTATTGAATATTTTAGACTGTTGAAACTTTATATTTTGAATAAATAACAATATAATTATTTACAATTAGGAAGAGGAGAGGATAACTTTGGATAACATTGACCGAAAAATAGTAGAACTCCTTCAGGAGGATGGCCGAATAACAATTATTCAGTTATCGAAAAAATTGAATCTTAGTCGCCCTAGTGTAAATGAGCGATTGCGGCGATTGCAAGAAAATGGGGTCATTCAAGGTTTTACAGCCCGTATTTCTCATGAGGCAATTGGAAAAGACACACTTGTAATCATTCAAATAGGAAACTTAAAAATAGAGTGCCACCGATTTGAGGAGATAATTAAAGAGGAAATGGATATTCTAGAGTGTCATAGGGTGACAGGAACAAATAGTTATTTTATGAAGGTGGCAGTTGCCTCAATGAAAGATGTAACAGCCCTCGTAGATCGACTTATTCCTTTCGGACAATTAAACACATCTGTAGTACTTTCATCACCTATTATGTATCGCCCTTTGCTCCCTGTTCATGATTATTAAGTTTCACTTAAATTGGAAGTTATCACTCTATAAATTCAGGTTTTTGTTATTGAACGAATGATTAACAAGTTAAGAAATGTATTTCTCCTCAAAACGAAAAAAACAGTTGATATTTTTTAACCAATATTCTACAACTATCCTGCTCCATTAGTTCAATAAAAAGGATGAAATGAAATTCCTTCGCCACTTAAATAAGTTATTTCAGTTCATCTTTTTTATAAACAGTACGACTTTCTTACAAACCGTGCATCTTTGTTTCAAACCGACAATGTAAGCATTTAAGTATTCAAAATGATCCCCATAATGAATAAACCATGCCACCAACAAAAAATGCTAAACCTAAAGAAAAAACAATCAAAGCGAGTATTCCATTTTTATTATTTTCCATAAAATTGTCTCCTTGTAATTTTATATTTGTTTCATTTTTTATACTAAAAAAACCTTTAGTCGTAATTATGGCTAAAGGGTATTATCATCATACTTCTCAGTTTATAAAAGTTTATATTCTTCCTGTTTTCACTGCTCTAGCCCAATCTAAGCGACCGTTTATTTCACTTTTGTTAATTGCTCCATCTCGATTATAAGGAATATGTAATTGCTCTATCATCCAATCATTTTCTTGTTTTGTAACAATTGTATAATTAGCAAATGGTGAACCTGATTCCATTTTATGATAGATTGGTAATTCATCTTCATAAGCTGGTAGCCCAACACTTCCTGGATTAATAATTATTTTATCATTTGGAAGATAAATGACTCTTGGTATATGTGTATGCGCACAAAAAATAAGCCTTTGTGGAATACCACTTACTAATTTCATAATATCTTCTGTCTTTTTAAGCACTGATCCACTAGAGTTCATTTCCTCTAACAAATATACTTCATCACTTGTCGGTGTTCCATGACAAAAATAAAAATCATCTGTTTGTAAGAAATTAGGTAAATTAGAAATCCACGTTTTATGCTCATCCTCTAATAAATTCTGTACATATTGAACCGTTAAATTAGACGTATTAGGCTCTAATAAAATTCGATCGCAATTCCCTTTAATACTTTGAATATTTTGGTTCATTAAAAGATCATAGGTTTCCAGTGGAAATAAAGGACCATATAAGCTATCCCCTAAATTATAAATAGATTGAATCCCTCGGTTATTAATATCTGTTAGCACAGCTTGTAAGGCATCTTTATTTCCATGAATGTCAGCCATTATAGCAATTTTCATACCAATTACCCCTTCAGAATTTATAGTTTCACTTTTATTTCATCATAAATATGAAAAGAATTCCGCCCTTAATTTATATGAAATAAATATTCATACCTCAAGATTCAGTTCAAATCCCAAAGGCACCAGTTAGCAGCTACAATAACGTCTTTCTCATTAAATTTGAACTGTGCTGCTAATGGTTTTCGACTTGAACAGAAGGCTGGATTGATTGGATCGATGCGGCGAGGATTTAGAATCAGCTTATTGTTTTGAAAGTGGACTGCTTGTGTCGCTGTTCCTTTTGTGCCTTTTATAAGTGATACACGATCCGGATTATACAGAAATCCTACACGAATATTTCCTCCAGGCTCACCACCATCTGCTTTGTCTTCTGGTGCAATATCAGTATAAGTGTAATTAGGTCCACCTAGAGACTTAATTTTAGTAATCAATACTGCTGCACTCTTGTTTGCATCAGTCGTGCCGCTGTCTGTTGGTCCATCATTATCTTGTACTTCCATCAGGCCGATAATGTCTGGCTGTTTCATGTTCTTTACAATTGCTTCTGCTAGTCTTGTGACTTTTGCATCATCCGTTTGAGTTGAAAAATTTTCTATATTATAAGAAGCAATAGGGAATGAATTAGTGAAATGCTAGCTATATACCAATAAATAATGGAGCATATAAAAAATAAAATTAAAGTAATAATTATCTTTTTTCTTTTCCTATTCATTTTGTGTACTCCTTGATAAATTATAAATATATTTGTTAATTAAATTTGAAATATATCAATTATATTATCCTTTCCTTCCAATATATTCAATTATAATTTGTGATCTGCTGTGGTTCTTGGGACGATGAATATAGCCATTTTGAAAGATATATAAAATTCTTTCCTTTAAGACTCCTTTTCTAGAAAATGAATCAATTATTGGTTTGGAATAAAGTTTGATTAGAGTGATGCTGCAAACGTTGATTTTAATAGAACAAAGATTGAGCAAAGCAAACTTTTAACTTAATGCATGAAATACACCTGTTTTTCATAAAAAAATAACCTCTTACGGATATCACATCCGAAGAGGTTATTTTTTAATTAAACTTTATTTCAAATCTACATATTTAGCACTTAGTTTCACAGACAATACTATGCATTAGCATATTGAATAAAATCTATCATTTTCTCCTCTATTTCAGAAACAAATTCTGTACGTGTACTGAGATAAAATTGATTATTACTAGATAGATGTACACGTATAAGGTTTGCTGATCGCAATATCATCAGGTGATGATGGAGGTTCCCTTTAGCTCCGCCTATATAATTTAATATATCCGTAAATTTATATTTATTTCTTGAAAGGAGCTGAAGTATATCTAAACGTTTTTGATCTGCAAGGGCTTTTGAAATGTTAAATATTTTTTTTCTTGATTCTTCAAAACTTACAGGATACCACACAAACATTTTTTCTTTAAAAATACTAAAAGTATGGAGCGGACAAAAGTGAAGAGAAGGAATTAGAACAACGTGCTTAATTGTTGGAATTTCTATTTTAAGGCCAGTCGCAAACTCTTCTACCAACTCTTCTGGTGAATATGTTTCGGCTTTTTCACTAAATTTTGAAGCCTCATTAGTTATTTTTTTCTCTATATTCTCAAATTTAAAGTACTGGTTATACCACTCTGATAGGAAATAAAAATAATTTTTTTTTTGATTTTCTAGATTAAGTAAAAGATGAGAATCTTCTTTTTTTAGGTGTGATGCTAGTAATTCATACAATGTGGTTATTGATACTTTCTGGAACCAATCTAAAAATGAATGAATATCATCTTTTTGAGGACACCCTTCAATTATTAAGCATAGCACATCCCCAAAAGATACATCTTCAAATTGTTCAAGTTTACTTTTATAATGGTCAGTTAGTTTAGCATTAACATTTTCAATCCAACTAGTACCTTTATACAAATATTTTAGATTTTTCCTTCTTTTATATAATAAAAAACTTAAAAGTAATTCATAAACTATTGAATCATCCACTGTTACACGATATGACATTACTTACCTCCCTCTCCTATTAGGATATTAATTATAGAATATCAAAATATGCAACATTCGAACAAGAATAATTATTCTAAATTTATTTTCGTTTTTATATTTTTCTGATAATATTGAACTTGTAATTTAGTTCTTAATTTTAAGAACTAATGCGATAATACTATTGGAGGTTGTATTTATGAATCAAATTCCTCATAAGTCTACACGCTGGGACTTACAAAGATTATATCCAAATGAATGTGATCAAACTTTATCTAATGAATTAAACGAAATTAAAATTTTAATTCATTATTTAAAAGAACAGACTTATTCAAAATTTAACAGTGAAAGTTTCATTGATAAAAAAATGCTACAGAGCTTCTCCGATGTCCGCAGCAGACTTGAAAAAGCAGAATACTATTGTTACTGTCTTACTTCTGAATCAAAAGATCATTCTATTCCTACTTCATTGCATAACAAAATAACTTCCCTCAAAGATGAAGCTCATTCTTTATTGTCAGATTGGCAAAAATATATAAGCAAACTTCCTGCTGAAACCCAAAAGAAATGGTATAGCCTTCCTTTTGTGCAACCCTTTATTCCTGATTTATCTACTAACATTTATACTGGTATTGAAGAACAAATTATAAATTTTACAAGAAATGAATTGAATCATTGGAAAGATATGTACACTCAGCTTAAAAATAAATTAGAGATTGAATTTATTGATGATGATAATAAAAAAGTAATTTTTTTAGTGAAGTGAATGATTTAGCTATGAATCATGATGACCCTATCAAAAGAATGCAAGCGTTTGAGCTTCTAACAAGTAAATTAGATAAGGAAAAGAATCTTTTTGGTGCCGTTTTTAATAACTTTGCACGATTACGGTTGTCTCAAAACTCTGTCCTACAAAAAGATGATATATTATCAGATTCTCTTCATTTGAATGGAATTTCTCAAAAATCACTCTTTACAATGTGGGAGACAATAGATAAGAATTTTAAAAATTTAACTCGTTTTCTAGACTTTAAAAAGAATAATGCGGAAAAGTTAACATGGCATCAATTAATGACTTCTCAACAAAATAAACAAGGAAAAATGTCTTTTTCAAAAGCTGTAGAAGAAATATTCAATTCATTAGAAATGATCGATGATGAAATGGCTCACTTTGCACTTCATGTAATAACAGATGGTTGGGTAGATGCAGAACCAAGAACGAATAAACCTCCTGGAGGTTTTTGTGCGCCCTTTCTAAGTGAGGGAGAATCTAGAATTTCTTTACGATACGACGGAACGATAGAGAGTGTAAGAATACTAGCACATGAGATAGGACATGCATGGCATTTTAAGCAGTTAAAAGATGCTCCCTCTCTTTCTTTTTTAGAAGAACATTTTCCAATGAGTATCGCAGAGTGTTCATCTATTTTATTTGAATTAATTTTTGTTGATCATTTAATTACCGTTACGAGTGATTTGGAAATTAAACAATCTTTACTTAACTATAAAATACAAAGTAGCCTAAATTATTTAATGGCAGTTCGAGGATCATTTATATTTGAACAACTTTTCTATGAAAAAAGTAAAGATGGTCCATTAAGTTCTATTCAAATAGAGGAGTTATCAATCGAATCTCAGAAAAGAGCCTATGGTGATAGCTTAGAACAGTATCAACCTTTTGTTTGGATAAAATATGGGCATTTTTATGAACCTAACATTCCTTTTTATAATTATCCTTATACTTTTGGCTATCTATTAAGTTTAGGTCTGTTAGCCATTGCAAAACAGGATGGTAGTGAATTTAATTCGAAATATAAAAGGTTCTTAAGTGAAACTGGAAAAAGGCCAGTTGAAGAATTAGTATACTATTACTTTAATATTGATCTTTCTAATCCAAAATTTTGGCAGCAATCTATTAATCAAATTATTAAGAATATAGAAGAATATATTCATCTTTCAGATAGTTAATTTAATCCAGTTCATTTCAAAGGCAGAATAATTTTTTTTGTGCCCAAGATAGTAAATTTTCAAGTTCCATAAACGGTCGTTTATGGAACTTGATTTATTTCTACTCAAATAGTGCAAAATACTATTCAAATCTAAAAACCCCTAGGACCTTTGCTAAATTGTTTTTTTGTCTTCCTTTGTTTTTAAATATAAGTAAAATCCATAATCAGTCATAACGGAAGCGTATTCCCATTCTTAAACCCTCACATACTAACAAATCAAATTCTGTTTTATGTAGTACTCCCCTCATAGATATTTTTCTCATTTTAACTTATTTTCACTATTTTTCCCAATAACAACATTGATTCTTCCTCATTTGGAATGTGAAGCAAATTATTTTTAATAAAATCTCCCGCAGTTGGATCGTTATTTCCCCTTATATCTCTCGCTCTCTACTTATCTCCTACTTACAATCCCAAAAATAAATTTGAATTCATTACGGTTCTTTTTTATTTTCTTAAAACCTTCTTTTGTATCTATAATGAAACAAGTTTTCCTTACCCAACATCTCATATATGCCGATTCAAAATGAATTGGCTTCACAATACCACGCTGCTCCGTCTCAGTTCCGTCATCATATTCTATTTCTGTCCTAACAAGCCACTTATTTCCGATTCCAAATTCAACATATTTCAATTGTAATTCTCCTTATCAAAATACTTATCAGTTTCCACGTTAACATAATTATATTATGTTAACTTCTGTTTCTTATATTGATTTTCTCTTTTGGCCATACTATTTGTTCTATGAATGGAATATAGAATCCTTCTTTTATTGCTCATTAACAAACCATAGTCATTCCATTTGGGACACTGACTATCATCAAAACTAGTAAAGCATTGTCATAAGAAGCATTTTATGAAAAGATATAAATGACCGAAAATACAGAATAATCATTTTTAAAAGTTAACTTCAAATATTTTAAGGAGGTAAAAATTATGCAGCACTCTATCACTGAAGACATACTAAAAGACCTTGAAAATAAAGGAATTATTGAACCTTTCGGCTACTATAAAAGCCTAAACGGCGGAAGCAGCAGTACTGTTGGCTCTATTACATATGACGATACTCCCTTATTATGTAGTGAAAATGAACAAGCCTAATGTCTTACAAGCTGAATCACTGTTTTTGAATCGCTTCCAAGACCAGCATTTATTTCCACAACTCATGTATATGGATCCTAATGACAACTACATAGTTTATAAATATATGACTGGTTCAACTAATAATCGCAAAAGTGATAAACGTACTGTACTAACTTTCCTTTCATCACATATAATAAACTCTTATCATCCAATGTGTGATGCAAGCAAATGGGGATGGGTAGATAAGCCAGAATCAACATGGGGATTATTCCTACATACTCGCATTACCGAAGCTTACAAAACCATTCAATCCCATTTAAATACTGAAGATCATCAACTCATTCGGAACATCGTAACGAATCAGCTGAAAAGAAATAAGAATGATACGCCTTACCTAATACACGGGGATTTTGGTTTTCATAATTTCCTTTTTAGCGATGAACAATTAGTTGGCGTGATCGATCCTACTCCAATTGCAGGCTCTCCCATTTACGATCTTGTATACGCGTTTTGTTCAACGCCAAACGATTTAGAGTTGCATGTTATCCAACCAGCTGTTTCCCTTCTAAACAATGGTCAGCCTCAAAATGAAATAGATTTATATGAAGAAATATTACTAGGTTTATATTGTCGCATCGCTACTTCCATTCGACATCATCCAGAGGATTTACCACAGTACATTGTAGCGTGGAATAGATGGAAGGTTGATATTGATTTGAAATAAAGTCAGATATTAATTGAACGTGCATTTACTGTAAATAGAAGGAATCCATTTTGAAAAAAGGTTCAAAATGGATTCCTTATTAAAGCATCTGACATTTTAGAATACGCTATCTTCAAATGCTTCCTTAATTTGTACTTTGTTGATGACATTGTTTACACAAAATTTCTTTTGCATGTTTTACTAATACTTTATCTAACACCCCAACTGGCATTAACGATTTAGTTGGTAGATTCAACCGAGCAACAAATTCTTCTCCTTCAATAATTTCCTTAGAACAAATATAACAAACTAGCTTTTTTTCTTTAAAAAATGACAACAATTATATCACTACCTTCTACTCATCTTCTAACTCCTGTACTTGCTTCACTCTTAATTTATACACATAAACAATTGGTATAAAACCACAAATAAATATAATAGTTCCTATTAATAAACCATCTCCCCAGCCAAAGTTGGGTGTAATTGAAGTAAGATAAGCAAAAACTGCCGCAATAACAGTTAATACGACCATGCCAATAACAAATGATTTCTTAGGATCTTTTATTTCTTTTTCATGTTCTACGCCAATACTCATCGATAAATAGCCAGCTACAACAGCGGTTAACATAAATACCATCCAAAGGGGATTCTCACACATTCTCTCCATCCCTCCTTGAATGAAGTCGTAGCCAAGAATACATAAAACCCCGATTGTTTGGACGATATATGCAATTTTAATATTTTGTAAATTCCTTAAAATGAGTCTTTCATCTGTAATTTTTTTCATTCAAAATCCTCCTGATCCACCCAAAATATTTCATCTAATTTTGCATTTACGGCATAGCAAATTTGTAAACAAAGCTTTAATGACGGATTATATTTCCCTTTTTCAATCAGACTAACCGTTTGTCTTGTAATACCGACCGCATCAGCAAGCTGTTGTTGTGTCAAATCTGCTTTTACACGAGCAACCTTTACATGATTTTTCATTTAACACCCTCCACTTAAAATGTAATATATATATTCCTTTATGTAAAGTATAAATTACATCAAAATAACAGTTCCTCTGTATCTCAAGGTAGGAGGAACCATTATTTTGAAAGGTATCTTCAATTTATAAAATCCCTTTAAAAAACAAGAAATAATTTTTAATAAACATTATAGAACGAAAAAATATTATCCACGGATACAACATTACCTATTCACAGCCTATTTTTATTAAAAATCTAATAAAGAAACCATTCGCTCAATCCCTACCACCTGAATTAATAACGGCAAGCGTGGACCAGCTGAACTATTCAAAACAAGCTTATATACCATATTAAATAATAACTTTTGATTGGCTCTCATGATTTTCTTATCCTCGTCATGACAAATTGCATATATTCTCTCCATTAATTGATCTATCTGCCTATTATTACGGAGTATGTCACAAAATTCCTTTAACCACTTTTTCTGAATCACATCTAATGCTTCATAGTATTCGATATCTTTCTTTTCGTTTATACGAATCATTTTTTGCGGATGCCAATTTTTAATCCAATATTCTACTCGATCACTTATTTTCTTGACTTCTGTTACGGTATATACCTCATCTGTTTTACTAAGCACATCTTGTAATGCCTGCACATGAAAGTTTACTAATGGTAAGACACCTGCTACTTGGTTAAATTTCGGAAATGCTTCATTTCCATCGTTAACTTTTGATAATTTAAGTGAAAGACATATATCTTTATCTTGTATCGTTCCATTTCGGTAATTCTCTCGAAACCTTTCATATTCAGAATAATTTCTAATCACATCTTCATCTAGACCGATGTTAAAAGATGCATTTGGTTTATACTTAGAAAACATAAAGAGGATGATTTCAGGTGAATATATGTTTAGTAGTTCATTTGGCGTTATAATATTTCCAGCTGAGCTAGACATTTTTTTATGATCACCTTTTATTCCTATAAACTCATAAGCCACGTAGTTAGGTGCTTCATAGTTAAAAATCCTCCTAGCGATTTCTTTTGATACGTTATAACTTCCTGTTTCTGATGAGTGATCTCTTCCTCCTGGTTCGAAAATGACATCTTCAACCATCCATCTCATAGGCCAATCTATTTTCCAATTCAATTTCATATTATTTGCTCTCATCACCGATAATATAGAATGGTTTCCACAACTACAAACATATTCAATCGTTTTATTTTTTTCATCAAATTTTTTTATCTCTGTATGGTCTTTTCCGCAATTCTCACAATATAGTGCAATTGGGTAGAAAGCATTTTTCTCTTCTTCTGAGATATCGCTCGTTTTAAATTTCATGACTATGTCATATATTTCTTTTCTTTGTTGTAGTGCATGAAGAATGTGCCTATTATATCTACCAGCTCTATACTCCTTACTTTGATATAGAAACTCCACTTCAATTCCAAAGACTGCTAGAGACTTTTCAAATTCTTTTTCAAAGTGTTCTGCATACGACGCATGACACCCGAAAGGATCTGGAATATCTGAATACGGCAAACCAATATATTTTTCAAAAGATGGATCAACGTTTTTAGGAACTTTTCTAAAACGATCATAATCGTCCCATGAGAAAATAAAACGTGTTTTCTTCCCTAAGTCTTGCAGTGCCTTTACTACAAAATGCGTTGTTACAATCTCCCTGAAGTTCCCTATATGAACTGATCCCGAAGGACTAATTCCTGACGCACACACAAAAGTATCTTTATTTGGATATTTATTAATTAATTCGCCTGCTATTTTATATGCCCAGTGCATATACTATCACCTCTTCATAAAATCATTTCAATTCACTTTTACCTTTTTCCAAAATAAAAAAACTCCCACCCCCAAGATTATAAATCTTGAGGACGAGAGTTGTGCTCATCGTGGTACCACCTCAGTTTATTGATATGTCGCCATACCAACCTCTTCGGGTACGGCAATTTGCGTATACCCTATCTCTATAACGGGAGAACCCGTCGCATTATCCCTAATCAACTTAGTTCCATACGAAGCTCCAAGTCTTTTTTCATTAAGAACGCTACCTCTCCTTCTCAGCTACCGGAGTTCTCTGTTACATAACATTTCTTAATTACTCTTCTCTTCATCGCTGTTAATATTTTCAATTTCTTAATTGCATTAATAATAATCAGAATAATGATTATTGTCAATTATTTTTGGTTATTATTTATAGCAGGTTGTATCGTTATACCAGTGACGTACTTAAGTTGAATAACAAAACACATACCAAATCTTGACAAAACGGAAATTATTTAATAAGCTTACATTAATACTAAACGTTTAGTATTAAATGTTTTCTATTTTGACGGAGGGATAATGATGACAAGATTAATGGTACTTGGTTTATTAATGCAGTATGGTCCTATGTCTGGCTACGAATTACAGCAAGCAATGCAATCTGCGCAAACGGATACGTGGGCAGGTGTATTTCCTGCTTCTATTTACCACGCTTTGAAGAAAATGGACAAAGAAGGATTAGTCGAACTAGATACTGTTGAAAAAACAGGAAATCGTTCCAAAGCAATATATAGTATCACACCAGCTGGAAAAGATGAATTTCACAAGCTAATGATTGAATCTTTCCAGCAATCTTCGGTAAGTTTTCCAACTCAGCTATATACAGCACTAACCTTTTTCACAGCTGATGCAGTTTCTATCGAGAAAATTACAGTTTCTTTGCAGGAACAAAAAAAAGGGATTGTAGACATGTACGAAAATATGAAAGCAGGACAATCGATTAAAGAGAAAATGATCGACGTTCCTGAACATGTAACTCTTATATTTGAAAATATTTATGAACAATGTGAGATGCAGCTTCGTTTTATCGAAAAGCTAGAAAAGAAGTTATCTATATTAGAAGAAAAGACCAGAGAGGAGGAAAAATGATGCAACCCAAAATAAAAATGTCTCGAATACAAAAAGCTGCTTTATGGGTTGTAGCAGTCGCTGTCTTTACTGACATGCTTATTTATGGAATCATCGTGCCTATCTTACCAAACTACGCAAAAACACTTGGGGCCACGCAAGCTGAAATTGGCTTTTTATTCGGCAGCTATGCAATTACATTACTACTCGCTACCCCAATTTTAGGGGTGATCTCCGATAAAGTAGGAAGAAGACTCCCAATGATTCTAGGTTTATTTGGATTAGCAGCTGCAACTTTGTTATTTGGATTCGCGAACAGTTTTTGGTTATTGGTTGTAGCACGAATGCTTCAAGGTATATCTGCCGCTGCAACATGGACAGCTGGGTTAGCTCTTCTTGCAGATGTATTCCCTCTAAAAGAACGCGGGAAAGCAATGGGCATCGCTCTATCCGGCCAAGCAATTGGGATGCTATTAGGTCCAACTATTGGTGGTTTTCTTTACCAATGGGGTGGCTATCACTTACCATTTATATTCGCAGCAGTAATCGCACTTATTGATGGTATATTACGAATCACATTACTTCACGATGAACCGAAACAAGATTCTGAGCAACGCATTTCTTATCGTTCCATCTTAAAGATGCACTCCTTATTTATGATTATTGGAATTATTATTATTGGATCGGCTTTGCCTAGCGCTTTAGAGCCCACTCTTCCTTTATATTTACATAATGTTTTACACCTAAGTTCCGGAACAATTGGCCTTTTATTTGCTGTTCCCACTCTCGCTTATGGATTTACTGCTCCAGTAATTGGAACACTTTCAAATAAGCTTGGCAGAAATCAAACAATGATTATTGGACTTATTATTGCCGCTATATGCTTTCCATTCACAACACTCGTTCCTAATATTATCTTTGAAATAGTTGTTCTTGCTGTGCTAGGAATTAGCTTTAGTTTCTTATTAGCACCTGCTCTGCCAGAACTGACATACCTCGCGGACAAAAATGGAATTCGTGCATATGGCACACTCTTTGCTATCTATAATACAGCATACTCAATTGGTATGTTCTGCGGTCCGACGTTAAGTGGCGGTCTATCCGATTTATTTGGATTAACAAATACATTGTACACCTTTAGTCTTATTCTTCTATGTTATCTTGGACTGTTTTTTGGGAAAATAAAAAAACAAACGTGACTATCCTATAACGTATTTTTAAAAAAGTATCCAAGATTTTACCTTTTTCTTCTTTGTTAATTCCAATATATTTAAGTGTAATTTGGCATGTACTATGATTCAGTGCTTCATCTTTAGTTTGCTTATAGGGGTCCTGCCATATTGCCATCGAGCTAAAAGAACGAGTTACCTCAAGCGAAAAATACCCAAAATTTTCGGTCTGGGGGGTATTAAAAGATCTTAACCCGATGGGCATGAGAAGGTACCCCATAGCTTTCTTTATTAGTGTCAGTAACTACTCCTTAATATAAAAATCCTTTGTTTTTACAAATAATACTCAAACATTTTTGCAATCTTTTCTTTCATTTTTTCTTTTATAGATAATTGATTGACGTCAGAGGATGTTACTGGCTTTGAATCTTGTAAGTCTGCATTAATGACTGGCTTTGTTTTCGAAATATAGACAGGGTCATGGATATAACAGTTCATTTCTTCATTTAAATGAAACGAGCGCGAATCAAAATTCACGGTCCCAACCATCAATACTTTTTCATCAATCAAAAATACTTTACCGTGTAACACTCCCTTTTTATAACCATATACTTCTATTCCCTGTTTTAATGCTTTTCGGATATATGGATACGCTGCTTCTTTAACTAACAGTGCATCCGAATGAGGTGAGAACAGAATTTTGACACGGACTCCCCTCTTTCTTGCATCTACTAATGCGTTCCAAATAGTTTTGTCCTTTGGTATAAAATAAGGTGTTAATATAATGATGGATTCTTTTGCTTGTTGAAACAGCATTGCATAATCTTGCCCAAGTTTTTCTCCGCTATAATATGCTGTAAATCGATGCGAGGTTGCTCCCTTTTCCTTTATCGCACTGTGTATCGGAATCGATTTCTCTGAGTTTTTCTTCCAGTCTAACACAAATTGGTGTTCTAGATCTTGAACTCCTTCTCCTCGTATTTGAAGGTGATAATCTCTCCAGTAACCAAGTTTTTCTTTTTCCCCTAAGTACTTCTTGCCAATGTTAAATCCGCCAATGTATCCAATTTTTCCATCAATAACTGAAATACGACGATGATTCCGATGATCCAAAGAAGAAGAAAAATAAGGGAAAGTAGGCTTATTGTAATACGTAAAATGCACGCCTCTTTTAACTAATAATTCTCTTTCCTTCTTCTTTAGTAAAACTCCACCTAGCCTGTCCACAGCATAGTATACTTCTACACCTTCCTGACTTTTTTGCCTCAATAACTCTAGAAACTGATGACTTACTTTATCATCAGCAATAGAGAAAAAGTTAATATACACGTAATGTTTTGCTTTCTTTATATCTGAGAATAATTGATTGTTTAACTGTTTCCCGTCTGTATACATAGTAATATCACTTTGACGAATAGGGTATTGGCTAGGCTTCTGGTCAAATCTCCCACTTTTTTCAGCTGTTGTTCTGTCAATTTCAGCCCAGACAAGCAAAACAAAACATCCGCCGATAAATACAAAGAGGAGTACTCGGAAAATTCCCCTTATCTTTTTCAGCATATTTAATCTCCTTTATATATTATCGTTTTCTTTCTGTTAGTTTTTGTTATCGGGACAAAACTATTCCATATCCATCCATGAAGCTAATCTTTACCATAGAATATGTAAGTCAATTATATTCTTACATGGTAGATTTTCCTTATAAATATTTCATTCAAATCAAGTTAACACCACTTAACGATATTCCATGTATCTATTGGTTAAAAAAAGTCCTCCTTCAAATAATTAACTGTAAAATTTCTCATTCACATAACTCTAATTTAAGGTTATTATTTTTGATAACCCTAAAATTGGAAATCGTACTATAATAACAAAATAGGCATTCTATATTTTGAAGTACATTTACAAGGAGGAAATACTACATGACAGTAAGCACTAAACTTAAACAAACTATCGCTGGATTAAAGAGTGCTCAAGCATGCCTAGAAGGATTTGTTCTTGATACTGATAACCAGCAAGCAAAACAATTATATAAAGGTGCAGCACAACAAACTCAAGAAATTATTGAATCTTTAAATCCTCGTCTTCAGCAAATTGAACAAGAAGAGCCTCAGTACCAGTAATAACATATACCTTTCACATAGAATATCGCCCACATGGAAGAGTGCTTAGCTTAGCTTAGATAATGATTATCAAAATGATGATTACAATTAAAGGGTCTCACCACATCAATATCAAGATAAGAAAAGCAAGTATTCCAAAACAAAAAAATGTACATTTTCATCTGAAGATGCACATTTTTTCGTTTTGGGTGTGTTTTCAAATGCTTAAGTTGATAGGCATGGGACGGTAGCCCAATTAAAGTTTTTTAAACCTAATTGGACTTACCATTAAGAAAGCGAGGATTAAGGTAATCCATGCATTGCTATATGAAAACAACCCCATACCAGCCAATGGTAATCCAGCAGCTGGAATAGGTAATCCCTTAAAATATCCAATGGTTGGTTTAACACTAAATTTAGCTAATCTTAAAGCACCCATCGTTGGGAAAAGGATAAATGCCAAAGAAGTTAAAATAGATGGTGCCGCTATCGAATAGAATAGAAGTGCAGGAGCAACTCCGAAACTAACAATATCAGCTAAGGAATCCAATTCTACGCCAAACTCACTATTCACTTTTAATTTTCTTGCAATCCTTCCATCAAAAAAATCTAAAACAGCCGAAAAGAAAATAAAAATGGAGGCGGCTTCCAAAAAGTCGTTCATATTTAAGGTGATTGAAAAAACACCGCACAATAAATTTCCAATCGTAAATAAATTAGGTACAGATTTTACTATCCAATTGAACAAAGTTGTCCCCCCTAAGTTGATCAAACTTACTATTTATGTAGCATTTTCAATATATTCTTCCGTTATTCTTTAAAAATCATGACTAGTGTACGCTAAGCAAATTCGACAAGAAAATCGGACCAATTGCCCTTAAAGCTGCATTGCCTAAAGGAAGATCGAGCTTATTTCATTTTTTATCGTATTTTCATCATTAATGAAAATCATCTTACTCTACTCACAGCTTCACTTACAAACATATGTCTAATTTTGTTTATAAACATCCGCCGCCAACTCTTGTAATAAAGACTCGTCCATTACTTCAAAATAACTGTCCTTCTTCTCTAATACTCCTTTATCACAAAGAATATTTAATGTTCGCAGCAAATGCCGATAGCTTGTCCCTAATAGCTCCGATATTTCCGTTAAATTCCCTTGAAATACCATTATTTTCTTTTCAATTTCAACACTTTCACTTGTCGCAAGAATATAACTCGCTAATCGATTCTCAAGTGGATAAAGTAAATTAATGGAACTATTTTGGGCAAGTCTTGCGAGTTTATGAGCTAAAGAATCACAAATAAAACTTAAAAAGGTTGCATCATGAAGTAAACGTTTTCTAATTTTCTCTAATGGGATTCCAATGCAATAGGAGTCCTCTATCACTTGCACATTGGAAAACGTTTTTTGAGAACGAACTAATTCTACATCTCCCATGACTTCAAACCCATTATAAAAAGTTAATAATAACGATTTACCATTACTTAACGTCGTATATACCTTTGCTTTCCCTTCTACAAAAAAGTAAAGATAATGAAGCGTTTCGTTTTCCCTACATATGTATTCATTCTTTTTAAATAACAATAGCTCCATCACAGACTTTATGCCCTGACTAAAAAAAGCTTCAATTTTATTCTTTTGAATATACTCATCTAATTTCTTCGAATCATATATTTTTTTCATAAATCCTCCAAATCCCCTCTTTACTATGACATATGTCATCATACACGATACTTCAATCATGGTAAATTTACCTTAAAATTGCAAGGGGGAAATACTATGTATAAATTACTTTCCGCATTTATTGGTGCTCTCATCGCACTGATGATTCCACTAAATGGTATCTTAGCAGAAGTTATAGGAAATTATAACGCTAGTGTTCTCATTCATACTGTTGGATTAATTGCGGTTATTATCATTTTATTAGTGGGTAAATTTAAACTTAAGATTTATAAAGGGATTCCGCTTTACTTATATAGCGCGGGAGCTATTGGGGTGTTCACTGTACTTTTTACAAATATGAGCTTTTCAGCACTCGGTGTATCCTTAACAATCGCTTTAGGCTTACTCGGTCAGGCTATTACTTCTATTGTCATCGACCATTTCGGCTTATTAGAAATGAAAGTTGTGAAGTTTGAAAAAAAGAAATTGGTTGGCTTACTTCTGATCGCTTCTGGAATTATTGTTATGAATATTTATTAATGGAGGAGAAATAATGTTATACATTTGTATTGCCATTTTAGCTGGCTGTTCTATTGTAATCGCACGGGTGATTAACGCAAATTTAGCAACGCAAATTGGAATTTTCCAAGGTACTTTTTTCAACTATATTACTGGTCTCGCTTTTTCGTTGTTATTTTTAGTTTTTAGTAATGAATCTTTTAACATGTCCTACACAACATTGCAGTCCATACCGTTTCTTGCCTATTTAGGTGGATTAGTAGGTGTTGTAGTAATTGGATTATCGAACTATATTATTCCTAAAATATCTTCCTTCTATTTGACATTACTCATTTTTATCGGTCAATTAGGTATGGGCATTATCCTTGATTTTTTCAGTTCACATGAAATATCGATTGGTAAGATAGTCGGCGGTTTATTAGTATTAATGGGACTCACATATAACTTGATTATAGATCGAACAGATTTATCTGTTCAAAGTAAGAAACAAGCCTATTGAGGCTTGTTTCTTATAAATTTAATTGCATATTATTTTCTAATAAATTCAACTTATAAATATCTAATTTCTCTTTCCACAATAGTTATTAAATTGAATAATAACAGGAAAATTTCCAGGAATTCTGATCATCTTATAAATCTCTTCTCTTAAAGATAGTTTGATTTTTCCATCTTTTTTGCACAATGATTGTAAAAAGAGGATTTATATAAGGCATAAAGAGAAAATACCTATTCGAGAAAAAGCAGTTTGTACAAATTAGTGCCTTTAAATTATTTACAAAGTTATGTAGAGAGAAAAAGATAAATCTACAGTTGTAATATTTAGTATATTTTTTAGTTTGATTTGCTTCTTTCTTTGCTTAAGATGAAATCAACTACTACCTTAGGAGCATCATCTTTAAGCCTGTAACCTTCACCGGATTCTTTTACTACAGAAACCTTATCTTTATCATTAATTAAAACGAAAAGAGTTTCTTTTGAACCGTTTTTAAAATTAACTTCCATTTCTATTGAAGATTTTTTTGCCTTTTCATCAAAACGAGATTTAATTGGTGTACCATCTTTTATAGTTTTGACAATATCTTTAATTAAGGATTCATTTGAAGTTAGAGACCTGCTTGTTATTAAATGACCATTATCCTTTTGTGATTTTAATATGTTTATATCTTCTATTTCGCTATCCTTTAGTAATTTTAATTCCACTTGTTGTTCATTCTCGTTTATTACTATAGATGATTTTGCTTCTTTAGAAGAACAACCGATTAAACTAAAAAGTAAAACCATTACAAAATAGTAGAAGTATTTTTGTTTATTATTTCTCATTTTAAAATTCCCTTCCTCCTCAAAATACCATTATATAGTTATATATACAATTTTATCCGTAATTAAATTAAAATGCATCTTATTTTTTTGATATTATTCCATCTTTTCCTTTTTTATCCTTATCAATAAAAATTTTCAGTGTTGTTGTTCTTTACTATAAAGACTCTCCATGCCCATCACCTTAAAAATTTCTTTGTTCCCTAAAACGAGAATTTTGCGTGTATTTAGTCTAGTACTGTAAGATATTTGATTTTAGCAGAACAAATTTTTTGTTCTCCTCCGCATAAATGAGGATGTTGGTATGTATATAATATTCTTAGTTCAAAAAAGATGATTTATATAGATATTAATCGAATTATGTATCGTTACGATAAATTAATTAAAGTGAGGTTTTTATTTCATGATTTGATTCATTACGGAAAAAGATGCAAAATCTTTTCTAAATTTACGCTAAAAAGTTGATGGGGAAACGGAATTTATGTTGTTTGAGGATGGAGAAAGATCTACTATAATTGAATAATAAAATTTTATCTAAATAATATCTTATTCTTCTAATTCAGCTATTTTTGTTGTTCAATATAGGCATTCCGAATTTCATAAGTATCTCCTGGTTTTATCTGATGCAAAATATCTTCAAGGCTAAGTAAAACATATAGAGATTGCTTTTTAACTGTCCCATTGTGAGCGTTATGCAAAATTGAACACTTATTTAGCGAAAGTGTTCTAGTTTTTCTTGACCAGGTCAAAATATGAAAACGATAGAGAGAGAGGAAATAAAATGAATATAGTGAACTTACGTCCTAAACAGCGGTCTAAGTATCGTATTATGCTAGGAACATGGTATTACTCTACAAAGAGGTACATCCAGTGGTTAGCAGACGGAAAAACATACGCAAAAACTTTACAACAAGAAAAGTTACCCTGTACAGCGATTCAGCACCGAACGATACTACTTCGTAAGCTCAAGGATGTAGATATGTGGTATCAACAGAATAAAGTTGTTAATTTAAAGATTGCCATTAAACAGCTAGATGGTATCGTCATTAGACCGGGAGAAATATTCTCTTACTGGCGTTTAATTGGTAAGCCTACTAGGAGAAAAGGGTATGTAGAAGGTATGGATACTGCACTATGGATCTTTTCAAGCAGGCATTGGAGGAGGGCTTTGTCAGC
Organism: Bacillus multifaciens; assembly: GCF_030756675.1. Lineage (GTDB taxonomy): Bacteria > Bacillota > Bacilli > Bacillales > Bacillaceae_G > Bacillus_A > Bacillus_A multifaciens. Next base: position 46,152 of record NZ_JAVBXD010000029.1, read on the forward strand.
TCTCAAATTTAATATATTGGATGACCTTACATACACCACTGACAGTAACAGAGCGATATCGTCATAGCTTTGATGTCTTTCCTGATTCCAAGCGTACCCAACCATTTGGAAGCGGAGCAACTTGTTCCTATAACTATTTGGACTTACAAATTAAAAATGAAACGGACCAATCGTATCAACTTCACCTTTATATCACAGATACACATTTAGTTGGCGAATGGAGAACAACCTATCCGCAGCTTTTTCAATATGAAATTTACGAAAAAGAACACTCAATTCAACCTGCATACTGGGGTGGTTATATACGACATAATGTTATTCAACGTAGAGTATATAGCCAACAGAAACAGTTTGTAGAAGATCAATACGTAACGGAGAATCACGCTATAATGATGTACGAACCCTTATTAGCTTGTAATAACGAGGAAAGTGGAAATTAATATAGCACACCAGTAGTTTATCCGGTTCTGGTGCAAAAAATACATAATGTCATTGTGTACACTGAAATTATGTATAAAAAGTACGTCACTCTTTCTTGTTAATATAAAAGAATAGTAACGTGCTTTTAACTTCAAGAATAGTCTAAATCCTTAAGTTGATGGATGTGAGGCCCCGCCACATATCCATCAACTTAAGAAACACATTCTTCCCCAAAACGATAAAAATGAACTTCGGTGCTATAAAAAACAAAAAATTTCCATTTAGGGGGTACTTTAAAATCTTAGCTTGATAGGCATGTGTTGTGACCCCTTATAGCTTATTTATGTAATCCCTTTCCCTTAAACTCTTTCCAAATTTCTTCTATGAAAAGATTTGGATGACGGTAATTAGCACGATGTAAAAGGTCTATATATTCAGAGTTATTTTTGAAAAAACGAGAAGAATATGCTTGTCTGAACGTTACGTTTGTAGCAGTTTTAAATTTTGGATCGGCAAAAATTAGTTCTTTTAACTGCTGTACTTCTTTATCAGTCTTTGCACGGCGATTCATTTTAATTTCTTCTAGTGTTTCCTCTGGTATTTCCTGTATCGCTGATTCAATAATATCTTCCAATGTTTCTTCATAAATAGAAGAGTCATCATCTTTAATGGTATGGTTATAAAATAGGAATCCGTCCTTTATATAATACATTAATAAACTATATGGTTTATTAAAATCGATATCTTTTATTGTTTTATTATGTTTAGCGATTTTCAATCTTATCTGTGATTGTATTATTTCTTCATATTCTTCGTACATACACTGATCTTCATCAGAAATAATATAGTTTTCCTCATATTCAAACTCATATTCAAAGAATAATAATTTGTTTTCTACATGAACTTGAAATTCTAGGAAATCTTTTAAATTTGGTATTTCTATTTTGTTGATTTCTGAATCCAAATCTACTTTTCCCTCGATAAGAAAAAAACCCATATCTTGAGCTTCTTTTTTCAATTCATTTGGTAATAATACATGCCTCTCCATAAATCCCCCTCCTAAATTATTTTCATATTTTGCTCTAAACTATGTATCATCACAAATTAATTTTCATATTTATCGATTCTCAAGTGGAGTAGAATCAGGAAAATGTGGATCTAACTACGATAAGGGGTATTGCCCCATCACCATCAAGCTAAAAAGAACGAGTTAACCCAAAACAATAAAAACAAGCAAAATGTACAATTTTTTCGTTCTGGGGGAATTATGAGATATTAACTTTATGGTTATGGGGCATGTCACCGTAACAATAAAAATATTTTCTAAGATACATTCTCAAATTATTTTGCTTGAACTCATTGTTCATCTACTGATGAAAGCGAATTCTCTTTTATTAAGAAATGAATAATCGGCAACACTAAGAAACTAGCAAATGCACACATTATGCTAATAGCTAAAAATGTGTGCCCGTCTATCAATAACCAAGAAGCTCCCGCGGATGCAAACATCATTCCAATGTACATCGCTGAGCTATTCAGAACCATTACGGTACGTACCTCTTACTTTTGAACTTAATTCTGAAATTAAAACTGTTAATGAAGATTGTCCAAAACCAATTGCTGTACTCCATATTATGTGTACAATCACCGCAAATATTACATGTTCAGATAACAAAGTGAAACTAATAACTCCAACTGCAGCGATACTAAGCCAAATGCTGAATCCTTTGACAAGCATTTCAATGACCACCTTATTCTCCCTACGGATGTTAATACTACCCTTTTATGTGTCTTTTGATATTTAGCAAAGCTAACCGTACAACAGAAATAGTGGTAAAGTGATATATAAATCCCCCTATATTGTAAGAGGCTAAACAACTGAAAGCAATGAAAGAGACCGTTGATAACAGTCTCTTTCATTACGATTTTACTTCACTCATTAAAGCATGTGTATTACCTTCTGTATCTTTAAAGAATGTCATCCATGTTTCTAATTGTCCCATTTTTGCTACAATATGTGGTTCATCGATAAAAACAATTTCCTTGCTTAATAGATCTTCATAAGTCTCTTTTATTTTTTCAACTTGAAAATAAATGACTGAACTAGATTGAGCAAATTCCTCTTTTTCTGGAAGGCTTAAAAAGAGATGCAACCCGTTACATTCAAAGAATGCCATAGTGTCAGTATTAAATAGAAGTAATAACCCTAGTTTTTCTTTGTAAAAATTAATTGCTCTATCTAGATCTTTAACTGGTACCCCAATTTGTCCAACTTTCTGAATCATAGTAGTTTCCAATGAGAATTCCCCTTTCAAATATTATTTCATTCTAAGAATATACAATTAAACTTAGTTTTTCTTATCCAAAATCACCTTTTTTCGAAATTCAATAGGAGAAATCCCAACATGCTGTTTAAACATTTTGCTAAAAGATACAGGATTTTGTAATCCTAGTTCAAATGTTATATCAGTCATATTGAAATCTAGTTGTGTTAAAAGCTTTTTCGCTTTTCGAATTCTAAACTCTGATATATGCTGATGAGGTGTCTTACCATATATTTGTGAATATGTTCTTAATAAATGGTTTGGCGATAAACAAGCAATTTGGGCAATTTCATTCAATTTAATTGGTCTATCATAATAAGCCCTTATATATTCATGTGCGATACTAATCCTTCTATACAATTCTTCTCTTGTAGAATTACGTATTGCTCTTAATGATTCAACTTCTTTCCATGCGTCAAGATGTTCAAATAGAATGATTTGCATTAACTTATGAAATTGTTCTTCATAACCAACGGGATCATTCTTAAGAATAAATAAGTTCTCTTTAAATTTTGTTATTTGAGACAATAGAAATTTACTTGTATCATAAGTTTTTTCAAAGAATCCGATATCGCTCTTATCCTTAAAAGGATCGCTAAGAAGTCTATTATTTGATTCACTTAATGAGTTTAAAATTCCCTCTGCAAATCCCTCTCTAAAAAAGATACAAAAAGAATCTACTTCCTTTTTTTCATCAATTGAAATAGTATATGATCCTTCATTTAGAAGTAAATATCTACTTTCCTCGACAGCAAAAAAACCTTTACTAGTCTTGTAATGTGCTTTTCCGTTAGAAAATGTTTTAATAGATAATTGACCGTTCCCTTTCCAATAAAACTGCTTACTTTTTGCATGTAAAGCAAAATTAGTAGAATCCATATAATTCATAACACCGTCTCCGTAAGAATGCAATTTTAATTTTCGAATAATTCAATTATACATAATAATGGAAGTTTAGCAAAAATCCTTTTACTCTCCTCACCAATCCCTTACAGACCAATTATTGTATAGTAAACATGAGAAAGGAGCGATCCTTACGACCACTCCTTTCCACTTTATATTTTTTAAACTATGATTTTACTTATTTATTTCCAGATTTCATTTGCCCATTCAGGATGATCAATAAATGGATTCCGGTTATGTTGATACTTTGTATAGATAATTTCATTACGTTTTCGCTCAAAAGCATCAACGGGATCTTGTTCATTCCATTTTAGTAAAACAGATAGCTTTCCCATATTGGGAGCTTTGTTATTGTTTACTTTATCATTTAGTTCCAAATCTACTTCACCGTTATCCCCTTCATAACGAACAGCCATGTAAAATAGCATTCTAGCAATATCACCTTTTACACTATCACGAGGCTCCCAAGAATCACTATCATATTTACATTCTGTTGCTTCTGAATGATTCACACCACCGTTATCAAAATCCAAATTTCCACGTGAGCTATTTACAGATACATCTGTAGCTCTTAGATGATGAAGATCCGTTCCAGGCCCTGCAGCCGTCCCAAAATTACCGTGGGATTTCGCCCAAACATGCTCTCGGTTCCAATTATCGACTCCTGAACCATTTGTAAATTTCCCTTGCGAACGCCCTGTATATAAGAGAAGTACATTATTTTTATTATTTGGATCTTCATCAGTATCTCTTAGCGCTTCCCAAACTGCACTGTATGATATCTTTGCATGATTATCAATAATATTATGAAGTTCCTTTTTTAACTCTAAGCCCGTTTTCCCCTTCATGCTATTATAATATGTATCATCATAATTAGTTGAAGTTGCCCCTTGATTTACTTTTGAAGACGTAGAAACACCTTCACCATACACGGTATCTGTAAATGATAAGGATGCAGAACCTAAAATAAAAAATGAAGAAATAGTAAAGATAGCAAGTTTTGTATTTCGAAACATCATATACACAAATCCCCTTTAAAATTTAATTTTCACTCATTAACAAAAATAATTCTTTCCAAAAAATGTAAACGGTTTCACATTTAAGTAAGACTACTCGTCTACATGAAAAATATAATTTAATAATAACCCATATTTTTCAATTTAGTTATGCAATTATACATATTTGGTTACTAGTTAAAAACCTTCAGAGAAAACCACACAACAAAATGCTTAGCATCTAGAACCAAAATAATAAAGGTTGATTTTAGAGTTACTTTTTGTTTTCTTCACTTTTTTTCGGTATTTTGCAACTAGATGATAAATCCATTGACCACGGTAAGACGTTATCAATTTCCTCTTTATTGATTAAATCGATATTGGGAAGCGTTTCAAACAAATAACGAAGATAATGATAGGGACTTAAATTGTTCTCTTCTGCAGTTTCAACTTTGAACACCGCACTTTCCTTTCATTATCTCAGCCAATTTACAACATCTTCAGCAACTTCATTAGGTCTATCCCAGTGCATTAAATGCTCCGTTTCTTTATACAACTTAGTCGTTATATCAATATGTTTCTTAAATTCAACAACTTGCAATTCTCTTATTTCTAAATAATTATGAGGAAGATCACAATACAATAGGAGTATGTCATTCTTGATCTTGTGCAACTTCAATGTTTTATAAACCGTATACTGAAATTTAATTACACCTCTAGCAGTATTACCAGTAGCATGCCATTTCACTTTCCCATCTTCTTCTCGCATTAAATCATAAACAGCACTTTCTATCAATGGTGACCATCTGCTGTAAACCATTTTTTCTGATTGGATGAATGCTTCTTTACTGTCAAAAATATATTCATCAAAATCTTTTTCATAATGGGTGATTTCTTCTTCTAATGATCGCGGTGGACACTCTCCTTCTTTTGCATCTTTATATAGCTTTGCAAAATAATTCTTATTCATCTCACCATGATGATAACCGCCATCTAAAAGAACCATTTTACGAACCTTTTTAGGACATTCCGCTGCATAGTGAAGCGCAACGCTTGCTCCCCATGAATGTGCTAATATATGAAATGTTTCTTTTCCTATCTGCTCAAGTAATGCTACTACCCAATTTGTTAAATGGCATACACCGTAATCTTCATCTTTCTCAAAACTTGGTGTTTTCCCATGTCCAGGTAAATCAAACGATACAATATGATATTTATCTTTTAATAGTTCAGCTATCTCTATAAAACTTAATTTTGTACTTCCTAAACCATGAAAGCAAATAATTTGAGGGTTATTTCTATTTCCCCATTCACAGACACTTACTTTATAACCATTAAACTCTACAAAAAAGCAGTTCATTTTCTTCTCCTCTATTTCTAATAAAATTAACTAGCGCATAGGCATGTTTACGTCAATTTCCTCCCTTTCTATAACAATCGCCATCATACCTGTTTTTTGTATTTGTTTCGTAAATGCCAAGTAACTTCATACAATAAATATTGATTTTAGAGCTACAGTTGAAGAACTTGCAATTTCAATTTGTTATTAACTATGTTGTAATTACACAATAATCAATCTTGCATAATCAAACCATTTGGACGAAAACGACTCATCATGATTTCATCAACCAATTTACCGTTTGCCTTCAAATTTCCTTTCTTTATTCCCTCTTCTCGAAATCCAAACTTTTCATATAAAGATTTCGCACCGGGATTTGTTTCAAGAACACCAAGTTCCACTCTTTCAAGCATTAACCAGTTGTCTGTAAGATCGAGAACTTTTGTGAGTAATACTTTCCCAATGCCTTTATTATGATATTCACTATCTACACCCATAAATAGATCTCCTGCATGCGATCTCCGGCCTTGTCCTTGCGTTAAACCTACAAATCCAACAACATTACTATCAAACTCTGCAACAAATTCGAATTGATTAGGTCCTAAATTACGAATTCTATTTTCCATAGCATCTACTCGCATACTTGGCAGGAAAACCATATATGGCAAAACTGCATCTTGTATGCAAATCCGATGAATTGCGCTAGCATCTTGTATTTGAACGGGACGAATAGTTACTTCCATGACAACATCTCCTTCAATAAAAAATAACAGTATGTTGGAATATTCTACAAAACGTCCAAAGATTCCTATTTAGTCCTAACTCATCCTTTATATTTCTTGTCAAATTCGACATTTTTTTCTTTGGAATGAAGGAACATTATAGATACTGTCGAATAGTCTCTTTGATACACTATACGGTATTCTAATGTTTAATTGACGCAAAAAACAAAGAGATCGTTAGTTTTCACTCTTTGAAGGGAGGAAAATAATGACCAATAAATCTTTTTTACAAAATGTGAATTTGCTCATACAAATGCATGCCGATGGACTTCTTGGTGGTGAAATAATGCCTGAAGATGCTCTCATTGGTATTGTTCCAGAAAGCGAATTACCAAATGTGTTGACATTAGGAATGTCTTTAAATTATCAAAGAAATTCATATACCTTGTGGCAATCAATTGCTCAGGCATATCTTGATGATAATTCTAGATGGATTTTTAATCCGCATGTTGTGGCCAAGAGAGACCTAGAAGAATTACGTAATGTGTTACTTCATTACCGAGTAGCCTTACAACCTAATCGTCACCCTGAAATCTGGATACGAGTCTGTAAAGGAATTATTCAGTCGTCTCCCAAAGGTGATGTCTCAGGATTAATTGATTCTGTTCAATTCGACATTGCTTCTTTAAAAAACACCATGCAAATAAAACGGAAATCAGAATTCCCTTATCTTTCTGGACCGAAAATTTTCAATTATTGGCTATATGTTATGGAAACTTACGTAGGAATTGAATGGAAATCCCGTGAACTTATTACGATTGCTCCAGATACACACATTTTGAAAGCTAGCGTAAAATTAGGATTATGTTCTTCAGAGATTTTAAACGGGACTAATGAAGATCGTCAAATTGTAGCAGAAGCATGGGAAAAAGCACTAGCTGGTAGTGGACTTGCTCCCATCGATGTACATACTCCTTTATGGTTATGGAGTCGTGCTGGTTTCCCCTCACTTTCCGTCACCAAAATAGTCTGAAATTGAAAAAACAGTTATAAAAAAACAGTCACGACCAATCACAGGTTAGATTGTAAATACTACTGAATAGAGGAGAATGCGCATGTTACAAGATATAAAACTAGTACTATTTGATCTAGATAATACCCTCTTTTCATTTGATATCTATTATGCACACGCTACTAAAAATACTTTTTATAAATCTAGTATCACGAAACATTTATCATTTGAAAAGTTTTTCTCTCACTATCATCATTATGACCATCATTTTTGTAAATTGCACGATCAAGGACATATTTCCTTAGATGAAGTGAGGCAACAACGCCTCATTTATACACTTAAACATTTTGATCAAGAGATCAGTGTAGAAGAGGCGGATACCTATTTCAGTGAATTCTTTAATCAGTTCATCCACTTATTAAAACCAGCTGAAGCGGTCAATACATATCTCCATGAATTAAAGAAAACCTATCAAGTTGGTATTATCACAAATGGAAAAGTTTATGAACAACGAGCCAAACTCATAAAATTAAATCTACATAAGGTGTTTACTGATCAAGAAATCTTTATCTCAGAAGAAATGAGGGTTGAAAAACCGAAAAGTGAAGCCTTTCATATACCTCTCTCACATTATGGAATCGAGCCAAATAATGCAGTATACGTAGGCGATTCCTGGGAAAATGATGTAATCGGTGCGATTAATGCCGGCATATTCGCCATCTGGATTAATCCAAAGGGAAATAAACAGCCAAGTGAGCACAAACCGTTATATGTTGCAGAGAATATGATAACATTTAAAAATACTTGGATGTCATTGCAAACATGTAACATAGGAGACTGAAACAAAAACTAGTTTCAAAAGATGGTGAACTAAAATGAGTAAATTATTATTAACCTCAAACGGCTTCTTCACAGAACAAATCAAAAAACAATTTTTACAATTAATTGATAAAGAAATTAGTAATTTAAAAGTTTCAATCATAACTACGGCCTCTCTGCTCAAAGAAAACAATCAATATGCAAGAAAAGCAAAAAAAGATTTTATACAAATGGGATTTCATACGATTGATTTTACGGATATTGAATATGATGATCCGGAAACTCTTAGAAAATACGATGTTATTTATATTTGCGGAGGAAATCCATTTCATTTGTTATATCATATAAAAAAAAGCGGTTGTGACCTAATCTTAAAAAGTTTAGCAAACAAAAATGTTATCATAGTCGGAGTAAGTGCCGGGGCAGTTATTCTGGGTCCAAATATCAATATTGTAAATTACTTTACACCTCAAATAAATACCATAAATTTAAGAGATTTAACTGCATTAGGATTAACAGATACATATATTTTCCCTCATTATGATAGAGAGGATTTATTTGCTAATAATGCTGAAAAAACAATTGAAGATAGAATAGTGGCTTTTGAAACTTTAAATAAATGTAATGTTGTAAGAGTCTCAGATAACCAGTCTATTTTATTCAAAACTTAAAGCGGAAGCGCTTCAAAATTTGAATTTAGAAAATGTGTACATGCTGGACGATATAAGAAAAAAGGAAACCAAAATGAATGAAAAATTGTAAGTTTTAAATAAATAGCGATAATCAAAACAGAAAAACCAATAAGAAGTGCCACATAATCAAGAAACTGCATTTCCGTTCTATAGTACCAAGTTCGTTTCTCCTTTTTTCCGAAACCTCGTAAATCCATAGCATTCGAAACAGTATCAATTCGATCCAATGAATTGACTACAAGCGGCCAAAAAATCGTCACTCGATTTTTAATGCGTTGAAAAAGAGTTGCTTCTCCTTTATGAAACGGAATCCCCCGTGCTTCTTGCGCATGTTTAATGAGTTCGTATTCTGCTTGTATGCTCGGAATATAGCGCAGTGCAATATTAATTGCATAGGTAATTTTATATGGTAGTCCAATTTTACTTAAGCTACTAGCAAATTGACTTGGGTGTGTTGTGTAAATGAAAATAAGTGTAAACGGGAATAAGGTAAAATATTTTAATGATAATGTCATTGTATAAAAAAGAGTTTCGAGTGTAATAGTCGCATAACCAATGTGAAGAAGTGGTGTATATGTACCAGCTAGCTCCGATCCATGTGTTGGGGTAATAAATAAAATCATAGTGGAATTCAGAATACTAAATGTGGAAATAACAGTAAAAATAAGTACTATCCTACGCGATGGAATTTTAGCGATACCTACCAGTATGCAGCCAATTAGAAATAGAAATAATAAAATACGAAAATCAAAAAACAGGAATGTAAGAATCATCCATATAATAAATAGGATGAGCTTTACAGCACCATCCATACGGTGGAAATATGATTCATCTTTCATGTATAATGTCCCCATCTTACTCACGACGGTTCCTCCTTCTTGCTTCCATATAAGATTGAACAAATAGCTGTGGAATTGGTATGTTCCCATGTTTCGCTAGACGGGTAAGTGAGCTCTCGCGGAGGTTTGCACGTTTTAAAACATGCTCATTGGCTAACACGGTAGTTACCGCATCATCTGCAATGATTTCGCCATTATGTAAGACAATCGCGCGATTGGCGTATTCTAACGCTAAGTTCATGTCATGTGTAATCAATAAAAAGGAAATTCCATATTTCGCTAATTCCCCTATAAAATTCATAAACTCTTTGTAGTGAAAATAATCTTGTCCTGCAGTAGGTTCATCTAAAATAATAAGTTTGGGGCTTGTAACGAGAATCGAGGCTATCGTTAGACGCTTTTTTTGTCCATAACTTAATGCTTGTACTGGCCAATTTCGAAATGGATACAAACCGCAAATTTGTAATGCATGTTCCACTTTTTTATGTATTTCTTCTGAAGTATTCTTCAATTTTAAAACAAAAGCGGCTTCTTCCCATACTGTCGCCTGTGTAATCATATGGTTAGGGTTTTGCATCACATAAGCGACCACCTCTCCCCGCTTTCGGATTGACCATCTTTTCATATCCGTTCCTTCTAAAAGAATTCTACCTTGCTGAGTTTTTTTCATTCCCGTCATGATATGAGCAAGTGTTGATTTTCCAGCACCGTTGTTTCCTAAAAGAGCGAGGACTTCTCCTTTGTATATAGACATACATATATCCTTTAATGCAAAATTTCTATTTGGATATGAAAACGATATATTCTCTATGTTACATATCCATTTGTTTTCGAATCTTTCTGTATGTATCGGATTTTGTGACATCCATTTTGATAGCTTTTCGTGTAAAATATGAGAATTAACTTTTTTTATCGGATAAACTTCTTCATTTAAAAGTGAATATTCCAATGTTTTTAATGCTTCTACGTATACAGGCTCCCTTAGCCCTGCATTTTGTAAAACATTTGTTTGTAAGAGTTCAAGCGGTGTTTTGATTGCAACGATACGACCATTTTCTAAAACAATAATTTTATCCAAATCAAGATCGAGTATTTCTTCAATACGATGCTCAATAATGATAATTGTTTTATTCGTTTGTCTATGAATTTTTTTCATAAGTTGAACTGCTTTTTCACTGCTTACAGGATCTAAATTCGCTAAAGGTTCATCAAACAGCAAAATCTCAGTATTTGTAGCTAGTACGCCCGCAAGCGAAACGGATTGTTTTTGTCCTCCTGATAAATCGTGAGGGCTATATGAATGAAACTTATTCATGTCCACCTCTTCAAGTGAACGTTCTACAATTTGCTTCATCTCCTCTTGCCCCGTGCAATCATTTTCCATCGCAAACGCAACGTCTTCTTCAACCGTTAATCCGATAAATTGAGAATCTTGATCTTGCAGAATCGTTCCTACATGTTGACTTAGCTTAAATATACTCGTATGTCTAGGATCTATACCACACACAGAAAGATCCCCTGTACTTGTCCCTTCATAAGAAAAAGGAATGAGCCCATTGATACAATGAGCTAAGGTAGATTTTCCCGATCCGCTTCGCCCAGCAATTAACACTTTTTCACCAGGATAAATGTGAAAGGTAATATCCTGTATCGTCGGTTCAGCTACGCTTTTATATTGAAATGTGAATTTTTCAAACGAAACTATCGGTTTCATATTCATAATCCTATTTCTCAACTTTTAATTGTGAATTCTTTTTATTCGCCTTCGCAAGTCCTAACACAATTGGTAAGCCTAGGATGAAAAATACGAGAACATCCGCGATAAGTGCACCGCCTACTTGAATAGCAATTTTATCAAACGGTTCGCCCATAATGAAAATGTCAAATAAACCAGCAAAGAGGATCCCTAAAAAAATACCAATTACACCCATAATAGAAAGGTGAACAATATCTCCCTTACTATACATACCATTTTTCACACTAAATGCAGGACGCTTTTGGACAAATCCCATAAATAAACCAATGATTCCTGAGCTTAACACCCAGCCCCACCAAATGCCCCAGCCAGCAATAGCATCTGTAATTGTATGACCGATAAGTCCAATTAATAAAGCTGCAATTGGTCCAAAGATAGCACCGAAAATCGTTAATAAAGCAAGTGCTGGTTTAATAAAAGTATTCGGCGCAATAGAAAATCCCCATAATCCTAATACCCCGTATATTGCTGAACCAATTCCAATTGCTACAACTAGTTTTGTAGAAAGATTTTGATTCATTAATATTCTCCCTCCCATTATGTAAACCTACTCTAAATAACCTCTATCTTTTGTATGGGTGCTATCAGTTTTATATGCTGCAGCAACGTAAATTATGCTTATATGTACCGTTTCATAACGACTATAGCCCAAAACACTCAATTACTTTGCTTGTTTTCTAGAGTTACAATTTTTCTTTTGAAAATCCAAACTTTTTAAATTGTTTATCAAAACTCAAGAATTCTTGAGAAATAAATTATTTGAATTTTCAGTATTCTAATAGTAGAAACTTAATGGTACTATAAATCTACTGTTTTTAAATTTTTTGTTAGGGGGAAGGAATGATGAAGAAAAAAAGTCTAGCGTTCATGTTAGCAACTGGAATGGCAGTGACAACGTTCGGGGGGACAAGCTCTGCCTTTGCAGATTCAAAAAACGTACTTTCCACAAAGAAATACAATGAGACTACTCAGTCTCCCGAGTTTGTATCAGGAAACCTAACAAGCGAATCAGAAAAGAAAGCAGAATCTATTGTATTTGATTATTTAAACGCTGCTAAAAAAGATTATAAACTAGACGAAAAAAATGCAGAAGAATCTTTTAAAGTACAAAAGATTGTAAAAGACCCTATTGGAGAAGCAACCGTCGTCCGCCTACAGCAAATGTACGAAGGTGTACCAGTATGGGGATTTACTCAAGTAGCTCAAGTTGGGAAAGATGGTGTATTAAAGGTTGTATCGGGAACAGTTGCACCTGATTTAAATAAAAAAGAGAAATTGAAAAATAAAAATAAAATTGACGGAAAGCAAGCAATTGCAGCTGCACAAAAAGATTTAGGGCTAAATCCCAAATATGAAGTAGAGCCGTCAGCGGACTTATATGTTTATCAAAATAGTGAGGAAACAACATACGCATATGTTGTGAAACTAAATTTCTTAGATCCAGAGCCAGGAAACTACTATTATTTCATTGAAGCTGATAGTGGTAAAGTATTGAATAAATACAATACAATTCATAATGCTAATACTGAGAATAACGCACCAATTAAACCAGTAACAGGAACAAATAAAGTTGGGACAGGTAAAGGCGTTTTAGGCGATACAAAGTCTATTAATACAACATTATCTGGATCTAGCTATTATTTACAAGACAATACACGCGGCGCGGTAATTTACACATATAATGGAAACAACCGGACAAGATTACCAGGAACGTTATGGGCAGATAGCGATAATATTTTTAATGCGACCCGTGATGCAGCGGCAGTGGATGCACATTATTATGCAGGTGTAACATATGATTATTATAAGAAAACCTTTAACCGCAATTCTTATAACGATGCTGGTGCACCGTTAAAATCGACGGTTCATTATGGAAAAAATTATAACAATGCTTTCTGGAATGGATCACAAATGGTGTACGGTGATGGTGATGGATATACATTCATTCCATTATCAGGAAGTGCAGATGTTATCGGACATGAGTTAACACATGCCGTTACAGAATATAGTTCAAACCTTATTTATCAAAATGAGTCTGGTGCATTAAATGAAGCTATTTCAGATATTTTTGGTACGTTAGTAGAATACTATGATAACCGCAATCCAGATTGGGAAGTTGGAGAAGATATTTATACCCCTGGTACAGCTGGGGATGCGCTTCGTTCGATGAGCGATCCAACAAAATATGGTGACCCAGATCATTATTCTAAACGTTATACAGGTACAAGTGATAATGGCGGCGTTCATACAAATAGCGGTATTATCAATAAAGCTGCTTACTTATTAGCAAATGGCAGTACACATTATGGTGTAACAGTGAATGGTATCGGCAAAGATAAAGTAGGGGCAATTTACTATCGTGCAAATACAGTATACTTAACTGAATCAGCAACTTTCAGTCAAGCGCGTGCTGCCTTAATACAAGCAGCAGCTGATTTATACGGCGCAAACTCTGCAGAAGTGGCAGCCGTGAAGCAATCGTATGATGCAGTTGGTGTAAAATAGGTACCACTCCCCTTTATATAGTTAAAGAGGCTGTTCCGAATGTTTCACTTTTGGAACAGCCTCTTTGCTTTCGTACAGAATATCATATAAAACTCCATAATCTATTACAAACTTAGTCACTTTGAAATCTCATTCACTAATGTACTATTACATAAATGCTAATTACCACTATGTACACTACACTTTTATTAAAAAATAAAACCTTTTCTTGATTTTATCGGATACCTTCAAATGCATAAAAAGCCTGTATGTTTTCCTTATCACAATTCATTTTTAGCATCTCAAATAAAGACGGCATCAATTCCTTTACGGCTTCACTATGTGCCCATCTAACTTCTATAATATCATTATCTGGATCATTAATGTTTATTTCACCATCAATAACCCTTGCATAAAAAGTAATGATTAAAGCATGATGACCTCTTTCCTCAAAGAGCATTTCCCTAACAGAATGTAATCCACCTACAGCAATATTATATCCTGTTTCCTCTTTTACTTCGCGAATTACAGCCTGTTCTAATGTCTCTTCTCCTTCAACCGCTCCGCCTGGAAGCCCCCAATAAAAAGAATCCCCTTTCCTATTTTTAACTATTAGTATATTTTCATTACTATCATAAATGAAAGCTGAAACTACATTCACTCTTTTCAAAAATAACCCCTCCTTTGAAACTTATTTTATAATAACGACTAAATCGATTATACTAGAAGCAAAATTAAGAATGAAAACTCCCGCCACTTATCTCCCTCGGATCTTGAAGTGGGGGTTTCTCATGTATCATCTTCAAGAGATGCTTAACACAAGTGGAGTTGACACAGCTGCCAGATGGCACAACCCCTCTATTCCATCGGCAAATGCCTTTGGAACTGCTTTTTTTAAAATGTTATAGGCACCATTCACATCAGCGTTCAGTAGCTTGTTCTCTTTCGTACGATACAAGCCGCGTTTGAGACGTTTCCCACTGAATACAAGGATGTCTTCCTCACCGTAAATTGGAATCGTATCATTGTCTAGAAAGGATGCCTTGCTTGTATACGATTCTTCCACCACTTTTACCATGATACCTTGCCTCTTCGCCTTGTAGTTGATCATTTCAATGAGTAGATTATGTGGGATATGGCAAAAGGATTGATTCTGTCGTTTTCCCATCTCGCTGTTTTGTTTCCATGCTGTATTTTTCCCAATCATAATCGTAGAAATTTCCTGTTGAATCGCAAACTGAACAATATGATAACTCATTTTATGAAAGAGATCCTTTATTTTGAGAAACCGTTTCTCATGAAGCCTCTCTAAACGTTTTGATGTGTGAGGTCCTTCTTTTGGTTCTTTTCCATGACGAAGAATGCCCAGTAAATGCGCCTTTTGTTTGTTGTAGTATTGATTAATGCTTTTGATCACATTGCCCTTTACTAGCACAGGAGTAGCCCCTGT
Organism: Bacillus multifaciens; assembly: GCF_030756675.1. Taxonomy (GTDB): domain Bacteria; phylum Bacillota; class Bacilli; order Bacillales; family Bacillaceae_G; genus Bacillus_A; species Bacillus_A multifaciens. The sequence goes on from NZ_JAVBXD010000029.1 coordinate 61,907, forward strand.
ATTCGTTACGATGGTTGCAATGTTATGGATTCCTAAATCAATACTCATGTAACGGTTGTTGTAAACATGCTTAGGTGATGGCTCAAACTGTTCTGTCACAATTTCTACCTTAAACTTCCCATAAGCAGAAGAAACACGGACCTCTTTTAGATTTTGGATCTGTCCGAACAATTTACCGATATTTAATTTGATACTTGTCTTTGGAAAACGAATATACTTATCTTGGAGTTTACATACTTGATTTGTGAATACAACTTCTCTCATAGATAATTTGATATAGTTTGGAATACGAGGTTTACCAGTAAAAGCAAAAGGATGTGTTTTGTATTTTTTCATGGCACAAAAAAATGAATCCCAGTTTTGATAAAGCTTTCTCATAACGGCTTGATTCACTTGTGATGGTAGGTTTATATAGTCTTGTTGCTTCATTGTTTTAAACAAACAATCTAGGAAGTTATAGGATAGGAAGGATCTCTCTTTTGTCGGTAACGTATACAGATTACACTTGATTTCTTTCCGTTCTTCTACCGGCTTTTCTTTCTGCTTTTGTAATTTTTTTTGATACGAACGAAGTTGATTTTCATTCATGATTTCAATATATGCTTGTAATGTATGGAGAACTTCTTGTTGAAGTGGCTGTAATGACTTCTCTGTTCGTAAGGCCGTATATACTTGGCGAATGTAGAAGTTTGTTGTGTTATAGAGATTTTTTGCATTTTGACACATTTCTAGGAAGTAAGGATATAATTTATGCCCTTTTTTGATCCAAATTTGATAAGTTGTATATTCTTTCTTCATCATTTTCACCTCCTTCTTTTCTTTATGATATTACAAAACAGTAGAAAAGAACGCACATTCGTGTTAATATGAAAATATTTTTATGAATATACCGGCAATTCATCTCCACCTTAAACTTGGCTATACCTTGAACGTTTTGAAGATGGAGTTTTCTTGCACATTTTCCGATAAAGGTTAGGTTTATTAATATTGAAGTTATTTTTAAGAGTATTAAGTTCCTCTATAGTAGTGAATAAGAAAAGCAGTATTTCGATAAGAGCAGCCCTGTTCATCAAATCATTGGTTAGCTAAATAATTATTGGGTATTCATCACAACGGTGTAGGAGTATTAATTTGTTCATCAAAATTTAATTCTAAAAGTTGCCCAGCGTGAACCAAACCAGATCCAAAACCGTACATAAGAACTCGATCGCCATTTTTGACTTTTCCCTCACGGATTCCAAGGTCAAGAGCTAAAGGAATTGTTGCAGCAGAGGTATTTCCAAAGTTGATTAAGCTATAAAGGGTTTTCTCCAATGGGTATTCTAATTTTTCGCAAATC
>NZ_JAVBXD010000002.1 GCF_030756675.1 Bacillus multifaciens
TCGCTCCTTTGCATCTTTTTTATCAGTGTTGACAGATAAAAAGATGTTCAGACACAAAAACAGGCTGTGGAGAAGGCTTTCTCCACAGCCTGAAAAAGACGGGATGATTCCCGTCTTTTTTCTGTTATTTTTTTGAAAGTAGTTCGGTTAATCCGTTTGGGTATAATGTTTTTTCACCTTGTAAAAATGTTTCAGTCGGGACCCATACACCATAAGAGATGTTATCTCCTTCTGTTATTGTGAATCGATTCTGTTTATAAAGTTCTTTGTTTGAAAAGTGGGCAGAATATAATTGGACTAGTTCATGACCAATTGTATTGCCTGTTTGAAAGATGTTTTCTAGACAGCCTAAGTATGTATCAATTTTTACAGTGACGCCAAGTTCTTCTTCAAATTCTCGGATAACAGTTTGCGCCCCGTATTCCCCAAGTTCAATTGTTCCTCCAAGTGGTCGATAATAATATCCCTCACCAGTTTCATGTTCTCCATTGTATTCTTCAACGAGGATGCAATCATTGTGTTTAATAATGCCTAATGCTTTTGCACGCGGATACATAACATGCCTCCCTTTTCATTACGACTTATTTAAAAATAACATATTTTTCAGAAAAAAACAGGGCGTACGGCCTCTCGCAGCAAATATATTACAATGTAGAAAAATAATTCAAGGGGATGTTTGTATGCTGTCAAAGGGCGAGGAACGAATTTTACATGAGCTAAAAAGCTGGGAGCAGCAACTGGTGCAACACGAATCAACGGATTTTCAGCAAATGTTTGATAAATGGTTAAATCGTACATTTTCGAAGTTGTCAGAGAAGAAACGAAATGAATTTTTTTCAAAAGCAGATGGATGGCTCTTTCATTTACATGCGTTCATGCAAAGCTCGCAGTCTCAGCTTGATGCACGTGGGCGCATTTTAGGAGCGGCACGTGTGTTTAATGATTCCATTGAACATATTGAAGAAATGAGAGAACTCTCCATTTATCAATTAACATACATAGCAGAACAACAAACAGCTCGTCATCGTTTATATTCTTTCGTGCAAGGAGGAGTAACAGGCATTGGCGGCTTTTTATTATTAAGTGCAGATTTTCCTGTATTGATTGCTTTAAATGTGAAAGCTGTGCAGCTTATCGCCACATCATTTGGCCATGATGTGAATAAACCGTATGAAATGATGTTAGCGTTAAAAGTGTTTCATGCGGCTATATTGCCAGCGCATTTGCAGCAGTATGCTTGGTACAATTTACAGCAAGAGTTAAAGCAAGAAGAATCAGCTCCATTCTTTTATGAGGGAGAAGAGGAAGTATTAAATCCAGCGTCTGTCCAAGTACTGCTAAAACAAATTTTGAAAACGTTCATTATTTATTCACTGCGCCGTAAGTTGTTTCAAGGTGTGCCAGTTCTTGGAATTGCGGTTGGATCGGCGGCGAATTACCGGTTAACGCGGAGCGTGACAGAATTTGCGAATCGATTTTATCAAATGCGTTATTTACGCCAAAAATAAAAAGCGAAAGGCAGCTGCCTTTCGCTTCTAATTTGTTGCATGTTGTTTTGGTAACGGAATTGCCACTGTTTTCTTTTCCTTTGCTGGATAATAAATTAAATCTAGTACTTTTGCCTGAACAGCAAAGGAAAGAATCGTAAAGGCAATCTGAGTCCATGTTAAATAGTATAGTGAAAGTGCAATGACAATTACGTCAAAAGCGAAGAAAATTTGCCCAACTGTAAAGCGTGTTTTTTTACTCAATACAATTGTTAAAATTTCATCTCCGCCTGTTGCACCGCCGAATCGTAAAATAAAACCAAGTCCAACCCCAGCTAAAGCTCCGCCTATTACTGCAGCTACAAATAAATAATTAGATAAATCAACCGTAAACGGAGAATAATTTTCCATTAAAGAATAAAACACTCCGAATGAAATTGAACCGATAAATGAATAGCCGACCATTTTTTTACCTAAAAATGTAGCGCATAGTAAAATGACTGGAATATCCATTAAAACCGTTGAAATGGACGGTGAAATATCAAAAAAGTTTTGTAGAAACAGCGCCATTCCGACAAAGCCACCTTCAGTTAAGTGGTTTTGAAAATGAATGTGATATAGCACGGTAGCTAAAATAAATGAACCAAGTAAAACCATAAAAATTTCTTTAATAATTTGTCGACTTTGGATGTTCTCCATCGTTATTCCTTCTCTCCGTAGTTAGTAGTTTTCTACTGTTCATAAATTAACTACGCCTATATAGCAGCAGTTAGTTTACGTACGTCTAACTCCGCTATATATCACTGAAGAAATAACGAATAATCCTCTCGTCCATCAATTCTCCCTACTTTCGTTTTAGTTTAGGCCTAAATTAGACTAAACAAAACTTAGAGTAGGATTTTTTATTTAGCAATCCTATTCTCTTCTAGGTTTTGTTTAGTAAGTGTCAAACAACCTAAACAAAACGCTACGTATAAGAAGAGTCTTTTCGCTGCCAAATTATCCTTCGGGCAATCATAATTTCCCCACTTTCGTATTTTTTTCGCTAGACAAAGTATCTAGGCAAAAAAATACGCTACGTGTAAGATTCGTCTTTTCGATGCCACATGCTCCTTCGAGCGATCATGATATCTAAATCCTTTCTGTAAAAGATTTTATACTATTATATCATACTTTTGAAAAATGTATGTTGTTGGAAACTGCAAATGGGCAAAGAAAAACCTACATACTTCGTAAATATGAGAGGATAAGGTGTAATAAACTAATATTTGCTGTCGAAGTTTTTTGTGATGAAAAATGAAATTTTGTGCACTGTAACAATTTAAATCCATTTTGATTTTTCGACATATAGATTGCTGCTATGCAGAAAAAAAGGAGCTTCCACTCGCTTTCTCCCTTTGTTTAAACTTCGCATGTGGCAGAAAAAGGCCCTGACCGTTTCTATGCATGGTCAGATGCTCTCGCCAACTTAAAAAAAGATGGTTTTATGTCGTTTTTTAAAGTGAATTTATATAGAAATTTACTTTAATTAATTACATAATATTCATTTTAAAATGAATATTTCCTATAATTCGAGTCATATAAGGGATGACTGGAGAGATTCGTATGAAAATAATAGGTATACAAGCAAGCATAGAGAAAAAAAGAGAGGAACTAACTATTCTTGTAAGAATGTACGGATTTAATCATGAAAAGGTAGTTGTATGCAGCCAAGAATTAGATGATTTAGTCTATCGTTTGATGGAAAGAGCTACTTACCAAGAAAGTATGCATTCTATTTCTGTAAAGAAAAATACGAATGACAATATACATTCACCTTAGCTGGAAACAACATCATTATAATATTTCATACACTTTTTTATTTAAGTGCATCGTATTTGAAGAAGCTTTCTTTTTTTATTTAACTATCTTTGAAAGCGTTTGCGGAGAATGTAGTAGAAAAAAGAAGTCCGTAATAGTTTGATTGGTGGGAAATGTGTCTAGAGAAGTGTTAAAAATTTAAAAACAATGAAGTAATAAGATTATATAAATCTGCCAGCAGAAACGAATTAAGCAATTATGAAGAACGTGTATGAAAACAGGAAATCATTCTTTGCCTCCATAGATCCTTCTACTTTTACTGGCAGACCTTACATTCCAAAGTATATTAAAATCTCCTATGAAAGAAATTGTATTTCAGAATAAAGTGTGTAAACTCCCAATAAGTATTATTGATGCGCCTTCCCTTCAGAAACATTTTGCGTGAGGCGATACCAAAGCCAAAGGTCGTTAATGATGGAGGCGAGATCAGCAATTTCTGTATTCAATTTACAGGAAAGCTCAAAATTTTCTTCGTTATTTAATTTATGTTGTTTCGTATTAATGATCTGTTCAAGCTCTTGAATTCGGTCAGGTATTTTTCCGCGAATTTGTTCCCACTTTAATAAAATAGCATGCTGCACAGCGGTAGGAATCTCTTCCCATTCTTCTTGTAAATCAGGTGTTTCAATGCCTAGATGCTTATTATATGTGAAATATTGTTTCATGCATCTTCCCTCCATTTTCTGTTTCTATTGTATCGAAAAAGGGAATGAACTTCGATGGAATTGTTTAAAAAATATTTGCAAATATCCCTTGCGCCATTTTTAAAAAGATGATAAATTATGAATTAATATTAATAAAAATGAATAAATATTCTTTTCGGGGGGATGTAAAATGGAGAACAAGAAAGTGGTATTAGCATATTCCGGAGGCCTTGATACTTCCGTTGCGATTAAGTGGTTACAAGAAAAAGGATACGATGTGATTGCACTTTGTTTAGATTTAGGGGAAGGAAAAGATTTAGAATTTGTGAAAGAAAAAGCATTATCTGTTGGAGCGATTAAATCATATATGATTGACGTGCAAGAAGAGTTTGCGAATGAATATGCATTGAAAGCACTGCAAGCTCATACGTTATACGAAGGGAAATATCCACTTGTATCTGCATTGTCTCGTCCGTTAATTGCGAAGAAGTTGGTAGAAATCGCGAAGACGGAAGGAGCAAGTGCAGTTGCGCATGGATGTACTGGAAAAGGAAACGACCAAGTGCGTTTTGAAGTTTCGATTCAAGCGTTAAATCCGTATTTAGAAGTAATTGCACCAGTGCGTGAATGGAAATGGTCACGTGAAGAGGAAATTGCGTATGCAAAAGAAAACGATGTGCCAATTCCGATTAACTTAGACAGCCCGTTCTCCATTGATCAAAACTTATGGGGACGAAGCAATGAATGCGGGATTTTAGAAGACCCATGGGCAGCGCCGCCAGAAGAAGCATATGAAATGACGGCAGCACTGGAGAATACACCAAACACACCTGAGTTTGTAGAAATTGGGTTTGAAGCAGGAGTGCCAACGACATTAGATGGTGTATCGTATTCTTTGGCGGAGTTAATTAAAACGTTAAATTCTCTTGCTGGTAAGCATGGGGTTGGCCGCATTGATCACGTAGAAAATCGTCTTGTCGGTATTAAGTCACGTGAAGTGTATGAATGCCCAGCAGCAATGACGTTACTTACTGCACATAAAGAATTAGAAGATTTAACGCTTGTAAAAGAAGTAGCGCACTTCAAACCGATGATTGAACAAAAATTAACAGAGCTCATTTATAACGGTTTATGGTTCTCGCCTTTAAAAGATGCCCTTGCTGCCTTTTTACAAGAAACGCAAAAACATGTGACAGGTACAGTACGTGTCAAACTATTTAAAGGACATGCAATTGTAGAAGGACGTAAATCGGATTATTCTCTATACGATGAAAAATTAGCAACATATACAGTAGAAGATGAATTTAATCACGATGCAGCAATTGGATTTATTTCATTATTTGGTTTACCAACAAAAGTATATAGTCAAGTGAGTCAAAAGAAGGTGGAGGCATGAGTAAACTTTGGGGCGGTCGCTTTACAGAGCAGGCTGAACAGTGGGTCGAGGAGTTTGGAGCTTCCATCTCCTTTGACCAGCAATTAGCAATAGAAGATATAGAAGGAAGTATCGCGCATGTGACGATGCTTGTGAAATGCGGCATCGTGACAACGGAAGAAGGAGAAAAAATTAAAAATGGCCTTCAGCATTTACTGGAAAAGGCGAAGAAGCAGGAACTTGCGTTTTCTGTTGAAGCAGAAGATATTCATTTGAACATTGAAAAAATGTTAATTCAGCATATTGGTGAAGTTGGCGGTAAGCTGCATACAGGAAGAAGCCGTAATGATCAAGTAGCAACCGACATGCATTTGTATTTGCGAAATGAAGTGCAGCTTATTATCGAGGCAGTGAAGCAAGTGCAGACTGTACTTACAGTGCAAGCAGAAAAACATATTGAAACAATTATGCCAGGATATACGCATTTACAGCGTGCACAGCCAATTTCTTTTGCGCATCATCTTCTTGCGTATTTTTGGATGTTAGAACGTGATGCGAATCGTTTTACAGATTCACTAGGGCGTATTAATATTTCTCCGCTCGGAGCCGGGGCACTTGCTGGGACAACATTCCCGATTGATCGTGAATATAGTGCACAGCTGCTCGGATTTGATGGAATATATGAGAATAGTTTAGACGCAGTAAGCGACCGTGATTTCATTCTTGAATTTTTAAGTAATGCTTCTATATTAATGATGCATTTATCGCGTTTTTGTGAAGAATTGATTTTATGGAGCAGCCAGGAATTTCAGTTTATTGAAATGAGCGATCGTTATGCAACAGGCAGTAGCATTATGCCGCAAAAGAAAAATCCGGATATGGCAGAGCTCATTCGCGGGAAAACAGGAAGGGTATACGGCAACTTGTTTAGTTTATTAACAGTTATGAAAGGATTGCCTCTTGCTTACAATAAAGATTTGCAAGAAGATAAAGAAGGCATGTTTGATACAGTCCGTACAGTAAAAGGCTGTTTACATGTAATGGCCGGTATGCTTGAGACGATGACAGTGAAAAAAGATAATATGGCGAAAGCTGTTACGCAAGACTTTTCAAATGCGACCGAAATCGCAGATTATTTAGCGAGTAAAGGATTACCATTTCGTCAGGCGCATGAAATTGTAGGAAAGCTTGTCCTTCTTTGCATTAATAAAGGTGTATATTTACTTGATCTACCGTTAACAACTTATCAAGAGATGAGTCCATTATTTGAGGAGGATTTATACGAAGTCCTTTCGCCGTATGCTGCAGTAAAAAGAAGAAATAGTGCAGGTGGTACAGGATTCGAACAAATTGGGCAAGCACTTCAAAAAGCGAAAGAGCGAGTAGAACCCCCCGTGAACATATAATATTTCACGGGGGTTTTTATGATTGTTACATATATTTAATTAATGTACTTTCTAATGCTTTCATTCTTTGCAGAGATGTTGTTTGCCGTTTACGGGTTGTGGCAGTTCCAAACATAATATTTTTAGAATCTAGACTATGTGTTCGATAAGAGTTTGTATCAGGATTTTTTCCTTGTAGTTTTCGATGAGCGTAGAATAAAATATGTCCGAGTTCATGCGCAAGTGTATTTTCTAATGCAGATTTTGTGAGAATAATATGATTAAACCGGCTTTGTGTCATAAGGGAAGGGAATGATCGTCCTGTTGTATTACTTGAGAGGTGTCTTGCGTTTGTATAAAAGATTGAAATGCTGCTTGGGTTTGGAAAGAGGTATTTTCTTTCATTAAATAAGTGCTTTATGTTTTTACTTTGTTTTTTTCGAAATGAAGTATCATTCGTTCGAACTGAAAAATCTTTCAGCGTTGTGATGTTAGTAATAACAAATTGTATATTCCATATTTTTGTTGCTAACTCAACTTGCTGCTTAATTTGTTTTTCTGTTACATTACAGCCGGGAAGAGTAAAGATACATAAGTTTATAAAGGGAGTAGTGCGTTTGCTTTTGACTGAAGTTTCGCTGTTTTGTTCCTTTTCGTTATTCAAAAATAATCACACCTTTATGCTTGGACATATATATAGTGTATGCATAAAGGAAAAGGTTGCTTGTATATTCTAAGCAACCTAGCGTCTATATTTTTCAGTCGTATTTGTGTTTTCCTTCTGTAATGCGAATATATTCGATGTCCATTAAGTCGCGAAAAAGGGCGCCATGACTTAATTCTACACCGTGTTTTTCTTTAAAGTGAGCACAAATTGTTTCTACCATGTCGATTTCTTGGCCATTTAGGTCAAGGATAATACGCTCAGAACTTTCCATGTTATTTCCCCCATTCTTTTTTTCTTATCATAACCGCAGAAGACAAATTTATTTCAAATGAATGAAAAAAACACCAAGCCATTACATAGAGGCTTGGTGCTGATTTATTATAGTTATTAAATTTCGCCTTGTTCTTCTTCGCCGCGAACAACAAGGACATCGCATTTCGCATAGCGAATAATATGTTCAGAAACGCTACCGATTAAGAAACGTTCTACTGCATTTAAACCAGTTGCACCGCAAATAATTAAATCAACTTTGTTTTTTGGTGCAATATCTTTTGAGATTTTTGATTTTGGATTACCGAATTCTAATACAGTTTCTACTTTTGTAAGTCCTGCATCTAGTGCAACCTTTTTGTAGTCTTCTAACAAATCTTCAGCAAATAAATTTGCGCGCTCTGCGATTGCACGGCTATATGCTTCTACTGCAGAATAAGCCTTGACGTCAACGATATGAGCGATTGTTAATGTAGCATCGTTACGTTTTGCAACTTGAATTGCTTTTTTAAATGCTTTTTCAGCTTCCTTAGAACCATCAACTGCGATTAAAATATTTGTATATGTAGTATTCATGAACGATTCCTCCCCGATTTATAAGCGTTATAACTCTTTACATCTTTATTATAAAGTAAATTATGGAAAAGTGTTTGACAGAAACGTTACAGAATTTCGAAAACTCTGTTTCAAACATATTAGTTGTAATTGTATAAAGAAGTTGTTACATATGAAGTATAGCAAGAAAAAAGGAGGCTTATGTTTGTGAGACATGCGCTCATTACAGCCGGTACAAAAGGTTTAGGGAAGAAAGTAACAGAGAGTTTATTACATAAAGGATACTCGGTAACAGTGACATATCGCAGCGATGTACAAGCGATGGAAACATTAAAGCAGCAATATAAAAATCTTGCGCATCGCATGCAATTTGTGCAAGCGGATGTAACGAAACAAGAAGATTTACATACAGTAGTAACAAAAGCGATGGAACGTTTTGGCCGTATTGACTTTCTTATTAATAATGCAGGTCCTTACGTATTCGAGCGTAAAAAGTTAGTTGAATATAAAGATGATGAATGGAATGAAATGATTCATGGTAATTTAACGGCCGTATTTCACTTGCTAAAGCTTGTTATTCCGATTATGCGCCAGCAAAAATTTGGTCGTATTGTGAATTATGGATTTCAAGGAGCAGATAGTGCGCCGGGATGGGTATATCGCTCTGCTTTTGCAGCTGCAAAAGTCGGACTAGTTTCGCTCACGAAAACAATTGCTTATGAAGAAGCTGAATATGGAATTACATCAAATATGATATGTCCCGGTGATATTATTGGTGATATGAAAGAAGCGACAATTGCGACGGCACGTACACTACCTGATTCTCGTACACCGATTGGGCGTTCTGGTACAGGGGAAGATATCGCTCGTACAATTTCTTTTTTATGTGAGGAAGATTCAGATATGATTACGGGGACCGTTATAGAAGTAACAGGAGCAGTTGATGTCATTCATCGCTATCGTCAAAATTAGACAAATTTTATCGGACAACTTGTATTCTTTTTGTCAAAAAATGAAGATGTATGATAAAATATAAAGGTATAGAAAGCGTTTTCTAAGAGTATAGATGCTATAAAATTAGTCAGGGGTAATTTTTATCTCGCTTTAACGGGCAGTAAGTAATACTCCCACTTCAAAATTCAGCAAAGGCAAAGAAGTTAGGTGGGAGATAAACTGCCCGTAAAAGCCCGATTGGTTCAACTAATAATCAATGGGGGATGAAGAACCCCCCCATTGATTAAAGTTTCACTTTATCATTTCAAGGGGGAATTTCCAATGCGTATCGGTGTACCAACAGAAATTAAAAACAACGAAAATCGTGTAGCAATGACGCCAGCGGGTGTTGTTCATTTAGTTCACAATGGTCATGAAGTTTTTGTTCAAAAAGGTGCTGGTTTAGGATCTGGATTTACAAATGAAGCGTATGTTGAAGCAGGCGCAACAATTGTAGAAACAGCACAAGAAGCTTGGAATCAAGAGATGGTTATGAAAGTAAAAGAGCCAATTCCAAGTGAATACGGCTATTTCCGCGAAGGTTTAATTTTATTCACATACTTACACTTAGCTCCAGAACCAGAATTAACAAAAGCATTAATTGACAACAAAGTAGTTGGTATCGCTTATGAAACAGTTCAATTAGACAACCATTCTTTACCATTACTTGCACCTATGAGCGAAGTAGCAGGCCGCATGTCTGCGCAAATTGGTGCGCAGTTCCTTGAAAAAAATAAAGGCGGTAAAGGTATTTTACTTGCTGGCGTTCCGGGAGTAAAACGCGGCAAAGTAACAATTATCGGCGGTGGTCAAGCTGGTACGAACGCAGCGAAAATTGCTGTTGGTCTAGGCGCGGATGTAACAATCATTGACTTAAGCCCAGATCGTCTTCGTCAATTAGATGATATCTTCGGCAACCAAGTAACAACATTAATGTCTAACCCATATAACATTGCAGAAGCTGTAAAAGAATCTGACCTTGTGATCGGTGCCGTATTAATTCCAGGTGCAAAAGCGCCAAAACTTGTAACAGAAGAAATGATTCAATCTATGGAACCAGGTTCTGTTGTAGTTGACATCGCAATTGACCAAGGTGGTATTTTTGAAACAACTGACCGCATTACAACACATGACAACCCAACTTACGAAAAACATGGCGTTGTTCATTACGCAGTTGCAAATATGCCAGGTGCGGTTCCACGTACATCAACAATTGCGTTAACAAACGTAACAGTACCATACGCAGTACAAATCGCAAACAAAGGTTATAAAAAAGCTTGCTTAGATAACACTGCCTTATTAAAAGGTATTAATACATTAGATGGCTACGTAACATTTGAAGCAGTTGCAGAAGCGCATGATTTACAATATGCAGATGCAAAAGAGCTTCTTGAAAAAGCACCCGCTTTATCATAAGAAAGACTGTAAAGCGACTATCGGCTGATAGTCGCTTTTATTATTATTTCATACGTGCTCGAGCCGTTTCGTTTTTCTTATTTACAGGAACCAATTCCCCTGCCTTAGCTAATCCAAAACGCGGCATGTTTACATATACACTTTCATATTGGCCTTTCTCAATCACATATGTTTCATGAAAAATACCAACTGTTTTCGTTTTTGAGGCTTTTAGATTGAAACTTTTCCATGCCTCTACATGTAAGGAGGCATGACGTGCATAATGTTCAAGGGCTTCAAAGGACTTCCAATATTGAATTTGTAAGATGGTGCGGCCGTTGAAGAAAGACTCTGTACCGAGAAAACCTAGTTCTTTATTTTCATATAACTCTTTCAGCATTCCACCCATTGCTCGGGCTATTGGTAACCACTTCGAAACAGCAAACAGTTTATTAATGCGCATACCAATTACAAATACTACAAAGGAATCGGCCATCTGCGCGGTATAACGTCCATGCATTACAGGTTTCATCATTCATCCCTCTTTTATTTTGGATTTAATATACGTAAATGAAGGTCGTACATGTCCATTACATGTTGGGTTTGAAAGACATGAGATGTTAAATAGGCGCCGTAAAAAATAGAGTGTAATAGTTTTGCAATCTGTGAAGTGTCCATCTTAAGCGTAATTTCACCTGCGGCTTTTCCTTCTTCTACGCAGTTTGCAAATACTTCATTCAAATTTGGAATGAGCTTTCGTACTTGTTCTTCTTTTTCGGGATATAATAGGTGAATTTCTGCATCGGTTAAATGAGGCAGACAAGGATGCATTTTTTCTTCAGCGAGGAAAGCAATTAAGCTCAGCATCAGTCCAGGTTTTTCTTTTGCATACTTTGAAACTGCTTCAAAAATATGGCGAAGTGCAGCCATTCCTTTTTTGTTTGTTTCTTGTAGTTCCAACATACGATCTGTTAACCATAACCTCATAAAATAAATAAGAATGTCTTCTTTTCGAGAGAACATTTTAAAAAATGTTACCTTCGAAATTTCTACTTGGTCGCATAATTCTTCTACGTATACTTCTCGAAAGGATTTCTCTCCGATGATGTCTAATGCCGTGTGAAATAGCTTGATTTTTGTTCGGGCTTTTTTGATTTCTCGTAGTGGAATTTTCTCGTTCATACTCTACTCCTTGTTCTTAAAAAATTAACTCGTATTAATAAATTAACACGAGTTAATTTTTAGGTCAATTCATTAGTTTGATTTTTCGGAATTTTTTTCGCTAAACTAGAAGAAGATTTGATATGATGAAATTAGAAGAAATTGTAATATATCATTTGGATAATGGAGTGATAAATATGAAGAATGAACTGACAAAAGAAATGAATCTAGAAAAAATTAATTTATTAGAGATTACAAAACATATCACAGACAATCATAAAAATTTCGTTGTTTCCAATGTAAATAATCACTGTTTACGCATTGCTGTTTTTACAGGAGAATATGACTGGCACTTCCATTCAAATTCTGATGAACTATTTATAGTATTAGAAGGAGAGCTCTTGATTGATTTTCAAGACCGCGAAACGATTACTTTGAAGCCAAATGATACGTTGCGAATTCCAGCGGGAACGATTCACCGGACAAGAGCATTAAAACGTACTGTAAACCTTTGTTTTGAAGATTTAGAGGCTGATACAGTTATCGTGGAATAAATCTCAACCTCCGGATAATTGATATGCAATGAAGTGATTGAAAAATATAAATACTAATTTAGAGAAAATTTTAGGGGAATTGTTAATCGAGGAAGAAAATTACGTGGTATAATATGGATTTAGCGCTACTAATTTCAATATATATAAATACGATTTGAAAAACTAACATAAAAACCACTTTTTTTAGATGGGCGAGGGCGGCTGGTCATACTTGGAGCGGTCAGGGCCCTTTTCTGCCACAGGCAATGTTAAAACAAAACGAGCAAACGAGTGCAGGTAACTTTTTGTTTTACATAACAGCAACTTTGATGTTGAAAAATTAAAATAGATCTATATATAATTCATAATTAAGGATGACACATAAAATGAGGGAAAAAAGAATGGGTAGGACGTTTTTTAGATTTGCATTTACTGCTGCATGTACAGCTATGTTAAGTGCGTGTGGAAATGATGGAATAGACGGGACATGGGAACTGTCTCAAGAGAAACAAAATCAATGTCCGGTATACTATAAATTTGAAACGGTTACAAAAAAGGAAAAGAAAAAGGATATTATTTATCATTTGGTAGAGATGTATACAAATGACCAGAAAAAAGAAGATAAATATAAAGGGGCATATAAACAAGAGAATAAAGGAGGTTCATATATTCTTGATTACGGAGATTCCTTCATCTCAAAACAGCAAATGAAAAGAGATGGGAATGATTTAGAAGTGATTTTTAGCGATGTAAATAAACGATGTACATATAAGAAAAGTGCATAAAAAAGGCGAGGGAACGAATGAAAGTTGAGTGGATGAGCTACTTAATGGGTCTCATATGAAGGAAGTTTTGTTGACATGAAACGACGGAAAAATGTACGTAGAGACAATTTTCCGGGAAATACGTGACGGAGAAGAATACTTATATTGATACTCCGTTCAAGGGGAAGTGGAGCCTTCTGTTGATATGAGGACAGAAGTTGTAATGATTCTGGATAATGTCCGAGCTACTATGAAATAAGAGAGTAGAATGTATTTTTTATAAAGGAGTTACCATGAAAGGAATATACGTAATTATTTATATAATCATATTCTTAATTGGAGTATCTTGCTATGTAGAGCGGTACTATGAAGGAGCCATAAGTGAGTTTATAAGCGGATTTTGTATGTCGGTAGCGATTGGTATACATGTCATATCAATCATTCTCGTACTACTTCAATTAAAAATTAGGGAAAGAAAAGAAGGTACTTTTTAAGGTACCTTCTTTTTTGCACGATAATTATTTCACAAACTGCAACTCTTTCGGGAACTTCGTTAAAATTTCTACGCCATCTTTTGTAATGTAAACATCATCTTCAATACGAACGCCGCCTACGTTTGGTACGTAAATACCTGGTTCGATTGTGAAGACCATTCCTTCACGCAATGGAGAGTTGTTACCTTCTTTTACGTCTGGAAATTCGTGAACACTAATGCCAAGTCCATGACCAAGGCGGTGTGGGAAGAAGTCACCGAAGCCAGCATCTGCGATTACAGAACGAGCAGCACGGTCGATTTCACTAAATGTTGCGCCTGGTTTACATGATTCAACAGCGTTTAATTGACCTTTCAATACAGTTTCATAAATGTGCTTTTGTTCGTCGGAAATTTCGCCAAATGCAACTGTACGTGTAATATCAGAGCAATAGCCGTCAATAATGACACCTAGGTCAAATAGAACGAAATCACCGCGTTGCATTTTATTTGCACCAGGAACGCCGTGTGGAAGTGCAGAGTTTGCACCAGTTAGTACCATTGTGTCAAAGGACATTTTATGTATGCCTTTTTTCTTTAATTCATGCTCGATTGTTGCAAGCACTTCAAGTTCAGTGCGATTCTCTTGAATGGCATTTACCCCAATTTCAACTGCATAATCAGCCATCGCAGCAGCTTCGCGTAAAATCGCAAGCTCTTTTTCGTCTTTAATTAAGCGAAGTTCGCGTACTTTTTCTTCAGCAGATCTGAACGTTGCTTTTGGGAATAATTGTGATAAGAGCTCGTAACGTTCGACATTTAAATGTTCTTTTTCAATTGCTACTGCACCTGCATCAATGCCGCGTGCTTCAATTGCTTTTGCGATCATATCCCATGGGTTGTCTGTATCTGTATACCCAATAATTTCATGAGTCCAACCAGCGCCTCTCGCATGGCCCTCTTCCATTTTTGGGCAAATTAACATCGGTTCTTTTTCTTGGAATACAAATAGGCCAAGTAGTCTTTCATGCGGTTCACAGTGGAAATTTGTCATATAGAAGACGCTCGGTGTAGAAGTTAAGAATGCAGCTTCTGTATTTTGTTCTTGCAGCCATTGCATTAATTTTTCTAATCTAGTATTCATAGATTCGCACCTCCGAAATTTTCATTACATGTATAACTTTACATCGAGTGAAAGTATTCTGACAAGCGAATCGATGTTTGAAAAGACAGGAAATTGTGAAATCGTGTAGAATAAGAGGAGGAATATAAACAAAGGAGGAGTAAATAAATGAAAGTATCGTATCACGGTCATTCCTTTGTAAAGATTGAAACAAATGGAAAGATTATTTTAATTGATCCATTTCTTACCGGCAATCCGAAAACAGATTTAAAAGTTGAAGATGTAACAGTAGATGCGATTATCCTATCTCATGGTCATGGTGATCATGTTGGAGATACAGTTGAACTAGCGAAGAAACATAATGCAGTTGTCATTGCGCCGTTTGAACTTGCGACATTTTTAGGTTGGAAAGGTGTTCAAACACATCCAATGCATATCGGTGGTTCTCATACATTTGATTTTGGAACAGTGAAGTTTACACAGGCATTTCATGGTTCTAGCTATGTGGATGAAGAGAATCAAACCATTACATATACAGGAATGCCAGCTGGAATTATATTTACGGCAGAAGGGAAAACAATTTATCATGCCGGAGATACAGCGTTGTTTTCTGATATGAAATTAATTGGCTCTCGTCATGCGATTGATGTGGCATTTTTACCAATTGGAGATAACTTTACTATGGGACCAGAAGATGCCGCGCTCGCAGCTGAATGGATCGGGGCAAAAGTTGTTGTGCCGATGCACTATAATACATTCCCAGTGATCGAACAAGATCCGCATCAATTTGCCGAGAAACTAACGAGCGGTGTAGGAAAAGTATTAGAACCTGGGGAAGGCATTGAATTGTAAAAAAGGAAACCTTCATTTTGCACAGCAAAGTGAAGGTTTTTAAATGTGAGAAGGGTATAATGTAAATGTTGTGTTTGTTATATCATTGTTATATTGTGATGTATCTGTTTCTATTTCTGCTGTTTCGTTTAATGCTAGCGCTACTTTCTTTCCGTCCACAAACGCTAACAATACCGCACCGATGATGTTTAAAATTTTTTTCATATCATATCGCTCCTTTTCTCTTATTTCTTGTTTTCATTGTACGATAAGGAAATGAAACGAACCATCGAATGAAGTGACAAGGAAATTACATTATTGTAAGAAACTTGTATAGATTTGTTATAAAAAAAATAGTACAGATATAGAAACATGAAGTGTAACAGTTTTGGAAATATAGTATACTAAAAATACAACACATGAAGAATTTAGGGAAAAGAAAGTATGGTGAAATTAGTTGGCTACGAAACACAACCAAATTTTGGAGTATATCAACAGTTTGCCAATTGGGCATAAAATTTCTGTGCGCCAAATTGCAAAAGAGTTGAGCGTGAGTGAGGGAACGGCGTATCGTGCAATTAAAGATGCGGAAAATAAAGGATATGTAAGTACAATTGAACGGGTTGGGACAATTCGCATTGAACAAAAAAAGAAAGAAAATATTGAAAAGCTAACATTTGCGGAAGTTGTTAACATTGTTGATGGTCAAGTACTTGGCGGAAGAGAAGGTTTACATAAAACGTTAAATAAATTTGTAATTGGGGCAATGAAACTAGAAGCGATGATGCGCTATACAGAAGCCGGAAATTTACTTATTATCGGAAACCGTACACAAGCACATCAATTAGCACTTGAAGAGGGTGCAGCTGTACTTATTACAGGTGGATTCGATACGGAAGAACATGTGAAGAAATTAGCAGATGAGTTAAAGCTCCCGATTATTTCGAGCAGCTATGATACATTTACAGTAGCCACGCTTATTAACCGTGCTATTTATGATCAGCTTATAAAAAAAGAAATTGTTCTTGTTGAAGATATTTTAACACCAATTGAAGAGACGATATGTTTACAGCCGAATGATACAGCCGAAAGATGGCATAAGTATAATGAAGAAACGATGCATGGCCGTTATCCGATTGTAGATGAAACAAATAAAGTGCTGGGCATTGTAACGTCTAAAGATATGATTGGTGTAGCAAAAGATACACCAATTGAAAAAGTAATGACAAAACAGCCGATTACTGTAAATGGAAAAATGTCTGTTGCAGCAGCGGCACGTATGATGGTGTGGGAAGGGATTGAACTTCTTCCTGTTGTTGACGATAGCAATACATTGCAAGGGATTATTAGTCGTCAAGATGTGCTCCAAGCACTGCAAATGATTCAGCGTCAGCCGCAAGTAGGGGAAACGATTGATGATATTGTAACAAATCAATTTGTGAATCAGAAAGAAGCAAAACAAGATCACGCCTATCATTTTTCTGTTACTCCGCAAATGACAAATTCGATTGGAACTTTGTCGTACGGCGTATTTACAACAATTGTGACAGAAGCGACCAATCGTGTCCTGCGCGCGCTGAAAAAAGGTGACATAATTGTTGAAAACTTAACGATTTACTTTGTAAAACCGGTTCAAATTGACAACATTGTATCCGTCCATCCGAAAGTATTAGAAATTGGCCGGAAATTTGGTAAGGTTGAAGTAGAAGTACATCATGAAAGTAGTGTTGTTGGAAAAGCATTACTGATGGTTCAGTTGATTGATCGTTAAGTGGGGAAAGCTGCCAGTAAGAGCGGCTTTTCTTGTATAAATAAATATCTGAATTTTCTGTTGTGTGTTATAATGGAAGAAAAAGGGATTGATGTGTATGTTATTTGCTAGTATTGCACTTTGTTACTTTCTCATTATGATTCCAATTCAATACTCCTATATATCTGGTTTGAAAGAACGAATGAAAAGAACAGGCCTTACGCAAAATGAGTTATATGAAAAGATGTCATTTGAAGAAGAACAGGCGCATTTCAATTTACAAGGAAACTTGTTTAACTTACCGTCGGCTCTTGTTGCGAGTTATATATATAAATTGCGTCATCGGTAATATAAAAAGAAGAAGGAGCTGACTCAAAAGACACATAAGTGCCTTTTGAGTCAGTCCTTCTTTCCGTTATCGACCGTTCTTTGCAATATATCGGCGCTTTTCACGATATATCGACCGCTCCTTAGAATATATCGGCGCTTCGACACGATATAAAGACCATTCGGTGATATTCGACATACAAGTAGTCGATCCGCTGAGCTGAATCATACCGAAAAGTGAAAGGAGTTGACTAAAAAATGGACTTTTTAGTCAACTCCTTTTTTATTGAATAGTAATGCCAAACTCACGCAAAGTAAGAACGTGAAAAGTTTGCATATCAATGGACGTTTTCGTTTTGGATAATGCTCATATTTTCAAATGGTATATGCTTCGCAAATTGAGATTGTAACGTACAAATATCTTCAAAAGTTACATCTTGTTTTTCATATTGAATCCGGTTGAAAAAATCGTTTAGAAAGGTGTTCATTTCCTCTCACCTCATTATTTTTGTAACTGCTCAGCTTCCTCAATCGCAAGCGGTAAGAAATGTTTATATTGGCGAATGCCGTTGTAGATGCTAGCGCCCCCAACGATTACAAATAAAACGCCAACGATAATACGCGCCGTTGAAATTTCTAGGAAAAATTGATTTACGCCAAATAAGGCAACAAATAACCCGAGTGCAATGGCTGATTTTCCTGCAAGCCATCCTTTCTCCATAGAACGGTTTGTACGAAAATATTTTGTTTTGTAGAAGAGATACAACATAAATGTAACGATAATACAAAAGACTAATACTGGCATGACCTCAATCCCCCATCTATTAGCATGTTATTTCTTTATTGTAATTCAATTCTGTCCCTGTATGAAGTGTTTTGAGCTATAATAGGAATAAATTGGCCGAAAGGGAGATGTTACATATGCATGAGAAAATTTTAGGAGCAATTAAGCAATTTGATACAATTATTATCCATCGCCACGTTCGTCCAGATCCAGATGCATTAGGTTCGCAGTGTGGCCTTGGTACGATGCTGCAAGAGTCGTTTCCAGAGAAGAAGATTTATATGGTAGGATACAACGAACCGTCTTTAGCGTACTTACGCGTAATGGATGAAATTGATGATGCTACGTATGAAGAGGCACTTGTCATTGTTTGTGATACAGCAAACCAAGAGCGTGTTTGCGATCAGCGTTATACAAAAGGAAAGCAGTTAATTAAAATTGACCATCATCCGAATGAAGATCCGTACGGTGATATTGTTTGGGTAGATACAACATCTAGTTCTACAAGTGAACTGATTTATGAATTTTACTTATATGGTAAGGATAAAGGGTTAACGTTATCAAAAGAAGCGGCACGTCTTATTTTAGCTGGTATCGTTGGTGATACAGGACGTTTCTTATTCCCAAGCACATCTGCTAAAACACTTCGTTATGCATCTGAGCTTGTGGGAATGGGCGTTGAATTCCCAGCATTATATGATGAAATGTATAAAACGAATGAGCGTATTGCACGCTTAAATGGTCATATCTTACAAAACTTTACGATGACTGAAGAAGGCGCAGCATACGTTAAGTTAACAAAAGAAGTATTAAAGCAATTTGATGTGCTTCCGAATCAGGCTTCAGGCGTTGTTGGAGCGCTTGGAAATATTGAAGGATTAAAAGCGTGGGTGTTATTCTTAGAGGAAGAAGATGTGATTCGTGTTCGCCTTCGTTCAAAAGGACCAGTTATTAATACGTTAGCAATGCGATATAACGGCGGCGGGCATCCGATGGCGTCCGGAGCAAAAGCTTTTTCTTGGGAAGAAGCGGACCGTATTTTTGCAGACTTACGTGAATTATGTAAATAAGAAGAAAGGTAGAGGGAGCTCTACCTTTCTTGTTTTATTTTGACGCTAATTTCCAGTATGGTATCAAATGAAACAGTTTCGATTTCAAATCGATAGACACGGTCGTAATATTTATATACTTTATTCTCAATAACCTTCTTTAGTAGTTCTTTATTGTTTGCGACGCTTTGAATGTTTTGGGTAAGCAAGTGGCGGAGATCATCGCGAATAGAAGTTTGTAATGTTTCCACTGTTAGCGTGTCTAAATTGTATTTTTCGTTATTTACAATCTCAATTTCAATTTCTTGAATGGTTAACAATTTTTTGTTTTTTTCATTTTCTTTTTTTTGATCTTCAATCAGTACGTGTAAATCATCTGTTAGTTTTTTAATTATCGTTTGTTGTTTTTCGAGTGTTTTTGTTTGCTCTTCTTGAAATACGCCATATATGTACAAAAAAATAATCCAGCTCAAAATCCCGCCCACAGCAGCACCGCCTAAAAAGAGTTTCCATCTATTAGAGACAGAGCTGGGGACTTTCATATGTGCTCCTGTGTAATCCATTTAATAATTGTAAGACCCGTTTGCATACCGCCTGTAGCGAAGAAAATAAGGAGAATTTGTTTCACAATATCTTTTGTATCTCCTCCAAAAAAGCTGCGTTCAAAGCTATAAAATGTATCGAAAGTTCCGCCAATGGCAGCGACGAGAGCCCAAATTCGCAAGTTCTCTGCAAATTGTGTAATCATTGTGAGCGGTGGTTTTCCTACTAAAAAAGCACCGATTCCGCCAATTAATGATCCGCCAATCATAACACCAAGAGCGATAAAATAACTTGTAATGAGAAGAGAGAAAAAGCTTTGGTTCACTTCCATCATCATTCTCCTTTCTTTTCATCCCGCTATTCGCGGGCAGTAATACTCCCACCTCAAAATTCAGCGAAAGCAATGTCCAGTTCCAGTGGCTAGAATGTTCGGTGGCTTCGCTTCGTCCTACGAGGTAAAAAACACCTCTGCGTCAGAAGCTCCATCCCCCTCCCATTCTGGACGAGCCACTTCCACATTTCTTTGTTGTCCAGTTCCAGTGGCTAGAATGTTCGGTGGCTTCGGTTCTTCCTACGAGGTAAAAAGCACCTCTACGTCAGAAGCTCCATCCCCTTCACATTCTGGACGAGCCACTTCTGCTTTTCTTAAGAAGTTAGGTGGGAGATAAACTGCCCGTAAAAGCCCGATTGGTGAGGGCTGATTAAAGTTTCACTGTATGTATATGGACAAAGAAGGGGAAGTATGTTTTGATTTCACGTATAATAGGAAGTAGTCAAATAGGTAAAGAGAGGGTATAAAAGTGAAGTTTGTGCATTTACAATGTCAAACCGTTTATAGTTTATTGAAAAGTGCTTGTAAAATAGATGAGCTTGTTCATCAAGCGAAAGAACTTGGATTTTCAGCATTAGCAATTACAGATGAAAATACGATGTAT
This sequence comes from Bacillus multifaciens, assembly GCF_030756675.1. Lineage (GTDB taxonomy): Bacteria > Bacillota > Bacilli > Bacillales > Bacillaceae_G > Bacillus_A > Bacillus_A multifaciens. The sequence continues at coordinate 20,904 of NZ_JAVBXD010000002.1, forward strand.
GGTGTGATACCGTTTTATAAAGCTTGTAAAAAAGCGGGGATTCAGCCGATTATCGGTTTAACAGCTTCCATATGGAATGAAGAAGAGGAGCAGTCTTATCCGCTTGTTTTACTGGCTGAAAATGAAACTGGGTATCGGAATTTACTTAAAATTTCTAGCAGCATTATGACAAAGTCAAAAGAGGGTATTCCAAAGAAATGGCTTACGCGTTATGCAGGGGGATTAATTGCGATTTCTCCAGGAAAAGATGGGGAAATTGAAAAGCTTTTATTGCAAGGAAAATATGAGGCTGCTGCGGAAGTAGCAAATATGTATAAAAATATATTTGCCAGCTTTTATATAAGTGTGCAGCACCATGCCGTTCAAGAGGAAGTGTTGCTTCAAGAAGAGCTTCTACCATTTGCGCAGCAACTTGAGATTCCGCTTGTAGCAACAAATGATATTCGTTATGTAAAACAAAATGATGCAATTGTGCAGGAGTGTTTATTATCTGTTCATAATGGGACAAAAATGACTGATTCGGACAGACCACGCCTGCAGACTGATCAATACTATATGAAATCAGCATCTGAAATGGAGGCGTTATTTGCCTCAATGCCAGAAGCGATTCAAAACACATTACGTATTGCGGAGTGCTGCCGTGTAGAAATACTGTTTCATACAAATCAATTGCCGAAGTTTCCAGTACCAACAAATGAATCATCTGATCAATTTTTACGCCGCCTTTGTGAAGAAGGATTGAATACGCGTTATGAAACTGTGACCGATGTGCATAAAGTGCGTTTAAATCATGAGCTACATACCATTTCTCGGATGGGATTTAGTGATTATTTTCTTATCGTATGGGACTTTATGAAATACGCTCACGAGCAGCGTATTTTAACAGGGCCAGGCCGTGGTTCGGCAGCTGGGTCACTTGTATCTTACGTGCTGGAAATTACAGACATCGACCCGATTCAATACAATTTACTATTTGAACGTTTCTTAAATCCAGAGCGCGTTACACTTCCTGATATCGATATTGATTTTCCAGATATTCGCCGCGATGAAATGATTCGTTATGTGAAAAATAAGTACGGAGAACTGCGCGTGGCTCAAATTGTAACGTTTGGAACACTTGCAGCAAAAGCGGCAATTCGTGATATTGCAAGAGTAATGGGACTGCCGCCAAATGAAATTGATATTTTTTCAAAACATATTCCGTCTAAAGTTGGGATTACATTGGAAGAAGCTTACGCAGAATCGCCATCATTACAAAGTTATCTACAAAGTAACCTAATTTTTCAAAGGGTATTTGATATTGCAAAGCGTGTAGAAGGATTGCCGCGTCATACGTCTATTCATGCCGCCGGAGTGATTATGAGTGAAGAGCCGCTTACAAATAGTGTTGCCATTCAATCAGGCCACGATGATGTATACGTCACGCAATATCCAGCAGAAGTATTAGAAGAACTTGGTCTGTTAAAAATGGATTTTCTTGGTCTGCGTAATTTAACATTGCTTGAAAATATTCGCATGTTTATTGCGAAGACAACAGGGACAAGTTTAGATATACGGAAATTGCCTCTTCAAGATGCAAATACATTTGCACTCCTTGGACGAGGGGATACGACAGGAATTTTTCAACTCGAATCAAGTGGAATGCGGAATGTTCTGCGTTCGCTAAAACCGAATGAGTTTGAAGATATTGTTGCGGTTAACGCATTATATCGCCCAGGACCGATGGAGCAAATACCAGTTTTTATTGATTCGAAACATGGGAAACGTGCCATTCATTATTTACATCCTGATTTGAAACCAATTTTAGAAAATACGTATGGTGTTATCGTTTATCAAGAGCAAATTATGCAAATTGCCTCTCGTTTAGCGGGATTTTCTCTTGGTGAGGCTGACTTATTACGCCGCGCCGTAAGTAAGAAAAATCGTGATATTTTAGATGAAGAGCGCGCGCACTTTGTGAAAGGGTGCTTGCAAAATGGATATGATGAAGAGACTGCCCAGCAAATTTATGATTTAATTGTTCGGTTTGCCAATTATGGATTTAACCGAAGTCATGCAGTTGCTTATAGTATGATTGGATATCAGCTCGCTTATTTAAAAGCAAATTATCCGCTTCAGTTTATGACAGCGTTATTATCAAGCGCAATTGGAAATGAAGAGAAGATTGTACAATATGTCAGGGAAACGAAGCGGAAAGGGTTCCACGTTTTACCGCCGTCTCTTCATAAGAGCAGTTATGAGTTCCAAGTGGAAGGAAATGCAATTCGGTATAGTTTACTTGCAATTCGTAATGTAGGGATGGCGACGGTAAATGCTGTAATTGAAGAAAGAAATAAAAAACCATTTCAAGATTTATTTGAGTTTTGTTTGCGCATGCCGGCAAAATTTGTGACAGATCGCAATTTAGATACGATGATTTGGGCCGGTTGTTTTGATGATTTTAACGTTTCGCGTCCCGCCTTATTTAACAGTATTAAAGGTGCGTTAGAATACGCGAGTTTAGCAAAGGAAATTGGTGAGGAGCTTGTGCCGAAGTCAGAGTATGCCGGGGAGGCAGAGCTAACTTTTATAGAGCAGTTAAATAAGGAAAAAGAAACACTAGGGTTTTATTTAACAAGTTATCCAACTGCACAGTACACAAAGCTTGTTAAGGAATTGGAAATCCCAACACTTGCAGGGGCGATGAAGCAGCAAAGAAAAGTACAGCGGGTCATTGTATATTTGACAAATATAAAAGTAATTCGGACGAAAAAATTACAAAAGATGGCGTTTATCACGTTCTGTGATCAAAATCATGAAATGGAAGGGGTTGTATTTCCTGAAACGTATATCCATTTTGCGGAGCGATTACAAGAAGGAGAAATTGTTTTAATAGAAGGAACAATTGAAAAGCGAAACAATAAGCTCCAATGGATTGTAAATGGTTTGTATCCGTTAGAGGAGATGGATACTTACGAGGAAATGAAAGATGCTTCTATTTACGTGAAAATACCATCACAGTATGAAAAAAGGCTGTTAAGCAATGTCACCAAAATATTGTTTAACTATTCAGGTTTTGCGAAAGTACTAATTTATTATGAAAAAGAGCATAAGATGGTACAATTATCTCGTAACTTATCCATTCATCCAAGTGAAGAATGTTTACAAGCGCTTTATGAGATAGTCGGCAAGGAAAATGTCGTTGTAAAAATATAATGGACAATTTCCTATCATTTCGATTATAGTAGTAATAGCATTTGTGGTCAGACCACTTTGGAGAATGAATAATGTAATGCAGCAAGAAAATATGAGGAGAGTGGATCATTTGTCAACACTACGTGAGGAAGCACTTCACATGCATAGAGTGCATCAAGGAAAACTAGAAACAGTATCAAAAGTAAAGGTAGAAAATGCAAAAGATTTAAGTCTTGCGTATTCTCCAGGGGTTGCAGAACCATGTAAAGTTATTTATGACGATAAGAGCAAGGTATACGAATATACAATGAAGGGCAATATGGTAGCAGTTGTAACAGATGGAACGGCTGTATTAGGTCTTGGAAATATTGGACCGGAAGCATCACTTCCTGTTATGGAGGGTAAAGCTGTATTATTCAAGAGCTTTGCTGGTGTAGATGCATTTCCAATTGCGTTAAATACAAATGATGTAGATAAAATTGTTGAAACTGTAAAATTAATGGAGCCAACTTTTGGCGGCGTAAACTTAGAAGATATTGCAGCACCAAACTGCTTTATTATTGAAGAGCGTTTGAAAAAAGAAACAAACATTCCTGTATTCCACGATGACCAGCACGGAACAGCAATTGTAACAGTAGCGGGTCTTGTGAATGCATTAAAGCTAGTTGGAAAGAAAATGTCTGATATTAAAGTTGTTGCAAACGGTGCTGGCGCAGCGGGTATTGCAATTATTAAGCTTTTATATCGCTACGGTGTACGCGACATTGTTATGTGCGATACGAAAGGTGCGATTTTTGAAGGACGCCCTGTCGGTATGAATCCTGTGAAAAATGAAGTAGCAAAATACACGAATAAAAATCGTGTAGAAGGTTCATTAGCAGAAGTGATTCAAGGTGCAGATGTGTTCATCGGTGTATCTGCAGAAGGTGCATTAACAGAAGAAATGGTTCGTTCTATGAACAATGATGCAATTATCTTTGCGATGGCGAATCCAAATCCAGAAATTATGCCAGACATGGCAAAAGCAGCTGGAGCGGCAGTTGTAGGTACGGGGCGTTCGGATTTCCCAAACCAAGTAAACAACGTGTTAGCTTTCCCTGGTATTTTCCGCGGTGCTCTTGATGTACATGCAACGCAAATTAATGAAGAAATGAAAGTGGCAGCAGTACAAGCTATTGCTGAACTTGTATCAGAAGAAGAGTTAAATGCTAATTATATTATTCCAGCTCCATTCGATGCACGCGTAGCACCGCAAGTAGCAGCGTATGTTGCAAAGGCTGCGATGGAAACAGGTGTTGCTCGCCGTCAAGTTGATCCGCAGGAAATAGCTGAAAGAACGAGAAATCTAGCGATTATCGGCAAAGAATAAGCGAGGAATGTTCATTGACATCATCACAAACAAAAGTATATCTAGAAATAGTGAAAAAAATCCGTTTGATCATACAAGAGGACGGACTGAAGGCGGGCGACCGCCTTCCATCTGAACGTGAGCTAAGTGCACGTTTAAATGTCGGACGCTCATCTGTTCGTGAAGCGCTCAGATCATTAGAACTAGTAGGTCTAATTGAAACACGGCGCGGTGAAGGGACGTTCATTCGAAACTTTTATGAAAACGGCCTGGTTCAATTAATTGCACCGTTCGTATTGCAAGATGAAAAGACACGGCGGGATTTGTTACAAATGAAAGAATTGCTTGAGAAAGACGCGATTCGTGTCTTATGTCAAACACAGGAAGAAAACAGCTTAAAGGCACTTCGTAACATTTTTTCTGATGAACAATCATCTATCGCAGTATTTCATCAAACTTTTCTAAAAACGCTTGTAGAACAAGTTGATAATTATTTAATGTATCGTGTTTGGATGATTGTACGTGACTACGCTTCGACGCTTTCTTGTGATGTTCATTTAAACGCGCGAGAGTTACATGAAAAGCTATATATAGCATTACAGAATAAACAAGAACTAACAGCATTAGAGTTGTACGATGCAATAATGGGAAATATACAGTTTCATTTGTGAGTTTATCTTGCTTATACATGTATGAATAGGCAAGGTAAATGTTTACTTTATACAAAATTTGTCGAAATAACCATGACACGTTCTGACACAAATTCTGCAAGATAGCGTTTAAAGTTAAACGTAAAGAGACGGGTTATAAGGCAAATTGAGAAAATAAGGCTAACACCAATTGATTTAGGTGTTAGCCCCATTTTCTTACTCGTTAACCTTAGCTCTTTTATCACCTAAAGGAGGGTCAAACTTTGCTACGAGATTTATTCCTAAAGAAGAAAAAGTATGCTGCAATTCCTTCAGAGCAGGTACGAAAAGATGTACCGGACGGTGTCATGACAAAATGTCCGAAATGCAAAAAAATCATGTATACGAAAGAACTTCTGAAAAATTTAAAAGTATGTGTAAACTGTGGCTATCATCACCCGATGAATGCATGGGAGCGTCTTGAAAGTTTGTTAGATGAAAACTCATTTCGTGAATATGACAAAGAAATGATTTCGGCAAACCCGCTTCAATTCCCTGGCTATGAGGAGAAACTCGAGAGTGATCGTAAAAAAACTGGATTAAATGAAGCGGTTGTGACAGGAGAAGGAACAATCGAAAATATGCTGGTTGTTGTTGCGGTTATGGATTCAAGGTTTCGAATGGGAAGCATGGGCTCTGTTGTAGGTGAAAAAATTGCGCGTGCTGTTGAAAAAGCATATGAAATGAAAGTGCCGTTTCTTATTTTTACTGCATCAGGCGGAGCTCGTATGCAAGAGGGTATTTTAAGCTTAATGCAAATGGCGAAGACAAGTATAGCTTTGAAAAAACATAGCAATGCAGGTGGTTTATTCATTTCAATTATGACGCATCCAACGACGGGCGGGGTTTCTGCGAGTTTTGCTTCACTTGGTGATTATAATTTAGCGGAACCTGGTGCATTAATTGGATTTGCTGGTCGTCGTGTAATTGAACAGACGGTTCGTGAAAAATTGCCGGAGGATTTCCAAACGGCAGAATTCTTATTGGACCATGGACAATTAGATGCTGTTGTGCATCGCGATGATATGAGAGACACGCTCCGTAAGATTTTAGAAGTTCATCAAGGGGAGGAAGTGGCGTCATGGCAGAATTAGAATTTGAAAAACCAGTTGTTGAGCTAAGAAATAAAATTAGCGAGTTAAAAGAGTATACGAAAAACAGCCAGATGGACTTCAGTGAAGAGATTCATATCTTGGAAGGAAAATTAGAGCACTTAGAAGAAGAAATATACGGTAACTTGAAAGTGTGGGACCGTGTTCAAATTGCTCGTCATGCAGAAAGACCGACAACACTAGATTATATTGAACACCTATTCACTGATTTTTTTGAATGTCACGGAGATCGATTATTTGGTGATGATGCAGCAATTGTTGGCGGGATTGCGAAATATAACGGGATGCCTGTTACAGTAATCGGTCATCAACGCGGGAAAGATACGAAAGAAAATATTCGCCGTAATTTCGGAATGCCTCATCCAGAAGGATATCGTAAAGCGTTGCGTCTTATGAAGCAAGCTGAAAAATTTAATCGCCCAATCATCTGTTTTGTTGATACAAAAGGTGCATATCCAGGAAAGGCAGCTGAAGAGCGTGGACAAAGTGAAGCAATTGCACGCAATTTATTTGAAATGGCTGGACTGACTGTACCTGTTATTTGTATCGTAATTGGTGAAGGAGGAAGTGGCGGTGCGTTAGGCCTTGGTGTAGGTAACTATGTACACATGCTAGAAAACTCCACATATTCCGTTATTTCGCCTGAAGGAGCAGCGACAATTCTTTGGAAAGATGCTACGAAATCAAAAGAAGCTGCAGAAACGATGAAAATTACAGCAGCTAATTTGAAAGAATTAGGTGTCATTGATGAAATTATTCCAGAAGCTCGCGGCGGTGCGCATCGCAACGTAGTGAAGCAAGCGGAATATATGAATCGTACGTTGCAGAAAACATTCCAACAATTAGAAGGCGTTTCGAAAGAGCAGCTAGTCGAAAATCGCTACGAAAAATTTATGAAAATTGGGCAAGTTTCGTTTTCAAACGCTTCCATTGGGGTAAAATAGTAAAAGCGTGCGTTCCATCTCGCGAATGCACGTTTTTCTTATGAAAAAAGACACATCTTCTCCATTGTCATTTTATATTTTTTCATGTTATTTTATTATAGGGCAAATAATCTTTATGAGGTGAGTACAAATGAAACGTATTGGTGTTTTAACAAGTGGTGGAGATTCACCTGGAATGAACGCTGCTATTCGTGCGGTTGTTCGTAAAGCGATATATCACGATTTAGAGGTATATGGTATCTATCACGGATACGCAGGATTAATTTCTGGTCATATTGAGAAATTAGAATTAGGTTCTGTAGGCGATATTATTCATCGCGGTGGAACAAAATTATATACAGCAAGATGTCCTGAGTTTAAAGAACTAGAAGGACAATTAAAAGGGATTGAACAATTAAAGAAATTTGGTATTGAAGGACTTGTAGTTATTGGTGGGGATGGTTCTTACCAAGGTGCGAAAAAATTAACAGAGCATGGGTTCCCATGTGTTGGTGTACCTGGTACAATCGATAATGATATTCCTGGTACAGATTTCACAATTGGTTTTGATACAGCTTTAAATACTGTTATCGATGCAATTGATAAAATTCGTGATACAGCTACATCCCATGAACGTACATATGTAATTGAAGTAATGGGTCGCCATGCAGGTGACATCGCATTATGGGCTGGTTTAGCAGACGGTGCAGAAACGATTTTAATTCCAGAAGAAGATTATGATATGGAAGATGTAATCGCTCGTCTAAAACGCGGTAGTGAACGCGGAAAGAAACATAGTATTATCGTTGTAGCTGAAGGTGTTGGCAGCGCGATTGAAATCGGTAAACAAATTGAAGAAGCAACTAGTTTTGATACACGCGTTACAGTATTAGGCCACGTACAACGCGGCGGATCTCCAAGTGCAATGGACCGTGTATTAGCGAGTCGTCTTGGTGCAAGAGCAGTTGAGCTTTTATTAGAAGGACAAGGTGGCCGCTGCGTAGGTATTCAAAATAACCAACTTGTTGATCATGATATTATTGAAGCATTAGCGAAAAAACATGAAATTGATGCGGAAATGTATCAGTTGTCAAAAGAATTATCCATCTAATTGGTGTAATATAAAGTTATTGGTAACGTTTTCATAAATCTTTGGAGGTGCGGTATGCGCAAAACTAAAATTGTATGTACAATTGGTCCCGCTAGTGAAAGTATTGAGAAATTAGAACAATTAATCGGAGCAGGTATGAACGTTTGTCGTTTAAACTTCTCTCACGGTAGTCATGAAGAGCATGGATTACGTATTCAAACGATTCGTGAGGCTGCAAAGAAAACAGGTAAAACTGTAGCAATCTTACTTGATACAAAAGGCCCGGAAATTCGTACACATGACTTTGTAGACGGACAAGCTGAATTAAAAACAGGTGCAGAAGTTGTTATTTCTACAGAGCAAGTGCTAGGAACTGCTGAAAAGTTTTCTGTAACTTACGCAGGACTTTATGACGATGTAGACCCAGGTTCTCGCATTCTAATTGATGACGGTCTTATTGAGTTAGAAGTAATTGAAAAAGCAAACGGCGATATCCGCACAAAAGTATTAAACAGCGGTATGGTAAAAAATAAAAAAGGTGTAAACGTACCAAACGTAAGCATTAAGCTTCCTGGTATTACAGAAAAAGATATTCAAGATATCGTCTTCGGTATTGAGCAAGGTGTTGACTTTATTGCGGCATCTTTCGTACGTAAAGCATCTGACGTATTAGAAATTCGTGAGCTATTAGAAGCACACGGCGCAGGATACATTCAAATTATTCCAAAAATCGAGAACCAAGAAGGTATCGATAATATCGACTCTATCCTAGAAGTTTCTGACGGTTTAATGGTAGCGCGCGGTGACATGGGTGTAGAAATTCCACCAGAAGAAGTACCGTTAGTGCAAAAGCGTCTAATTAAAAAATGTAACGTACTAGGAAAGCCAGTTATCACTGCAACGCAAATGTTAGATTCTATGCAACGTAACCCTCGTCCGACACGCGCAGAAGCAAGTGACGTAGCGAACGCTATTTTCGACGGTACAGATGCAATCATGCTTTCTGGTGAAACAGCAGCAGGCTTATACCCAGTTGAAGCAGTAAAAATGATGGCAAATATTTCACTTCGTGTTGAAAAATCACTACAATACGAAGATATGTTCCAAAAACGCCTGAAAGAGCAATCTTACTCAATCACAGATGCAATTAGTCAATCTGTTGCACATACAGCGCTTGCACTTGATGTAGCGGCAATCGTAGCTCCTACAGAAAGTGGATATACTGCAAAAATGATTTCTAAGTATCGTCCGAAATCTCCAATTGTAGCTGTAACATCTAATGAACAAGTATGTCGTCGTCTTGCGCTATCTTGGGGTGTACAAGCGTTTATGGCAGAAGAAAAAGCAAAATCTACAGATGAAATGTTAGAAACAGCGATTCAAACAGCTATGGATGCAGAAATGATTGGTCTTGGTGATACAGTTGTAATCACTGCTGGTGTACCGCTTGCTGAAACTGGCACAACAAACTTAATGAAAATTCATGTTGTTGGCGAACAAATTGCTAAAGGGCAAGGGATTGGTCGTAAAACAGCAAAAGGTAAAGTTGTTGTAGCAAAAACAGCTGAGGAAGCATTAGCGAACGTAACAGAAGGTTCTATTCTTGTTACAGTAAGCACTGATAAAGATATGATTCCTGCGATTGAAAAAGCAGCAGCACTTGTTGTAGAAGAAGGCGGATTAACAAGCCATGCAGCGGTTGTTGGTGTATCAATCGGTATTCCAGTTATCGTTGGTGTAACAACTGCAACTGCTACGTTAAAAAGCGGCCAAGAAGTAACAGTTGATGCAGCGCGTGGAATTGTATATAATGGACATGCGGAAGTGCTATAAGTAATAAGATGTGGGGAAGGATGCAAATCCTTCTCTTTTTTTTACAAAATTTGAAAATATAATGATTTAGAAAAAGAGGTGAGAGGAATGAAGGTGTTTCTCTTTTTGTTTATTTTAATTCCAGCGTTAGAAATTACGGTGCTAATCGGATCGAGTCAGTGGGTTGGGTTATGGCCAACATTTTGTGTCATTATGCTAACGAGTATAATTGGAGCATATATAGCAAAGCGACAAGGGTTAGCTGTATGGAGAGATATTCAGTTTCGACTCGGTAGAGGTGAGATTCCAGGCGATGCGGTATTGGATGCAATTTGTATTTTTGCTGGCGGTATACTTTTAATGATTCCTGGCTATATAACGGATTGTGTAGGAATGGTTTTACTGATTCCGGTAGCGAGGAAGCCAGTGAAATATATAATCATCAAATGGATGGAACGAAAAATAAATCGAAACAATACAATTATTGTGCAAAAATAGCGCTTGAGAGAGAAAAACTCTTCAAGCGTTATTTTTTGTCGGAAAAACAGATGGATATTTATTCACTTGTAGAAAAAAGAAGAAAATTATAGTATTTTTATTCATTTTTATAAATAAAAAAACAAGGAGGGGATTCTCCTTGTTTTAGGTGATTTAGCTATTACCCTTTTATAAACTTCCAAAGGTCTTTAAATACATTTGCTTTATGCAATGTGTTTAATAAAACGAGTGTGACAGGACCGATAATTAACCCTAAAAAACCAAATAGTTTAAATCCGATAAATAAAGAAAATAACGTTGGCAGTGGATCAAGTCCAATGTTAGATGATAATACCTTTGGTTCCATTAATTGACGCTGCACAATGACAACGATATATAAAATAAGTAAACCAAGCGCGAGGGCAGTATTTCCTGTAAAGAATACATAAAGGATCCATGGAACGAAAACAGTGCCTGTTCCTAAGTATGGAAGTAAATCTACAACTCCTGTAATAAGGGCAATTGTAATTGCGTACGGTACACGCAAAATTAATAGGCCAATTAGAACGATAATGGTCGTCATAGATATGAGAGTAAATTGTGCTTTCACGAATCCAAACAAAGCTTTTCGTAAATCAACAAAAATTGTTTTTCCATAACCGTGTAATCGATTAGGTAATAACTTCTCTATTTTACGAGCAAGGCGGTGCCAGTCATAGCTAATAAAGAAAGTAGCTAACAAGATGAATACAAGAACAGTTAAGGTGGTCGGAAGAGCGCTAATGAAGTTTGTTAATCCGCTAATAATGGCTGTCAAAATGGATTTCATTTGTTGCGTTGCTTCTGCACCAAGGTTTTGAATGTTTGTTGTAATCGTACTTTGTTGTGTTGCACCGAGATGGTTAAATTTAGCAATTAAATCGTTGTAGAGTGGCATAATATTGGTAAGTGCAAATTCCTGTAAGTATTGAACGAGAGACGGGAATTTTTCTGGTACGATTTGTAACAAATAGGTTGCTGCGGAAATAGCTTCTGTTACAAGATACGTAACGAGCCCAACGATAGCGCCAAACACAAGAATGAGGCTAATTAGGACAGACAAAGCACGAGGAAATCGCAGTTTTCGATCGAGAAAGTTTACAACTGGATTAATCAAATATGCAATTGCAAAAGCGATAATAAATGGATAGACAAGACCTGCTATATACAGAAGCGCGCATATTCCTAATATAGTTGCTGCAATAACAAAGAGAAGTCGAAGTGCAATGTAGAGTGAATTTCGATTCAAAGGTGTTTTCCCTCCTCTATAAAAATGTCACGTATGAGCGAAGCTTGTGTAATTATTCACTTGAAAGTATACATCAAATGATGAGGTGCTTTCATGCCTCTTTTGTAAATGGTATGATGTAATATAGATTATTTCTTTCTTATTTTACCTTGTTCTTATAAGAAAGAAAAGGAAAGTGATCACTTTTGGTGTAAGTGGAAACGATTCTCTATTTGAAGGGTGAATTCCTTTTTTATTTTAGAAAAGGGACATATTTGAGAGCTCTTCATTATTTTCAGAAAGGATGTGACATCATGATTAGTCAGTCAACTTTATTTTTATTCATACTTCTTCTTGTTGGACTTATCGTGAAAAATCAATCTTTAACAGTAGCGGTTGGTGTTTTATTTTTGCTGAAGTGGACGTTTTTAGGAGATAAGATTTTCCCTTATTTGCAAACGAAAGGAATTAACCTCGGGGTTACAGTTATAACAATTGCGGTCCTTGTTCCGATTGCAACAGGAGAAATTGGATTTAAGCAGCTTGTAGAGGCGACAAAATCTTATTATGCTTGGATTGCTCTTGCTTCAGGTATTGCAGTGGCGCTTCTTGCAAAAGGCGGTGTACAACTTTTAGCACATGATCCGCACATAACGACCGCTCTTGTATTTGGAACAATTCTTGCAGTAGCACTGTTTAATGGAGTTGCGGTAGGACCGTTAATTGGAGCAGGAATTGCCTATGCTGTAATGAACATTATACAGCTGTTTAAATAAAAAAATTTATTTTAATATAAATTTTTTGAATTCTTTCCATTCACAAAAGTCAGATAATTGTTTATAATGTACTTAAGGCACTTCTTCGAGTTACATAACAGCATAGACCTACACCAGATAAAATAAAAATAACATGAAATAATTTTGTTAATTTCGTTAATTTTGTTAATATTGTTTTATGCTGTTTTTATAAGAAAGCTCTCCGAAATTATATTTCCTCACTATGTGTCGTTTTTGGCGTGGGGGTTCGGGGAGAAGCTCACGCCCATGCTACAAAGTGTGGGACGATAGATAGATGTAAAAATGGTAATGATTGTGCCATTGTGTATTTCGCGTGTTTAAGAGGTGAACGGGTGCTCATTCACTTTCTTGAACAGTGGAACACATTTAATTGAGAAAAAAGTATTAGGTAGGGGAGAAATTTCGCGGAAAAGGAGAGATTATAATGACTGTTATTCGAGGTTTAGAAGGGGTAGTAGCAACAACATCATCTGTAAGTTCTATTATTGATGATACATTAACTTATGTGGGATATAATATCGATGATTTAGCTGAAAATGCTACATTTGAAGAAGTTGTATATTTATTATGGCATCGCAAGCTTCCAAATGAAGTAGAATTAGAGGAATTAAAAACACAGTTAGCCGAGCATGCGGCAGTGCCAAAAGATATTTTGGAATATTTAAAACACACAAACTTAACAGTTGCGCATCCAATGTCAGTTTTACGTACAGCAATTTCCATGCTATCATTGTATGATGAGAGTGCTGAATTAATGGATGGAGCGTCCAATTATTTGAAAGCGGTTAAATTACAGGCGCAAGTTGCAACTCTTGTTGCAGCATATGCGAGAATTCGCAAGGGGTTACCTGTTATCGAGCCTCGTAAAGATTTATCATTAGCTGCAAACTTTTTATATATGTTAAATGATCGTGAGCCAAATGAAGTTGAAATTGAAGCGTTTGATAAAGCGCTTGTCCTTCATGCGGATCATGAATTAAATGCATCTACTTTCACAGCACGTGTTTGTGTGGCTACACTTTCTGATGTATATTCCGGTATTACAGCAGCAATTGGTGCTTTGAAAGGACCACTTCATGGCGGAGCAAATGAAAACGTAATGAAGATGCTAATGGAAATTGGCGAAGAAGAAAATGTAGAATCATATATTCATAATGCACTTGACAATAAAGTGAAAATTATGGGCTTTGGTCATCGTGTATACCGCAATGGTGATCCACGTGCAAAACATTTACGTGAAATGTCTAAGCGATTATGCGTGCTAAGTGGACAAGGGAAGTGGTATAATATGTCTATTAAAATTGAAGAGCTTGTAACTTCAGCAAAACAGCTTCCACCAAATGTAGATTTTTATTCTGCATCTGTGTATCATTGCTTAGGAATTGATCATGATTTATTTACACCAATCTTTGCAGTCAGCCGTATGTCTGGTTGGTTAGCTCATATTCTAGAACAATATGAAAATAACCGCCTAATCCGTCCGCGCGCAGATTATACTGGTCCGATTAACCAACGCTATGTACCAATCGGACAAAGAGTGTAATGCGCTTTCATAAATCTGACTTTTTCGTAAAGAGATAATGATTGAAATATTTAAACTTAATTTGTGGTTTGAACTGAGGGATTTATCCCTCAGTTTCATATATATGAAATTTCAAACATGGGGGTAATCACATTGACTACAGGAGAAAAAATTACCGTAACAAATGGTGTTATGAATGTACCTAACAATCCAATCATTCCTTTTATTGAAGGAGATGGAATTGGACCAGATATTTGGGCAGCAGCATCTCGCGTGTTAGAGGCAGCTGTTGAAAAAGCATATAATGGTGAAAAGAAAATTGTTTGGAAAGAAGTGCTTGCAGGGGAAAAAGCATTTAATCAAACAGGTGAGTGGTTACCAGAAGAAACATTAGAATTGATTCGCGAATATTTAATCGCAATTAAAGGACCGTTAACAACTCCTGTTGGCGGCGGAATTCGTTCTTTAAACGTAGCACTTCGTCAAGAATTAGACTTATACGTATGTTTACGTCCTGTTCGCTATTTTGATGGGGTTCCTTCTCCTATTAAGCGTCCAGAAGATACTGATATGGTGATTTTCCGTGAAAATACGGAGGATATCTACGCTGGTATTGAATATGCGCAAGGTTCTGAAGAAGTTCAAAAGCTTCTTGCATTTTTACAAAATGAAATGGGTGTGAAGAAAATCCGGTTCCCAGAAACTTCTGGACTTGGTATTAAACCAATTTCTGAAGAAGGTACAAAGCGTCTTGTTCGCGCTGCGATTCAATATGCAATTAATGAAAAACGTTCTTCTGTTACATTAGTTCATAAAGGTAACATTATGAAATTTACAGAAGGTGCTTTCAAAAACTGGGGTTATGAAGTAGCAGAACAAGAATTTGGCGACAAAGTATTTACTTGGGCTGAATATGATCGCATTGTTGAGAAAGAAGGAAAAGACGCTGCGAATAAAGCGATGGCAGACGCAGAAGCTGCTGGAAAAATCATTGTAAAAGATTCAATAGCAGATATTTTCTTACAACAAATCTTAACACGTCCACGCGAGTTCGACGTTGTAGCAACAATGAACTTAAATGGCGATTATATTTCTGATGCACTTGCAGCACAAGTTGGCGGCATCGGTATTGCACCTGGCGCTAACATTAACTATGTTACGGGACATGCTATTTTTGAAGCGACACATGGTACAGCTCCAAAATATGCAGGTTTAGATAAAGTAAATCCTTCTTCAGTTCTTCTTTCAGGGGTATTGATGTTAGAACATTTAGGATGGAATGAAGCAGCGAAATTAGTTACTAATTCTGTAGAGAAAACAATTGCTTCAAAAGTGGTAACATATGACTTCGCGCGTCTAATGGAAGGTGCAACTGAAGTGAAATGTTCCGAATTTGCTGACGCCCTTATTAACAATATGGACGCAGCGGTTATTAAGAACGCATAATTTAAAGTGGGGGAGAAATTATGACGATCAAACGCAAAAAAGTTTCAGTCATCGGTGCGGGATTTACAGGGGCAACAGCAGCATTCTTATTGGCGCAAAAAGAATTAGCAGACGTTGTATTAGTGGACATTCCACAACTTGAAAATCCAACAAAAGGGAAAGCGTTAGATATGTTAGAAGCAAGCCCTATACAAGGTTTCGATGCTAACATTATCGGCACATCTGATTACGCAGATACAGCTAATTCTGACGTTGTAATTATTACGGCAGGTATCGCTCGTAAGCCAGGTATGAGCCGTGATGATTTAGTAGCAACAAACTCTAAAATTATGAAAAGTGTAACGCAGGAAATTGCGAAATATTCTCCGAATACAATTATTATTGTATTAACAAATCCAGTTGATGCAATGACATATTCTGTATTTAAAGAAGCTGGATTCCCGAAAGAGCGCGTTATCGGTCAATCTGGTGTATTAGATACAGCTCGTTTCCGTACATTTGTTGCACAAGAATTAAATCTATCTGTGAAAGATATTACAGGATTTGTTCTTGGTGGACACGGTGATGAGATGGTGCCGCTTGTTCGTTATTCTTATGCAGGTGGTATTCCACTTGAAACATTAATTCCGAAAGAACGCCTAGATGCGATTGTTGAACGCACTCGTAAAGGCGGCGGTGAAATTGTAAATCTATTAGGAAATGGTAGTGCATACTATGCACCAGCTGCTTCTTTAGTAGAAATG
Source organism: Bacillus multifaciens (assembly GCF_030756675.1). Lineage (GTDB taxonomy): Bacteria > Bacillota > Bacilli > Bacillales > Bacillaceae_G > Bacillus_A > Bacillus_A multifaciens. Next base: position 37,304 of record NZ_JAVBXD010000002.1, read on the forward strand.
GCTGAGGCAATCTTAAAAGACCAACGCCGTGTATTACCAGCTATTGCATACCTTGAAGGTGAATATGGCTATAGCGATCTTTACTTAGGTGTTCCAGTTATCCTTGGTGGTAACGGAATTGAAAAGATTATTGAATTAGATCTTCTTCCAGAAGAAAAAGAAGGATTAGATCGTTCTGTAGAATCTATACGCAGTGTAATGAAAGTTCTTGCATAAAAAAAGAAAGAAAAAGATTCGGGGGCTCCCGAATCTTTTTCCACTATTAGAAGGATATTTTTGTAAAATAATTTGAAAGCGTTAACAAAGGGGTATCCTACACTATAAAACATAGACTTGTAGCGAATGTTCTCTCATCTTTATAAAGATTCGTATAATATACCACTTCGAGTAGGATAATGAAAATATCGATCGGAGGGATTGTATCATGTTAAAGAAAAGAAGCAAATTAGGTCGTAAAATGGATGAAATTACAGTAGGGGAAAAATTATCCGTTACAGAGAAAATAGAAGACAAAGATTTGTTATTATATTTAGGATTAACGAATGATTCGAATCCGTTATATATTCAGCATGATTACGCATCCCAAACTCCGTATGAGAAACCAATTGTACCAACGATTATGTTAACGGGGATCGTTACAACTGCGATTACAAAATACTTACCTGGCCCAGGAAGTCACGTCGTAAGACAAGAAATCGAATTTAAAAAGCCTGTATATCACTACGCAACGCTGCAAATTCATTTTGAAGTTGTTTCCGTTTCCCCAGAAGATCATTTAATTGAAATGCAAATGGCTGCGTACAATGAGCAGGAAGAAGAAGTTATAAAAGGGTTATTAACAGTAGCGCCGCCGCATCATTTAACGACGATATTTGAAAGATCGCTTGATAATTTTTAATGAAAGAAGCTGTCCTAAAAGTAGTGCTTTTGGGACAGCTTTCGTTTTTTTATCCACGCGGCCATAACATAATAAATACGCCAATGATACAAACGGAAGCTCCAGCCCAGTCGAATAAGTCAGGAGTTTTCTTATCAACCCACAAGCCCCACAGTAAACTCATGACAATAAACACGCCGCCGTAAGCTGCATACACTCTTCCGAAGCTTGAGAATACTTGGAACGTAGCGATAACGCCATATAAAAATAAAATAACTCCACCAATGATTCCAATTCCAATAGAACTGCCTTCGCGCAGCCATTTCCAAATGAGGTAACCGCCGCTAATTTCAGCTAAGCCTGCAAGAAAAAAGATAATAAATGCTTTGAACATAAAAGCTCCTTTCTATTCTATATAAATCCAAATTTAAAAAACGTAACTACTCAGTCACTCTATGAAAAACCGATAGAAAAGCATTTTTTTAAGTGGTCGAGAGGGACTGGCTATGTATAGAAACGGTCAGTGCCTTTTCCTTTTTGTCAGAAAAAGGATTATGATTACTCCGCTAGATGCTCTCTATTTTTGAAAAGAACAGTGGTTTTTATATCGATTTTTAAACTTGTATATATAAAATGTATGTTCATGTTTTCTTGTATAAGGGTAACATAAAGTGAAACAGCGGTCAGTAGGAGACAGCTTATAAAATGCGGGGGAAAGTCACGTTTTTCACAGCACAATTGTATTGAGAGGGGATTTGTTTTCTAGTATGATGGAAATATCGGGGAAGGATAGTAGGATGAGGAAGGTTTAGAGCCTATAACTTGGAGGAATAGAATGAGCAATCGAATTTTGGTCGTAGACGATGAGGAGTTTATTTTAACTTTAATTGAATTTAATCTGCAGCAAGCAGGGTTTGAGGTCATAACAGCGATGGATGGGGAAACAGCGCTGCATAAGGCGCAGACAGAACGCCCAGATCTCATTATATTAGATTTAATGCTTCCAAAGATGGATGGTATGGAGGTTTGTAAAGAATTGCGTCTAGGGCGTATAATGACCCCTATTTTAATGTTAACTGCAAAAGACGATGAATTTGATAAAGTATTAGGTCTTGAGCTTGGGGCGGATGATTACATGACAAAGCCGTTTAGTCCAAGAGAAGTAGTTGCGCGTGTAAAAGCGATTTTGCGCCGTACGAAAATTAATGATGAACAAGCTCAGGAAGTAGAAGATGAAAATCGCATTATCATTGCTGAATTAAGAATTTTACCAGAATTTTATGAAGCGTATTTTAAAGGGGACAAGTTAGAACTTACACCAAAAGAATTTGAATTACTTGTATATTTAGCGAAACATAAAGGCCGTGTGTTAACGCGTGATCAGCTATTAAGTGCAGTGTGGAATTATGATTTTGCTGGTGATACACGTATTGTTGATGTTCATATTAGTCACTTGCGAGATAAAATCGAAAAAAACACAAAAAAACCAACTTATATTAAAACAATCCGCGGATTAGGTTATAAATTGGAGGAGCCAAAGGGGGATGAATAAATTTCGCTCAAGGCTTCTCCTTACGTTTATTTCTCTCATTGTACTTATTGTTGTTGGAACAGGGATATTGATTGAAAAAGTATTTGAAGGATTTTATGTCGATCATGTCCATGAGAGAATTGAGAAAGAAACAATGTATATTGCTTCTATCGTTGAGGCGGAAGGAATTGATCATGTTCTAAAGAACCCAAATGTATTTTCGAAATTAGAAGAGCATTTCGGTTTATACGTAACGTTTCTAGATGAACAAAAACAATTTCAATATAATACTCTAAAAGAGCAGACGGTGTTACAGAAAGAAGTGATGGGAGAACTTCTTCCTGAAGCAAAAAAACAAACGCATACAGTTGTGATGAAGGAAACAAAGGATAAATATCCTTATTATTATGTGACTTTTATTCAAGATGCACAGGGGAAGAAAGGGTATCTCATTATTAACGCTTCTATAGAATCTTTGAAAACTGTACATCCGAAAATGTGGGGCTTGTTAATTGTTGGCTTTATTAGTTCTTGTCTCGTTGTTATATTTCTTGGGATGAAAATTACGGCACATTACATTCGGCCGATTGAGTCTGTTACAAAAGTAGCGATTGAATTGGCGAAAGGGAACTATAAAGCGCGTGCTTATGAAAATCATTCAGATGAGACGGGAATGCTTAGTAAAGCAATGAATGTTTTAGCGCGCAATTTACAAGAGATGACATTAGAGCAAGAAATGCAGCAAGATCGGTTGCATACGCTTATTGAAAATATGGGAAGCGGTATGATTTTAATTGATAGCCGTGGTTATATTAGTCTTGTTAACCGCTCTTATAAAGAGATTTTTCATGTAACAGATGAAGAGTATTTGCAGCGTTTATATTATCAAGCGTTTATACATAAAGAAATTGTTGAACTCGTGGAAGAAATTTTTATGACAGAAGTTAAAGTACGAAAACAAATGTTATTGCCTCTTGAAATTGAAAGAAAACACTTTGAAGTGTACGGTGCTCCTATTATTGGAACGAACCATGAATGGAAAGGAATTGTCCTTGTTTTTCATGATATTACCGAGCTTAAGAAGCTTGAGCAAATGCGTAAAGATTTCTTGGCGAATGTTTCGCATGAACTGAAAACACCAATTACTTCTATTAAAGGATTTTCAGAAACATTACTTGACGGAGCGATGGAAAACCAGCAGTTTCGTGAGCACTTCTTACATATTATCTTGAAAGAAAGCGACCGAATGCAAGCGTTAATTGAAGACTTACTTGATTTATCGAAAATTGAGCAACAAGGGTTTCAATTAAATATAGGCGTTGTCGACTTAAAAGAGCTACTAGAAGAGGTTGGGATGATATTAAATAATAAAGCTGCCGATAAAGACGTTTGTTTGCATGTTGATGCAAATGAACATGTATCTGTCATAGGAGATGCAGTGCGGTTAAAACAAGTTTTTATTAATTTAATGAATAACGCAATTTTATATACACCAACTGGGGGAACTGTTTCTGTTCAGTTTTCTCATGATAGCGAAAACGTATATATAAAAGTGTCAGATACAGGTATTGGAATAGAAAAAGAAGAGATTCCTCGTATTTTTGAACGTTTTTACCGCGTTGATAAAGCACGCAGTCGTAATACGGGTGGCACAGGACTTGGATTATCTATTGTGAAACATTTAGTTGAAGCGCACCATGGGATGATTACTGTAGAAAGTAAGATTGGGGTTGGAACGACATTTATTGTTACTCTTCAAAAGTACAATAAATAGACATTTACATTATATTAACAATAGCTTCATTTTATATTAATAAAGCTCTGTTACTATAATACATGAAAACCCCTTCATCCAAGGAGTAGTTTTGGACGAGGATAAGGAAGCTTATTCTCGTCACTTCCCTTTTAAATGACAAAACAGTTTCCGCTTATTGTATTGAATATAGTTATAAAGAAAGCCGTTGTTTTTCTTCTCTCTTTGAGTCGTGGTAATATAGAGAGAAGAAAAGGAACGGTTTTTCTATTGCATTGAGAAATCGTTTAAATTTTTTATGGGGAGGTTGTTTCATTTGGAAAAGAAAGTTGTTTTAGTTGATGGAAATAACATTGCGTATCGCGCGTTCTTTGCGTTGCCGCTTTTAAATAACGATAAAGGTATACATACAAATGCCATTTATGGTTTCACGATGATGCTAATGAGAATTTTAGAAGAAGAAAAACCAACGCATATGCTCGTTGCGTTTGATGCGGGGAAAACAACGTTTCGTCATAAAACATTTAGTGAGTATAAAGGCGGCCGCCAAAAAACGCCACCAGAATTATCAGAGCAGTTTCCATTCATTCGTGAATTGTTAGATGCATTTCATGTGCCTCGCTACGAATTAGAGAACTACGAAGCGGATGACATTATGGGAACAGTGGCGAAAGAAGCGAGTGAGCAAGGTATTGAAGTAAAAGTGATTTCAGGAGATAAAGATTTGCTTCAACTCGTTTCAGATAATACGCGCGTTTGTATTCCGCGTAAAGGAATTACAGAAGTAGATGAGTATACGAAAGAAACGTTATTTGAAAAATACAGCTTATCGCCAAAGCAAATTATTGATATGAAAGGGTTAATGGGAGATCAATCAGATAATATCCCAGGTGTCCCTGGTGTTGGCGAGAAGACAGCTATTAAATTGTTAACACAATTTGAAACAGTAGAGGCTGTATATGAAAACTTAGACAAAGTGAGCGGCAAGAAATTAAAAGAGAAGCTTGAAGAGAATAAAGAACAAGCATTGATGAGTAAAGAGTTAGCAACAATTATTACCGACGCACCAGTTACAATTCATATAGAAGATATTGCTTATAGCGGATATGAAAATAGCGATGTAATCCCGATGTTCGAGAACTTAGGGTTCCATTCTCTTTTAACGAAGTTAGGCGCACCAGTTGTAGAAACACCTGCCGCTGAGCTAGATGATATTTCATTTGAAATTGTAGAAGAAGTAACTGAGGAAATGCTGCAGCAGGATAGCGCAATCATTGTAGAAGTACAAGAAGATAACTATCACGAAGCGGATATTCAAGGGTTTGGTATTCAAAACGAAAATGGATGTTACTTTGTCAAGGCTGATATTGCGCTTTCATCACAAGCGTTTACGGACTGGTTAGCGGATCCGGAAATGAAGAAGTATACATTTGACGCAAAGCGTGCAATTGTTTCGTTAAAGTGGAAAGGCTATGAAATAAAGGGAATTGATTTTGATTTATTAATTGCAGCATATTTACTTGACCCAGCAGAGACAGATAAAGATTTCCGTGCTGTTGCGAAAATGAAAGATATGCATGCTGTGCAATCAGATGAAGAAGTGTACGGAAAAGGTGCAAAACGTGCTGTACCAGAGCAGGAAGTTGTCGCGGAACACGTAGCACGAAAAGTACATGTGTTATATGATGTACAGCAATCGTTTGCTGAAGAATTGAAAAATAATGAGCAGTACGAATTATTTACTGAGCTGGAAATGCCGCTTTGTCGCGTATTAGCAGATATGGAATGTAAGGGCGTTGCAGTTGATACGAATCGTCTCCGCGCGATGGGGGATGAATTGGCTACACAGCTTAAGGAAATGGAAAAAGAAATTTATGAGCTGGCAGGAACAGAATTCAATATTAACTCGCCGAAGCAGCTTGGTGTCATCTTATTTGAAACGTTAAACTTACCGGCTATTAAGAAGACAAAAACAGGTTATTCTACATCGGCTGATGTGTTAGAAAAATTAATGGAGCACCATGAAATTATTCCGAAAATCTTGCATTATCGCCAGTTAGGGAAATTAAATTCTACGTACATCGAAGGATTATTAAAAGTTGTGTATACAGACTCATCTAAAATTCATACGCGTTTTAACCAAGTGTTAACGCAAACAGGGCGTTTAAGCTCAACGGAACCTAACTTACAAAACATCCCGATTCGTTTAGAAGAAGGTAGAAAAATACGTCAAGCGTTTATTCCGTCAGAAAAAGATTGGGTCATGTTTGCTGCAGATTATTCTCAAATCGAATTACGTGTATTAGCCCATATTTCGAAAGATAACGGTTTAATTGAAGCATTCCAACATGATATGGATATTCATACAAAAACGGCGATGGATGTGTTTGGTGTTGAAAAGGATGATGTAACCTCTAATATGAGACGTCAAGCGAAAGCGGTAAACTTCGGAATTGTATATGGAATTAGTGACTACGGTTTATCACAAAACCTAGGTATTACGCGAAAAGCAGCAGCTGATTTCATTCAAAAGTATTTAGAGAGTTTTCCGGGAGTAAAAGAATATATGAGTGATATTGTGCAAGAGGCGAAACAAAAAGGCTATGTAACTACATTGCTCAATCGTCGTCGTTACATTCCAGAAATTACGAGCCGTAATTTTAATGTGCGCGGCTTTGCAGAACGGACTGCGATGAATACACCGATTCAAGGAAGTGCTGCTGATATTATTAAAAAAGCAATGATTATTATGGCGGATCGATTAGAAGAAGAAGGATTACAAGCACGTCTTCTTCTGCAAGTGCACGATGAACTTATTTTTGAAGTGCCGCAAGAAGAGGTAGAGAAGTTAGAAAAGCTTGTACCGGAAGTTATGGAGCATGCGATTGAGCTTTCCGTTCCATTAAAGGTTGATTATTCATACGGTCCAACGTGGTATGACGCAAAGTAAGGAAGTGATAGTATGCCAGAATTACCAGAGGTAGAAAATGTAAGGCGAACGTTAGAAGGGCTCGTCAAAGGAAAGACAATCGAAGAAGTGATTGTCACATACCCCAACTTGGTGAAAGAGCCAGATGACGCCGAACTTTTTAAAGAAATGCTGCGCGGCGAAACGATTGAAGAGATTAGACGCCGCGGCAAGTTTCTTCTTATATATGTAACCCGTTACGTCATTGTGTCCCATTTGCGAATGGAAGGGAAGTATATGCAAAGCGAAAGTGATGATCCGGTTGATAAGCACACGCACGTTCGTTTTCGTTTTACAGACGGTACAGAACTTCGTTACAAAGATGTACGGAAATTTGGTACGATGCACCTATTTAAAAAGGGTACAGAGTTTACAGTTATGCCACTTGCGGATTTAGGGCCGGAGCCTTTTTCAACTGAGCTAACATCTATGTATTTACAAGAAAAATTGCAAAAAACTGCTCGGAAAGTAAAGGTTGCCTTACTGGATCAACGTATTTTAGTGGGCCTTGGTAATATATATGTAGATGAAGTTTTATTTCGTTCACGTATTCACCCAGAGCGAGAAGCGTCTTCTTTAACAAATGAAGAATTTGAAACGTTGTATAAAGAGATTGTTGCAACATTATCGGAAGCGGTAGAACGCGGTGGAAGTACGATTCGTACGTATGTAAATTCACAAGGAAAGATTGGTTCATTTCAAGAGCGTCTTTATGTATACGGAAGAAAAGGTGAGCCATGTGTAACATGCGGCACTTTGCTTGAAAAAACAGTTGTCGGCGGGCGTGGTACACATTATTGTCCGGCTTGTCAGCCGAAAAGTTAAACAAATGAAACAGCGGTAAAAAGAGTTATTGACAGCAATATCACTTTATCCCGCTATTCTGAGCGAGCCGCTTCCGCTTTTCTAAAGAAGATAGGTGGGGGCTAACTGTCCATAAAAGCCCGATTGGGCGGGCTTTCCATCAGTGATGGATGAAAAAAACTACTGATGGAAGTTTCAATTTATTTTTCACAATAACATCGGATAGGCTCTTGTCATATATATAAGCAAAGCTATATATAGGGAAGGAGCTTATTGATGTATCATTATTTCTCTCTTATTTTATTGGCTTTTACGTTAAGTTTAGATAGCTGTAGTGTAGGGCTGACGTACGGGCTCCGGAATGTTCGTATTCCACTGAAATCAATTATTGTAATTGGGATTTGTTCAGCTGTTGTGATGATACTTTCAATGGGAATCGGACATATGATTGCTCAAATTTTTTCACCGGTGCTGGCAAAAAGAATTGGAGGGTTCGTTCTTGTAGCAATTGGTGCGTGGGTTTTGTATCAATTTTTTCAAAGTGATAAAAAAGAGGATACGCTGCAAGAAGAAAAAGTATGGAACTTAGAAATTGCTTCTCTCGGTCTTGTTATTCAAATTTTACGAAAACCGACTGTTGCTGATTTTGATAAGTCTGGGATCATTTCTGGAATAGAAGCGCTTCTCCTTGGAATGGCACTTTCATTAGATTCATTTGGAGCTGGGATTGGTGCATCTTTACTTGGATATTCCCCGTTCATGATGGCAGGATTAGTTGCAGTAATGAGCTCGTTATTTTTGTTCAGCGGAATGAAAGTAGGGACCGTATTATCAAATATGCGATGGTTACAAAAATTCACGTTTTTACCGGGTGTATTACTTATTATTATTGGAATTTGGAAAATGTAAGAGACGTGAAACGATTGTTTCACGTCTTTTATTATAAGGAGGATTATGATGACAGTTGTAATTGGATTAACAGGCGGCATTGCTAGTGGAAAAAGTACGGTATCAAAAATGTTTCAAGGTTTTCACATTCCGGTCATTGATGCAGATATTATTGCAAGGGAAGTAGTGGAGCCTGGTAAGGAAGCATATAACGAAATTGTAAAAGCATTTGGAAAAGAAGTGCTTGAGGAAAATGGAGAGTTAAATCGCCCGAAACTTGGCAGCATTGTATTCCATAATGAAGACAAACGGTTGCTGTTAAATGGTATTGTGCACCCAGCTGTCCGAAAGGAAATGAATGCACAAAAGGATAGATACATAAGAGGAAATGCGCAAGCGGTTGTGCTCGATATTCCACTCTTATTTGAGAGTAAATTAATAAGCCTTGTCGATCAAATTTTACTCGTTTATGTGGACGGTGAAACGCAAATGACAAGGTTAATGGAACGCAATCATTTTACAGAAGAAGAGGCAAAGGCACGAATTGCTTCGCAAATGCCGCTAGAAGAGAAAATAGCATTAGCAGACAAAGTGATTAATAATAATGGCACAATAGAAGAGACGAAAGCACAATTAAGTAGTATTTTAAAGGAATGGAACATTAATAAATAAAAAAATTTGAAAATGATGAAATTGTTTAGTGACATATCTTCTTTTTGTGTTATACTATTATTGGGATTTGAGATAAATAGTATAACGCAATCAAGGGGGATAACATATTATGATTCGTGTGGCAATTAATGGATTTGGACGTATTGGGAGAATGGTGTTTCGTCAGGCAGTAAAAGAAAGCGCATTCGAAATTGTAGCGATTAATGCGAGCTACCCATCTGAAACGTTAGCACATTTAATTAAATATGATACAGTTCACGGCAAATTTGATGGTACAGTAGAAGCGTTTGAAGATCATTTATTAGTAGATGGTAAAATGATTCGCCTTTTAAACAACCGCGATCCAAAGGAATTGCCTTGGAAAGAACTAGGGGTAGACATTGTAATTGAAGCAACAGGTAAGTTCAATTCTAAAGAAAAAGCAAGTCTTCACGTAGAAGCTGGTGCGAAAAACGTTATTTTAACTGCACCAGGAAAAAATGAAGACGTAACAATTGTTGTTGGTGTAAACGACGAACAACTTGATATTACAAAACATACCGTTATTTCAAATGCATCTTGTACAACAAACTGTTTAGCACCTGTTGTAAAGGTGTTAGATGAGCAGTTTGGAATTGAAAACGGTTTAATGACAACAGTTCATGCATATACAAATGACCAAAAAAATATTGATAATCCACATAAAGACTTACGTAGAGCACGCGCTTGCGGACAGTCTATCATTCCAACAACGACAGGTGCTGCGAAAGCGTTAGCGAAAGTTCTTCCGCATTTAAATGGAAAACTTCATGGTATGGCACTTCGCGTTCCGACGCCAAATGTATCTCTTGTTGACTTAGTTGTAGATGTAAAACGCGACGTAACAGTAGAAGAGATTAATGAAGCGTTTATGAATGTTGCGAAAGGTGCATTAAAAGGAATTGTTGCATTTAGCGATGAGCCTCTTGTATCTATCGATTTTAATACAAATACGCATTCGGCAATTATTGATGGTTTATCTACAATGGTAATGGGTGATCGAAAAGTAAAAGTACTTGCTTGGTACGATAACGAATGGGGCTATTCTCGTCGTGTTGTAGACCTTGTAAAGCTTGTTGTAGATCAATTTGCGAAACAAGAAAACGTACAACATATTTAATAGATGAGAAAAGGGCAGGCGTTAGCCTGTCTTTTTTCTTATTATAGTAGAAAAATATTACATATTTTTTTTGTGTAAATCACCTAGAACAGCTATGATTACTGCGGTTTTGAATCCTTTCTCTTTTTTTAGAAAAATAAAAGGAAAAGTGTCATCAAAAAAATAAAAAACTGTTGTTGCAAAATGAAAATAAACAAAGTATACTAACATTCGTAAACTTAAGAGCTGAGGTGGTAGTCACTACTTAAAGGGTTAGGACCTCTCTGGACTAACTTTCCCCCGTGGTAGTGGAGCAAGCCAAATTGCAAATTAGTTTTCAATTCGAACAGTTAAATTAAATTAACAAGGGGGAACTGTAGAATGGATACTATGGATACTATGGATACTATGGGTCGTCACGTAATCGCGGAACTTTGGGATTGCGATTTCGACAAGCTTAATGATATGCCTTATATCGAAAAATTATTTGTGGATGCAGCACTTCGAGCAGGCGCTGAAGTACGTGAGGTTGCTTTCCATAAATTTGCACCACAAGGTGTAAGTGGAGTTGTAATTATTTCTGAATCTCACTTAACGATTCACAGCTTTCCGGAGCATGGTTATGCAAGTATTGATGTATATACTTGTGGTGACCGCATTGATCCAAATGTTGCTGCAGAGTACATCGCTGAAGGTTTAGGAGCAAAAACGAGAGAGAGCATTGAACTTCCTCGTGGTACAGGTAGCTTCGAAATTAAGCAAAGAGAGACAAAAGCTCTTTAAAAAAGAAGATAATTGATTTAAAATGTAAAGAGGTGTATAATACACCTCTTTTTAGTTTTTTCATATCTATATATAAGAAGAAATTTGTTGATACATAAGTATATTTGATTAAGGGTTTATAATATAGAAGAGAAAATTCTTGTTTATAATGTTTTAGTTTTGTTAAGATAAAATTAAATTGTAAAGGAGTGAATGGATTGCGTTGTCCATCCTGTTTTCACAATGGTACGAGAGTATTGGATTCGCGTCCGGTTGACGAAGGACGATCAATTCGCAGAAGAAGAGAGTGCGAAAGCTGTTTCAATCGCTTTACAACATTTGAACGCGTCGAAGAGCCGCCGCTTATTGTTGTAAAGAAAGAAGGGACGCGAGAAGAATTTAACAAAGAGAAAATTTTGCGTGGTTTAATTAAAGCGTGTGAAAAGCGCCCTGTAACGTTAAAACAATTAGAAGAAATCACGCAACATGTAGAACGGGAATTGCGTAACTTAGGAATGTCAGAAGTGAAAAGCGATATGATTGGTGAAATGGTCATGGAAGCGCTTCGTGATATTGATGATGTTGCATATGTGCGTTTTGCATCTGTTTACCGACAATTTAAAGATTTGAACGTATTTATTGAAGAGTTGAAAGATATTCTTCAAAAAGAACGAAAATAAAAGAGCTAGAAGCGTAAGCTATTAGCTCTTTTTTCACTAATATATAAATACAAATTGAAAAAACGGCATAAAACCTCTGTCTTTTAGAGGAGGACGAGAGCATCTGGTCGTGCATAGAAGCGACTTATATGTTGAAAAATTAAAATGGATTTATCCCGCTATTCGCGGGCAGTTAGATCTCCACCTTGAGATCCAAAGAGAAACGAGGAAGATAAGTGGAACTAACCATGAGAATGGATGACAGAAAGGATTTGCAAGGATGGAAAGACAGTCGTGGATGGAACTGTTGCCAATTGACCGTTATAAAGTAAGTGCAAGAGGGCTGCTTAGCAACTATGATCGTAAAGTGCTGACAATGTTATATCAACCGCTAATCGGCAGTAAAGCTTTTAGCTTATATATGACATTGTGGGGTGAGTTAGAGCAGGACCGTTTATTTGGAAAAGAAAATACACACCATTCTATTATGGTAACAATGCAAATGCAGCTCCCGGATATTTATGAAGAACGTCTAAAACTAGAGGCGATAGGACTTTTAAATGTGTATGTGAAAAAGGAAAAAGATATTCGCATGTTTATTTATGAGTTACAGCCACCGCTTATGCCAAAGCAATTTTTTGATGATATTGTATTAAGTATTTTTTTATATAACCGCTTAAGCAAGGCGAAATATAATCAAGTGAAGCAATATTTCTTAGAAGAAGAATTTGACTTTGCTTCTTATGAAAATGTAACACGATCCTTTAATGATATGTTTGGTTCTTTTAATCCAGGACAAGTTGAGCATGCCAAGGAAGAATTACTTATGCCAAGCGCAGCGATAATGCCAAGCAGAGCAGAGGGGAATGTACCTCAGGTTTGGAATGATTTCTTTGACTTTTCATTGTTTGTAGAAGGGTTATCAGCGCTTGTGCCGCGCAAAGCAATCACAGATCAACTGCGTGAATGTGTGATCATTTTAGCTTACGTATACGGCATTGATTCGTTATCTATGCAGAATATTGTTCTTGGTGCCGTTACGGAGCATAATACAATTGATATGGAACGATTGCGAAAAGGTGCGCGTGACTGGTACCAATTTGAGAATGGACAAGCACTTCCTACGTTTAGTGAGCGGACGCAGCCATTGCATGCGCGGACGATGAAGGAGAAAGAACCGACAACACAAGAAGAAATGCTTATTAAACAGTTAGAGGAAATTTCACCAAGAGAATTATTAAAAGAAATTTCGGGCGGAGCTGAGCCGACGAAGGCTGATTTGCAAATTATTGAAGATGTGATGTTGAATCAAAAGTTAACGCCAGGTGTTGTCAATGTGCTTATTTATTATGTCATGCTTCGTTCGGATATGAAGTTAGCGAAATCGTATGTAGAGAAAATTGCTGGACACTGGGCCCGTAAAAAAATTACAACCGTAACGGAAGCGATGGGTCTTGCAAAAGAGGAAAATCGTCAATATCAAGAATGGGCAGAAACAAAGAAAAAAGGAAAGACAACGAAGAAAACGGTTCGTAAAGAACTTGTACCAGACTGGTTAAAGGAACAAACAGAAGATATTGAGCCATCACATCGTAGTGAAGAGCAGGGAAAATTAGAAGAAGAGCGTAAAAAGTTAGAGGAAGAGCTGAAAAAATATAAGCGAAACTAACAAAGGCGAGCTCCTTTTGAGGTGAAGAAATGGAACCAATTCAAAATACATTTGCGAAATTAATGCAAAATGAAAATTTTAAGAATAGATATGAAGTATTAAAAGAAGAAGTAATGGCGCATCCGCGTGTGAAATCATTTATAGAAGAACATCAAGGTGAAGTAACAATGTCGATGGTTGAACGCAGCCTTGTAAAGCTATATGAGTATATTGGACAAAGCGTTGGATGTGAAGATTGTTCGAACTTAGAATCATGTAAAAATATGATTCAAGGATACGAACCGAAGCTGATCATTCAAGGGAAGATGATTGACATTCAATATGATCGCTGCGTAAGAAAAGTAGCTTATGATGAACGGAAAAAGCATGAAAAACTTGTTCAAAGTGTATATATGCCAAGCGATATTTTGCAAGCTTCAATGGAAAGTTTAGATCTATCCGATTTAGAACCGCGCATTCACGCGATTCGTGCTGCAAATGAATTTTTAAGTGAATATGAGGTAGGGAAAAAAGTGCAGGCGCTCTATTTCTATGGATCGTTTGGGGTAGGGAAAACATATCTTTTAGGGGCAATTGCCAATGAACTAGCACTGCGCAAAATTAGTTCTATGATTGTTTACTTGCCAGAATTTTTGCGTGAAATTAAAAGTTCATTGCAAAATAATACAATTAGCGAAAAAATTGATGCGGTAAAGCGTGTTCCAGTACTTATGTTAGATGATATTGGAGCGGAAGCGATGTCGAGCTTTGTGCGCGATGATGTACTTGGAGCGATTTTACAATTCCGTATGTTGGAGAACTTACCGACGTTTTTCACATCTAACTTTGATTTTAAACAATTGGAGCATCATTTAACGTATACACAGCGCGGAGAAGAAGAAGAAATGAAAGCAGCTCGCATTATGGAGCGTATTAAATATTTAGCAAAACCGATTCCGATTGGGGGAAAAAACCGCCGTCATACGTAAAGAGCAAGCAGTGAGCTTGCTCTTTTTTTATATCGTTTGTTTTCGTTCAAAAATAAGTTCAAAATACGCAGATGATCCATACCCTACCGTACTAGGAGCGAAAATTTGTACGAAACGCCAACCTTCTTTAGCGTGTTCTGTAATGATTGTTTGATAATCTTCTTTTGGTTTAGATGCCATTAGACCGGATTTTAATTCGATTTTTACAAATTTATACTCGTACATATTGTATTGCTCCTTTTTAAATCTTTATAGTAAAATTATACAATAAAAATAGCTTATGAATATAAAAAATTCATATTGGCTTGTATCATTTTTTATACATCCCCCTAATATATATGGAAATAGCAAGAATTATAAAAGGGGGGATACAATTGATTGAAATCTGCTTCGAAGAAAAAAATGATGCTATTGTTATATATAAAGAGCTTAAAAAAAGGACAGATCATATATATGAAGAAATAAGTATTTACTTGTACGAACAAATGGTAATTATTCATATACCGATACAAGAGTCGCGATATATTGATAAAGTGGTTATTCCTGTATTTATGCAATATATTATCAATGCAAAACAAGATGAATGGATAAGCGCGATTTTAAAAGATAAATTTTATTATGAAGAGCGAGAAGAACGAAACCAAATTTTACATATGGCTCATTCTATTTTAAAAGGGAAACGAAAAGGATTAATAGATGCACCTTCGAAGGAAAGAGGGAAAGAATTGGTGCTTTCTTCTTTGCAAGGCTGGATGCATGATACAATGTCTTTTTCGTTTGGAGCATATATTCGTTTTCGTTTGAGAAAGTACAATGAATTTTTATATCGAACGGCGGAGATGGCGATCGATGAATATAAGTTAGAACAAGAGTATCAAATGTTCGTCGAAACACTTCGCCAACAAGTAAGTATTCGAAAATCACGTTTATCTTGCTTGCATCTCGTGTTTAATGATAGTTGTATCTTTTATGATGAAAAGGGGCGACGTTTAAAACAAGAAAAACTTGTTCAATATATAGAAGAAGAATTACTCTCTCAAAAAGATTTATACATTGATCCGAATGTTATGGCACCGCTTCTGTCAATCGCGCCTAAAAAAATTCATCTGTATGCGAAAGAACAAGATCATAATATGATTGTAACGATTCAAAATGTATTTCAAGAGAGGGTGCAGTTATACGCGCTTCATGAATTTGAAAAGAATGTGACAAAATTTAAAAATAGAGGGAACGCTCTTGATTTTCTAAATTTTTGAGCATATAATTACGTACATACACGAAAATACATCAAAATGTTACGATGAGGACATGAGTAGTTATCTACGATTCTCAGAGAGAGAAGCCTTAGGCTGTGAGCTTCTTAATACGAGATTATTACTTACCACCTCTGAACTTCAGCAGTGAACGAATGTCTAGTAATTGCTGACGGCAAGTGCCGTTATCTTGAACTTGAGCAGTTAACAATGTGTTAGCTGGAACAAGGGTGGAACCGCGAATTCAACACTCGTCCCTTTTTATAGGGATGGGTGTTTTTTATTTTGACTATGAAAAAGGAGTGACGAAAGATGGCAGATGTAGTAAAAATTACATTTCCAGACGGAGCTGTGAAGGAATTTCCAAAAGGAACAACAACTGAAGACATTGCTGCTTCTATTAGCCCTGGCTTAAAGAAAAAAGCGATTGCAGGGAAATTAAATGAGGAAATGGTAGACTTACTTACACCGATTGAGCAAGATGGTGCAATTTCTATCATTACATTAGATTCTGAAGATGGGCTATACATTTTACGCCACTCAACAGCTCACTTATTAGCGCAAGCATTAAAGCGTTTATATAAAGATGTGAAGCTTGGAATTGGGCCTGTAATTGAAAACGGCTTCTACTATGATATCGATATGGAAGAAGCAATTACAGTTGAAGATTTCCCAAAAATCGAAAAAGAAATGCAAAAGATTGTGAACGAGAACTTAGAAATCGTTCGTCATGAAGTACCGCGTGCAGAAGCACTTCGTCGTTATGAAGAAATTGGCGATGAACTAAAATTAGAACTAATTAACGATCTTCCAGAAGATGCGGTTATTTCTATTTATGAACAAGGCGAATTCTTCGACCTTTGCCGCGGTATTCACCTTCCTTCTACAGGGAAAATTAAAGTATTTAAATTGTTAAGCGTGGCAGGTGCTTACTGGCGCGGCGATAGCAACAACAAAATGTTACAACGTATTTACGGTACTGCATTCGTGAAAAAAGCAGAATTAGATGAGCACTTACGTATGCTTGAAGAAGCGAAAGAGCGTGACCATCGTAAATTAGGTAAAGAGTTAAAACTATTTACAAATAGCCAAAAAGTGGGACAAGGCTTACCGCTTTGGTTACCAAAAGGTGCAACAATTCGCCGTATTATCGAGCGTTACATTGTTGATAAAGAAGTAAGCTTAGGATATGACCATGTATATACTCCAGTATTAGGAAGCCGAGAGCTTTATGAAACTTCTGGTCACTGGAATCACTACCGAGATGGCATGTTCCCATCAATGGAAATGGATAATGAAGAATTAGTACTTCGTCCGATGAACTGCCCTCACCATATGATGGTGTATAGAAATGATATCCACAGCTACCGTGAGTTACCAATCCGTATTGCGGAGCTTGGAACAATGCACCGTTATGAAATGTCTGGTGCTCTATCTGGCCTGCAGCGTGTCCGCGGGATGACTTTAAATGATGCGCACATTTTCGTACGCCCAGACCAAATTAAAGAAGAATTCAAACGAGTTGTAAATTTAACTTTAGAGGTATACAAAGACTTCGATTTAGAAGATTATTCATTCCGTTTATCTTATCGTGATCCAGCAGATACTGAAAAGTACTATGATGACGATGAAATGTGGGGAAAAGCACAATCAATGTTAAAAGAAGCTATGGATGAAATGGGTCTTGAGTACTATGAAGCAGAAGGTGAAGCGGCATTCTACGGTCCGAAACTTGACGTGCAAGTTCGTACTGCGCTTGGAAAAGACGAAACACTTTCAACTATACAACTAGACTTCTTACTTCCAGAACGCTTTGAGTTAACTTACATCGGTGAAGATGGTAAGCATCATCGCCCAGTTGTTATTCACCGCGGTGTTGTATCAACTATGGAACGCTTTGTTGCCTTCTTAATTGAAGAGTACAAAGGTGCATTCCCAACATGGTTAGCGCCGGTTCAAGTACAAGTAATTCCAGTTTCTCCGCAAGTACATTTAGACTACGCGAAGAAAGTACAAGAAGAATTACAACGTGCTGGCATTCGTGTTGAAGTGGATACTCGTGACGAGAAAATTGGTTACAAAATCCGCGAGGCACAAATGCAAAAGATTCCGTATATGCTTGTAGTGGGTGACAATGAAGTTGCTGAAACTGGTGTAAACGTCCGTAAATACGGTGAACAAAAATCAGAAACAATCTCATTAGATGCTTTCGTTGACCTAATTAAAGTTGAAGGAAAACGATAAGAAAAAGTCGCGGCTTGTCCGCGACTTTTTTGTGCACTTTGAATTGGTAATAAGAACTAAAGTTTGCTTTATATAAAAAACTGTTGCATGTATTCATTTTGTTTGTTACAATATTTTTTGTTGCTACTTAAGAAGTTTGGCTTCTTGACACGCATCATGTCCTATGATAAAATCATCAAGGATAATAGAATACGGATTTGTGGAACAAGTAGAAGCACCCGCTTCTCACCTGATTGACGCGAAAGCAGTTGGCAGGTAAGTATTTCTTACTAGAGATATTATAAGTGTGGGTGTCATATGCCCGCACTTTTTTGTTTGGGTTCTTCTTTCCCAAAACGTATTCCCATAAAACCTTGGAGGTGGCTTACTATTAGCAAGGACATGATGATTAACGAGCAAATTCGTGCACGTGAAGTACGTTTAGTTGGTGCAAATGGTGATCAACTTGGAATTAAGTCTCGTCAAGAAGCATTAGATATGGCTGCAAACGTAAATCTTGATCTAGTATTAGTTGCTCCAAATGCGAAACCACCAGTATGCCGTATTATGGACTACGGAAAATTCCGCTTTGAGCAACAAAAGAAAGAAAAAGAGCAGCGTAAAAATCAAAAAATCATTAGTATGAAAGAAGTTCGTTTAAGTCCAACAATTGATGAACATGACTTTAACACAAAACTTCGCAATGCTATTAAATTCTTGGAGAAAGGCGACAAAGTTAAAGCGTCTATTCGCTTTAAAGGTCGTGCTATTACTCATAAAGAAATCGGTCAACGTGTTTTAGATCGCTTCTCTGAAGCTTGTGCTGAAGTTAGTACAATTGAATCTAAGCCAAAAATGGAAGGACGCAGTATGTTCTTAGTTTTAGCACCGAAAAATGATAAGTAATAAATAGAGGAGGAAATCACTATGCCTAAACAGAAAACTCACCGCGGCGCTGCAAAGCGTTTCAAAAAAACAGGATCTGGTAAACTAAAGCGTTCTCACGCTTACACAAGCCACTTATTCGCTAACAAATCTACAAAAGCTAAACGTAAATTACGTAAAGCTGGTGTAGTAAGCGCTGGTGACTTCAAACGTATTCGTCAAATGCTTGACAACATGTAATTCATATTTTGTTCAGATAGATATCTAGGAGGGAAATAATATGCCAAGAGTAAAAGGTGGTACGGTTACTCGTCAACGTCGTAAAAAAATTATTAAATTAGCAAAAGGTTACTACGGTTCTAAACATACATTATACAAAGTTGCTAACCAACAAGTAATGAAATCTTTAATGTATGCATTCCGTGACCGTCGTCAAAAGAAACGTGACTTCCGTAAATTATGGATTACTCGTATTAACGCAGCTGCACGTATGAACGGTCTTTCTTACAGCCGTTTAATGAACGGTCTTAAGCTTGCTGGTATCGAAGTAAACCGCAAAATGCTTGCTGACTTAGCTGTTCATGACGAAAAAGCTTTCGCTGAATTAGCAACAGCTGCTAAAACTGCTTTAAACAAGTAATTGATCAAAAATCCTTAGGACATTGTTCCTAAGGATTTTTTTATTGAAACGCGTCACCTTCATGAAATTAATGATGTTTTTGCTGAAATGGAAGAAGGAAAGATTAATGGACGTGTTGTGTTAGATATGACAAAGTGAGAATAAAAGATACTATAATATAGAAGAATAAACATAAAAAGTCGGAGAGGTTCTCTGGCTTTTTATGTTTATTTATATATACAAGTTAAAAGTAAGAAAAAACCTCTTTTTTAGGGGGAACGAGAGCAACTGGCCATGCCTAGAAGCGGTCAAGTCCTTTTCCTACCACGTGCAAGGTTTAAAACAATAGGAGAAAGCAAGTAGTGGTCATGCTGTATTCTGCATAGCAGCGATTTATTATGTAGAAAAATTAAAATGGATATGGATGAAATGTGTTGTGAAAAGAGACCTTGACTTTAGACATTCTTGTCTTTCCACAAGAAACTGACGCTGTTATAATGTAAGAATATAACTTGGTTATTTGTTCATATTTACCATTAGAATGGAGCAATGTCGAGTAAGTTTATTCGATGTTGAAGGAGGATTACGCTTTGGATTTACTACAACTATTTAAATTACAAAAAGAATTAGATGATCGCATTGCGAAAGAACATAATTTAGAACCGAAAAAATTATTAAAAGAAAAAATGCTAGCGCTTCTTGTAGAAATTGGTGAACTTGCAAATGAAACACGCTGCTTTAAATATTGGAGTAGCAAGCCAGCTTCTGAGCGCCAAGTTGTACTAGAAGAATACGTAGATGGGCTGCATTTTATTTTATCTATTGGAATCGATTTAGGAATTGATAAAAATTTCTTGTTTTATAAATGTGCACTAACAAATAAAACGCAAGTAGAAATTTTCTTAGATGCATATGCGAAAGCAATTCGTTTTAATGAGCAGCCATCTATTACAAATTATATTGAATTATTTACGAGCTACCTTCGTTTAGGACAAGCGCTTGATTTTGGACAAGAAGAGATTGAGAAAGCGTATTTAGATAAAAATGAAGTGAATCATCAACGTCAAACAGAAGGATATTGATGAAATTTTTTGAACATTCTTTTCTGCTCTTGTATAATTGAAGAGATGAAGAAAAAGGAGGACATTGTCCAATGACAAAACTAGATGCAACGTTGACGATGCTAAAAGAATTAACAGATGCACGCGGGATTGCTGGAAACGAGCGCGAGCCTCGTGAAGTAATGAAGAAATATATCGCACCGTTTGCTGATGAAGTATCAACAGATAACTTAGGAAGCTTAGTTGCGAAAAAAATTGGTGACGGCAATGGTCCAAAAATTATGGTAGCCGGTCATTTAGATGAAGTCGGTTTTATGATTACGCAAATTGATGATAAAGGTTTCTTGCGCTTTCAAACAGTTGGCGGCTGGTGGTCACAAGTTATGTTAGCACAGCGCGTAACAATTGTTACGAGCAAAGGTGATGTAACGGGTGTCATTGGTTCCAAACCACCGCACATTTTACCAGCTGAAGTTCGTAAAAAACCAGTTGATATTAAAGATATGTTTATTGATATTGGTGCTTCTAGTAAAGAAGAAGCATTGGAGTGGGGCGTACGCCCAGGAGATCAAGTTGTACCATATTTCGAATTCCAAGTAATGAAAAACGAAAAAATGTTACTTGCGAAAGCTTGGGACAACCGCATTGGCTGCGCAATTGCAATCGATGTTTTAAAACAATTAAAAGATGAAAAACATCCAAACATTGTATACGGTGTTGGAACAGTACAAGAAGAGGTAGGTCTTCGCGGAGCGAAAACATCTGCACATTATATTCAACCAGATATCGCATTTGCAGTAGATGTTGGAATCGCTGGTGATACACCAGGAGTAAGCGAAAAAGAAGCACAAGGAAAAATGGGTGATGGCCCGCAAATTATATTATATGATGCATCTATCGTTGGACATAAAGGTCTTCGTGACTTCGTTGTTGGCGTAGCAGATGAATTAAATATTCCATATCAATACGATGCGCTTCCTGGCGGGGGAACGGATGCAGGAGCAATCCATATTTCTGTAGACGGTATTCCAGCGATGGCAATTACAATTGCAACTCGCTATATTCATTCTCATGCAGCAATGTTGCATCGTGATGACTATGAAAATACAGTGAAGTTAATAGTAGAAGTTGTGAAACGTCTTGATGCTGAGGCTGTACATAACATTACATTTGATTGATATTTGAAAGAGCGAAAGGACATTCCTTTCGCTCTTTTTCATTTAAACGGTGATTCTAATCCAGCGGCTGTATACGGACCTAAAATGATTAAACGAGATAGCTGCAAGGCCATGTAATGGGGCGTATACGGCATGTTTCGTTTTAACCAAGAAATAATCATACCTAAATGCGCACCTGCTATATAACTAGCGAGAATATCACGAGGCACAATCAATTCTTCTTCATTTGGTTGTGAAAGAGAAAGGGCGATAAGCAAATTCGCTTGAATCGCTTTCATCATTTGCGAGGAAAACTTCGGAATCCCATTATCTCCGAGCATCACTTGATAAAAGAAAGCATGTTCAGCAATATGGCTAAACAAAGATAAAAAGATAGGGTGGGGAGTATCAAAGGTAAGTTCAAACTCCTTCTTATCTAATTTCTTCGACTTGAGAATATCCGCTAATGCTGTTAACATTTCTGCAATGCTTTTGTCTAATAAATCATATTTGTCATGATAATGACTATAAAAGGTAGCGCGGTTTACAGTTGCCTTTTCAGCGATATCCTGAACCGTAATACTATCAAAACCTTTTTCATGTATTAAAGATATAAGAGCATCACGTATCGCTTGCCTCGTTCGTTTTACGCGTGGATCATTTGAATTTTTAATAGACATTTTTGTTCTCCTTGCTTTGTTTTTCATACTTTTTCAACATATATATGAAGGACTGTTGGAAAAACAACATATCGCAATAAATTGTCGGTTGTCACTCAAACTGAATTATTTATAATTATAAACGATATTCTTTTTCTTAGCACAAAATAAGGATAGTATTTTGTGCCCGGAAAAGAGTTATTTTTTGATTAGTCCTTAATAATATGAATGGTCAATATTATTAACTAAAAAAAGAGGGCTTGTTAGAAAACAATCTAAAATTAAAAATAAGGAGAGGAAAACAATGAGTCAAATTCGGAGAATGATTATCATCAATATTGTTACGCTGATTGTATTAGTTGGCGGTGGGTTTGCTGGTTATTATTATTACAATCAATCAACAAATTATTTAAAAACGGATAATGCAAAAATAGATGGGAAAGTAGTTCCTATTGCCTCTCCAGTTGCAGGGAAGTTAACAGATTGGAAAGCGGAAGTAGGAAAAAATTATAACGCTGGTGACAAAGTAGGTTCTGTAATGAGTAACGCTGGTAATGCTGCGCAAGAAGTAGATATTACAGTTCCGGCAAATGCAACGCTTGTACAATCAAATGCGACGCAAGATTCATATATTGCACCGGGAACACCGCTTGCGTATGCCTACAATATGAGTGATTTATGGATAACGGCAAACATTAAAGAAACAGACGTAGATGAGATTCAAAAAGGGCAAGAAGTAGATGTATATGTAGATGCATATCCTGATACGACATTAACAGGAAAAGTAGAACAAATTGGATTAACAACAGCAAATACATTCTCTATGTTACCATCTAGCAACGCAACAGCAAACTATACGAAAGTAACACAAGTTATTCCTGTTAAGATTTCATTAGATCATAGTAAATCATTAAATATTGTCCCAGGCATGAATGTCACAGTTCGGATTCATAAGTAAGGGGGAATAAAATATGTCCTCGATCTTTATTGTAGGATACGCTCTTTTATGTATCGTCGTGTTCATTATTGTAAATCGTGTATTTAGAAAAAAAGGAAAAGAGATAGAAGAACCAGTTCAAGCACAAGGGGTTTTAGAGAATAAAAAAGAGGCAGTAAGAACAGAAGAAATACCGGAAGATACGGAACCGAAAGCTTCTCGTTCTCAAACAGTGCTTCCTGAATTTAATGTGAAAGTTGTCTTAGCTGTTCTTGTTTTCGGGATGTTCGTTTCGATTTTAAACCAAACGTTAATTAACGTTGCTTTGCCAGCATTAATGAATGAATTTAATGTATCGACATCTACAGCACAGTGGCTTACAACAGGATTTATGTTAGTGAACGGGGTATTAGTGCCAATTAGTGCATTTTTAGTCTCGCGGTTTACGTACCGAAACTTATTTCTAGCGGCTATGTTGTTCTTTACAGCAGGTTCGATGATTTGTGCGATATCTGGAAGCTTTACGATGATGATGACAGGACGTGTTATTCAAGCTGTTGGTGCGGGTATTTTAATGCCGGTTGGAATGAATATTTTCATGACAATCTTCCCGCCTCATAAACGCGGGGCTGCCATGGGACTGCTTGGTATTGCAATGATTTTAGGACCTGCCATTGGACCAACAATTACAGGATGGGTTATTCAAAACTACACATGGAATGTTATATTCTATGCTATGTTTATCATTGGTTTAATTATTATCGTATTAGCACTAAAATATTTTACGCTGAAACAACCTGTGACGAAGGCAACACTAGATACTTTCGGTGTAGTTGCTTCTAGTATCGGACTTGGAAGTTTACTTTATGGTTTTAGTGAGGCAGGGAATAAAGGTTGGAGCAGTGCGGAAGTTATCATTACGATTGTAATCGGTATTATCGGAATCAGTCTATTCGTCTGGAGACAGTTAACGACTGACAATAAAATGTTAGACCTGCGTGTATTCAGTTATTCGGCATTTGCTTCAACGCTTTTAATCAATGTAGTTGTCACGATGGCATTATACGGCGGGATGATATTGTTACCTGTATATTTACAAAACATCCGTGGATTTACACCGATTGATTCAGGATTACTCCTATTGCCAGGATCTTTAATCATGGGAATGATGGGGCCATTTGCCGGGAAATTATTTGATAGATACGGCATTCGACCACTTGCTATTTTTGGATTAATCCTTACAACATATGCAACATATCAATTTACACATTTAACTTTAGAGACACCTTATAGTGAGATTATGAGAGACTATATTATTCGTTCATTTGGGATGTCCTTTATCATGATGCCAATTATGACAGCAGGGATGAATGCTTTGCCAATGAAACTTATTTCTCATGGAACAGCAACGCAAAATACATCAAGACAAGTTGCGGGCTCCATTGGAACTGCGCTTTTAATCACAATTATGACGCAGCAAACGACGAATCATATGGCAGACTATGCAAATGCAATTACAACGACAAACCCGATTATCGTAGGCAAACTAGCACAAATGGGCCAAAGCGTTGCTGCAATGACAGGATCAGCTCAGGCAGGAAACGCATTAGGCTCACAAATGCTGTTTGGGCAAGTTTCGAAGTTATCCGTTATTAACGGAATTAATGATGCATTCTGGATTGCAACAATCTTAACGGCCATTGCATTAGTCTTATCGTTTTTCTTACAACCAGGAAATAAGGCGAACAAAAAAGCAGAGAGATAATCTCTGCTTTTTTGTGTATTTACTATATTAAAAGATAAAAATACCGACCAGAGCGGTTGTGCAAATTAACCCACCAATATTTCGGATGCTACTCATTTGACTACGTGCACCAGCAAGGAGTGTAAGGAATCCAGTGAGAGCTAATAATCCGAAGTATAGACCAGTTGCAAAGGTAAAAAAACTTCCTAGATGGATGAGTAGAACCGACACATAAGGCATGCAAGTGAATAGGCAAGTAAATAAGCCAAGTAGACTAATAAGAAGTTTTTTATGTATGAATCCTTTTATGATTAAAAAGATACCTGCGATAATTCCAGTAAGTACAAGAGCTGGAAGTAACAGCATCCACAGTAAGCTAAGTATATTCATACAAACTCTCCTCTATTTTATAGATCACCAAAGGATTACAAAAGTAGCGAATAAAACGGAAACAAGAATGATAATACTTTTTCCTTTCCTGTTTTGCCACGTTCGAACAGCATATACCACGCCGCCTATTATGAAAGGGATACAACCGATTACTTGTAAAACAATGATAGATAGTAAACGCCCTAAAGTTGCTAGAAAAAGTCCTAGTAGAATAATCCCGCGTGTGAAAAGAAATTGAGGAGATTTGAGAGTAGTAAGAGCTGCATTTTTTTCCTCTTTATCCATTTTGAAATATCTTCGTAAAACGGAAAATAGAGGGATTAACCATATGATTAAAAAACTCACTAACTTATCAATATTTATGTGCAAAGATCGTGCTCCTTTCATGAAAGGGTAATATGTATAATTATCTACTAAAAACCATTATTTGTCATTATGTTATGTGAATTTATGTATGAGTTAAGAAAAGTTACTCGATTAACAAACGATTGAAATAATTGAAACGCTAGTATGGGATTATAATGATTATTAGTTGTTTCGTTCAACTAGCCATTGGTGAGGGTGGGGAAGACCCCCCACAGATGGAAATTTCACTTTATTCTACTTTTACAGTCATTTTTGGAAGAGTTTCTTGCCTGCAACTTACTAAAAATAATAAGCCAAAAAACAAGAGGAATTTTTTCAAGTTACGTTCTCCCTTCAAGAGAATTACATCATTTCATAAAAAAATATCCCTGTTACAACAAGTGAACATACCGTAATCCCTACACGCTTAATGCTAGTTAGTTGATGGCGTGCCCCGCTAACGCCTGCTAATAAACTAGCAATAGCTAAAATCCCCCAGTACATAGACGTCGAAAGTGGGAGAGACTGTTGTGCATCTTTTCCAATCCCTGCAAAAATAAGCGGCAGAAGAACGAGTGACAAACAAATGATGCCCATTAGAAGAATAAACCATTTTTTATGTACACTTCCTTTTATGATAAAAAATAATCCCCCGCCAATGCCGCATAGAGCAAGAACGGGTACGAAAAAAATCCAAAGTAAGCTGAAGATTGGCATGTGTAAGAAAACCTCCTGTGAAAATTAGTGCAATTTTATAGTATTAGTTATATTTTATAATATAGATCTTGTTTTGGATATATCTTACATAAAATGATTCCAGTTTATAAAATTTGAAAATGCTTTAAATAATAAAACGCCATTATGCAACCATAATGGCGTTTCATTCAGTACAAGAAGGAACATGTATTAATTGTGATGTGAAGCAGGATAGCTGGAACGATAGAATTCGTTTGTTTATATAATAAAGAGGCAAAGAGACCAGTAATAAAGGCACTTACCATAATCCCAACTGAATACGTATGAGCGACGCCAAATAAGAAACTTGAAATGATTGCAGCTGGCCAAAATGTGAATTTCTCTTCAAAGAAACGTAAGAGAATGCCTCTGCATATTAATTCTTCTTTAATAGGTGCAAGTAATCCGACTGCAATAATTAGTAAGAATTTGTATTGCTCTAACGTAGCGAAATCTAATGCATTTACTTGTTCTTGTACCGAATTAGGGAAAATTTTATCTAGTATAACAAGATCGATAAAGATACCGATAGCATAATAAAGGAGTACGTAGGCATACGTACGAAAAGATTTTAAACATTGAAAATCGATAGCTGGTAATACTAGCGTTTTAAGTGGTTTATGCTTCACGATATATAGTATTAAAAAGAATAAGGCTATGCATTCATAGCTAATATTTTCAAGTGATTCAAGTAGAGATTTATGTGTATTTGGGCGAGCATATCCATATAACTCGATAGGTAGTATGGTGAAAACTGCATTAATTATTGGAATAACGAGAATAATCATTAACAGGATTCCAAGAAATTCAAGCCAAGATATTTTTGTTTGTTGTTCTATTTGTACATGTGTTTGCAAAGTGGTGCTCCTTTTTAATAATAGTAATTTGATTTTGTGTACCTCTTGTTTATTATAAAAACGCAAGCGTATTATTCATCATATGAAATAACATAGCTGGCATAATAGAATTCGTTTTTCTACATAGTACAGCCATAAACATACCCATCATAAAAGCACTGACCATAACACCTAGAGAATATGTATGGGCGATTCCGAAGATGAAGCTTGAGCTAATTGCTGCTATCCAAAATGGGAAACGCTGCTGGAAAAATTGAAGAATGATTCCGCGGAAAATAAGCTCTTCAAAAATGGGAATGAAAATCGCACTTCCTAAAATTAATAGAATCTTATATTGTTTTAAAGTTTCTAGGTTTAAGGCTAAATCTTGTTCTTGTGTTGCATGAGGAAATATCTTAGAAATTATTAATACATTAATTACAATGCTAAGCCCAAAGAAAAGAAATAAGTATATATATGTATGAACTTTTCGGAGCGCTTGAAAATTGAAAACAGGTAATAATAGTTTTTTTAAGGGTTCATATTTAAAAATAAATAATAATAAAATAAGCAGTTGTAATAAAGTACTTCCGGTATTTCCAAGTGAGCTATATAGGGCACTTGTTTTTTTGTCAGAAATGCCTTCGCTGTAAAGCATAAACGGAAGAGCTACAAATAAACTGCTTATAGTGCTTGCCCCAAAAAAAGCAAATAAAACGGAACCAATAAATTTTCCCCATGATAAAGAATGATTTTGATTGTATGTGAGTTGTACAGAATGTTGCATATATCGAATCCTTTCTATTATTTATATATAAAATTATACATATTTTGATAAAATATTCCATAAATTAATATTACATAATAGTTCGAAATTTCATAATCAAAGTAAAAATCACCTTAGTATTTACTAAGGTGATTTTTGACTAGTTATTGATTAACAGATTTGCTCTGCTTTTTTATTGGTAGAAATATGAGCATCGGACGCTGATTGTTGGACTTGTAATTCACGATCTAACATCTGATCTAATCGTTGGATTGCTTGCAATGCTTTTTCATAAGAAATTGTTCGATAGTGATGTGCCCCGCCCGGTTCCTCATCGGCTTCGTCTGCCCATTTAATAATATTTTGGAGAGGTGTTCTCTCAAGAGTTTGTTCTACTAGAAAAGAATCAGTGTGCAGGAGAATGGCAACGGAAATTTCCTTTGCTTGTTTTGGGTGTTCTCCTAATCGAATTAGCAATTTATGAGCTCTTTCCGCTCCTTTAATCGCATGTATATCATTTTTCTTGTACAATTCATAGTCCCATTGTCCGTTTTGATACCATGTGTGATGTCCTATATCATGAAGAAAACCAGCCTTTGTTGCCGCATCGACTGAGGCGTGATGCTTTTTGGCTAAGTGAAACGCATGGTAAGCGACGGCAATCGCGTGAACCATTCCAGCACGGTTTACATACTTTTGTGTAATATGATGTTTGAAAATTTGTTCAAGTGTAACACGGCGCATAAAGTATTCACTCCTTTTATTCATTGCTGTATATGACGGAAACGAACAGGTCGACATAAGTATATTTCGAACATTTTACTTCATCATGTTGTATTAGTAAAGTAGAAATGTTTGTGAGAAGAGGAAGTTAAGGAGGAACAGTTTCTAAAATGATGGGTTCCATTGTTATATAAATCCATGTTAATTTTTCGCCATCTTTGTCTAGCTTTGCCTCCTAAAGCCTCATGTCTAAGAACCTTCCACACGAGAAGGTAAAAATACCTTCTGTGTGAAAGAACCTTAGCCAACGGGTCTAAACAGTCGGATCCGCTTTTCTTTAGAAGTCGCTTCTATGCACGGTCAGATGCTCTCGTTTGTCCCTAAATAAAAGAGAGGTTTTGATGTCTTTTTTTAAACATAAAAGTCACCCTAGCTTTTTCCTGCTAAGGTGACTTTCTCTTGCTTATTTTTTTAATCCTTGCTCTAGCGTAGATAACATTTCATGCTTTTCATTTTCATCAGCATTTTTCCAAATGACTTCGAATAACACGCCAAGGCCTGGGAGCATTTTTTCTTCCCCGCTTTGAATGGCATCGACAATTGTTTCTTGTAATTGGTCTTGTGTATTTCCAGATACGTTGGCTAATACAGCACCGCGTAAATTAAAGTTCATCGCTTTCACCTCTTTTTAGGAATGGAAACTGACGTTAGTTTTTGTTCTTTTTTATGTAAATATGTATGAAAAATAGGCTATAATGAGAAGACAAGAAGAGAGGGAAATACATATTATGAAAAACATTGATTCAGTACAAAATCCGCGCGTAAAGCAGTGGAAGAAGCTGCAAACGAAAAAAGAGCGCGATAAAAAAGGATTATTTTTTGTAGAAGGATTCCATTTAGTAGAGGAAGCTTTAAAAGCAGGCGTTGCAACGGAGCTAATCGTTTCAGATCAAACAGACCTTCCGAAAGATTGGACGGTTGCTGATGTAGAAATGTATATTGTGGCTGAAGCGGTTGTAAAAGTGCTAAGTGAAACCGAAACGACGCAAGGAGTATTTGCGGTTTGTGAGAAACATGAAAAAGAAATCGCTCTTACAAATGGGAAGTTTCTACTATTAGATGGCCTGCAAGACCCAGGGAATTTAGGGACAATCATTCGTACCGCAGATGCAGCTGGACTTGACGCTGTTATTCTTGGAGAAGGATGTGTCGATGTATATAACAGTAAAGTACTACGCTCTACGCAAGGTTCTGTATTCCATTTACCGATTGTAAAAGGAAACTTAGAAGAATGGGTAGACAAGTTAACTGAAGAGAACGTTCCTGTATACGGAACAGCTCTTGAAAATGGGGTTCCATACGGTGAAGTAGCACCAACGGGGAGCTTTGCATTAATTGTAGGTAACGAAGGAAACGGCGTTCGCCAAGAGCTTCTTGCGAAATGTAAGCAAAACTTATACATTCCGATTTACGGAGGAGCAGAATCATTAAATGTTGCGGTTGCAGCAGGTATTTTAACATATTATTTACAAACTCCGGTTGCGAATCGCTAAAAAACTTCTTATAATAGGTGGAAGTGAAATATTAAAAAACGATGATAGAGAAGAGTAGCTTGCAAAATCGCCATATAGGGAGAGAATGTCATAGACTGAAAGCATTCTTATGGTAGACGGAAGTGAATTCACCTCTGGAGTTGACGCCAGGACCATTGTATGTAAAGGCGTTCCGGTCTAACAAACCGTTATAACGAATTAAGTGGGCAGACTCGTTCTGTCAATTTAGGGTGGTACCGCGAATTTACCTCGTCCCTTTTTAGGGAGCGAGGTTTTTTTATTTTTAAAATTAGGAGGGTTCCAAATGGAAGCACGTTTAAAAGAGCTAAAGCAAGAAGCGTTAGAGCTTATTGAAAAAGCGAAAGAGCTAAAGGGCTTAAACGATGTACGCGTTGCGTATTTAGGAAAAAAAGGTCCAATTACAGAAGTACTGCGCGGCATGGGGAAATTATCTCCAGAAGAGCGCCCGCGTATGGGAGCTTTAGTAAATGAAGTGCGCGAGGCAATTCAAACGCGTTTAGAAGAAAAAGTGAATCATTTAGAAAAAGCAGTAATTGAAGCGAAATTAGCATCTGAAACAATTGATGTAACATTACCAGGACGTCCTGTAAATACAGGTTGCCATCATCCATTAACAGCGGTTGTGGAGCAAATTGAAGATTTATTTATCGGTATGGGATATGAAGTTGCTGAAGGTCCAGAAGTAGAAAAAGACTACTACAACTTCGAAGCGTTAAACTTACCGAAAGATCACCCGGCACGCGATATGCAAGATTCTTTCTACATTACAGAAGAAATGTTACTTCGTACACATACATCTTCTGTGCAAGCGAGAACGATGGAGGGGAATACAGAAAAAGGTCCAATCAAAATTATTTGCCCTGGTAAAGTATATCGCCGCGATGATGATGATGCGACGCACTCTCACCAGTTCATGCAAATTGAGGGCCTTGTAATCGATAAAAACATTCGTATGAGTGACTTAAAAGGAACATTACAAGCATTCGCGAAGAAGATGTTCGGTGAAGATCGTGAAATTCGCCTTCGTCCAAGTTTCTTCCCATTCACAGAGCCATCTGTTGAGATGGATATTTCATGTATGATGTGTCATGGCAAAGGTTGCGGCACTTGTAAAGGAACTGGCTGGATCGAAATTTTAGGTGCAGGTATGGTTCACCCAAATGTTCTTGAAATGGCTGGCTATGATTCAAAAGAATATCAAGGCTTCGCATTCGGTATGGGTGCAGAGCGTATTGCGATGTTAAAGTACGGCGTTGATGACATTCGTCATTTCTATACAAACGATGTACGTTTCTTACAACAATTCAAACGAGCGTAAGGGAAGGAGAGATAAAGAATGTTCGTATCATATCGTTGGTTACAAGAGTATGTAGATATTAAAGATGTAACAGCACAAGAATTAGCTGATAAAATTACGAAAAGCGGTATTGAAGTAGAAGGCGTTGAAGTATTAAATAAAGGCGTAAAAGGTGTTGTAGTTGGTCACGTATTAGAGTGCGAAAAACACCCGGAAGCTGATAAGTTAAGCAAATGTTTAATCGACGTTGGCGAAGAAGAGTCAGTTCAAATCATTTGCGGTGCTCCTAACATTGCGAAAGGTTTGAAAGTGCCAGTTGCAAAAGTTGGTGCTGTTCTTCCTGGCAACTTCAAAATTAAAAAAGCAAAACTACGCGGTGAAGCTTCTCACGGTATGGTTTGTTCCTTACAAGAGCTTGGCATTGATGCAAAATTAGTTGCAAAAGACTATGCAGAAGGTATTTTCATTTTCCCAAGTGATGTGGAAGTTGGTGCAGATGCACTTGAAATCTTAAACTTACACGATGAAGTACTTGAACTTGGTTTAACGCCAAACCGTGCGGATTGCTTAAATATGTTAGGTGTTGCATACGAAGTAGCAGCAATTTACGGCCGTGAAGTGAAACTTCCAGCAGCAGACTTACAAGAAGCAGCAGAAAAAACATCTGATTATATTTCTGTAAGTGTAGAAGCAACAGAACAAAACCCATTATATATTGCGAAAATGGTGAAAAACGTAAAGGTTGGTCCATCACCAATTTGGATGCAAACGCGCCTAATGGCAGCTGGCATTCGTCCAATTAGCAACGTAGTTGATATTACAAACTATATTTTAATTGAATACGGTCAACCGTTACATGCATTTGACTATGATAAATTAGGCTCAAAAGAAATCGTTGTTCGTCTTGCTGAAGAAGGCGAGAAAATGACAACATTAGATGATCAAGAGCGTACATTGCAAGCGCATCACCTTGTGATTACAAACGGTACAAAACCATTAGCGGTTGCCGGTGTAATGGGCGGAGCGGATTCTGAAGTAGATAACGATACAGTAAACGTATTAATTGAGTCTGCATATTTCGCAGGTCAAACAGTACGCCGCACATCAAAAGACTTAGGTCTTCGCAGTGAATCAAGTGCACGTTTTGAAAAAGGTATCGACCCAACTCGTACATTTGAAGCGATTCAACACGCAGCAGCATTAATGGCAAAATATGCTGGCGGCGAAGCGTTAGAAGGCGTTGTAGAAATTGATAACTTACAAGTAGAAGAATGTACAGTATCTGTTACAGTTGAAAAAATTAACCGTGTATTAGGTACAGACATTTCATTGAGTGAAGTGAGCGCAATTTTCACAAACTTAAAGTTCACATTCACAGAAGTGGAAGGCACATTCCATGTGAACGTACCAGCACGTCGCCCTGATATTACAATTCCAGAGGACTTAGTAGAAGAAGTAGGTCGATTATACGGATATGATCGTATTCCTTCAACATTACCAACTGGTACAATTACACGTGGTAAATTAACAGAAGCACAAATAAAACGTCGTAAAGTACGCCGCTATTTAGAAGTTGCTGGTTTATATGAAGCGATTACGTATTCATTAACAAGCACGGGAAAAGCAAAACAATATATGGTGGAATCAAATGAAAAAACACCTGTGAACCTTGCACTTCCAATGAGTGAAGAACGCAGTCAGCTTCGTTTAAGCTTAGTGCCGCAATTATTAGAAGCGGTAGCATATAATAACGCTCGTAAAGTAGATAACGTTGCATTATATGAGGTAGGTTCTGTATTTTTACCAACAGTAGAAGGTGAACTTCCGAAAGAAGAACAACATCTTGCGGGTATTATGACAGGGGTTGCTCTTCAGCATCAATGGCAAGGGGAGAAGAAGGTTGTTGACTTCTTCGTTATGAAAGGTGTACTAGAAGGGTTAGTTGACATACTTGGTGTATCTAAAAACATTACGTATGTACCAGCAAAACGTGAAGGTATGCACCCAGGACGTACAGCTGACATTTTACTTGACGGCGAAAGCATTGGCTTTATCGGTCAATTACACCCAGAAGCACAAAAACAATTAGATGTAAGAGAAACATATGTATTCGAACTGTCACTTGCAAAAGTATTTGGTGCAAATGCAGAAGAAACTTACTATAATACAATCCCACGCTTCCCATCTATGACACGCGATATGGCTGTTGTAGTAGCGAAAGAAGTAAAAGCTGGCGAAATGAAGCAAGTAATTGCGGAAGCAGGCGGAGCACTTCTAAAAGAAGTAACATTATTCGACTTATACGAAGGCGAAAAAATGGAAGAAGGCAAAAAATCACTTGCATTCTCTATGAACTACTTCGATCCAGAACGTACATTAACAGATGAAGAAGTAACAGAAGCACATAGCCGTGTATTAGCAGCGGTAGAAGAAAAATTTGGTGCGGAGTTACGTAAATAATAAAAGAGCAGCCATGTGGCTGCTTTTTTGGTTGGAATCTTTATTATACACAAGGTGAAAGAGTGGTGATTTGTCCAAAAAAAGAGATCCATTTACTGTAATGGTAGAAGAAAAAAATGATGCGGGGTTGGATAAAAAATTGAAAGGATTGTCACTCATGATAAGGGTGATAATCCTTTTTTTATAAAAAGAAAAAATGAATGCAACCAAATGTTAACTTCTCCTATCTAATAGAATGTAAAGAACAAAAAGCGTATATTGAAATGAGTTAGCAAGGGGGTACTTAAATGGGGAAGCTAGAAGCCTTAGTGAAAAAGGCAAAAAAGGGAGATGGAGAAGCATTTGTTTCTCTTGTACAGCGCTATGAAGATGTGCTGTACAAAGTCGCAAGTAGATTGTTACAAAAAGATGAGGATGTCGCTGATGCCATGCAAGAAGCAATCACAGTGGCTTATGAGAAAATACATACACTCAAAAATGACGAGTACTTTAACACATGGATTTGTAAAATATTAATTAATATATGCAACGGTATATTAAACAAAAGACAAAAAATTAAGTTAGTAGATGATCACGTTGAGAAAAAACAAAACAAAAATGAATTTTTGAAAATAGAACTAGAAGATGTGTTAAATAGTTTAAATAAGGATTATAAAATAGCGATCGTTTTATATTATATCGTTGGGCTTAGTATTAAAGAAATAAGTACGTTTTTAAAAGAACCAGAAGGAACGATTAAATCAAGACTTTCCAGAGCCAAGTCGATATTGCGTAATCATTATTACAGTGGTGAAGGAGTGAGTGTAAATGAAAAATAACTTTGAAAAAGAATTGCAGCATGTGTTACATGAGGAAAAAGAAATACCTAGTATTGTTAGAAAGTCTTTAGATCATTCCTATGATGTGATACGCATGAAAGCAAAGAAAAAGAAAAGAAATGTGATGTGGAGAAAATTTGCGGTGGCCGCTTGTTGTTTTATGATAGCTGGTAGTATTTTTACAAATGAGCATGTGCGAGCTAATATAAACAAATTATTTCATTTTAATGATAAAGGAATTGAGAGAGCGATTGATGAAGGATTTTCACAAAAAAGCAATAGTACAGCTGCTGATAAAGAAATCAGAGTAGCACTGGATCGCTATTTTGCTGACGAGAATAAATTAGGATTTAGTTTTCAATTGGTATTTGAAGATACAAGTATATTCAAGAAACAAGTGAAGGAGGTGTCTTTTGATTATCGGTTAAAAAATGGTGATGGCGAATATATTATGGAGTATATTCCAGATACAAAGCCTTTGAAAGGTAAAAAGATGTATTTATCTAGGGCAGAAGATAAAAATCCATCCATAGATGGAAAGAGTGGGAAAGTCCAATATGATGTAGTATTTGGATCAAACCAAGGATCGATTCCTAATTTGAAAGATGCTGTGTTAGAAATTGAGAGCGTCAACGTTTTTTATGAAAATGAAGAAATGAAAAAAATTGATGGGATATGGAATTTGCCAATTGAGAACAACAAGAAAGAAGAAAAGAAGGTAAAGTTTGAGTATGAAGCGGTAAAAACTTCGCCTCATTTAGAACTTGTTTCAGCAAAAGCAAATCCAACATCATTAAATATCGCATTTTCTATAGACAAAATCATAGAAGATGAAAATGAGTTTATTGATATGAAAGTGATTGATAATAAAGGAAATGAGTATCCGTCTTCAGGCGGATATAGAACAGATGTTAAAGAAGGAAAAATGATTATTCATGCGAATTTCCCAGTCTCTTCTTACGATGAAATGGAAAGTGTAACTCTAAAAACTAGAAAATTCGGAGAGATAAAGCTAAAAAAGAAATAAAGTAAAACCTTTCATTCTATCGTGGATGAAAGGTTTTCTTTTATTTATCCCGCATTAACTGCCAGTAAAAGCCCGATTACTTCAACTAACCATCAGTGGGAGATGAAAAAACTCTCCACTGATGGAAGTTTCACTTTATAATAGTTATAAGAGAAAGGATGTGTGTAGATTTCAAATGACGAATATACTTGAACAAATAAAACTATTTTTAAAAATTAATGAGAATATACAATTATTTTCGGTCACCTCAGAAGAAGGTGAGAATGAGTTTAATGTGTTTGAGCAGCGAACAGGAGAATTAGTAGCATGTTATGAAACTGATGGAAAAGGTGGATTAAAGCATTTTCAAACGTGCCGAGATTTAGAAAAGGTAAGATGTGTATCATTATCCCATGATGAAGTTTATGAGATTGCACAATCTTTTTTACAAGTATTTGCCCCTAATATCGTTAAATCTATTTATTTTGTAAATTCAATTGAAATGAATAGCGTGTTCCAACTTTCCTATGAACTACGAGATGAACGCTACGGCTTGTCTTTTCCAGATTCTAGTGTCGTGCTTGAGATTGCAAAGGATGGGCGTTTTCAATATTTCCTTTTTGAAGGAGAAGCGTGTGAAGTGCGGTATCCGAAAGAGCTTATTCCAAAAGAAGAAGCAAAAGAAAAATACATTGAAGCGCTTCGATTTGAATTGCTGTTTGCGAAGGCTAGTACGGAAGTGTTTGCAAATGGGGATGATGCATATCACCTCGTTTATGCACCAAAAGATCACGTTATGGATATAGGGGCAAACGGAGAACTACATACATATGAGAATAATAATGGGTTCATTCAGCAGTTTTATAACTTAGAGAACCGTACTGTACAAAATGGAGAGATTTTAAAATTAATTGGCTTAGATGATACATATGTAAAAGTTTATATGAACCATAAAGGGGATAAAGTAACGGAACTTTGGACGAAGCAAGATTACGCTAATGATATTGAAGTGGAAGAAGGAACGCCGTTTCATACCATTCAAGTATGTTTTCATCAAGAAACATTTCAGTGTATAAGTGTAATCAATAATGAACAGAAAGATGGGAAGAAAGAAGTCATAACAGAAGAGGAAGCAAGAGAGTGTGCACTTCAATTTTTATTTGCATGTTATCTTAAAGCTGGCGAACAATTCCTAATAGAGAGAAGTCATTCATCGCATCATTGTGTATGGGAAGATGAAAATTGTGAATCGCAGTACGGGTTTTGGTTCCATCCTCTGTACCGTGGTAAAAGAGTAGATACATGCAGTATGGTTATTCAAGTTGGTCAGCAATCTGGGAAGATTTTAGAGTTTCAAGTATTTGATGGCTTTGAGAAGGAACTAGATGAACTAAACGATGAGCCAATAATCTCTGAGGAAGAGGCAAAAGCTATTTATGTTCGTAATTTGGAGATGGAACTTGTGTGGGCGCAGGAGCAGAATCCATTACACTATGAGCTTTGCTACGTACCGTCGTTTTCAAAAACAGATGGACATGTTCGGATGATTGAGGCGCATATGGGGACGGCATTTTCTTTGAAAGGGTAAGCATTTGAAAGACAACTTGCATCTTTCAAAGGAATGTAGTACATTAATTTTAGTTTAACAAAAGAAAGACGATGATAAGGAAAAGTAGTATATACTATAATCCAAAGCGAGTCAGGGACGGTGCGAGCCTGATGAGGCGGTATATGTGAAGAACACCTTGGAGTTGCTAACCGAAATTGAATTGTATATTCAAGAGTAGACTTAGACGGGAATCCGGCCTGTTACAAACCGGGAAGTATGTGTAATACATACGAGTTAGAGTTGGTCTTTATGACAAATTGGGTGGTACCGCGAAGTTTAACCTTTCGTCCCTTTATGGATGTAAGGTTTTTTTGTATTTAAATATAAGTGAAGGAGAATTTCAATATGGAAAACACATTAGTAAAAAGTCTGTATAGAGACACTGATAAATATGTAGATCAAAAAATACAAGTATCAGGTTGGATCCGTAACTTACGCGATTCAAAAGTATTTGGTTTTATCGAATTAAACGATGGTAGCTTCTTCAAAAGCGTTCAAATCGTTTTCGATACAGAACTAGATAACTTTACTGAAATTGCGAAGCTTCCATTAAGCTCTTCTATTAAAGTAGAGGGAACATTAATTGCAACGCCAACTGCAAAACAACCGTTTGAAATTAAAGCGGACAAAATCGAAATCGAGGGATTATCAGATTCTGATTATCCGTTACAAAAGAAACGTCACACGTTTGAATATTTACGTACAATCGCTCATTTACGTCCAAGAACAAATGCATTCTCGGCAACGTTCCGCGTACGTTCTATCGCAGCTTTTGCGCTTCATCAATTCTTCCAAGAGCGCGGTTTTGTTCACGTTCATACACCAATTATTACAGGAAGTGATACGGAAGGTGCAGGCGAAATGTTCCGCGTAACAACGCATGACATGAACAACGTGCCAAAAGGTGAAGATGGAAAAGTAGACGATTCAAAAGACTTCTTCGGCAGAGAAACAAACTTAACAGTAAGTGGACAATTGAATGCAGAAGCGTATGCATTAGCATTCCGTGATGTATACACATTTGGTCCAACGTTCCGTGCTGAAAACTCAAACACAACTCGCCATGCTGCTGAGTTTTGGATGCTTGAGCCTGAGATTGCATTTGCTGAATTAGAAGATGTAATGAACCTGACAGAAGATATGCTGAAATATGCAATGAAATACGTATTAGAGCATGCACCAGAAGAAATGGAATTCTTCAACAGCTTTGTTGATAAAACAGTTCTAGAGCGCATGAATAACGTAATTAACTCTGACTTTGGACGCATCACATACACAGAAGCAATTGAAGTACTTCAAAAATCAGGTGCAGACTTTAAATACCCAGTAGAATGGGGCATTGATTTACAAACAGAACACGAAAGATACTTATCAGAAGAAGTATTCAAACGTCCTGTATTCGTAACAGACTATCCAAAAGATATTAAAGCATTCTACATGCGTATGAACGATGATGGTAAAACAGTAGCGGCTACTGATCTTCTAGTTCCTGGCATCGGCGAATTAATCGGCGGAAGTCAACGTGAAGAAAGAATGGATGTTTTAGTAGATAGAATTAAAGAACTAGGTATGAATGAAGAAGACTACTGGTGGTACTTAGAGCTTAGAAAATACGGCGGTACAAAACATGCTGGATTTGGTCTAGGTTTCGAACGTTTCTTAATGTACATCACTGGTATGGCAAATATTCGTGACGTCATTCCATTCCCAAGAACACCAGGTTCTGCGGAGTTTTAAGATTAGAATAAACAATGAAAATGCGAGAGGGATAACCTCTCGCATTTTTATATTAATTCTATCTGTAAATCCAATCTAGTAAGAGTATTTCAAAATTTGTTGTTCATAGTCGTCCCTCTATTTCATATATAGTAAAATGAACTATTTATTGAAATAGAGGGAGGGTTTTGGAACTATGGGGGGAATAACAACGAATCCAGAGTGGACGGTGCTCGGCAAGTATGTAGTAATTACTGGTGCAACTAGTGGTATCGGGTTAGCTGCGGCTAAGGCGCTTGCAGCGCGAGGGGCGAAGCTGGGAATTGTTGCACGTAACCAGAATAAAGCAAATGACATTGTGACTCAAATTAAGGATTCAACGAATGGAAGTTTCACTTTATTAAAAAGCGGCAGGAAGAGATGCGATGTAAAGAGAAAAATTACGTAGAAGTGAAAGGAGCTGAATTTATGAAAAAAAGAATGGTATGTTTCTTAGCAATCATGCTAATGAGTTTAAGTGCATGTGGAAATGAAAAGCAAGAAAAAGTAGTTCCAACATCACAAGAGGCAGAGGTTGTTACATTCCAAGGAAAAGAGATAAAGGAAATTCAGCTGACATCTACGAAATCAAAAGGGACGAAAGTATTGAAAAAAGCAGAGGACATGAAACAACTTGTATCTGCGATGGAGCAGGTTGGATTGGCGGAAAACGGCGATGAACCGAAAACATTATCATTAGATGAAGAAGCTAAATCGGCTATTTATTACAATATGTCTATTGATTATAGTGATGGATCAACTGGAAAATACTTTGTTTGGGTAGAAGATGACGGGGATATTGTAATTGGGCATAAAGATACGCCAGAGAAAGAACGTCTTGAGTTTTATGATTTAAAAGAAGTGTCAAAAAAAGTTGCAGAGACGTTTAAAACAGAGCAGTAAAACAAATGAGCTGACTAAAGTCTATTTTTTAGTCAGCTCATTTCACTTTTTAGTATAATCTAGTTCAGTAGCTCGACCACTCTCATGTCGAATGTTGTCGAATGGTCTTTAAATTGTGTCGAAGCGCCGATATATTGTAAAAGTCGTCGATAAATGATGGGTTAGCGCCGAAATATCGAAAAAAGCGCCGGAATATTGAATGAACCGATTGTTTAGCCTATACGCATCCTGTCCATACTGAAAAATAACTATTTCTTCAACAATCGAAACGCCTTTTCCGTATTTGCAAAATGTAATTTCACAAACTCAGGTAATCTTTCTTTCCCAAGCTTTTGAATTAATTTCGCTGCTGCAATATCGACTTGTTTCCCAGCGCCTTTCGGAAGTTCCATGCCTGCTTTTTTGCTTAGTTCAGCAAACTGTTTCACAAATGAATAACGGGCCAAAATGGAAGCCGCTGCAACGGCGATATGTACACTTTCGCCTTTTGTAGCGAAATAGACATTTTCGCGCTGAACGTTTTTTTGTTTGGCCAAATATTTGTAATATGTAGCCGGTTGTGTGAACTGATCAATTAAGATGCCTTCTGGTTTCGTTGGTGCCATTTTAGCCAATAAGTTTGTAATAGCTTTATTATGAAGCAGTGCTTTTAGTTGTCCTTGATTATGACCTTTTTCAAACATTTCGTTATATTTTTCGTTATGCAGAACAAGAGAGCTGTAAGGGACAACTGCTAGTAGTTGTTTTGCAATTTCACAAATTTGGGTATCGTTTAAGTTTTTTGAGTCTTTGACGCCGAGTTCTTTTAATAATGGAATTTGCGTCGCATCGACGTATACCGCAACAACTGTCATCGGTCCAAAATAGTCTCCTGTTCCGACTTCGTCTGAAC
Organism: Bacillus multifaciens; assembly: GCF_030756675.1. Classification (GTDB taxonomy): domain Bacteria; phylum Bacillota; class Bacilli; order Bacillales; family Bacillaceae_G; genus Bacillus_A; species Bacillus_A multifaciens. The sequence continues at coordinate 78,619 of NZ_JAVBXD010000002.1, forward strand.
CGAGAATAGACATAGTAGCGATAGAAGCTGGTGGTGCATAGGCATGGTTGTCTACACTTTTTTTGACAGAGGTTTTTGGCGCCGCGGCATTTGCTTGCCATTGACTTGCTTCTTCTGTCGCCCGTCCACCTTGGAACATGACTTTTCCTGATTTATAGGCTGTAATTGTGCAAGATGGAACCTTCGCCATGAAGACACCGCCTTGAGGAACTTTTGGCTGCACGGCTTGTGCGTACTTTGTTTTCATGTCTTCTATAACCGTAGAGTTTACTTCAATAACAATAGAATTTGACAAAATGGTTGCTCCTTTTTCATTATTTATATTTTTATCATATCGAATTGTTGTTTCTGTTTCCATATGATGTTTTTTCATGGTATGATAATCTTTAGGATTCTGTACGGGATTGGAGGACAGTAAGTTGTCACAACAAAAGGGAAATCGAAGTCGAATTAATGTAGAAATTTACGGTCAACAATATTCAGTTGTTGGCGATGAAAGTACAAGTCATATACGCATTGTCGCGGCGATTGTGGATGATAAAATGCGCGAACTAAATGCTAAGAATCCTTCGCTTGACACAAATCGATTGGCGGTGTTGACAGCAGTCAATGTCGTGCATGATTATATAAAATTAAAAGAAGAAAATGAAAAGATGAAAGAAAGAATGAGACAAAAAGGAATGGAATAACATGGTTGATATTATAATCATTTTACTGCTTGTTATGGGCTTTCTTCTTGGTTTAAGAAGAGGTCTAGTACTACAACTTGTAAAATTAGCAAGCTTTATTATTGCTTATCTTGTAGCTTATTGGTATTGCAAAGATTTAGCACCTGCATTGCAAAAAATGATTCCGTATCCATTTAAGCAAGAAGTAAATGTGCCGAATTGGATCGATGCAAATAGCATGGAAACAGTCTTTTACCAAGCCATTGCGTTTATTGCGTTATTTATCATTACAAAAATCGCACTAACATTGCTTGGACAGCTTTTGAACATGTTTACAGAAATTCCTGTTGTGAAACAGGTTAATGCATTAGGTGGAGCGATTTTAGGGTTTTTAGAAGTATATATTATATTGTTTGTATTAATTGTGATCGGTACGGTACTTCCGGTTCAACAAGTACAAACGTCACTTAATACATCAACAATAAGCAAAGTAATAGTAAATGATACACCGATTCTTTCTGAAAAAGTTAAGGAATTATGGCAGACAGGTAGCAAAGTATAACTTCTCTTCTTTAGAAAGAGAAGTTTTTTTCTATGATGGGAAGGCGGGAGAAGAATGAAAGTAAATAAAAAACAAGTGATTAAATTACTTGAGACGATTGCACTTTTCATGGAACTAAAAGGGGAAAATCCTTTTAAAATATCAGCATTTCGTAAAGCGGCAGCAGCGTTAGAAGGCGACGATCGCAGCCTTTCGGAAATTGAAGATTTCACGAAAATACCAGGAATCGGAAAAGGAACAGCGGCTGTTATTGCAGAATATATTGAAGCTGGAACATCAGAAGTGCTTACAGAGCTTGAAAAAGAAGTGCCGAGCAGTTTATTACCGCTGTTAAAATTACCAGGTCTTGGCGGAAAAAAGGTTGCGAAGTTATATAAAGAGCTTGGTGTTGTAGATATGGACACATTAAAGAAAGCTTGCGAGGAAAAGCAAGTTCAAGCACTTGCTGGGTTCGGTAAGAAAACGGAAGAGAAAATACTAGAGGCAATCGCGCAGGTTGGTTCCAGGCCAGAACGTCTTCCGATAGCAATGGTGCTTCCTATTGCCGGGGAAATAGAGAGGAAATTGTCGAATATACCAGAAATTATTCGCTATTCTCGTGCGGGAAGTTTGCGCCGCGTTCGTGAAACAGTGAAAGATTTGGATTTTATTATTGCGACAACAGAACCAAAAAAGGTGCGCGAGCATTTACTGCAGTTTGATAATATGATAGAAGTAATCGCAAGCGGCGATACAAAGGTTTCCGTACGCCTTCAGTATGAGTATGATATTTCGATTGATTTCCGTCTTGTGAAGCCGGAAGAGTTTATCACTACTCTTCACCATTTCACTGGTTCAAAAGACCATAATGTAAGAATGCGCCAAATTGCCAAAGATAAGGGCGAGAAAATTAGTGAATACGGTGTTGAAAACTTAGAAACGGGAGAAGTGCAGACGTTCGAAACAGAAGAAGCATTTTTTGCACACTTTGGACTTCCATTCATCCCACCAGAAGTACGTGAAGATGGAAAAGAGATTGATCTAATTGAGCAATATCCGAATTTCGTTCAGTTCTCTCATATTCAAGGTGATTTACATATGCATACAACGTGGAGTGACGGTGCTTTTGCTATTGAAGAAATGGTACAAGCATGCCGTGCTCGTGGATATAAGTATATGGCGATTACGGATCATTCGCAGTATTTGAAAGTGGCCAATGGATTAACGAAAGAGCGCCTTCGTGAACAAGGCAAAGAAATTGAACGTATAAATGAAAAGTATCCGGATATTACTATTTTACGTGGTATTGAAATGGACATTTTACCAGATGCAACACTTGATTTTGATGATGACGTATTAGCAGAGCTTGATTATGTGATCGGGGCGATCCATTCTAGTTTTTCACAAGACCGTGAAACAATTATGAAGCGCCTGCGCGCTGCAATTGAAAATCATCATGTAACAATGATTGCGCATCCGACAGGCCGCTTAATTGGTCGCCGCGAAGGCTATGATGTCGATACAGATTTATTAATTGAGCTTGCGAAAGAAACAAATACAGTACTTGAATTAAATGCAAATCCAAACCGTTTAGACTTAAGTGCGAAGCTGCTAAAGCAAGCGCAAGATGCGGGTGTGAAAATCGCCATTAATACAGATGCTCATACGCTTGAAATGTTAGAGGATATGGAAATTGGCACTGCAGCTGCCCGCAAAGGTTGGATTCAAAAAGATACCGTTATTAATACGTGGGATATTGAACGTTTATTAGATTATATTAAGCGTAATAAGTAACACAAGGGGGACGTGCAACTATGTTAGAAAGAACGTTGCGTGTATTAGAATATGAAAAAGTAAAAGAACAATTGCTGGAACACATTGCTTCTTCACTTGGACGAGATAAAGTAAAAGGGCTTGTGCCAAGCACAGATTACGAAGAAGTGGTAAAAATGCAGGAAACAACAGATGAAGCTGCGAAGGTCATACGTTTAAAAGGGCATGTGCCGCTTGGCGGGATTTTTGATATTCGTCCAAATGTAAAGCGTGCGAAAATTGGTAGTATGCTAAGTCCGCATGAACTTTTAGATATTGCAAGTACGATGTATGGCAGCCGCCAGATGAAACGATTTATTGAAGATATGATTGAAAATGGTGTGGAACTGCCGATTTTAGATACGTATGTAGCACGCATTATATCTTTATATGATTTAGAAAAGAAAATTACAAATTGTATTAGTGATGGCGGAGAAGTAGTTGATAGTGCGAGTGAAAAGCTACGTGGTATTCGCCAGCAAATTCGTACAGCGGAAAGTCGCATTCGTGAAAAGTTGGAAAATATGACGCGTTCTTCAAACGCACAGAAGATGTTGTCAGATGCAATCGTAACGATTCGTAACGATCGCTATGTAATTCCAGTTAAACAAGAATACCGCGGTGTATATGGTGGTATCGTTCATGACCAATCTGCTTCTGGCCAAACATTATTTATCGAGCCGCAAGTCATTGTAGAACTGAATAACGCACTGCAAGAAGCGCGCGTGAAAGAAAAACAAGAAGTAGAACGCATTTTAATGATGTTAACAGAAGAAGTAGCAACTGAGGCTGATATTATTTTAGAAAACGTCGATGTTGTGGCAGAGCTTGATTTTATTTTCGCAAAAGCTTTCTATGCAAAACGATTAAAAGCAACAAAGCCAATTTTGAACAATGAGCGTTATATGAACTTACGCCAAGCGCGTCATCCGCTTATTGATCCGAAAGTTGTTGTGCCAAACGATATTGTGCTTGGAAAAGACTTTACAACAATTGTTATTACTGGACCGAATACAGGAGGTAAAACCGTTACATTAAAAACGGTAGGGATTTGTATTTTAATGGCGCAATCTGGTTTGCACATTCCTGTTTTAGATGAGTCCGAAATTTGTGTGTTTAAAAATGTGTTTGCTGATATCGGTGATGAGCAATCCATTGAGCAAAGCTTAAGTACATTCTCCTCTCACATGGTAAACATTGTTGACATTTTAGAACAAGCTGACTTTGAAAGCTTAGTATTGTTTGATGAATTAGGAGCAGGGACAGATCCGCAAGAAGGGGCTGCACTTGCGATTTCCATTTTAGATGAAGTGTATAACCGCGGTGCACGCGTTGTGGCAACGACGCATTACCCTGAGTTAAAAGCATACGGCTATAATCGTGAACAAGTTATTAATGCAAGTGTGGAGTTTGATGTAAACACATTAAGCCCAACGTATAAATTGTTAATCGGTGTACCAGGGCGAAGCAACGCTTTTGAAATTTCAAAACGTCTTGGATTATCTGACCGTGTAATTGACCGTGCTCGTGGTCATATTAGTACAGAATCAAATAAAGTAGAAAATATGATAGCGAAGCTTGAAGAAAGTCAAAAGAACGCTGAGCGTGAATGGAATGAAGCAGAAGAGCTTCGTAAGCAATCTGAAAAGCTTCATAAAGAATTGCAGCGTCAAATTATCGAATTTAACGAAGAACGTGATGAAAGATTACTAAAAGCACAAAAAGAAGGCGAAGAAAAAGTTGAATTGGCGAAGAAAGAAGCGGAAGAAATTATTCGTGAACTTCGTCAATTGCGAAAAGCAAAGCTTGCTGATATTAAAGATCATGAGCTTATTGAAGCGAAAAGCCGCTTGGCAGGGGCAGCGCCGGAGCTTGTGAAAAAACAACAAACAAAAGTGAAAAACACAGCACCAAAACAAGTATTAAGACCAGGCGACGAAGTAAAAGTATTAACGTTCGGTCAAAAAGGTCAGCTTCTGAAAAAAGTAAGCGACAACGAATGGAACGTCCAGATCGGAATTTTGAAGATGAAAGTGAAAGAGTCCGATATGGAATACATTAATACGCCAAATCCTGTTGAGAAAAAAGCAGTGACAGCAGTAAAAGGAAGAGACTATCACGTTTCATTGGAACTTGATCTTCGCGGCGAACGTTTTGAAGATGCGCTAGCACGTGTAGAAAAGTACTTAGATGATGCGCAGCTTGCGAGCTATCCGCGTGTTTCGATTATTCACGGGAAAGGAACCGGGGCACTGCGTCAAGGTGTACAAGATTACTTGAAAAAACATCGCGGCGTGAAAAGCTTCCGTTATGGTGATATGGGCGAAGGCGGCCTTGGCGTGACAGTTGTAGAACTGAAATAGGAAACGAAGCAAAGGGGAAACGGCTATGTTTATGGACAAACTTGCAAAAGTATTGTTAGCTTGTTGCGGAACGTTTTTTATTATTGGGGTTATATATTTGCTGTTTTTTGCGAAATAAGGGAGAGGACACCACTTTTGGTGTTCTTTTTCATTGGCTGTTTTCTAGGCACGAGTAGAAGATGTTATGTATAATAGAGAATGTTATACAAGAATAGAAGGTGACGCTATGATTACAACGAAAAAACTATTAGAGGAAGCAACTAATTTTATTACAGATTGCTACAACGAACTAGAAAAATCTCATGAAATTCAAGATAGATTATCACAAATTGAATCTGAAATACAAATGACAGGAACGTATGAACATACTTTTGAAGAGCTTGTTCACGGAGCGCGAATGGCGTGGAGAAATAGTAATCGCTGCATCGGTCGTCTGTTTTGGAATAAACTGCATGTTTTAGATGCGCGTGATGTAAATGATGCAGAAGGTCTGTACGAGGCGTTGCTTCATCATATTCAATATGCAACAAACGATGGAAAAATTCTACCTACGATTACTATTTTTAAACAATATCAAAATGAGCAAAATCAAATTCAAATTTATAATCATCAATTGATTCGCTACGCAGGATATGAAACCGAGCATGGCATAATCGGAGATTCTCAATCCCTATCCTTTTCATCATTTTGCCAAAAACTTGGCTGGAGTGGGCAAGGAACACATTTTGATGTGCTGCCGCTCGTATTTTCAATTGATGGAAACGAGCCAGTGTATATGCCAATCCCAGCAGAAGATGTAAAAGAAGTGCCGCTAGAACATCCAGAGTATCCTTTTTCTGCTTTAGAAGCAAAATGGTACGGTGTTCCGATAATCTCTGATATGCGTTTAGAAATTGGCGGTATCTCTTATACAGCTGCTCCTTTTAATGGCTGGTATATGGGAACAGAAATCGGTGCACGCAACTTAGCTGATCAAGATCGTTATAATCTGCTTCCAGCTATTGCGGAGATGATGGGATTAGATACGTCAAGAAACAGTACACTTTGGAAAGATAAAGCATTAATAGAATTAAATGTAGCTGTTTTACACTCTTTCAAAAAACAAGGAATAACCATTGTAGATCACCATACAGCGGCGCAGCAGTTCAGTCAATTTGAAAAACAAGAAGCAGCATGCGGCCGTTTAGTCACAGGAAACTGGGTATGGTTAATTCCGCCTATATCTCCTGCAGCGACGCACATTTATCATAAGCCTTATCCAAATCAAGTACTTACACCTAATTTTTTTCATAAAAAAGGGTAAGAGCTTGTTGTGTGGATAAAAAAATAAAAAGGACCGTTTATCCCGCTATTCGCGGTCAGTAAAGGCAAGGGCATTACGGGGAAGAAAACTGCCCGTAAAAGCCCGATTGCTGAGAGCTTTCTAGCAGTGAGAAAATCATCACTGATGGAAGTTTCACTTTACGGACGATACTAAATAAACGGCCCTATTTCTTTGCTTCTAACATAGAGTGGTTTCATACATAAGAAAAGTTGTTACAAAACTTCTGACTTCGTATAGGGCCTTTCGTAATAGCTAGAAAGCATTGGAATGGAAAGGTAGGATATAGAATGAAGACAGAAGTTGTATTAAAGATTAAGACGAAATACATAAACGAATTAAAAAGTGGCTATCCACTTATTTCGAAAGAAGCGATTATCAATTTACATGATGTAAATACAGAAGGTACAATCGTAAAACTTGTGGATGACAAAAATAAGTTTATTGGTACAGGATATTACGGTAAACAAAATAAGGGATATGGCTGGATTTTAACAAGAAACGAACAAGAACAAATTGACCAAGCCTTCTTTGAAAAGAAGCTTAAATCTGCTTTAAGTAAACGTAAAAACTTTTATGAGGATCCAGATACAACCGCATTTCGCGTATTCAATGGTGAAGGTGATGGAATCGGCGGCTTAATCATTGATTACTATGCTGGGTATTACGTGATTAGCTGGTATAGCGAAGGCATTTATCAATTTAGTAAAGAGATTATCGAATCCTTACAGAATGTGACTACATTTAAAGCGATCTATCAGAAAAAGCGCTTTGATACGAAAGGTCAATATATTGAAGAAGACGATTTCGTAACAGGAGAACGCGGCGAGTTTCCGATTATCGTCAAAGAGAATGGTGTTAACTTTGCGGTATATTTAAATGACGGAGCAATGGTTGGTGTCTTTTTAGATCAACGTAATGTAAGAAAGCAAATTCGTGACAAATATGCAAATGGCAAGACAGTCTTGAATATGTTCTCCTACACAGGTGCGTTTTCTGTCTTTGCAGCACTTGGCGGAGCAGCAAAAACGACAAGTGTAGACCTTGCGAACCGCAGCTTAAGTAAAACAATTGAGCAATTTAGTGTAAACGGCGTTGATTACGAAGCGCAAGATATTATTGTAGAAGACGTATTTCACTATTTCAAATATGCAGTAAAAAAAGCGCTGAAGTTTGATATGGTCATTCTGGACCCACCAAGCTTTGCGCGTTCAAAAAAATATACATTTAGCGCCGCAAAAGATTATAAAAACTTATTAAAAGAAGCAATTGCGATTACAGAAAATAACGGTATTATTGTCGCTTCGACAAATTGCAGTGCTTTCGGTATGAAAAAGTTTAAAGGATTTATTGATACGGCATTTAAAGAAATGAACGGCAAGTATAAAGTATTAGAAGAACATTCATTGCCAGAGGACTTCCGGACTATTTCGCAGTTTCCAGAAGGTGATTATTTAAAAGTTGTGTTCATTAAGAAGATAAAATAAAGACCTCTTTCTTTTTAGGTGGCCAAGAGTACCTGGTCGTGTGTAGAATTTCCTGCCATGTGCAAGGTTTAAAACAAAGAGAGAAAGCAAGTGCAGGTCAGATTCTGTATACTAGCGACTTATATGTTGAAAAGTCAAAATGGGTTTATGTATCGGTGATAAAAAGTATTGGAAAAAGGAGCTCAAGTATAAAATGAGCTCCTCTTTCTATTGTACAATGTGCTGTACACGACCAACTTGTCCGTCATGTAAACGTACTTTGATGCCGTGCGGATGAGAAGGTGAGTTTGTCAAAATGTCTTTCACAATCCCTCTTGTTAATTTCCCTGTCCGCTGATCTTGCTTTAGAACAATGTCAACTTCGAGACCAGGCGATATATTTGCGCGTTTCTGTCCGTTCATTTATACACCTGTGCGTCTGCGTTGATTGTTTGGTTTCTTCGTTTGTTGATTTTGCAGCTTCTTCGTTGCTTGATTTTGATTTTTAGCATTTGATCCGTTGTCATTTCCTTGCTTTTTCTTCGCAAGTTGCTCACGCATTAAATCGGCTAGGCTTACTTTTTTATTTTCTGACATGAAAAGTCTCCTTTATGAATAATAACTTTGTATAGTAAATACTATCATATCATTGTTGAGATTAGAAATGAAGAAACTATACAGATGAAATTTCATACATAATGTAGTTGACAAAATTTTCATGATTAAGATAAGATTGTGTTGTAGTTGTGAAAAATATGGAAATAAAAGGGGGGATAGATAAGAGAAGAGCGTTGTTAGAAACGTAATAGTATGTTTAGGTAATGAGGTGATAGAAAAATAGAATAGGGAGTTTATTTTTTTAAGTTCAATTGAGAATGATAATCATTTGTGTGTGTGCATATCTTTTGTTAGGAAATGTGTCCTGTCAAGATAGTGTGAGAAAAGATTATTTTTTTTCATATACGATGAGAATAATTATCATTATCGTGTAACCGTTTGATGAGAAAATTCCATAACAAAGTTTGAAAAGGAGAACGTAATCAAAATGAAAAAGTTTTTTGCATTACCAGCATTTATTGTAACACTTGTATATATGATTACTTTTCTCGTAGCACCAACCCCGCAAGCTTCAGCGGAACTTGCTGATGGTACCTACGATATTAGCTATGTCATCAAAAAAGCAGAAGATGATTCAGCTTCTATGGCCAATGATTACTTTGAAAAACCAGCTAAGTTAATCGTAAAAAATGGAGAAATGAATGTACAAGTTCCGATGAATCATAGTACATGGATTACGGAATTTAAAGCACCTCAAAATGGCGGCTATGTTGATGCAAAAGTAGTGAGCTCTGATGCTGGGGCTGATAAAAGAACAGTAGAGTTTAAAGTAGATGATCTCTCAAAACCGTTAGCTGCAAAAATTCATGTTGTTGTACCATCTGCAAATTATGATCATCACTATACAATTCGTTTTGCGTTTGATGCAAATGTAAAAGCAATAAGTGGTGGAAACGTGGCAGCAGGGACAAAAGTGGATGCTCCAAAAGAAGAGAAAAATAAAGAGGCAGCAACTGACAAATCGAAAGGAAATGCTGAGAAAACAGCAAATCCACAAACAGGAGACAACACAAATATTGTAGTGCTCGTTGCGATGCTTCTTGTTTCAACTTTGTTTTTAGTTCGAAAAGTGAAATTTAACAAATAACGATGTATTCATGAGAAGGAGTGGAAAATGTATGTTTAAAAAACTTAAAATGGTAATTGCTGTTTTTGCGGTAATGTTTACATTTATGGCTACATTAGGTTCTCATCAGGCACAAGCAGCTACAAAATTAGCTGATGGAAAATATAATATTGCCTTTACAGTATGGAAAGGCGATAAAGATGAGATTTCTAGAATGGGAAGCTATTTTGAAAGTCCTGCTGTATTAACTGTTAAGGGTGGAAAACAATATGTTTCTTTTAAATTGAAAGATAGTTCATCAATTAAAGGGTTTCAGGTAGAAAAAGATGGTCAGCTAGTAGATACAACTGTATTAAGTGAGAATAAAAAAGAGAATACGAGAATCGTAGAGTTTGAAGTGAAAGATTTATCAAAGCTGTTAAATAGCAAGGTAAAGATTAATATTCCAATCATTAATTACAATGCTTCATACGATATTCGAATTGGATTTGATGTAAATAGCATTGTAGCTAGTAAATAAGAGTAGGAAGTTCCATAAAAATCAAATAGAAGGAGCGGAATTTCATTGAGTAGGTACTTTAAAATCGTTATCGCAATGTTTTTAACGATATTTACATGTTTAACAACTTTGAAGCCCTTAAGCGCACAAGCAGCGACACAATTAGCTGATGGTGAGTATTCTATTGCATTCAAAGTATTAAAGGATAAAACAAACGAAGAATCAATGATGAATCAGTATTCTGTTAGTCCAGGGACTCTGAAAGTAAAAGCCGGAAAGAAAAAGGTCTCTTTTACATTAAAAAATAGTTCGTGGATTACAAAGTTTCAAACAGAAAAGAACGGTGTATTTGCTGATGCAAAAGTGTTAAGTGAAGATAAGAGTACAGACACGCGAGTTATTGAATTTGACGTAGACGATTTACAACAAAAGCTAAATGCAAAAGTAAAAGTAGATATTGATGCTATGAATTATCACCATTTTTATGATGTTCAAATTCAATTTGATTCAGCAAGTATAAAAGCAATTAAAGTAACAAAACTAGAAGAAACAAAAAATCCAGATGAACAAAAGGACCCAGCTACTAAGCCAGATCCAAATGAAAAACCAGACCAAGGTCAAAAGCCCGACCAAAAGCCAGACCAAGGTCAACAAAATAATTTTAACACAATAAAAGATGGCGAGTACAGTATCGCTTTTAAAGTGTTAAAAGATAAAACAGACGAAATTTCAATGATGAACACATATACACAAAGTCCAGGAACATTGAAAGTGAAAGATGGAAAGAAATATGTATCGTTTACACTGACAAATAGTTCATGGATCACAGAATTTGAGTTTGAAAAGAACAATGCGTTTGTTGATGCAAAAGTGTTAAGTGAAGATAAAGAGAAAGATACAAGAGTAATAGAGATAGAAATAGATGATCTATCAAAAAAATTAAATGCAAAAGTAAAAGTAGATATCGATTCTATGAATTATCATCATTTCTACGATATTCAATTTGCATTTGATAAGGATAGTGTAAAACCTGTAGGTAACCAAGGCGGAGACAAGAACCAAGACGGAGACAAGAACCAAGATGGAGATAAGAACCAAGACGGAGACAAGAACCAAGACGGAGACAAGAACCAAGACGGAGACAAGAACCAAGACGGAGACAAGAACCAAGATGGAGATAAGAACCAAGGCGGAGACAAGAATCAAGGTGGAAATCAAAACCAGGCAATTGATCCAAAAAATTTAAAAGACGGTGAATATGATATCGCTTTTAAAGTGTTGAAAGATAAAGCAGATGAAATCTCGATGATGAATCAATATGTTGTCAGTCCTGCAAAGTTAACCGTGAAAAATGGTAAGAAATCTGTTGCTATGACATTAAAAAATAGTGCATGGATTACAAAATTCCAAACGGAAAAGAACGGTGCATTTGCTGATGCAAAAGTGTTAATTGAAAATAAGAGTGCAGATACGCGAGTTGTTGAATTTGATGTAGATGACGTATTTAAAAAGTTGAATACAAAAGTAAAAGTAGATATTGATTCTATGAATTATCATCATTTTTACGACGTTCAAATTCAATTTGATCCAGCAAGCATTGCAGCATTAGGAACAACTGTAAAATCTCCAGTGATAAGCAACCCGATGGTAACGCCAACACCGCTAGGAGGTAACACGGAAACTCCTAATTTTAATCGGAATGCTGATGGTAAAAAACAAACTTCAAATACAAATAATGGAGTGAAAAAAGAACAAAATGCGAAAACGGCAGATACAGCACAAATGGGCTTATATGCAGCATTGTTACTTGGTTCATTTGTTCTGTTAGTTCGTAAATATAGAGCTGGTAGATTGTAATTTTTATAAGTCTTGATACACAAAAGCGTGTATCAAGACTTACTTGTATTCGTGTTTTGTCTAGAAAGGAGCGATGATCGAAAGTGAAGAAAATCGCAAGTATGTTTATGATTGTTTTGCTTTTATGCGGCATAGCAGGCTGTTCATCACCTAAAAAGGAAACGGCAAAAAAAGTGACTAAGGATGATCAGCGCGTCATTGCAACGACTGTTGCCGTGACAGAAATTATGGCCGCTTTAGAAGTAGAGTTAATTGGTGTTCCAACGAGTTATAAAACGTTACCAAAGCGCTATAAAGGGCTTCCGGAAATCGGAAATCCGATGAGCCCTGATATGGAAAAAGTAAAATCAATGAAACCGACAGAAGTGTTATCGGTAACAACGCTTGAATACGAGTTAAAACCAGTTTTTAACGAAACGGGTATAAAAGCAAGTTTCTTAAATTTATCAAGCCTTAAAAATATGCAAAATACCATTACTGATTTAGGGAAGAAATATGATCGCCAGCAGCAAGCGGAAGCAGTTGTGGCGAAGTTTGATAAAAAAGTAGCGGACATACAAAAACAAGTAAAAGGGAAGAAGTCACCAACTGTTCTTATTTTACTAGGGGTACCCGGCAGCTATTTAGTTGCAACAGAGCATTCGTATATTGGTGATCTTGTGAAGCAATTAGGTGGAAAAAATATTGTACAAGGTGAGAAGGTAGAATATTTAGCTTCCAATACAGAATACTTAAAAAAGGCTGATCCAGATATTATTTTAAGAGCCGCTCACGGTATGCCGGATGAAGTTGTAAAAATGTTTGATAAAGAATTTAAAACAAATGACATTTGGAAGCATTTTGCAGCAGTAAAGAATGATAGAGTTTATGATTTAGAAGAACGCTTATTTGGAACAACAGGAAATCTAGCAGCTACGGAAGCGTTGGATGAACTAAAGAAAATGATGTATCCATCAATAAAGGAAGATTACAATGAATAAAAAGTTTTGGAGCTTTTTTATCGTAATTACTTTACTTATCGGAATGACAATTGTGTCAGCGGTGAAAGGAAGCTTAGAAGTAGGCGTTATTGATTTAATACAAGGTTTATTTACAGGAACAAATGAAGATGTAGAAGTAATTAAAGACTTGAGGTTGCCGCGTATTATTATTGCAATTTTTACAGGAGCAGCACTTGCTGTTTCAGGTGTACTTTTCCAAGCTGTCATGAAAAATCCACTTGCAGATGCTGGGGTCATCGGGATATCCTCAGGAGCTAGCTTTATGACACTTGTCATTATTACGCTGTTTCCACAACTATTTTTCTGGACACCGTTATTTGCTTTTTTAGGCGGGGCGTTTGCTTGTTACCTTGTGTATTCATTTTCTTGGAAATCAGGCCTGAGTCCACTACGCATTATTTTAATCGGGATTGCAATTAATGCGATGTTTACAGGATTAAATGAATCATTTGTTACGATTTGCGGCTATTTTATTAAAAGTATAAAACAGACAACAACATCGAATATCACGATGAAAACGTGGAGCGACGTAGAAGTAATTGTTACATATGGATCTATCGGCCTCATTTTAGCACTATTTCTGGGGGCGTGGTGTAATCTTTTATCACTACAAGATAAAACGGCAAAAAATTTAGGGCTTCACGTAACGAGAGTCCGTCTTATCATTTCTGTCATAGCTGTTTTATTAGCAGCTGTATCAACCGCTATTGCAGGTGTAATTGCCTTTGTCGGTCTCCTTATTCCACATATCTCACGGCAATTTGTCGGTTCAGACCATAAGGTACTCATTCCATTTTCAGCACTTGCAGGGGCCTTATTAATTTTATCAGCAGATACAATCGGTCGTATGATTGTACCGCCTAATGAGATTCCAGCAGCGACAATTATGGCTATAATTGGCGGACCATTCCTCATATTTTTACTTAGAAAGAGTGATCGAATCCATGGAAATTAAAAATGTAACCTTTTCGTATGACGATAAGACAGATCGTTTAAAATCTGTAAATAGTAAGATTGAGATTGGGAAGATCACGACTATTATCGGTCCGAATGGTTGTGGGAAGTCTACGCTGCTTGGTGTAATGTCTCGAAATTATATGCCCCGCAGCGGTGAAGTTATATTAGATGGGGAAACCATTAGTCAATATAAACCGAAAGAATTTGCTCGTAAATTAGCTGTTGTTCATCAGCATAACGAAGCACCTTCAGATATTACAGTTGAAAAATTAACAAGTTTTGGTCGTATGCCCCATAAAAGCTTATTCTCTCAGCAAACTGAAGAGGATATGGAAGCAATTGAACGAGCATTAACTTGTACAAATCTTCAAGCAAAACGCAATATGACAATCGATTCATTGTCTGGAGGAGAAAGGCAGCGTGTGTGGATTGCAATGACATTAGCCCAAAGTACACCGATGCTTTTCTTAGACGAACCAACTACGTACTTGGATATTTACTATCAGCTTGAAATATTAGAATTAATTAAAGAGTTAAATGAAGTGTATGGACTGACCATTGTAATGGTATTACACGACATTAACCAAGCGATTCGGTACAGCGATCATATTATTGTGATGAAAGATGGAGAAATTGTTATGAAAGGTACGCCAAATGATGTGATTACAGAAGATATGATTAAAACAATTTATGGTGTTGATGTTGTTGTAAAACATGATGAAGATACGGGATTGTATATGGTTCCAATGGGAATTTAAAAAGCGGATTTCTATCATTGCAATTCGTTTTGAGGTGATAACTTGAACAAGAATAGAAAAACTACGATGTTTCAAAGATTGCTTACTATTATTTTTTTAGGGATATTTTTTTACTCGATCTATGAACTAGGCGGTATTTTCATGGATTATTATGAAAATCGAAAAGTAATGGCAGAAGCACAAGCAATCTATCATAGAAATGAAGGAGAAACGAACAGTACAGAAGGGAAAATCCGTTCTCAGTTTAATAGCTTACGTGAGATTAATCCTGAAATAGTTGGATGGGTGACGGTTGACGATACACATATTAACTATCCAATTGTTCAGGCGAAAGATAATGACTACTATTTATATCGAAATTATAAAAAAGAAGATATGAGAGCCGGAAGTATCTTCATGGATTATCGTAATCAAGTATCTTCGTCAAATCAAAATACAATCTTATACGGTCATCGTATGAAAGATGGTTCTATGTTCGGAAACCTAAAAAAGTTTTTAGATGAAGATTTTTTTAAGTCTCATCCAAAATTTTATTATGACACGTTATATGAAGGATATGATGTTGAAGTTTTCTCTATTTATACAACAACGACAGATTTTTATTACATACAAACTGATTTTGCAAATGATGATGAATATGCAAACTTCTTACAAAATATTCAAGAGAAATCTCTATATAAATCAAATACAACAGTAACAGCAGACGATCAAATTATTACGTTGTCTACATGTGATTATGCCGTCCATTCAACAGCGGGAAGATTAGTTTTGCACGCGAAGTTGATGAAACAGCATTGAGCATAAAAAAGAAGGTATAAAAGTGAAAGAAGATATATAACTTCTTTCGCTTTTATACCTCAAAATAAGGAAGGTACAATCAAACAGTTTATTGAGCAGCTGCAATTGGCATACGAACAATTTTTACATCATAGAAGGAAATTTTATTTTCAATAATATACTCTGGTAAACCTCCGCGATGTGAATGAGCATCTTTAAATGCATCACTGCGTGTCCAGCCTTGGAAATCTTCCTTCGCATTCCAGCGAGTGCTAATGGTAACCTCATCATAATCAACCGTATTTTCAGTTAAAAGAACTTCTAATCCTAAAAAGCCAGGCATAGTTTCCACTTTACCTACTTTATTGAAACGCTCAATTAATTTTTGAGCATCCCCTTTCGTAATCTTTGAAGTATTTGTCACAATAATCATTAGTAATTCCTCCTAGCAATCTATTTATCCCGCATTAACTGGCAGTAAGACCCCCACCTCAAGATTCAGAGAGAATCGTTGTCCAGCTCCAATGGCTAGAATGTTCGGTGGCTTCGCTTCCTCCTACGAGGTAAAAAGCACCTCTATGTCAGAAGCTCCATCCTCCTCACATTCTGAACGAGCCACTTTCGCATTTCTTAGGAAGATAGGTGGGGGCTGACCATCAGTGGGAGATGAAAAAACTCTCCACTGATGGAAGTTTCACTTTATAAAGTCATATTTTAAATTAGTAACTTCAAATCGTATCTTTTATTAATGATAATGAAAATCATTATCATTGTCAATAGAGATTAGGATGATTTAGTTAATTAAAGTAATAATTGTTAATTCTGATTGACTATGGTGTAGGAATTGGTGGTAACGAGGAAATGAGTTAAAACAAAAAGCCCCTTCAGTGTATGAACTGAAGGGGCTTTTTGCTCGTATCTCCTAAATTGTAGATGATATATTCCTTTATGGAGTAATAGGGCTAAGAGGAGCGTAAGGATAGTGAGGGAGACCATATGAGGTGACAGGAGTAGGTGAAAATTGATCATGCAAGACTGTATTTCCTTCTTGCGGAACACCCGCAGCATTGACTCCAAATGTGTTCGTGATGATAGATTTGGCAGGTCCATATTGAGAGGTCACAAGTACTTCGTAGCAAGGACTTGGTTGCTGAAAAGAATTTGGGAGAACTGCGTGAATCACGAGAAGATTACGAGGAGGAATTGTAAACGTGAACGGTGTAAAAATTGGTTGAACGTTGTCAGGTGTAACGATGTTGCCTTGCTGAGGTTGAATCGTTTGTGTGGTGTTTAAAGTTGGATTGACGACTTGTCCACATAAATATGCAGACTTGGCAACCTCGGCAGGATTACACGTATTTTGCCAATCTAACACGGATACGGTGACGGTTTGGGGCATGTTGTAATCCTCATTTAAAAGCGTGACGATCACGACATCGGTATTGGGGTTTCTCCATATAGCTCCTGTTGTAAATAAAGTGGATTCCCTTGGATACTTTGGAGCCGGAGCAGGATACCCATAAGAATTAAAGTGTTTTGCTGACAAGAATAATAAAACTCCTTTCTTTTAGAATGTAATTTAATTATATGCCATTGCGTCCCTTTTGCTTGTATGCTTGTCCGATTTGTAATATTATTGAATATTTCGGTTTTTTTGCGGGAAATAAAAGTCGTTTGAAGGTTATTGTATTCATATATGAGAAATTGAAACGAGGAACGATGCTACATGTTAGTCGGGATAAAAAATGAACATGGTTATATGTGTATGTGATTCACTCCGTATATTGTATTTACCAAATTCAACCACCATATTACAATATAATTATAAATTTTCAAGAAAACGGGTGATGGTGTGCAACATAAAATTTTATTAGTAGAAGACGATGTATCTATTCAAGAAATGGTGAATGGGTATTTAACAAAAGAGGGATTTGTTGTAGCGGTAGCTTCAGATGGAGAGGAAGGGCTTGCTAAATTTTCACAAGATCAGTTTGATTTAGTTATTCTTGATATTATGATGCCTAAAATAGACGGCTTAGAAGTGATGAATAGGATTCGGAAAAAGAGCTCTGTTCCGATTTTAATTATGTCCGCAAAGGATACGGATTTGGATAAGGCGTTAGGACTTGGACTCGGTGCCGATGATTATATTTGTAAGCCGTTTTCTATGATTGAGTTATCGGCACGGGTGAAGGCTGGAATCCGCCGGTCGACTACATATTCCGCTCCGCAGCAAAAACAAGATGACATGATTGAGATCGGGAATTTGAAAATTGATACGGCTAATTTTACCGTTCAAAAAAACGACGAAGCTATTAAACTTACGTCGAAAGAGTTTGAGCTTTTAAAGCTATTTGCGACCAATCCAAATCGCGTGTTTACAAAGGCGCAAATTTATAGCTTAATTTGGAATGAAGAATATTACGGTGATGAGAATGTCATTAATGTGCATATGAGAAGGCTGCGTGAAAAAATTGAAGACGATCCCTCTCAGCCGCAGTACATTAAGACATTGTGGGGCATCGGTTATAAGCTGGAAGTGATATAGAATGGTTTTATTTTTAACGGCTATTATTTTTTTATTACTTGGTGTCATTTATTTTCAATATCGTACGGGAAAAAGTCGAAGTGCGAATTTACGTTATACATATGAAAAATTACACGCAATTTTGGAAAAGCAAACGAGTGAAAATTTATTAGTTGTGACAGATGATAAAGAATTGAAGTCACTATTAGTGGCAATCAATTATTTGTTAGACGAAAAGAAAAAAACAATTGCGAAGCATTCAAAACTGGAAATTTCTATGAGGAAGATGCTTTCTAACATTTCGCATGATTTAAAGACGCCGCTTACTGTTATTCTCGGTTATGTAGAAATTTTAAATGTAGATGAAACGATAAATGAAGAAGATCGGAAGGTATTATTAGAAAAAGTTCATACGAAAACGTTAGAAGTGCTAGATCTTATTCATAAATTTTTCGATCTTGCCAAATTAGAATCTGGCGATAAAGATATTGCAATGACGCGGGTCTATATGAATGAAATTTGTCAGGAACATATGCTATCATTTTATGATTTATTAACAACACAAGGATTTGACGTTCATATCGATATACCGGAAACACCGATATATGCACACGGGAATACAGAAGTTATCGGAAGAATTATGAATAACTTAATTTCAAACGCAATTGCTTACGGGGGAGACGGAAAAACATTAGGGATTACACTGCGAAGTGATGAGCAATTTGTGTACGTGGACATATGGGATAAAGGAAAAGGCATCTCTGAATCTCATATCGATAAAGTATTTGAACGGATGTACACATTAGAAGATTCACGAAATCGTTTGTATCAAGGCAGCGGACTTGGACTTACGATTACGAAGCGTCTTGTAGAAGCATTAGGGGGAGAAATTCATCTGTCTAGTACACCTTATGAGAAAACAGTGTTTACAGTTATGTTAAGAAGAATCAATTTTTAGCTTGTAGAAAGAGCAATTCTACAAGCTTTTTTAACTTAAGGGATTTGTAAGAAATAGGTAAGAAAAAAGAAAATTTCATTTCTTATTATATAAATATAGAACGGGCACGAAAGGGGAATGAAAGATGACGTACGTATTGAAAACAAATCAATTAACAAAAGTGTTTCAAGGTAAAGAAGTGATTTCTAACGTAAATATGCATGTGAAACAAGGTGAAATATATGGGTTTCTAGGGCCAAACGGTGCTGGTAAAACCACGATTATGAAAATGATCACGAATTTAATTAAACCGACGAGCGGTGAGATTGAGATTTTCGGTGAGAAATTAACAAATACTTCATATGAAGTGTTAAAGCGAATGGGGACAATTATTGAATATCCAATCTTTTATGAAAAACTAACAGCTAAAGAAAATTTGAATTTACACTGCGAATATATGGGGTACTATGACAAGAAGGCAATTGACCGAGCTTTAGACCTTGTAAACTTACACAATGTTGATGATAAGCAAGTCAAAGATTTTTCACTTGGGATGAAACAGCGATTAGGAATTGCAAGAGCGATTACAACAAAACCAGAGTTGTTAATTTTAGATGAACCGATTAACGGTTTAGATCCGATCGGCATTAAAGAGTTACGAGAATTATTTAAACTGCTTTGTAAGGAATATGGAATTACGCTGTTAGTGTCTAGCCACATTCTAGGTGAAATGGAACAAATGGCAGATACAATTGGTGTCATTCAAAATGGAAAACTAATAAAAGAAGTTTCGATGAAAAGCATTAATGGACAACAAACGGAGTATATCGAAGTCACTGTTCAAGATGTGAAACGAGCAGCTTATATGTTAGAAAATAAACTACGTCTGACAAATTATAAAATTATGAGTGAAAATATGATTCGTATTTATGATATGACCGCGACGCAGCAAGCCATTTCGAAAACTCTAATTATGAATGATATAGCAATTGAGAGTATCAATAAAAAGCATAGTTCATTGGAAGAGTACTTCTTAAATCTTATGAATGGAGAGGGAATCCATGCTTAATTTAATAAGGTTAGAACTTGTTAAATTCAAATTATGGCCAGTCATGAAAGGAGCCTTTATAGCGCTTCTTGTTATGCTAGGTTTCGTTACATTAATCATGCTTGATGGAGAATTTAAAAGTTACGATGATGCTTTTCGGTTTATTGATATTTTTGTGAAAGCAACATTTATGATATTTGGTGCAAGTTTAATTGCTAAATTTATTATTCAAGAATTTACAGAAAAGACAATGACGGTCATGTTTATGTATCCGATTAATCGAAAAAAAATGATGATTGCAAAATTGTTCATTATTATGATTTTTACATTTCTGTCGATTGTTATTTGTGACATTGTCATTTTTAGTTTCTTTTATGTACTAAATGTATATTATTCAGTCATAACAGAGCCGTTAACGATGACGATTCTTTTGCAAAATGCATCTAAATTATTAATGAATGCTATAGCAGCGACAGGGATTAGTTTAATTCCTTTATATTTTGGTATGAAAAAGTATTCAGTACGGACAACAATTGTATCTGGGGTTATTATTATGTCATTACTAACCTCTAGCTTAAGTGGCAATTCTTCATTGTACGATATTGTTTTCATTCCGATTATATTAGCTTGTGTTGGACTATTGATTGCCTATATGACCGTAAGAAAAATAGAGCAAGTGGATTTGTTTAAATAAATTAAGCGAACTAGGAGGAGAGGCCATTATGCTACACCTCATGAAGCTAGAAATGAAGAAATTTAAATTTGGTTGGTATATAAAAGGAGCGCTCATTGCCAATATCATAATTACGGCCTTATTCGTTTCCATGAACTATATTCAGGAAGTAGAAAAGGATGTAATTATGACAAATGCTGATGATGCTTTTTTATTGATAGGGACAATGGTGCGGGCAACATTTATTGTGTTTGCGGCGGTTTTACTTGCGCAATTAGTAATTGAAGAATATAAAAATAAGACAATCATGCTCATGTTTTCTTATCCAATTAAGCGGAAGAAAATCATTGCGAGTAAATTAACCATTATCGCTATACTCACATTTATAACAATTTGGTTATCTAATACGGTTGTTACAGGTGCTGTCTTCGTTTTACATGGATATTTTTCGTTTATATCATACTCGATCACATTTACGGACTGGATGCAGCAAGCGATCAATATGATTCCATTTGCAATCGCTGCTGCAGGTACAAGTTTAATTCCACTATATTTTGGGATGCGTAAGCATTCTGTTCCTGTCACAATTGTATCATCATTATTTGTCGTTTCATTTGCTTGTTCTTATAATCCAGGGTTTCCAGTAGTCATGATTATACCTATTCAACTCATCCTTGCAGCTATTGGAATGATAATTGCCTACTTGGCAATTCGAGACATTGAGAAAGAGGATGCGATTTAGTTTGACGGATAAAGGTATATACAAGTTGAAAAATCGACATAAAAACCCTTTTATAGAGGGAGACGAGAGCATCTGGCCGCGTATAGAAGCGGTCAGGGCCTTTTTCTGCCACATGCGAGGTTTAAAATAAAGGGAGAAAGCAAGTAGCGGTCATGTTGTATTTTATATAGTAAAGACTTATATGTCGAAGATCTATTTAGGGGGGACGATTATGGATTTACTTATACTTAATTTAGTAGGTGGGCTTATAGCGCTTTTAATAGGGGGAGTCTTATATTACAGAAATCCAGAGCAGAAGTTTTATTTACTTTTAGTAGGGATAGGGATGGCAAGTATAGTTATAAATGGAATTAGAATGCTTTTAAAATAGATGATGATTTAGAACGATTGCAAGAAAAACGCACTCACCTGAGTCTGATAGAATATCGAACGCAGGTGAGTGCGTAACCATAGGGGTCTTTTATCTACTTGATAGGAAAAATTAGTTTTTTATTTTCATAAACTCCAACAAATCATCAAACACTTCTTGTTGATTCTGCCATAGTTCAGGCAAGTTATTTAAGGAGAAAAATTTTAGCTGTAAGCTTTCTTCGTTATCAGTATGTAATGTTCCATGAAAATCTCTACAAATATAAACTAACTTTACTAAGGCAACTTGATCACCATTAGATAGCGTTCTTTCGTATTTCTTTCCAGAATACACATTAAAGAATTCAAGCTTACCTAATTTTAAACCAGTTTCTTCAAACACTTCTCTCCTTGCTGTATCTTCAACTGTCTCGCCAAATTCCATAAATCCGCCAGGCTGTCCCCACTTGCCGTTATCAGATCGTAATTGCAGAAGTACTTCATTCTTTTCATTTAATACAAAACAACCTGCGACCACCATAATTACTTTTTCATGTCCAACCATATTTCGTAAATAACTTATATAATCCATGTGTTTCAGCTCCAATAATGATTTATATCTATTATAAATGATACCAAAGAAATTTGTTTTGTCCTTGTAGAACAAAAACAAGGTTCCTCAAAAAAGAGGAACCTCATTTTCATTTCGTAAGCAAATATTACATCTTCGGAGCTTCCATTCCAGCTAGAGCCCACTCTTCTTTTGCCGGTCCGTAAATGCCAGGAACTTTTAATCCTGCTTGGCGCATAAGGACTGTCATTTGCCCGCGGTGGTGGTTTTGATGATTAATGACAATCATTAAAAAGATTGAATTAGGCATTGGTTTTCCGAAGAAGTCATTTATCGTTGCTAAATCTTGATCTGTCCATTGTGTTTGTAATGCCTTAGTAAATGCTTCATTCATTTGACGATAGCTGTCCGCGATATATTGCGCGGAAGTTGGGACAGGGTAATCTTTCGTTTCTCCTTCGAATTTTAAACCTGTTCTTGATGTTATAACAGGAACGGCTGTCACAATATGCCACGCAATGCGTCCTAACGTCCAGTTGTCTGGTGTAATTTCTTGTGTTAATGATTCATCAGTTAGCATATCTAATACTCTTTGTGTTGAATCTGCTTCGTATTTCCACGCCTTTAAAAAACCTTCTACAGTTTGGAACATAGAAAAAACCTCCTATGGTTAGATTCAAATGGTAAATTCGTGAAAGTTTTGTAGTTTCCTTCTAGTATTTAGATTTACGAGAGATTTTTACCAGAGTTATAGAAAGATATATGATAGAAGGAGTTATATTTAAGTTGAAAAACGACATGAAAATCCCTTTCTTTTAGGGAGAATGAGAGCATCTGGTCGTGCATAGCAGCGACTTATATGTCGGAAAATTAAAATGGCTTTATATAGTATTTGAAAAAAATCCTATAAAATGCAACCATTTGAATCTCTATATAGTCTAATAGGTGTACAAAAATATATACGTATATAAATCTTTTAAAGGGGGAGCTATATGGAGTTACTCTTAAAGCGAGCGCAAAAGGGTGATGAAGAAGCCTTTATTGAGGCAATTGATATCATAATGCCGCAAATGTATAAGGTCGCAAAAGCACGTCTCAAAAATGAAGAAGATATAGGTGATGCTGTGCAGGAAACTATTCTTGCAGCGTTTAGCAATTTGAAAAAATTAAAAGAGCCACGCTATTTTAAAACATGGATTATGAAAATATTAATGAATAAGTGTAACGATATAATAAGAAAAAATAAAATTGTATATGTCGAAGATTATGAGCAAGTTCCGAGTCAGCATGCGATGAATGAAAAGATAGAACAAAAATTAGATTTTGAAAGTACTTTAAGTTATTTAAGTGCTGAGTACAGATTAGTAATTGTTTTATTTTATGTAAATAAATTTACGACAAAAGAAATAAGTGAAATTTTAAGTGAAAAAGAAGGAACGATAAAATCGAGATTAAGTAGAGCAAGGCAGCAGTTAAAAACATACTACTTGCAAGAAGACAAAATATTAAGTAATGGGAGGAGTTCAAATGAATCTTAACTTTGAGAAGCAGTTAGAAGAATCATTAAATGAAGATATCTTAATCCCTAAAAGTGTTATAGAAAAGAAAGAACTTGCTTTTGAGCAAATCAGAAACAGTAAAAAAACGAAAAAACGGTTTTCATATAAAAAACAAATTGCTGCTGTGATTACAGGTTTATCTATTGCTGGTCTCGCTTTGTATGGTGAGGCTCCTATGGCGATGATAAAAGAAATCTTCCTTACAAAAGATCGAGGGGTACAAAAGGCTGCGGATAACGGATATATGCAACAAGTAGAGAAAAATAATAGTATGAAAGATAGTGGTGTTACCATTCAAGTAAAAGACATAGCGTATGATAAATCAAAAATCGTATTTTCATTACGGTATAAATTTGATGATAAAAGTGTGTTGCAGAAAGTTTCGGAATTAAATATGGTATACGATTTAACTGACAATAAAGGAAGATATATAGAAAAAGCTGATACAACAACTGGTTTAACGAAGGAGAATGGAGAAATATTAGCAAATGGAGAACAAAGTATACAAGTAGATGCAGAGCATGGTGAACTGACAGGTAATTTTGTTTTATATCCAATGAATCCGATTACTGATATTGAGAGTTTGAATTTCAATATACAATCAATCCAATTATTTACACCATTAGAAAATCAAGATCCCACATTTATGACACAAGCAGAAACAAAATCTAATATCGAGAAAGAAAATATTTTTGCATTTCATAAAAATGGTATGCAATTAAATAAAGAAATTCTTGGGAAATGGGAAAATAGTATCACGGTCGATAATAAATTTAATAAAATTCATGATATCAAATATGTTTCTCAACAAAAATTGGAATCGTTAAAAATTTCTTCTGCCGAATTGTTGCCAACAGGGATGAATATCACGTTTGAATTTGATTCTGTAGAGGATGTTGAAAAGAGAAAACAACTACTCAAGACAATTGATAGTATTACGTTAGTTGATCATAAAGGAAAAGCACATCAATCAACGCGGAAGGGGTATTCAAAAACTTTAAATAATGGGAAGAGCATTAAGGTGAAAACATTTGATATTACTTCTTTTGATGAAGTAGGAGATTTTAAAGTAATTTTGAAAGATGAGAGTGGAAAAGATATTGAGATTAATTTGAAGAAGGAATAATTGGTGAATAGTATCGGTTTTTCGGCGATAGGTAGGTGTTTAAATCCTAGCTTGATTGCAATGCGGGTTGCTTTATATATTTAAAATTTAGTAAAAGATTGATCAAAATCAGCCAATCATGCTCGATTTTAATCAATCTTTTTTTATTAAATGCAAAGTTGACGAATATATCATTTAATGATATATTCTATTTAATGATATATCATTAAATGATATATAAGGAGGGATAAATAAAATGGCAAGAAATGATTCATTAGAGACGGGAGAGCTTACAGACACTTCTTACTACATTTTATTGTCTTTAGTTGATGCAAAACATGGATATTTGATTATGAAAACAATCGAAACGATGACAAATAATCGTATTTCAATTGGGCCTGCTTCGATGTATACGACAATTAAAAAACTATTATCAGCCCGATTAATTAAATTACTTGATGATGAAGATAAAAAAAAGACATACATAGCAACAGAAGAGGGGATTGAACTTCTAAAAAAAGAAGTTCAGCGCAGACGAGAAATGGTTAAACATGCGGAAGAAATATTGAACCAAAAAGGAGGAATATAAACATGAAGAGAACAAAATATGTTTCTAGTGATGGATTAGCGTTTTCCGAAGAAAAAGAAATGAAAAAGCTTGCTAAATATGCAAAAGAAGGTTGGATTTTAGAAGGATTTGCTCCGCTTGGCTATAAATTAAGAAAAGATGAACCTAAATATATACAATATGCACTTGATTATCAAAATGGTGCAGATGAAGAATACTTTATGTATTTTGAGGAAGCGGGATGGTCTCACATCTGTTCAGCAGGAAATGAAATTCACATATTTTGTGCACCTGTCGGAACAAAACCAATTTACTCGGATAAAACGACTATCATTGAAAAATACGAGCGAGAAAAGAAGAAGATGGGGAAAGCTGCGTTACCACTTCTGATTGCTACTGTTATATTCTTTTTACTTAGTATTTTGAGTTCCAACAATTGGATACCTGAAATTGCTGGAAATATAGCTGTTTTTTTAGGGTTTGTCTCATTGGTGATTTTAGTTTTCCCTGGAATGCCGTATATTGCATATTGTTTTAAAGTGAACAAATTACGAAAATAAATGTTTAAAGTAGAAATGTCACTTTAAACTCATAAAATATAATACTTTGAAAAGGAAATAACATAATCGTCTTGAAATTATAGATATGAAAGAAAGATGTGTGGTTCATAAACCCACATCTTTTTCTTATGCAAAGAGAAAGAATGGGGAGATAAGATGGAATAGTGAAAGAAAAAATCATAGTACATGATAAGCGGCAGGAGTTTTTAAAAGGAATGAAGCACATTTTACCGATTGCTTCCGCAAGTATTGTTGATGGACTTATTTTTGGTATTCTTGCGAGACAAACGGGATTAAGCGTTTTTGAAGTGTTGCTGTTAAATATGACTTCCTCACAATTTGCAGCAATAGGATTTATTACGCAAGGAGTGGTTGGATGGCCAATGATTTTGTCTACGACGCTCTTAAATGTTAGACAAATGTTATACGGATTATCGTTAGGCCCGGCATTCCGTAATATTCCCACCAGCAAGTTAATGATGATGGCATGGATGCTAAATGATGAAATGTATGCTTTGAAGTCTGCGTATGTAGCGAAAGGTAATAAGGCTAGTTTACCTTATTATTTTGGAGCAGGTGCATTAGATTATGTCATTTGGAATGTCAGTACACTTGCGGGATTGTTTTTTGGTACCTTTATTTCGAGTCCAGAAGAATATGGTCTTGATTTTGCGTTTGTTGCAACGTTTTTAGGTTTTTTAGCAACGAGTATTGTTTCTCGCTTTTATGCATTTGTTGCGCTTGTTTCGGGAGCGGCCGCGTGTGCGGGATATTATATAGAAGGAACAACGTTGGCAGTTGTATTTGGTACCATTAGTGCTGTAATTGTAGGGGTGATGCATCGTGAATAGTATGTTACTCGTATCGATTTGTATTATGGTTTTACTGACATATGTAACTCGTTTTCCAATGCTCTTGTTAAGTTCCCGTATTTCTTTTCCGAAGTGGGCGGAAAGAGGGTTAAAGGTTGTTCCAATTGGTATTTTTGCTTCATTAACAATTCCGCTTGTTCTGTTTCATGAAAAGGGAGGATTGTGGAGTCCTGAGTATATAGTTGCAGGGATTGTAGCATTTGGTGTAGGTGTATGGAAAAGACAAGTTGTCTTTTCGTTATTAACAGGAGTAATCACACTTGTGTGCTGGAGAATATTTGTAGGGTGGTAATAGGAGTGCAAAAGTCTGAATATTATGATTGTAACGGGGCAATCCCTATACTATAATGAAAATAAGCAACATGAATACACATTCATTTATGTTAGAACGGACGCGCCGTTAAAGCGGAGGAGTTATGCTTTTATAATGTAGAGAAAGGGGAGTTCGAATTGGAAAAACCATGGCTGCAAAATTATCCAAAGGAAATTCCGCACACGATTTCCTTTGATATGAAGCCTCTTCATGTGTATTTGCAGGAAGCTGCTTCACAATATCCAGAAAAGAAAGCGCTTCATTTCCTAGGGAAAGATATTACGTTCGCAGAGTTAGATCGTAAAGTTAGGCAATTTGCCAATTACCTTCAGAGGCTTGGGCTAGAAAAAGGAGACCGAGTTGCGATTATGCTGCCAAACTGTCCGCAAGGTGTGATCGGTTATTACGGAACACTATTAGCTGGCGGCGTTGTCGTGCAAACGAATCCGCTTTATACAGAAAGAGAGCTTGCATACCAACTTCATGATTCAGGTGCGAAATTTATTCTTTGTCTCGATATCGTATTTCCGAAAGTCAGCAATGTGCAGTCCTCAACGAATATTGAGCATGTCATTGTGACACGTATTGCAGATTATTTACCATTTCCAAAAAATTTGTTGTATCCATTTGTGCAAAAGAAGCAAGCGAACCTTGTTGTTCATGTAAAAGAAAGTGAGAATATTCACGTTTGGAAGTCTATTGAACGTGCAGAGGATACAGCGGTAGAGGTACCGTGTGATTCGGAAGAAGACTTAGCTCTCCTGCAATATACAGGCGGGACGACAGGATTTCCAAAGGGCGTTATGCTTACTCATAAAAATCTTGTGTCCAATACAAGGATGGGAATTCATTGGCTTTATAATTGCCGGGCAGGAGAAGAGGTTCTTCTCGGAGTATTGCCGTTTTTTCATGTATACGGGATGACTGCTGTTATGAATCTGTCAATTATGGAAGCGTATAAAATGGTCCTCATTCCGAAATTCGATATTAAAATGATATTAGAGGCAATTAAAAAACATCGCGTTACGTTATTTCCTGGAGCGCCGACTATTTATATTGCACTATTAAACTATCCTGAACTTCATAAGTATGATGTTTCTTCTATTAGCGCATGTATTAGCGGATCAGCTGCTCTTCCAGTTGAAGTGCAAGAACAGTTTGAAAGTGTAACAGGTGGCAAACTTGTAGAAGGATACGGTTTAACAGAATCGTCCCCAGTTACACATGGCAACTTTTTATGGACAAAGCGAGTACCCGGAAGTATTGGTGTGCCGTGGCCGAGTACAGATGCTCGTATTCTTTCACTAGAAACAGGTGAACCGCTCCCGGTAGGTGAGGTTGGCGAAATTGCTGTGAAAGGTCCGCAAGTGATGAAAGGTTACTGGAATAAGCCGGAGGAAACAGCTGCGGTGCTGAAAGATGGGTGGCTGTATACAGGTGATGTTGGCTATATGGATGAAGACGGCTTTTTCTATGTGAAAGATCGAAAGAAAGATATGATAGTGGCAAGTGGGTTTAACGTATATCCGCGTGAAGTGGAAGAAGTACTATATGAACATGAAAAGGTGCAAGAAGTGGTTGTTCTTGGTGTGCCTGACCCGTACCGCGGTGAAACGGTAAAAGCGTTTGTTGTTGTGAAAGACGGTGTAACATGTTCAGAAGAAGAATTAAATGCGTTTGCTCGCAAATATTTAGCAGCATATAAGGTACCAAAAGTATATGAGTTTCGAAAAGAATTACCGAAAACGACTGTCGGGAAGATTTTGCGTCGTGTGCTAGTTGAGGAAGAATTGCAAAAGCAAGATGATGAGCAAACGGGCTAATGCCCTTTCTTTTTTTTGAGTGAATAGCATTGACAATATTTGAAATAGTCAGTATTATTAAAATGTGAATGAATCATCATTCAGTCATCTTCTTGAAGGGGATAGTACTGTGAAAAAGAATCGACCTAAATATAACCAAATTATTGATGCAGCGGTGATTGTCATCGCAGAAAATGGATACCACCAAGCCCAAGTTTCTAAAATAGCAAAACAAGCTGGTGTTGCCGATGGAACGATATATTTATATTTCAAAAATAAAGAAGATATATTAATATCCTTATTCCAGGAGAAGATGGGAGAATTTATCGAAACAATTCGGCAAAAAACAGCAGGAATTGAAAGCGCTGTAGAGAAGTTATTTATGTTGGTAGAAACACACTTCTCTTTACTTTCGCAAAATGACGCTCTTGCTATCGTTACGCAACTAGAACTTCGCCAATCCAACCAAGACTTACGCCTCAAAATTAATGAAGTGTTGAAAGGGTACTTGCAAGTCATTGATGAAATTTTAGAAATTGGCATCAAGCAAGAAGAATTTCGTACGGATTTAAATGTCCGCGTGGCAAGACAAATGATTTTCGGAACAGTAGATGAAGTTGTCACCAACTGGGTAATGAGCGATCATAAATATGATTTGGTCGCAATTTCAAAAACGGTGCATGAGCTATTAGTAGCAGCTTGTGGTTACCGCAATTAATGGGGAGGGAGTACATTTGAATTTCCTATCTGTAACGGTGGAGGATTACATAGCAATTGTAAAGATTAATCATCCGCCAGCAAATGCGATGTCTTCACAGGTTATTAGTGAAGTTGGTGAACTACTTGATGCAGTGGAAACTGATGAGAATGTGCGCGTTGTACTTGTTCATGGAGAGGGCCGCTTTTTCTCAGCGGGAGCGGATATTAAAGAGTTCACTTCTGTTGAAGAAGCAAAAGAGGCAACGAAATTATCGCAACATGGACAAGTAATCTTTGAACGTGTTGAAAAATTCTCAAAGCCAATTATTGCGGCAATTCACGGCGCAGCGCTTGGCGGGGGATTAGAACTTGCGATGTCTTGCCATATGCGTTTTGTAAGTGAGACTGCAAAAATCGGTTTGCCGGAGCTGACGCTAGGATTGATTCCAGGATTTGCGGGGACGCAGCGCTTACCGCGTTATGTTGGGAAAGCGAAAGCTTGTGAAATGATGTTAACAAGCGATCCGATTTCAGGTATGGAAGCAGCTGAGATTGGGCTTGCAAACCGGGCATTTCCTGAAGAAGTATTGTTAGAAGAGGCGCTGAAAGTAGCGAAAAAGATTGCTGGAAAAAGCGCAGCATCTGTCCGCGCTGTATTGGATTTGCTGCAAACAACGAAGTCTTCTCATTATTATGAAGGAGTACAACATGAAGCGCAGTTATTTGGTGAAGTGTTCACTAGCGCAGATGGAAGAGAAGGGGTAGCAGCGTTCTTAGAAAAACGTAAACCTTCTTTTAGCGGCAGGTAGTTCTCTATTTTTTTAATATAAATTAACGGAATATTAGAATTAACCAAATTTTCCTTTTAAAAAAACAAGGGGGTAAATAGAATGAACATCTACGTACTCATGAAACGAACTTTTGATACAGAAGAAAAAATCGCAATTAAAAACGGTGCAATTTACGATGGCGAAGCGGAATTCATCATCAACCCTTACGATGAATATGCGATTGAAGAAGCAATTCAAGTAAGAGATGCACAAGGCGGTGAAGTGACAGTCGTTACTGTTGGCGGTGAAGATAGTGAAAAAGAACTTCGTACGGCACTTGCGATGGGCTGTGATAAAGCGGTATTGATTAACATTGAAGATGATGTTGAAAATGGTGATCAATATACAACAGCAAAAGTGCTTGTTGAGTACTTAAAAGAGAAGGATGTTGACTTAATTTTAGCTGGTAACGTAGCGATTGACGGTGCATCTGGACAAGTTGGGCCACGTGTAGCGGAAGCGCTGAATATCCCATATGTAACAACAATTACAAAGCTTGAAATTGACGGTACAAACGTAAAAATCGAGCGTGATGTAGAAGGGGATACAGAAGTCATCGAAACATCTTTACCTCTTTTAGCAACAGCGCAGCAAGGTTTAAATGAACCGCGTTATCCATCGCTTCCAGGTATTATGAAAGCGAAGAAAAAGCCGCTAGAAACGTTAGAATTAGATGACTTAGATTTAGATGAAGATGATGTAGAAGCGAAAACAAAAACAATTGAAATCTATTTACCTCCTAAGAAAGATGCTGGAAAAGTGTTACAAGGCGAACTGCAAGATCAAGTAAAAGAACTTGTATCGCTATTGCATACAGAAGCGAAAGTAGTTTAAAAAATACTAGGATATCCAGGAGGGAAAACATATGGCTCGTAAAGTATTAGTAATGGGAGAAGTTCGTGACGGTTCTTTACGTAACGTTTCATTTGAGGCAGTAGCAGCCGCAAAAACAATTGCAGAAGGCGGAGAAGTTGTCGGTTTATTACTAGGTGAAAGCGTCGCTTCATTCGCACAAGAACTTATTTCTTACGGTGCAGATCGCGTTGTGACAGTTGAAAGCGATAAATTAGCTTCGTATACGTCTGATGGATATGCGCAAGCATTTCTAGCAGTGTATGAAGAAGAAAAGCCAGAAGGAATTGTGTTTGGACATACAGCATTAGGAAAAGATTTATCCCCAAAACTTGCAGCGAAATTAGAGGCAGGTCTTGTTTCTGACGTAACAGCGTTAGAAGTGGCTGGTGGTAATGTTGTGTTCACACGTCCAATTTATTCTGGTAAAGCATTTGAGAAGAAGATTGTAACAGATGGTGTCATATTTGCGACAATTCGTCCAAATAACATTGCACCGCTTGAAAAAGATGAAGCGCGTACAGGCGATGTTTCTTCTATGACAGTTGATGTAAAAGATTTACGTACAGTTATTAAAGATGTTGTTCGTAAAACAGCAGAAGGCGTCGATCTTTCCGAAGCAAAAGTAATTATTGCGGGCGGACGCGGTGTGAAAAGTGAAGATGGTTTCAAACCATTAAAAGAACTAGCAGATGTGCTTGGCGGAGCAGTCGGTGCGTCTCGCGGAGCTTGTGATGCAGAGTACTGCGACTATTCACTGCAAATTGGGCAAACAGGTAAAGTTGTAACGCCAGATTTATATATTGCATGCGGTATTTCTGGTGCGATTCAACATTTAGCTGGTATGTCTAACTCAAAGATTATTGTAGCAATTAACAAAGATCCAGAAGCGAATATTTTTAAAGTAGCTGATTATGGCATCGTTGGTGACTTATTTGAAGTATTACCGCTTCTAACAGAAGAATTTAAAAAGTTAAAAGTACATTCTTAAGTTGCGCATAATGAGTTCCTAGTAAGTAATTACCCCTATATTATAAATAAAGAAAAGCGAGAGGTCCCCTGCTTCTCGCTTTTTCGTTCGAAAGAATTTTTGCTAGTATAAAGGTTGAGTTATTTGTTAAAA
Source organism: Bacillus multifaciens (assembly GCF_030756675.1). Lineage (GTDB taxonomy): Bacteria > Bacillota > Bacilli > Bacillales > Bacillaceae_G > Bacillus_A > Bacillus_A multifaciens. The sequence continues at coordinate 111,452 of NZ_JAVBXD010000002.1, forward strand.
TACTTAACGATACATATTATTCGCCACGTATATAAGATAATGATATACTTTGGTTAGAAAGTTCATAAAGGAGGAAATAACATGGCAATTGTAAACGCAACTGACCAAACTTTCGCAGCTGAAGCAAGCGAAGGTGTTGTTTTAGTAGATTTTTGGGCACCTTGGTGCGGCCCTTGTAAAATGATTGCTCCTGTATTAGAAGAAATCGATGCAGAATTAGGCGATAAAGTAAAAGTAGTAAAAGTAGATGTGGATGAAAACCAAGAAACAGCTCGTAAGTTCGAAGTAATGAGCATCCCAGCTCTTTTCGTATTAAAAGATGGTCAAGTGGTTGATCAAGCATTAGGTTACAAACCGAAAGAAGCGTTAGCTGAATTAGTATCTAAACACTTCTAATTCAAAAAGCCCAGCAGATGATGCTGGGCTTTTTTATATTGGTTAAAATTACCTTGTGTAAATATGACAACGGATACAAAAATGTTGTTGACACTTGTTATCCCTGCTTTTATAATCAAGCTATCAATAATGAAAATCACTATCAATGAGTTCTAGGGGGACGTAATCCATGACGTTAAAGTTAAAAGTATTATCTGCAGCAGCAGTAGCATCTTTACTTTTTGCAGGTTGTGCGAAAGAGGAAACGAAAAAGTCTGAAGCACAAGAGAAAAAGACAGAACAAACTGCTAAAAAGGAAGAAACAAAACAACAAGAAGCAGATTTTGTACAAGCTTACAAAGATGGAGTAGCGGAGCTTGAAAAAGCAAAAGACGGCAAAGAGGTTGACTTTGATAAAGTAACAAAGTTATATAAAGAAAAATTACAACCTCTTGTTCAACAACGTGATGGAGAATTTAACGAGCAAATTGATCAAACAATTACAGCTGCATTAGAAGCAGGGAAAAAGAAAGAAATGGAACCAATGGTTGTAAAACAACTATTTGATAAATTAATGCAAAAAGAATTCTTCCAATCCATGCGCCATGATTTTAAAGAGATTGATACAAAATGGGGCAAAAAAGATGAAGTGAAAAAAGAAATGGAAGAAGCACTTGCGTTTTATAAAGGCGTAGAAGGTACAGTTGGAAAGCGTGATACGGCATACGGAACACAAATGACTTCTACAATTAAAGGCGGCTTTGATGAAATGAACGCAGCAATTGATAAAGGTGACAAACTTGCGTTTTCTCTTGGCAAGCAAGTTGTAGATAAAACGTTAATGAAAACATTTTACTTTGCAACGGGCGCTGAGCCGCACGGTTATGCTACAAAAATGGTAGCAGAAGCAAAGAAAGATGAGAAAAATGCAAAAGTTGAGCAAGCGGAGGGATGGGCATTTTATCAAGCTGTCTATCCATATGTGAAAAAAGCAGCTCCTGAAGAAGCAGACTTTATTTTAAAACAATTTGATTTAAAAACTGATGTGAAAACAGTTGATGCAAAAGCGGTAAATAAAGCGTTTGTACGTGGATTTGCAAAAGTTGCATTAGGTGAGTATAAAGAGAGCCAAGAAAACTTCGGAAAAGACAAAGGCCCTGTTACAGCATTAGAAGGTGCATTGTTCATTAACATGATTGAGAATGATTTAAAAACAGTACTTGGCGAGCAGCAAACAGCAGAGTTAACAAAAACAGCACAATCTTATTTAGACGCAGTAAAAGCGAAGAAGAAAGAAGAAGCAGACAAGTTATTGCCGCAAATTGAATCCACATTAAATAAAGTTGTGGAAACAGCGAAATAAACCCGAAACGTCTATATTCTTTTGAAGAAACCTTGCCTTGACAAGGTTTCTTCTTTTGCATAGGGTTGTAGAAGGTGGTGAACAAAATGAAAGTATTAATTACTGGAGGAGCGGGTTTTATCGGAAGTCATCTTGCGTTGAAATTACTAGAGCAAGGTAAACAAGTTGTGCTTCTTGATAATTTTCACTCTTACTATGCGAAGTCTAGAAAGCTTTTTCAATTAGAACAAGTCCAGAAAGATGGGAACGTTCCATTTTATGAATGTGATATTTTACAAAAAGATGATGTGAAAGCTGTGATGCAGCAAGAGAAAATCGATGCGGTGGTTCATTTAGCAGGCTTTCCAGGCGTAAGACCATCGCTTGAAATACCAGGTGCTTATGTTGATATTAATATAAAAGGGACAAGCAACGTATTAACTTGTGCTGGAGAAGAAAATGTGAAGCATGTTATTTTTGCATCGTCTTCTTCTGTATATGGGGAGCAGACAGGAATGCCTTTACGAGAGGAAATGGCAAACGGTCGTGTTCTTTCACCGTATGCTGCATCCAAATACGGTGCAGAATCTCTTTGTCATGCGTATCAATATATGTACGGGTTTCAAATGAATATTTTACGGTTCTTTACTGTATATGGACCGTGGGGACGTCCGGATATGGCAGTTGCAAGCTTCATTCGAAAGTTATTAAACGAGGAAGAAATTGTTGTGTACGGAACAGGTACAGGACGTGATTATACGTATATCGATGATATTACAGAAGGAATTGCTCTTACATTACAATCACATCATAGTGATGTATATAACCTTGGATCTAACGCACCTATTTTAATGACAGAATTACTCGCGCAGTTAGAAACACATTTCCCGTTTATGCGTGTAAGGCAAGAAGCGCATAGAAAAGGGGACGTAACATCAACGTGGGCAGATATTTCTAAAGCGCAAGAACAACTTGGATATAAGCCGCGTGTATCTTTTGCAGAAGGGTTGGAGCGAACCGTTGCTTGGGCGAAACAATATCCGAATATTCTTTAATGTTTTCGGTGTTTTTTTGCTCTGTATCTTTTTTCTTTTGTCATGGCGGTCGTTTGAAGTATCCTCATTATGGAAACATTTTCAGGATTTATGGAGACAGCCGTACATCATTATGCTTCTCGTTATGATGTATAGCATCGCTTTTTTATTTCGTGCATATGCGTGGAAATTGTATCTCCACCATCGTATTACGATGAAAGAGGCGTTATATGGACTGTTGTACAGCTTATTCATTAATCATGTTTCTCCGCTAAAAGTGGGAGATGCTGTTCGCATTGCTGTGATTACAAAAGAGAAGAAAGTAACATTAGGAGAGGCGACGCAATCTGTCGTTGTACTTCGTATATTAGATTTGTTTATTCTCGGTCTGTTTGGGGCAACGGGAATGTTACTATTATGGAGAAATATTTTGCTTAATGTTCCTGTTATTCTTGCGTGTGTCTGTACAGGAAGCGTGCTGTTATTTCTCTTATATAAGAAAGTACCTCAATTTGTAGAAAAGCAGTGGAAGCAATTGAAAGAGTCACTATTTACTCTACAAGGTGGAATGATTGTCTTTCTTATTATGATGAGCTGGATTTGCGAAGCATTTGTCATTTATGAAATTGCTAAGCCTCTCTCATTTTTGCAAGCAGTATGGGTAAATAGCGTGACCATTGCTGGGCAAGTGTTTCAACTAACACCTGGCGGAATTGGTACGTATGAGACCGTTATGACATTTGCATTGCAAGCAATAGGAGCCAAGCAATCTGATGCATATCAATGGTCGTTAATGAGTCATGGTTTTAAATTTATATTTTCTTATGGTGCGGGCGTAATGCTATTACTATTGTATCCGATGGAATTACGCTCATTTTTCAGTCAGAAAGGAGAAGACAATCGTTGGAAGAAGTAAAGAAAGCGTCAAAATTTGAAAAGGTAGCGGCGCGCTGTTGGAACCTACTAAATGAAGGGAAACCATTTACACCGATTTTTGTATTCGGCACATTTTTGTTGTTTTCTATTTCACAGTTTGGACAACCGGGTTTTGTCCCAACTTTTTTTAGTAGTTTTTTATTCATTGTTCCGCTGCTCGTTTTATATTATTTGTTTGATTTTCCGTTGTTTTTACGAAATTACTTATGGCTACCGTTCGTTGCCTATTTAATCGTCTTTAAAACGGTACATATACCGTTACTATTATTTGCATTAGGATTATATTTTTTCTTTACAATCCTATTTTGGGGAACGTTATATTATCATTTGCGTATTGGAACGTCTTGGTTAAACTTTACACGCTTTTGGAAACTCGTGTTAAAGAACAGCGATTCTACAAGTGGTAATGCTCAGGAGCAAATGCCAAAATTTTTACTATTGTTATCGCTTTGGTATTACTATTACCTTTTCTTCCAAGAAGGCGGTACGTTAGGTGCAGTAGATTGGAAAACAATTCTTACGTTTTACGGTGCTCTTGTCCTGTATACAATTATCTTACATCGTAATTTATTTGACTGGCAGCCAAAAGCAATTCCAACTTATACGGAAAATGTGCCTGAAAATAAAGAAGCACTGAATGAAAAAGTAGTTGTCATTGTGATTGACGGTATGCGTAAAGATCGTTTTGAAGCAGCGCATACACCGTATTTAGATTCTCTTCGAAAAAAAGGGACGGAGTTTTTAAACATGGAAACGGTGTATCCAGCTCGTACTGTTGTATGTTTCTCATCTATGTTTACAGGGACGTATTCGTTTGAGCATGGCATTAAATCAAACATGGTTTGGAAGCATGGTGTGAATGTAGAAAGTATTTTTGATTCGCTTCGAAAAATAGATAAAACAGGGAAAATGCTAGCTGTTGCGCATTTAGTTGATGCATTTGGTGACGATGTTGAGACATTTACAGCTGTTATGAAAAATGATGTTGTAGATGGGAAGATTATGGAGAAGGCGAAACAAATTATGGATGAGCAAGACCCAGATCTTTTTATTGTGCAGCTCATTTCAACAGATCAAACGGGGCATAGCCGCGGTGTATTATATGATGAGTATTTACAAAAAATTTATGAAGCAGACCAGCATGTGAAACATTTTATCGAGCATTTAGAGAAAACAGGAAAAGCAGAGAACACGACGTTTATTATTTGCGCTGATCATGGACAGGCAGATGGAATTGGCGGTCATGGTCATTTAGATGAGGGAGAACGTTTTGTGCCATTCTTTATGTACGGTCCCCATATTAAACAAGGTATAAAAATAGAAGAGAAGAAAAGTCTCGTTTCTATGGCACCGACACTTGCTTATTTATTAGGGGCACCGTATCCATCACATAGCCGTGGTCCTGTATTAATGGAAGCGTTAAAGGAGCAGGAAAAGAAATGAAAGTAATTGTGTTTATACCAGCCCTAAATGAAGAAGACTCCATTGCGCATGTTATTCGAAAAGTACCGCGTCATTTTCATCCGAGTATAACAGTAGAAGTTCTTGTCATTGATGACGGTTCAACAGACAGAACGGTAGAAGTTGCAAAAGAAGCAGGGGCGGATCATATCGTTTCATTTGCAAAAAATGGCGGTTTAGGTGCGGCTGTCCGCGCAGGCCTCAAGGAGAGCTATCGATTGGGAGCTGATATTAGTGTGATGATTGATGCGGATGATGAATATCCAGCAGATGAAATTCCAAATGTATTGCAGCCCATATTGGAAGGAAAAGCAGATTATACAATGGGGTCGCGTTTTCGCGGCACCATTAGCGGTATGAGACTGCATAGACGGCTTGGAAACTATTGTTTTACGATGCTGCAATGTATATTACTGCGTAAATGGATTCGTGATGGTCAATCAGGAATGCGTGCTTTTTCACGGCAAGCGATGGAGCACGGGGAGATTGTACATGACTACAACTATGCACAAGTGATTACACTAAACTTAGTGCGAAAGGGATTTCGAGTTTGGGAAGTACCGATTACGTATAAAGTACGTGAAACAGGGGAATCGTTTATTTCGTTTCGTAAGTATATGACGCGCGTTTTGCCCGCGATTTGGAAAGAGATGGGACGTCCCGTAGAGAAAGTTAGGATTGATTATGAAGTGCATGTATTAGCAAGAGAAAAGAAATGCTCATAGTGAGTATTTCTTTTCTTGACATTGAAAGTGATAATTATTATCATCTCTTTAGGAGGAGCGTTTATGAATAAAATAATTACTTCATTATTTGTCGGTATTTTCTTATTATTTTCAGTACATACAAGTGCATTTGCTTATTCGTACGGAAATCCGAACGAAGAAAAGGTTGCAGAGGCATATAAGCAAATGATCACGAAATTAGATGAAAATCCGCCAAACTTTACAGAAGCTAAGAAAGCATATGAAAATGTGCAACAAGAAATTGATCAGCACATGGGGAAAGAACCAACGAAAGCAATTATGAACGATTTTGATAAGAAAAATAAAGAAGATCTTATTGCTGATATGCAAAAAATTCTTGCTCTTAATATTAATCGTCGTTTAACAAATGTTGATGAACAATTTAAAGATTATGATACAAGTAAACGTTTATTAGCAAAAGCATTTGCAACGTATGAAGCGTTATCACCAGCTGTTGCACAGCATAATAAAGAGTTAGATACAAAATTAAAAGATGAGTTTAATAAAGCGCTGGACTCTCTTGGGAATCCAGGATTGTTTGGAGTAGGACAAAAGGAAGCAAATCAAGATGCTTTCAAGAAAAGTAAAGATGTTATTTTAACAAGTTTACAAAAAGAATTGAAAATTAAAGATTTCAAAGTTGGCCATTTTGATGCGAGCGGAAAAGAAGAAGCTTCAAAAAGCGCAGGGAAAACAGAATGGACCGATTTAAGCAAATTGAAAAACTGGGCTCCAATTGTTGTTATTGTACTTGTACTTGTTGGAGTTATTGTATACGCAGTACGAAAACGTAAGTAAGGATGAGGAGGAAGAGCGATGCAATTGCAAGCATTTCTTATTACATTCCGTGAAGTATTAGAAGCATTGCTCATTGTTGGGATTATTACTACGTATTTAAAGCGTACGGATAATAAGCAGTTTGTGAAATACGCTTGGTTAGGAGCAGGTCTTGCAGTTGTGGCAAGTTATATTGTTGCTCTTGTCTTCCAAGTTGTGTTTACTGGCTTTGCCGCAATGGGAAGTGAGATGTATTTAAAGATATCGATTATGTTCATTTCCGTTATTTTGCTTACACAAATGGTATTTTGGATGGCAGAACATAGCAAAAATATAAAAGGCAACATGGAAAGTAAAATGAGTCATTATATTACGACTGGAAACGTAATTGGAATGGTCGTACACTCCTTTCTTGTTGTGCTGCGAGAAGGCGTTGAAACAGTGTTCTTCTTTGCAGCAATTACAGGTGGAAATATTGAAGCCGCAATGCAAGGCTGGGGAGCGATTACAGGAGTTCTTGTTGCAGCCCTTGTCAGCTACTTTTTCTTTAAAGGAACGATGCGTATTTCACTAAAAGTATTCTTTAGAGTAACGGGAGTATTTATTGTCTTCATTGCAGCGGGACTTCTTGTACAAGGTATTTCCATGCTACAAGATTTAAAAATACTTGGTAGTGTGATGCCGCACGTATACGATATTACGTGGTTGCTTCCAGAGCATCCGATTGATTATGATCATTACTTGCGTGATCATGGTACTGCACCGCTTCTTTCCGGTGATGTCGGTATTTTCTTAAAAGCATTTTTAGGATATTCTTCGATGCCATCAATTGAAGAAATCCTTGCATATATCGGTTATTTTGTTGTCCTTTATATGTTAATTGTCTTTAAAAAGCCTGTTAAAAAAAAGGGAACAGTAGTCGAAGCAAATAAATCAGTAAGTTAAAAGTACAAGGAATATTCCTTGTACTTTTTTTGAAGAAAGGAAATGAGATGAAACGAGTATTACGTATATGGGCAATTCTTCTGTTTTCGAGTGCGATTGTTATTCGCTTTTTTTATGCAAGTCCGTTTGCTGCAACGTGGGATGAAGTAGACTTTTCGCTTGCGTTAAAGCAATATGACATATTAGCGATGCAACCTCATTTCCCGGGTTATCCGTTTTTTATTTTAGGGGGAATGGTGACGCATCTTTTTATAGAAAGTCCTGTGCAATCGTTAGGGATTTTTAATGCGGTTATGGCACTTACTGCGGCTTTTCCAATGTATTGGATTGCACGTCGTTATGTAAGTAAAACGAGTGCCCTTATTGTTGTAGCTACACTGCAAACGAGCGGCTATTTTTCCGTTTTAGTAACGCACCCAATGTCAGAAGGAGCAGCATTAGCAGTGCTATGGTGGTATATGTGGAGTGTAGATCGAGCATTTCGGACGAATGAATTTCGAGCTCAATTTTGGCCGGTTATTTTCTTCGCGGTATTGATGGGAATACGCGTATCCTATGCACCGTTTGGAATAGCGCTTATTGTATTAATGTGGCAGCAGTGGCATGAAGAAAAATGGCGGTTTATTATCATATGCTGCACGGCTGTTCTTTCGCAAATTGTGTGGATCGGAGCACTTATTTGGAATATCGGCGGTTTGGCGGGATTATGGAAAATTTCGTTCGGGTTTGTAGAAGGGCATTTTACAGAATGGGGCGGTGCGGTTACAGAAACGAGTGAACCGCTTATATCACGTCTATTTCGTTTGCTTTCCGAGAATATTGTATTTGCAGGAATCGGTGTTCATTCGTACGTTCTTGTAGGTTTCTTTCTTTTCTTTTTACTTCTTTTTGTTCTACAATGGAAGAACATACGTTGCTATCCAAAATTATTTATTGCGCTTGGCAGTGTATATTTTCTTTGGAATTTACTTGGACAAAATATTGATAAACCGCGTCATTCTTATCCAATTGTAGCAATAGTGCTTTTCGTACTTGCTATTTCATGGTTAAAAAGACATAGCGGGATTTTATTGCTGTTATTTGCAACGTTGCAACTTGTTGTTAGTATACCGCTTATGCAAGAACAAAAAGAAGTTGTACCTGCAACGTATCAGTTGGCGTCGTATTTACAAGAAAAACAGCAGCCGTTCATCGTATATACATGGGAAGAGACGCGTGTTATGGAATATTTACATGTGCCATATGAACATAAACGTTTTTACACATATGACTATTTTTTACAAGATAAAAAATATCATAAGGATGATACAATATACGTTACGAATCATTTAGTTGAAGGGTTTCAAAAACAAGGGATCGATATAAAAGGACAGGTAGAAGAAGTGGCCGTCTTTCGTTCTAACCCGTTATTTGATCCTGTTTATAATAAAATAATTTTATACGAGTGGAAGAAGTAAGAAAGGGGAAGTAGCGTGCATGATCATTTAAAAGAAAAATTAGCAATTTTACCAGATCAGCCTGGTTGTTATTTAATGAAAGACAAACAAGGTACAGTTATTTACGTTGGAAAAGCGAAAGTGTTAAAAAATCGTGTGCGCTCATATTTTACTGGTTCACACGATGGAAAGACGCTCCGTCTTGTTGGAGAAATTGTTGATTTCGAATATATTGTCACCTCCTCGAATTTAGAGGCCCTCATTCTAGAATTAAATTTAATTAAAAAATATGATCCAAAATATAACATCCAATTAAAAGATGATAAAACATATCCATTTATTAAAATTACGGCTGAAAAACAGCCGCGTTTGCTTATTACGAGAAATGTGAAAAAGGATAAAGGGAAATATTTTGGTCCGTATCCAAATTCGCAGTCAGCTCATGAAACGAAAAAGTTGTTAGATCGCATGTATCCGCTTCGGAAATGTACAAATATACCAGATAAAGTTTGTTTATATTATCATATGGGACAATGCTTAGCACCTTGTGTACAAGAGGTAACAGATGAACAAAATAAAGAAATTGTCGATGGAATCATTAAGTTTTTAAATGGTGGACATAAAGAAATTCGTTCGGAATTGGAAGCGAAAATGTATGAAGCATCGGAAAAATTAGAGTTTGAACGAGCGAAAGAATTACGAGATCAAATTGCTCATATGGACGCGATTATGGAAAAGCAAAAGATGATTATGAGCGACTTAGTCGACCGCGATGTGTTTGGTTATGCGGTCGATAAAGGGTGGATGTGCGTGCAAGTATTTTTCGTTCGAAAAGGAAAGTTAATTGAACGAGATGTTTCGATGTTTCCGATTTATGATGATCCAGAAGAAGGATTTCTAACGTTTATCGGGCAATTTTATGAACAAAATAATCACGTTAAACCGAAAGAAATTGTTGTACCGAGCAGCATTGATCATGAATTGATTGGAAAGTTTTTAGACATAGAAGCAACGCAGCCAAAACGGGGCAAGAAAAAGGAACTTGTCGACTTAGCGAGTAAGAATGCTACAATTGCACTGCATGAAAAATTTTATTTAATTGAACGCGACGAAGAACGTTCAATTAAGGCGGTCGAAAAATTAGGAGAACAGCTAGGGATAGAAACACCGCATAGAATTGAAGCATTTGATAATTCAAACATTCAAGGGACAAATCCGGTTTCTGCGATGATTGTATTTAACGATGGAAAACCTGCAAAAAAAGAGTACCGTAAATATAAAATTAAAACGGTGCAAGGACCTGATGATTATGAATCGATGCGTGAAGTTGTGCGCCGTCGTTATACACGTGTTTTAAAAGAAAACTTACCACTTCCAGATTTAATTGTAATTGATGGTGGGAAAGGTCATCTTGCTGCAGTATGTGATGTGTTAGAAAATGAACTCGGTCTTTCTATTCCAACAGCTGGGCTCGTGAAAGATGATAAACATCGCACGTCACATTTAATAATCGGTGAACCGCCGGAACCAGTTTTATTAGAGCGTAACAGTCAAGAATTTTATTTATTACAGCGTATTCAAGACGAAGTGCACCGCTTTGCGATTACATTTCATCGTCAAATTCATGGGAAATCTGTCATTCAATCGGCATTGGATGATATACCAGGAGTCGGAGAAAAACGAAAGAAAACACTTTTAAAACATTTTGGCTCTCTTAAGAAAATGAAAGAAGCGTCTGTTGCAGACATTATAGGAGCTGGAATGCCGCAAAAAATAGCCGAAACTATTCATACGTATTTAACAGGGAAGACATTGTAATTGGCAATGTCTTCTTTTTTTGTAATCCAAGAATGTCACAAATAATAGAAAGTGACTGTTTATATTATAAAGAAAGTAAAACTTCCATCGCACGCAAATAGAGGAATAAAAAAAGTCAACTGGACGTCATGTCTAGTTGACCGATGAATGTGCATTATACTTCGACAGGATCTTTTACATCCCATTGCACAAGAAATGTAACAGAGCTAGAGCGCTTTTTCTGTTCTTCGTAAGATTCCGCAATTACACTGCGTTGCTTTTGAATTTGTTCAGCGATAAAACCAGCTTCTAATTGGTAAGAAGAATGTCTTTTTTGTTGCTCACGTTCTTCAATAAGAGCACCTGTTAGTTTGAATTGCATTTCACGACGTTTATGTTCAATGATTGTTAAGTCGCCCCAACCAGCTGTTGTGAAAAATTGGATGATCTCATCAATTGTTTCTAACGGGTATTTTCGTGCTAAATTTCTGCCGGCCCAATATAAAACGGCATCTAGTTCTTTCCCTATTAAATCAGGAAGTAATTCTTCACGAAGCAATTCATAGGCAAACGCATTGATTGAAATATTTTGTAAAGATTCGCTCTCAATTTTTTTTGTACTCACAATATTCCCCACTTTCTATACTGCCAATATTATATACCATTTTATATATATAAACACAGCTATTTCTTTGGAAAAAATCTGATGTAGAGAATGAAAAAGAATATAAAAATTATATACTGATTATGTATACGTTTTCTTGACGCTTCGACAAAAATAGGAGTAAAATGAACATGTTATCAAATTATGCTGAAATATTGCGAATAATTTTTTCAGTTTTTCTTATAACAATAGTGGTAAAATGCTATTGCTATAAAGTAATGCGACAAACATCAGTCAAACATTCAAGGGGGTAATGGGGACATGAAAGGCCGCGAGTATACATTTCGCAAGTGGCACTCGTTACTGGGTGTCATTCCAATTGGCGTCTTTATGACGCAACATTTAGTAATTAACAATTTTGCAACAAGAGGAGCAGAGGCTTTTAACAGTGCTGCTCATTTTATGGAAATGCTTCCATTTCGGTACGCATTAGAAATTTTTGTGATTTTCTTACCGATTTTGTACCATGCTGTATACGGTTTATATATCGCATTTACAGCAAAGAACAATGCAACATCTTACGGCTATTTCCGCAACTGGATGTTCGTTCTGCAACGATTCACTGGAGTAATTACACTTATATTCCTATCATGGCATATTTGGGAAACTCGCATTCAAGCTGCGCTCGGACAAACGGTAAACTATGATATGATGGCAAATATTTTAAACAATCCATTTATGTTTGGCTTCTATTTAGTTGGGGTTGTATCAGCTATTTTCCACTTTGCAAATGGATTATGGACATTCTTTATTAGCTGGGGTATCACAGTATCACCACGTTCACAGCGTATTTCTACGTATGTAACATTAGCAATTTTCTTAGCATTATCATACGTAGGAGTGAGCGCGTTATTTGCGTTCATTAATCCGAATCTAGCAAACTTGTAAGGAGTGGGAGAGCATGAAAGGGAAACTTATCGTAGTTGGCGGTGGATTAGCCGGCTTAATGGCAACGATTAAAGCAGCGGAAGCAGGCGTGAATGTAGAACTATTTTCTTTAGTACCAGTGAAACGTTCTCACTCTGTATGCGCTCAAGGCGGCATTAACGGTGCTGTAAATACAAAAGGTGAAGGGGATTCTCCATGGATCCACTTTGACGATACAATTTATGGAGGGGACTTCTTAGCGAACCAACCTCCTGTAAAAGCGATGTGCGATGCAGCACCTGGTATTATTCACTTAATGGATCGCATGGGTGTTATGTTTAACCGTACGGAAGAGGGATTACTAGACTTCCGCCGTTTCGGTGGAACCCAGCATCACCGCACAGCATTCGCTGGTGCAACAACAGGACAGCAATTATTATATGCGTTAGATGAGCAAGTACGCCGTCATGAAGTAGCAGGTCTTGTTACGAAATATGAGGGCTGGGATTTCTTGCGCGCTGTTGTAGATGACGAAGGCGTATGCCGCGGAATCGTAGCACAAGATTTACAATCTATGGAGATTAAAAGTTTTCCAGCTGATGCTGTAATTATGGCAACAGGGGGCCCTGGTATCATCTTTGGAAAATCTACTAACTCTATTATTAATACAGGTACGGCAGCATCTGCTGTATATCAACAAGGTGCATATTATGCAAACGGTGAGTTCATCCAAATTCACCCAACAGCAATTCCAGGCGATGATAAATTACGCCTTATGAGTGAATCTGCACGTGGTGAAGGCGGCCGTGTTTGGACGTATAAAGACGGAAAACCATGGTATTTCTTAGAAGAGAAATATCCTGCATACGGAAACCTTGTACCTCGTGATATTGCAACGCGTGAAATTTTCGATGTTTGCGTAGAACAAAAGCTGGGTATTAACGGTGAAAATATGGTATATCTAGATCTTTCTCATAAAGATCCGAAAGAGCTTGATATTAAGCTTGGTGGAATTATTGAAATCTATGAAAAGTTCACAGGTGATGATCCTCGTAAACTACCGATGAAAATCTTCCCAGCAGTTCACTACTCAATGGGTGGACTATGGGTTGACTATAAGCAAATGACAAGTATCCCAGGATTGTTTGCGGCAGGTGAGTGTGATTACTCTATGCACGGTGGTAACCGACTAGGTGCTAACTCATTATTATCAGCGATTTACGGTGGTATGGTAGCGGGACCAAATGCAATTGAATATATGAAAGGTCTTTCAAAATCATCAGATTCTGTTTCATCTTCTGTATATGAGCAAAATGAATTAATTGAAACAGAAAAATTCAACAACATTTTAACGCTAGATGGTAATGAAAATGCATATGTTCTTCATAAAGAGCTTGGAGAATGGATGACAGATAACGTAACAGTAGTTCGTGAAAATAAAAAATTATTAGAAACAGATGCGAAAATCGTAGAGTTAATGGAGCGTTATAAACGCATTAACATTAACGATACAGCGAAATGGAGCAACCAAGGTGCTTCGTTTACACGTCAACTGGCAAATATGCTTGAATTGGCTCGTGTTATTACAATTGGTGCGTATAACCGTAATGAAAGTCGCGGTGCACATTATAAACCAGAATTCCCAGATCGTGATGATGAGAACTTCTTAAAAACAACAATGGCGAAGTTTGAAGGAGCAGGAAATGCACCAGCATTCCATTACGAAGACGTTGATATTTCATTAATCCAACCACGTAAGCGCGATTACTCTTCAAAACATGAAGTAGCTGCTAAGGGAGAAGAGAAGGGGGATAAGCAACATGTCTGAGAAAACAATCCGCCTTATTATTACAAGACAGGACGGCCCAAACTCACAGGAGTATGATCAAGAGTTTGAAATTCCATATCGCCCAAATATGAATATTATTTCGGCATTAATGGAAATTCGTCGTAATCCTGTTGATGTGAAAGGGAATAAGACAACACCTATTGCTTGGGATATGAACTGTTTAGAAGAAGTATGCGGTGCATGTTCGATGGTAATCAACGGAAAACCACGTCAATCATGTACAGCTCTTATTGATAAACTAGAACAACCAATTCGCTTAAAACCGATGAAAACATTCCCGGTTATTCGTGACTTGCAAGTAGACCGTAGTCGTATGTTTAACGCGTTAAAGCGTGTAAAAGCATGGATTCCAATTGATGGTACGTATGACTTAGGTCCAGGGCCTAGAATGCCAGAGAAGAAACGTCAGTGGGCATATGAATTATCTAAATGTATGACTTGTGGTGTATGTTTAGAGTCATGTCCAAACGTAAACAGCAAATCTGACTTTATCGGTCCAGCACCGCTTTCACAAGCGCGTTTATTTAATGCGCATCCAACGGGTGAAATGCATAAAGCGGATCGTTTACGTGCGATCATGGGTGATGGAGGACTTGCAAACTGCGGTAACTCACAAAACTGTGTACAATCTTGTCCAAAAGGAATTCCATTAACGACATCGATTGCTGCATTAAACCGTGATACAACGATTCAATCCTTTAAAGATTTCTTTGGTAGTGACAATAACTATTAATTTAAATTGCCTCTTCAGTTTTGAAGAGGCAATTTTTGTAGGTGTATAAATGCAAATTGAACTACTTACATAAAAACCCTTTTCTTTTTAGATGGGCGAGAGCGACCGGCCATGCGTAGAAGCGGTCAGGGCCCTTTACTGCCACGTGCGAAGTTTAAACAAAAGGACAAAACGAGTGCATGTCACCTTTTTCTTTGCATAGCAGCAATTTATATGTTAGAAAATCAAAATGGAGTTATATATAAATCCATTTTGAAGTACAGCATAAAATCCCCTTTTTTTAGGGTTAGCGAGAGATCCTGACCATGCATAGAAGTAATCAGTTCCTTTTTTTCATGGGCGATGGTGAAACAGAGAGGTGAAATGAGTGAAGGTTATGGTTTGTTTTACACAGTGATACATTTCGGTTTTAAAATTCCGAAAAATTAAATAATATTAAAGGGGAGTATACGAGAAGGAGTTGGATGTTTGTGAAGCGGATTCATTATATTGAACACTTTGAAGAGTGGGAGAGTGCATTTTCATTCTACATTCCTGTAAAGGTTCGTTTTAGCGAAACGGATATGTTTGGGCATATGAATAACTGTGTTGCGTTTACTTATTTTGAATTAGCTCGTATTGAATTTTTTAAAGAACTTGGTTTTATGCAAGAATGGGTGCATGAATCATCAGAAACGATGATTGTAGTAGCGGATTTACAGTGTAATTTTTTGAAGCAGGTGTTCTTTGACGAGAACTTAAAAGTTTATGTAAAAGCGGAAAATATCGGAAACTCATCTTTAGATTTACACTATATGGTGAAAAATGAGGCGGGAGAGATTTGTTTAGTGGGACGAGGTGCGATGGTACAGGCTTCTAAAAAAAACGGAAAAGGAGTACCTTGGTCAGTAGAATGGAAAAAAAGGTTATTAGATTAAAAAAATAAGAGAGTGTAGAACTCTCTTATTTTTTGTCTTCCGTTGCTTCTTCTAATGTCAGGTGATGCGTATATAAATACGTAGCATGCGGATTGCCGACAAAACGAAGATGCCATGGCTCATAAGCATATTCTGTAATGTTTGTTTTATCTTTCGGATAACGGATAATAAATCCAAATTCGTGAGCATGCTCTGCTACCCATTTTCCTTCAGCTGTTTCTCCGAATACAGGCTCCAATTGGAAATTTGCCGAATCAGAACTAATATCCATAGCAAGTCCTGTTTGATGCTCGCTTGTCCCAGGAACGGCACTTAATGTATCAGCAACTTCTTTACCTTGACGGTTTACGTACGTGTTGTGTAAGGACTGTTGTCGTTTATAAGAGCGGAATCCAGATACTGCTGTAAGTTCAAAACCTTGTTTTTTTGCTGTTTCAAACATTGTTTCTAGAGCATCCGCTGCGGGCTTACGAAGCAATGTTTTTTCTTTATCTTTGGGGTTTGAAAACGGAACATTTGGTTTTGTTAAATCACTTGGTGTATAAGAATCTGGTAGTTTTCTATGTTTGTTGACTACCACGAGTAACGAATCAGGATTATTAACAAGACTATATTGATCATCTGATTGTTTTGCTGTTGCACTGGCTTTTGGGAACGGAGGAATCTCTTCTTTTGGATGCTCAGTATGCTTTTTTGTTTCAACTGCTTCAACGGCTTCTGCTTGGTTATTTATTACGGGTTTGGACAGAAAATTTATTAAAGAAACAACAATGAGAATAACAATTGAAATTAAAAGGGTTCTTTTTATAATTCTTTTTTTTATCATTTTTGACCGATGTATTCCTTTCTAATATGCTCGTACTTAAATATCTTTTTACATTATAAATCTATCTTATATAAAAAGGAACAAAAGAGTGGTGACGTAATGAAAATGAAAAAAAATTGTAAAAAAAAGTCGATTTTTTATGCTGTTTTTTTAATTGATACAATAATAATCTTCCCCAATTGCTATTTTTTATGTAATATATATATAAAAGGATATAACAATTAAGTTTCGTTTAAATTTTTAATTGTATCGAACGATTTAGGAGGGAACAAAGATGGATTTAACAACGATTATTGGGATTATTCTTGGGATAATTGCTGTTGTAGTAGGGATGTTTTTAAAGGGGGCTGCTCTTAGCGCTTTATTAAATCCGGCAGCATTTACAATTATATTTATTGGGACAACTGCAGCAATTTGTATTGCTTTTCCGATAAATCAATTAAAAAGAATTCCTAAGTTACTCAAAGTTATTTTTGGTAGGAACAAAAAAGAAATGACGTATGAAGAAATGTTAGATTTATTTGTTCGTTGGACGTCAGAAAGTAGAAAGTATGGTATTTTATCTTTAGAACAGCAATTGGATAAAGTGGAAGATGAATTTCTGATGAGGGGTTTGAAATTTGTAATTGATGGTGTAGCATCAGAGGATCTTGAACAAATATTAGAGTCGGAAATTGAAGCAATAGAAGAGCGACATAGAAAAGGAGCTAGCATTTTCTCACAAGCTGGTACATATGCACCGACACTTGGTGTTTTAGGGGCTGTAATTGGTCTTGTAGCTGCACTTGGGAATTTATCAGATATTGATAAATTAGGTCATGCGATTTCTGGTGCATTTATTGCAACAATTTTTGGTATTTTCTCTGGGTATGTTTTGTGGCATCCATTTGCAAACAAATTAAAACAAAAGTCTGCACAAGAAATTGAAAAGAAACGTTTAATGATCGAATGTTTATTGATGCTTCAAACTGGCACTTATCCGTTTGTTATGAAGAACCGTATTTTAGGTGCACTCTCTGAAACTGAGCGTAAAAAGCTAGAACAGGGAGCGGAAAAAGATGAGTAGAAGAAAGAAAAAGGAGAAAAAGCATGAAGAGCATATCGATGAAACTTGGTTAATTCCATATGCAGATATGTTGACTTTGTTATTTGCACTATTTATTGTTTTATTTGCAATGAGCAGCATTGATGCAGCAAAGTTTAAACAAATGGCTGTTGCCTTTAAAGATGAACTTTCAGGCGGAACGGGTAAGAAAGAGTTTCTAAGTGATCAAAAACCAAAAGCTGAAAAAGATTTATCTGAAAAACGTCCTGAGTCTGAAAAAATCAAACAACAAGCAGAAGCGGAAGTAAAGCAGCAGGAAATGAATGAATTAAAAGAAGTACAAAAAAATATTGATAAATACATTGAAGAAAAGGGACTTCAATCTTCATTTAATACAGAGCTCACAGAACGTGGATTAATGGTAACAATTCGAGATAACGCACTTTTTGACTCTGGACAAGCTACTGTGAAGTTAGAGTCGCTGAATATGGCGCAAGAGATGTCCTCATTATTAGTTGCAGCATCTCCTCGAGAAATTACTGTATCAGGACATACGGATAATGTTCCAATCTCGAATGCGAATTTTGCTTCTAACTGGGAGTTAAGTACGCAGCGTGCCGTTAATTTTATGCAAGCACTGCTCAAAAACAACCAATTACTTCCGCAAAAATTTAGTGCAATTGGTTATGGAGAGTATCGTCCTATTGCATCGAATGACACTCCGGAAGGAAAAGCGAAAAATAGACGGGTAGAAGTGTTTATTTTACCGCTTATAAAAGATAAAAAATAAAGGGTGGCATTGTGCCACCCTTTATTTTTTATCTTCAAATGATTTTAAGTTGTCTTTGCGAATTTTATCTTTTTCTGCATCAGATTTTTTAAAATTATAGTTATATAAAGAACCTTCCCAGTCACCATACATAGGATTTGGGAAAACGATAAATTTCTCGCCAAATTGTGCTTTTAACTCTTCTACTTTCTTATTACGATCTTGCGTCGATAATCCATCAAAACCAATGAAGTCTGATAAATTATCACCAAATAATAAGACGATATCATGCGTTTGTGAAACGAGTTCACGACGTTTTTCTTTTCCTTTTTCTTTCGGTTCTTGTAGTAAAATGTGTTCTTTCGTTGCTTGCGGAGCACCGATGCGTTCTAAATTTTTAATCGTTGCATCTAATTGATTCGTTTTACGGTTTGAAATGTAGTAAATATCTACACCTTTTGATTCTGCATGTTTTAAGAAGTCAATTGCACCAGGAAGAGCTTCTGCTTCTGCTTTATTAATCCAGTCATCCCACTTATAAGGATAGCCTTTTCCTGTTTTCACAGACATTGCTTGGTGTGGGCTGTTATCAACAACAGTTTCGTCTAAGTCTAGAACGATAGCTGGTTTCTTGCTTGTCCCCTTAGCAAGAGCTGCATCCAGCTTTTGTGTACCGATGTTGTAGCCTTGGTAGTATAATGCCTTTGCTTCACCAGATGTCTGATACCATAAGTCAGCCATCAATTGTTGATCTGTTAGTTGGACTTTTTCTTCTTTTGCTTTTGCTGATGTCTGTTCTGCTGTCGTGTTGCATGCTGTTAAAGTTGTAGATAACAATGCAACAGATAACAGTGTTGTAAATGTTCTCTTTTTCATAGTGTCCTCCTAAAAAATATATATTTTTACTTATTAATTATATCACGATAATGTAATAACAGAATAAATAAATGTAATTTTACATATTGATATACGTATATAAATTAGTGTGCGCAATGTTATAATAAAATATGGTAAAAATATACGTATTTTGCATATTATTAGTTCATAACCGTAACACGGGATTGATTTTTTGAAAATGAATCATTTTTAATATACTTCACTGTGAGTGGCGACTCCTGTGGGAATAGCGAGGAAAGTGAGACCCGCAGGCTTGGCGAGGAGGCTCGCTCACGCCCGCGGAAAGCGTTCACTCGGAGTGAAGTGTACATCTATATGTCACCCACGTCTTTTGGTGATGAACCATGTTATTAAATTTATAAAACTTAAGGAGAGAAAAGTATGACATTGCAGATTCAACAATTAACCAAGCAGTTTGGTGAAAACGTTGCAGTGAATCATCTAAATCTTACTCTGCCGAAAGGTGAAGTATTAGGACTGCTAGGACGAAACGGTGCAGGAAAAACAACGACCATTAAAATGCTGTTAAGCTTATTAACGCCAAATGGAGGCAGTATTACGTGGGATAAGAAGGAGATTTCAGAGAGTGGTGTAACAATTGGTTATCTTCCTGAAGAGAGAGGTTTGTATACGAAAAGTCGAGTAATTGATCAACTTCGCTATTTTGGAAGATTAGAAGGAATGACAAAAAAAGAAGTAGATGCAGCCATTGATTTTTGGTTAGGAAGATTAGCGATCCCTGAATATAAGTATAAAGTTGCAGGGGAATTATCGAAAGGGAATCAACAAAAAATCCAATTGATTGCAGCGCTTCTACATGACCCAAAGTTACTTATTTTAGATGAACCGTTCAGCGGGTTGGATCCCGTAAATGCTGAAATGTTAGCAAATATTATTGAAGAACAAATTCAAAGAGGGAAAACCATTGTTTTATCAAGTCATCGTATGGAACAAGTTGAATCGTTTTGTCAGCATGTGTGTATTTTGAAACAAGGCGAAGCGGTTGTAGAGGGTCATTTAAGTGATATAAAAAAAGAATACGGATTTCGAAACTTAACAATTGAAGATAACGAAGAAAATGAAAGAGCATTGCAAACATTACAGATTGGGTATGAAAAACGTCTTGGTTATCTTTATATGAAAGTTCAGGAAGATACAGAGGCCCTATCAATCTTACAAAAATTACAAGAGCAAGGTGTGCATTTACGTCAGTTTAAAATGCTAGAACCGACCTTAAATGAAATCTTTGTAGAAAGGGCGAAATAAGAATGCGTAAATTTTTTCATGTGTTTTCGTTTTATTTTAGAGAATCATTTCTTTCTAAAAAGTCACTAATTACAAGTGGTATTTTATTTTTAGTAGTATTTGGAGTTTTTGCTTTTAATCACTTTACTGATGATAAAGACAAAAACAAAGACAAAGATAAGTTGGCAATCGTAATGGATAGTTCGGCATATATGGTGCAAGAAGAGATGTTAAATAAAATTCTTCCATCAGCCCAAATACAAGTAGAAAAGAAAGAACAGTTAGAAAAAGTTCATAAGCAAGTTGAAGCAGGGGAGTTAGATGGTCTCTTTTACGTTACAGAAAAAAATGGAGTACCCGAAGTAACCTATATGTACAATGGTTTTCCAAGTAAAGAAACATCTACTATTATAGCGAACTATTTAAAACAGCAATATACACAAGTGATTCTTTCGAATCATAAGGTGTCGTCTGATGTAGCACAGCAGTTACAAACAGATATTTCGGTGAAAGAAGAAGCGATAAAAGACCGTGCTTCCTCTTTCGGTATTGCATATGCGTTTATATTTGTACTATATATGTTTATCATGGCGTTTGGAAATACAATTGCGATGAATATCGCATCAGAAAAATCTTCTCGTGTTATGGAGATTATGCTTTCGAAAGTGAAACCACTGTATATGATGTACGCTAAAATTCTTGCTGTTGTTACAACAGCGTTACTGCAAATTGCTATCCTTGCATGTGGTTTTCTTGTTCCGGTTTTAATTGGATGGATAGATTTAGATAATGCGTCTTTATTTGGTCTTCCGATTGATTTTGCGAAGTTAGATGCAAAAGTTATTGGTCTGTTTATTGTATTTTTCATTACGGGCTATTTATTATATGCGATGATGTATGCGGCAGCTGGAGCTGTTGTATCAAAAACAGAAGACTTACAATCAGTATCATTTCCAGTTGCAATTTTAATTATAGCAGCGTTTTTCATAAGCATGAAATCATTATCAGACCCAAATAGTACAATTGTTGTGATTAGTTCATATATTCCTTTCTTTACACCGATGGTTACATTTTCACGGGTTGTAGCTGGAGAAGCTGGCACTTTAGAAATTACCGTTGCTTTATCGTTATTACTTGCGACAATCTTCCTTTTAAACTTTATTACAAGTCGCATTTACGTAAACGGTGTTATGAGCTATTCCGATAAAGTGAAGTTTAAAGATCTTGCTAAATTTATAAAGCGTCATTAATTTGGAAAAATCCTGATTCTTTCATAAGTAAATCAGGATTTATTCTCTGTATTTAGAATGCTTTTATTTTATCTACTGATGGAAGTTTCACTTTATATAACGAAAGAAAGTGGTATATAATAAAAGGTATGTTATTTTTTATGAATGATAGAGAATGGTATAAAGGAGGGGAATACAAGTGGGGATTAGTAGTCGTTTTACGGTGGCTGTTCATATGTTAACATTGCTAGCAGTTGATAAAACTTCGCGCTGTACGTCTGAATGGATTGCTGGTAGTGTCAATACAAACCCAGTCGTTATTCGCCGAATTACAGGAATGCTAAAAAAAGCAGGGCTTGTTGATGTACAAGCTGGAAAAGGCGGCACTTCTTTAGCTCGGGATTTAGATGAAGTGACGTTGCTTGATGTATACAAAGCGGTTGAGGTTGTGGAAGAAGGACATTTATTTTCTTTTCACGATAATCCAAACGTACAATGTCCAGTTGGGGCAAACATTCAAAATGTGTTAGAAATTATATTATTGCAAGCGCAGGAAGCGATGGAAAATGTACTTGCAAATGTAAAAGTAAAACAGTTGGTTACGAATTTAGAAGAAAAAATAAAACAATAAAAGAACCTAGCCTTCTATCATGTAAGGCTAGGTTCTTTTTCATTAAGCGTTACGTACTGTGAAGCGTTGGCGTAGGAATTGAGGAGTTTCCACTTCGTCTAATAAAGCAACAGTGTAGTTTGGAATGGAAACGCGGCTTTCACCATTTTCATCTGTTAATAACTGATCTGTTCCTGTTACATATTTGCTTGTGCGTTCCCCTGGTTCGATCATTGCAGCAGGACTTAAATTTGTCCAGTTAAAATCAGATTGTTTATATAATTCTAATGCATCGCGGTGCGCTAATGCAATTGGCTTCCACTCTGCAGGGAAGTCTGATGTATCTACAACTTGTAAGCCAGGGGCTACTTCTAAACTACCTGCACCTCCAACTGATATAAGACGAGAGACGCCAGCTTGTCTTGTTGCTTGTAATAAAGAATGTGTTGCTTCTACAAGTTTCTCCTCTTCACCATGTTTAGGACCAAATGCACTAATTAATACGTCATGATTTGCTGCTTCTTTTGCAATGCTGTTTGCATGGAAGATATCACCTGTTACAACATGTAAATTTTCATGTGTTGTTTCTACGCGAGATGCATCACGCACAATTGCCGTTACTTCGTGCCCGCGTGTTAAAGCTTCCACAATGATTTGTTTTCCGATATTACCAGTTGCGCCTACTACTGCAAGTTTCATGCTCATTCTCCTTTGTACTTTGTTTTATATAAAAGTGTATTTATCAGTGAATGTATTGTAATTAGTTTAATTACAACTATATGTAACTATTGTAGTTACACTTCTTTTTCTTTGTCAATACAAAAAACAATTTGGAGAAAGGAAATTAAAATATAGAAAAGGCACCGCGGAAAACGGTGCCTTTATTCATAAAAACTTGGCATGAGCAACATAAGAATGAAATAAGCTAAAAAACCTGTTCCGAAACATAAGATAGCAATTAGCCAAAGAATGCGAATCATACTTGTGCTCACACCGAAATATTCTCCTAAACCACCGCATACGCCGAGAAATACTTTATCTGTTGAAGATTTACACAATCTTTTTTCTGTCATGAACGCCTCTCCTTTTCATGGTTCATCATTTTTCATGTAGCGATGAACAGGAACTATCGAATTATAATGCGCTTTTAGGGAGAAAATGACTGCATTATCATGCATGAGCGGACGATGCTTCTGGAAGTGAAAATAATTTTTTATAAATACATGCAATTTCTGCTTATTTGTATTCACCACGCCTTGCTTCTATTCATACAATATCTTGACTAAATAAACACCCAACTTACACACATACAGCTCTGGCTTAAGCAAGGAGGGTTATACCAATTGAAGGAAAAAGAATATCAATCTAAACCGTTGCTCACAAAAAGAGAAAGAGAAGTGTTTGAGTTACTCGTTCAAGATAAAACAACAAAAGAAATTGCAAGTGAACTTTTCATTAGTGAAAAGACCGTACGTAACCATATTTCAAATGCAATGCAAAAGCTAGGAGTTAAGGGACGCTCACAAGCAGTTGTCGAGCTCCTTCGTATGGGAGAGCTTGAACTATAAAGGATGAAGCCGGCTTTCGTGTGAAGAAAAGCCGGTTATTTTTGTATCTTGCAAATTACTAGGAAAAGGAGGAAAATGAAAAGGTCTATTCATGTACATAAGGTGAACCTTCTATTATTCTATGAATGAGTACACTGTTTGGAAATGTACAGTTAGATTATGAAAGAGAAAACGGGGCGATTGTTTTGAATAGAGCGATTGGTGTAATTGATTCAGGTGTTGGTGGTTTAACAGTAGCGAAAGAATTAATTCGGCAATTACCGAAAGAGCGAATTATATATTTAGGAGATACAGCACGTTGCCCGTATGGTCCGCGATCTCGTGAAGAAGTAATACAATTTACATGGGAAATGACAGAGCATTTACTAGCGCAGGATATTAAGATGCTTGTAATTGCTTGTAATACAGCGACGGCAGTTGTACTTGAAGAAATGCAAAAGAAATTACCAATTCCAGTTGTGGGTGTTATTCATCCAGGTGCGCGTACTGCACTAAAAGTGACAAATACGTACCATGTGGGTGTAATTGGAACGATTGGAACAGTGAAAAGCGGTGCATACGAATACGCGTTAAAATCGATTAACAACCGCGTATTAGTAGAGAGTTTAGCTTGCCCGCCGTTTGTTGAGCTTGTAGAGAGTGGGAACTTTGAGAGTGAAATGGCATACGAAGTGGTAAGAGAAACATTACAACCGTTGAAGAAAACGGAAATTGATACATTAATTTTAGGATGTACGCATTATCCGATTTTAGGACCAGTTATTGGGCGGGTTATGGGTGATTCTGTACAGTTGATTAGTTCAGGTGATGAAACAGCTCGTGAAGTAAGTACGATTTTGTATCATAGTAAGATGTTATATGATATAGAGGAGCAAAGTGATCATCTTTTCTTAACGACAGGGGAAATTGATGTGTTTAAAGAAATTGCTTCAAAATGGTTCGGACAACCAATTGAGAATGTGAAGCATATCGTTTTATAAGTAGTTATTAGTGAGGAAAAAGCATTTAAAGGCCATCTTTATTCAGAGACATACTGAATAAAGATGGCCTTTAGTTTGACCGAAAATCATAGTTTAAAGATGAATGAAATCAGAATCGGTGTTTTATTGTCTATAAGGGCTTGTAACCTCTGATGGATGTCTCACTCTATAAGTTGCGCAAGAACAGTTGTTAGTTCTTGTTTCAATTGTTTTGCAAATGCTGGATGTTTACCTGAGGTAGATATACTTACAATATACTCATTATTTCGAATAACGGCAGGTGTGTGAAAAGATGATTGTGTGCCGTCACTTACGATATTAACCCACTGAAAATCATGCGCTGCTTGTTTGACCCTCATATTTACATCGTGATGATTTGTTGCGGCATAAATGAGATGCGCATCTTTTATGTCTTCATCTGTAAATGTTTTTTGTTTCCATGTAATATAGGAGAGTTTCTTCATTTCCTCGCAAATGTCCGGACTCACAACGGTGACAAGGGCTCCTGTATCCTGTAATCCGCACGCTTTTCGGTATGCAATTTTGCCGCCTCCGATAATGACAACACGCTTGCCTTGTAGATTACATATAAGGGGATATAAGTTACACATGTACATATTCCTCCATTCGTTCTAGTAATGCGAACTTCATATAGGGATCAAATTGAAGGCAGTTACATGTTGTCACGTTCGTGTATGTGTGTGCATGGCGCTCAATTTTCCGAAGCAATAATCCGGTAAAGAGAAGGTATGGCGTAACATATACGTGTTGGGTCGCTGCTGCTATACGATTAAGTTCTTCGGTAAAAGAAGGTGATCCTTTTGTTAAAAAAGAGCAGGAAACTGGTATGCCGATTTTCCGCTCAACTGCTGCTCCGATTTGCTGCAATTCATGTATAGGCTGAGGATCACTACTACCTCGGCCGACGAGTAGAATTTCACTGCCTTGTATAGGTGTGGCTTCACGTATTCTTTTGATTACAAGTTCGATCATGAGCGGGTGTGTACTAAAAGGTGGTACAACTGAAAATGTAATATGCGGATAGCGTTTTTTCATTTGCTCAATTTCGAAAGGAACGTCACGTTTATAATGAGCCGCTGCAAATAATAAAACAGGGACAAGTAAAACTTCAGTTGCTCCATCTAAAATCGCTTCTGTAATTGCATCTTGGACAGTTGGTGTTGTGAGTTCAAGAAAGCCGATTTTTTGAATGCATTCACTTCGCTCTTTTATAACGGACTGGACAAAGTGGATGAATTGCTCATTGCCTTCTTGTAGTCGACTGCCGTGCCCGATATAAACAATTCCTTTCACCATGCCGTCACTTCTTTCTCGTTAAAAATTGCTTGTAATTCATAATCGATGTTTTGGAATCCGACTTTATTTGCGTACTGTAAAGTTAGTTCATCTGTATACGAGAATGGTAAATTGACAATATGCATGAAACCAAGGCGTTTAACTTCTGCTATAAATGCATCAATTGCGGCGCGTCCTTCAAATACAATGCTATCCCATGTGAATTCAGAGAGCATACGGGTATGAATTTCATCAAAACGATGATCGATTTGATATTCATGTGTCATTATATAAGAACCAGGGCCGATTTTTTCTTGAATAATAGCAATTCGATTTATATTTCGTCCTAGATATACAGTTGGTTTTGTAGAAAACCTTGCTTGTTCACTGAAGAGTCCGTATTTCATAAGTGCTTCCTCGGCAGCATGATTCATATGCTGAAGAACTCCTTGTAAGGAACGGATATCTTTTCGATGCTGTGCGCATGATTGTAACAAGATTGCTACGCTTTCGGCTGAACAGAAAACGAGACGCTTTGCATCAAATATTTCGCGGAGTTGTTCCTGTGTTAATGTGTAATCTCGTTTTTTGAAAGTTGGAATTTGATAAGTTTCTGCTCCGGCTTCTTGTAATTTTTGCTCTGCTTTACTTGGTTTATTTGATGAAGAGGCGAGCAAAACTTTTTTTCCGTGTAATGGCTTATGTTCTTTCCAAGCAATTTGTTCACGTAAGGATACGACATCCCCAACAATTGTCATGGAAGGATTTGAAATGTGTTCCTTTTTGACGCTATCAACAATTGTGGAGAGCGTACCTGTAACAACTCGCTGTCTTCCGGTTGTGCCCCATTCGATGACTGCTACTGGTGTATCTTTTTTCTTTCCAGTTTGCAGTAAATTTTCGCAAATGGTCGGTAAGTTTTTAATACCCATGTAAAAAGCGACAGTATCGCTATTTAAAAGTGAGTTGTAGTTGACATGATCCTGAATCGGCCCTTTTGTATGACCAGTTAGTAATGTCACGCTATTACTGTAATCGCGATGAGTGAGAGGGATGCCGGCATACGCGCTTGCGGCGATGCTAGATGTAATACCTGGTACAATCTCATAGGGAATGTTTTCTGCCGCTAAAGCGGCTGCTTCTTCACCAACTCGGCCAAATATAGAGGGATCTCCTCCTTTTAAGCGGACAACAGTCTTACCTTCTTTGGCAAATTGAAGTAAATGCGTGTTAATCATTTCTTGGCGCATCACATGATTTGTTGGCATTTTTCCGCAATAGACAAGTTCGCATGTTGACTTTGTATAGCGAAGTAAATTTTGATTCAATAAGCGGTCATATAAAACGATATCTGCCTTTTGTAAGCACTCGATTGCTTTTTTTGTAATAAGCCCTTCATCACCAGGTCCTGCACCAACTAAATATACGTATCCGTTCATCTCTACACCTCATCTGTTTTTACTGGAAAGGAAGCCGAGAAGGGGCTTCCTTGTGTAAGTTACATGTATATATAAATATCGCCATCAATAATTTGTACTTCATACGTTTGAATACAACCATCATCAGGTTTTTGTACTTCACCGGTCCGTAATGAAATTTTCCAATCGTGCAGCGGACAAAAGACAAATTCGCCAGAAACAATTCCTTCTGCTAATGGGCCGTTTTTATGAGGACACCGATTTTCTACAGCGCGAATGTCGCCGTTTGCCAGGCGGAATAAGGCAATAGACGTGTCCTTGATGCGAACTTCCTTACCGATTTGTACAGGAAGATCCGCGGCAGGCATAATTTTTATTTTTTCTTTCGTTTGTAACATATGAATCGCTCCTTATTTTACACTCTCTACTTCATACATCGTTTTTAGTGATTGTGTTTCTAGTGCTTGTCCCCAAGCTTCTTCGTAGGTATTTCGTGCTGTTTGGAAGCGTTCGTTTAATATAGCGACCATACTTTCATCATGCAGCACTTCTTTTACTTGATCTAAGCCTATTCGTTCTATCCAAGGAGCTGTACGCTCGCCGTAAATGCCAGTTTCACGGTAGTGTTGCACGTAAGCTGTGGCGATGCGAAGTACATCTTCTTCTGAAGGGACAATCATTACAAAGTCAGCTTCACGTACTTCTGTACCGCCGTTACCTCCGATATAAAGCTGGTAGCCATTTTCAACACAAACGACGCCGAAGTCTTTCGTTAATGCTTCTGCGCAGTTACGCGGACAACCTGTTACACCCATTTTCATTTTGTGCGGTGTATCTACCATTTCTAATGACTGCTCAAGCAACATGCCAAGTCCTAATGAATCTTTTGTACCGAAGCGGCAGAAGCGGGATCCGACGCATGATTTTACATTGCGAAGAGACTTCGAATAGGCGTAGCCAGAATTCATATCAAGATCAGCCCACACTTTTGGTAAATCTTCTTTTTTAACACCATATAAACCGATGCGGCTTGCACCTGTTATTTTCACGAGCGGGACGTCGTATTTCTTCGCAACTTCTGCAATTTTCATTAAATCATCTGCTGTTGTAACGCCGCCGTACATACGTGGAATCACAGAAAATGTTCCGTCATGTTGAATATTTCCATTCATTCTTTCGTTAACGAAGCGGGATGCTTTATCATCGGCATACTCTTCTGGGCAAATCATACGTAAATAATAATTTAGTGCAGGGCGGCATTTTGAACAGCCTTCTTCGTGCGAGAAGTTAAGGACGTTTCGTACTTCTTTCGGTGACTTTAAGCCTTTTTCATGAATTGCGGCTACAACTTCATCGCGAGATAAGGTTGTACACCCGCACATGCCTGCAACTTGGACAGAAGCATCAAAGTTATCTCCAAGTGTATGAGATAAAATTTGTTCCACAACTGGGCGACATTTACCACAGGATCCTGCAGCTTTTGTACACCCTTTTACTTCTTCAAATGTCGTTAAGTCTTGTTCTAAAATAGCGTGAACAATCGCTCCTTTTGTGACGCCATTACATCCGCAAACCGTTTCATCAGCACTCATACTTGCAATGTCAAGTCCGTTGTCTTCACCAGCTTTATGAAGAAGAGAAGCTGATGTATATTCTTGTATATCTTCTTCTTTTTTTAACATGCTGAAGAGACGTGTGCCATCAGTTGTATCACCGTATAAAACAACACCAACAACTTTATTGTCCCGAATGAGTACCTTTTTATAGGAACGTGTAAACTCGTCAAAAATGGAGATTGCCTTTGCACTATCATCTTCATAAATTTGACCAGCAGAGAATAAATCGCATCCTGCAACTTTCAGCTGTGTACCGACGATGCTGCCAGTGTAGCCATCTGTTTGTGTATTTGTAATGTGTTTTGCTAATACAGCACCTTGCTCATAGAGCGGTGCAACAAGACCATAAGCAATCCCTTTATGCTCTGCGCATTCACCAACCGCATAGATGGATGTATCATTTGTCTGCATATAGTCATTGATGACAATACCGCGGTTCACAAGTAAACCAGCATCTTTTGCTAACTGTGTATTTGGGCGTATCCCAACAGCCATGACGATTAAATCGCATTTTACAATATCACCATCTGCAAATTGAATGCCCTCAACGTGGTTTGTACCAAGAATTTTTACTGTTTTCTTTTCCATGAGGAACTTCATGCCTTGTGATTCTAAATCTTCGCGCAGTAGTGAAGCTGCCTTAGCATCGAGTTGTTGCTCCATTAAGTGTGATGTTAAATGAACAACATGCACGTCCATTCCTAAGTCAATAAGTCCTCGTGCGGCTTCTAAACCAAGTAATCCACCACCAATGACAACTGCTTTTTTATATTGTTTAGCGGTATCCATCATGAATTGTGTATCTTCAATTGTACGAAAACCTGTTACACCGGGAAGATTTGCACCTTCCACAGGTAAAATAAAAGCACTGGATCCTGTTGCGATTATGAGTTTGTCGTACATAACAAGACGATTCTTTTCTGTAACGATCACTTGTTCTTCCCGATCAATTTGCAGCACTTTTTCATTTGTATACAACGTAATATCATTCTCTTCGTACCAATTGTATTCGTTCATAATGATATCTTGCATGTTTGTCTTTCCTTGTAGAACGTGGGAGAGCATAATGCGATTGTAATTTGGATGCGGTTCATCACCAAAAATAGTAATGTCATATAAAGTATCGTTTTGTTTTAAAATCTCTTCGATGCAGCGTATTCCGGCCATCCCATTCCCGATCATGACTAAACGTGTTTTCATATTCATTTCCCTTCTTTTATGTGAAATGTTTAACAAACTTTTATACTTGTATTATAAAAGTTTTGGAAAATAAGGAGATGTGATATTTATCACATCTGTGGAGGATTCATAAATTGTTCAAAATTGTATGCAATCTCTTTTTGTATTTGGTGGTTTCATCCTACCGGTTGTAGGTATATAAATCAGTTTTAATGTTTCGACATCTTTGTCTAGCTCCTGCGGCTAGAATCTCCGGTCGTTTCGCTCCCTCGGACGAGGCAAAAAGCACCTCTCTGTCGGGGGCGTGGGCGTCCTGCGATTCTGATCGAGCCGCTTCCGCTTTTCTTTATAAGTCGCTGCTATGCAGGATACATCATGACCGCTACTGGCATGCTCTCTTTGTTTGAATACCACGCATGTGGCAGGAAAAGGCCCTGACCGCTTCTATGCATAGCCAGATACTCTCGCTCATCCTAAAAAAGAAAGGGGTTTTTATGGTATGTAGTATAAGATTTTGTATGGGTCTTTTTTGAAGATAAGTTGTCATTGCTTGTTCTAAAGTGAAACTCGGGCTCGTATACATATAGTACAAACTTAGATTTTTTTAGGGGGAAAGCATATGCCTAGATCGACTTTCAAATGGATTGTTTGTGCTACATTAAGTACAGTTTTATTAGCAGGATGCGGTTTGTTTAGTAAGGAAAAAGCAACAGAGCAAATTGATCCGCCTAAGAAAGTAACGTATACGGATGGTGAGAAGAAAGAAACTGCAAAACAAGGGGAAACGAAAAAATTAGATTTATATCTTGTAGATAAAAATGGTTATGTTGTGCCGCAAACGGTGCAGTTACCTGCTCCAAAAGATAACGCGGTGATTAAGCAATCATTACAATATTTAGTGAAAGACGGACCAGTAACAAACTTATTGCCAAATGGATTTCAAGCTGTGCTCCCAGCGGACACAGAAATGACAGTTGATGTGAAAAAAGATGGAACTGCAGTTGTTGATTTTTCAAAAGAACTGAAAAACTATAAAAAAGAAGAGGAACGACGTATTGTAGAAGCAGTTACTTGGACGTTAACGCAGTTTAAAGAAGTAAAAAATGTGAAGTTCAGCATGAATGGGAAAGATTTAGCGAAAATGCCTGTTGCTGGTACGCCGATTGGTAATGGATTAAGCCGAGCAAATGGTATTAACTTTGATGACGAGCAAGTTGCTGATCTTGCAAATACAAAACCAATTACGCTGTATTTCATAGCGCAAAATAATAAACAAAGTTATTATGTACCAGTAACGCGCCGCGTTGCCGAAGGGAAAGAAAACGAAGTAGCGACAATTGTAAAAGAACTTGTGAAAGGACCGTCGCAGAAATCGGCGTTAACATATGATTTTAATCCAGATGTGAGGTTAATCAATGAACCAAAACTTGAAAAGGGAACAGTGACATTGAACTTTAATGAAAATATTTATGCGAATAAAGATAAAAGTGCGATTTCTAACTATGTACTGCAATCGCTTGTATTATCTTTAACTGAAAAACAAGGCGTGGAAAATGTGTCCATTCAAGTGAATGGAAAGGCAAATCTTGTTACAGAAAAAGGTGATAAATTAATAAAACCGGTCGATCGGCCACAAAACGTGAATACAGGTGGTTTTTAAACAGAAATAATTTGATATACTGAATGTAGGAAGAGAAGGGGAATGAATCTAATTCCCCTTCTTTTATTGCGATACATAAATTTTTAATAGGCTATACTAACAAGTAGTAGTTACAAGGGGGTTATTTTTATGCGAGTAGATGGTAGACAAGCATCGGAGCTGCGCCGTATACATATTCATACGAATTATTTAAAACATCCAGAAGGATCAGTACTAATTGAAGTCGGTGATACAAAGGTGATTTGTACAGCGACGATTGAGGACCGAGTTCCTCCATTTATGAGAGGTGAAGGGAAAGGATGGGTTACAGCAGAGTATTCGATGCTCCCTCGTGCAACAGAACAGCGTACGATTCGTGAATCAAGTAAAGGGAAAGTAACGGGCCGTACAATGGAAATTCAACGTTTAATTGGACGAGCATTGCGTGCTGTTGTTGATTTAGAAGCACTTGGTGAAAAAACAATTTGGATTGACTGTGATGTCATTCAAGCTGACGGCGGAACGCGAACAGCTTCTATTACTGGTGCGTATGTAGCGATGGTATTGGCGTTTGAGAAGCTTGTGGAAGCAGGGAAAGTATCAAAACTTCCAGTGAAAGATTTCTTGGCGGCGACGTCTGTTGGAATCGTTGATGAGCATGGCGTTGTATTAGATTTAAATTATGCAGAAGATTCTAAGGCAAATGTTGATATGAATGTCATTATGACAGGAAAAGGACATTTTGTTGAAGTGCAAGGTACAGGAGAAGAAGCAACATTTAGCCGCGGTGAATTGAACGAGCTGCTTGATGTAGCAGAACAAGGGATTTTACAGCTTGTTGAAATGCAAAAAGAAGCATTAGGTAATATTGTTACTCATATGGAATAGAGGTGGAAATATGAAACAAGTTGTCGTAGCAACAAAGAACGCTGGGAAAGTACGCGAATTTGCGGAGCTATTTGAAAAGTTTGATTTAGAAGTAAAATCACTTTATGATTTTCCTCATATTGAAGAAGTAGAGGAAACTGGTGAAACGTTTGAAGAAAACGCAATTCTAAAGGCGGAACATCTGTGTAAACAGCTAAATGAAATTGTCATTGCCGATGATTCAGGTTTAATTGTAGATGCGTTGCAAGGGAAACCGGGAGTGCATTCTGCTCGTTATGCAGGTGAGGAAAAGGACGACCAAGCTAACATTCAAAAAGTGTTAGACGGATTAAAGAATATTTCAATGGAGAAGCGTACGGCACGTTTTTACTGTGCGTTAGCTGTTGCATTCCCGCAAGAAGATAAACAACCATTGATTGTAAATGGAACGTGTGAAGGAAAGATTTTAGAGCAGCAGCGCGGAGAAAATGGTTTTGGGTATGATCCTATTTTTTATGTAGAAGAGTACAAAAGTGCAATGGCGGAATTGTCGTCAGATGAGAAAAATAAAATTAGTCATCGCGGACGTGCGCTTCGTAAATTAGAAGAAAAAATTCCAGTCTGGTTTTTAGGGGAAGAATAATAAGGGAGCGAAACCGATGAAGGCGTTAATTGTGAGCGACAGTCACGGTTCTGTGAAAGAGTTAAAGCAATTAAAAGAACAGTACGAGGGAAACGTGGATGTGATGATTCATTGCGGTGATTCAGAATTAACATCGCAGCACACTGAACTAGAAGGGTTTCATGTAGTGAAAGGAAACTGTGATTATGCTGGAGACTTTCCAAATGATATTATCACAGAAGTACAAAATACATGGTTCCTTATCACGCATGGACATTTATACAATATTAAAATGACGCTCCAAACCCTTTTATATCGTGCGAAAGAAGCAGAGGCAAATGTCGTTTGCTTCGGTCATTCACATATATTAGGAGCAGAGATCATAAACGATATTTTGTTTATCAATCCAGGAAGCATTCTCTTGCCTCGTTCGCGTAGAGAAAAAACATTTGCTTTACTTGAAATAAAAGAGGATATAATGGACATTCGCTTTCTTACTTTAGAAGGCACAATCGTAGCACAAAAAACATTAAAAATAGGGTGAAAAATTCTTCACCCTATTTTTAAAAAATGATGTTGACTTTCATTGTTATCGATAATATAATGAATATTGTCGATGAGGCGCTAGAAAAAATTTCATAT
This sequence comes from Bacillus multifaciens, assembly GCF_030756675.1. Lineage (GTDB taxonomy): Bacteria > Bacillota > Bacilli > Bacillales > Bacillaceae_G > Bacillus_A > Bacillus_A multifaciens. Next base: position 145,779 of record NZ_JAVBXD010000002.1, read on the forward strand.
TATGCGGGTGTAGTTTAGTGGTAAAACAAGAGCCTTCCAAGCTCTGGTCGAGAGTTCGATTCTCTTCACCCGCTCCATGTCCCAGTAGCTCAGCAGGATAGAGCAACGGCCTTCAAGAATAGGAGCCTTTATAGGGAAACAAGAACCTATAAAGTGGACGACACTATATCGGTGAAGCCTTAACAGTACGGCTGATGGTAATACCGAGGAAACTTACGATCTTCTAAGAAGATTGAGGAGTTTTGAATGATTAAGGAAACACCTTAATGGTAAAAACTCTAAAGTATGATGAAAATCATCGTGAGGTTCCGTAGAGACTACACGTGTCGCACCTGAAATGGTGAAGATATAGTCCAGACTACAAACAGTATTTGCTGGTAGCGAAAGCTATGGTGGTAAGCTAAGCCGTCGGTCGGGAGTTCGAATCTCTCCTGGGACGCTACAAAGAAGTGCATGAGTGTACTTCTTTTTTTTACCCCTTACATCGTTTGGTTGAATGGTGTAAGGGGTTTTTTGTTTTGGTTAAAAGAAAAGGTAGTAAAGGAATCTGTAATCTGCTTTAACTTTTGATTATGTTAAAAATTAAAGCAGGTTATTTGAATAATGAACAGAATATTTATTTTAAGTAGTAGAAATAGCGAATGGGAAGATTTGTAGTTCAAGAGGGGATAAATAAGTGAAAAAATTTTTAGTTGCAATAACGGTTATGGTCATAGGGATTGTAGGACTTGTGGGCTATGTTCTTGTACAAGATGGATTTGATATTAAGGTGAAAAACCAAACAAATAAAGAAGTGTCGGGTTTATATTTGACTTATGATAATATTAAATCGGATATTAAGATACCCTTAATTGCATCAGGTGAAATTTATAAACTCAATGTAAATCCAACCGAGAATTCGAATAAGGATTTTGATGAGGGTGCAATGAAACTTCAATATAAAGATAACGAAGGAATTTTACACACAGAATATGTGATTGGATATTTTGAAAAAGGTTATTCTGGAAATGCTGTAATAACTATAAAATCTATTGATGACAATGGAAAACTTGATATAGAAATTAAAGAAAATACATCTTTGTATTAAAATGTGCAATTCTTCATTAAAAGTTATTTTTTGGTACTAAGATTTTTGTTTGTTTCTTGAACGTATTCTTTTTTTGCATCAGCCAATAGAATGGCAATGCTAGAAAGAACGGCAGGGTAGATTGCGTTGTTTGTTTCAAAGAACCGTCAGAGAAGTAAAGTGTATTTTGGTACATAAGCCAACTAATTTGAAACATATACCAAAATGTATAAAGAATGATTATAGCTAGTAAATAAATAGAGGGATTATCGATATGTTAAGTTTCATGTGATTTTCCTTCAAAAAGATATAGAGCAAAAAAGGAAAGTGTCCTAAAGGATACTTTCCTTTTTTGTGATGTCATATTAATTGTTTATAAACTTCTCAAACACAAACCCAAAATCTTTTACATTATATTGTTTTTTCGTATCCACAAGCCAGTTGAATGCAATTTGATTCATTTCTTTAAACTGTGCTGCAAGATCTACTTCGGCATTTCTTACATTACCTAATGTAGAAGATGCCATCTCTAGACTTTTATGTGCGTATTGCGTTGCGATGTCATTTTCGTAAGTAATTTCAGCGATTTTTAGAAGTGCTTTATATAAATCTTTCACTTCTTCAATATGTTTCTTATGTATATCAATGGAGTAATGTTCCCCGCCCATAGTAAATTTAATTTCGATATCTAAATCGACGGTTCCAGCTGTTTCAAGAAGGACGTTCGAAATTTTATGTGTGTTGTAATTGTAACGGCGAAGTGTGCGTTTCTTGCTTACCGCACTCGTGCCGTCAACGTGAATAAGAGCGGTATTTGTAAAGCAATACTCGTCTGTTTTTGATTTGATTAAAAAATAAATTTTTTCATTTTCTTCATGCATGACATAATCGTCGGCATCTACTTTATCGTAATCAGCAGGAGTAATAACGGATCCAATATCACTTAGGCCAAGCATATCAGCTGCAACTTTTTTGAACATAGTATCATCCCTCTTTCGTTTAAAATTTCTAAATTTTCTCAAATATATTATAACATAAAAGAAATGATTTTTGAGAAATCTTACAATTATGTAAGGTATATGTAAGGTAGTTCGATGGTAACTATTTCTAAACATTTTATAATAAAGGTAACAAAGACGAATCGAGGAGGAAAAAATGATGAAAGGAATAGCTGTAGCAGCATTAACGGTTGCTTTTGGAGTTGTTGCGTATGACAAACTGACTGACATGATCGAGGTTGTAAAACAGTTAATAGCATAAATAAAGACTTAAGGGGACAGAGAATGGAATGGCTATTAGGAATGATTGGCGTTTGTAGTGTAATCTTATTATTCATGCTTCCAAGTGGATTATTAAGTTCAAGTATAAGTATACTTTTCGTCTGTTCAATCACCTGTACAATCATTATTATTATGTTGTTGATAAAGCGTAGTAAGCTAATCTTCTTTTTTGGCATCATTGTGATGACGTTTATTGTTCTTCAAATGATAACCCTCTTCATATATCCTACTATTATAAAAGCTTTCCAGTAGACTCTCCGCATCGGCAGCAGAGAGTTTTTTATTTTATCCCGCATTAACGGGCAGTAAAAGCTATGAAACGCAGGAAGAAAACTGCCCGTAAAAGCCCGATTGGTGAGGGCTAATAATCAGTGAGGGGTGGAGAAAACCCCCACTGATTAAAGTTTCACTTTATTTCTTCATGAAACTTCTGTTTTCGTATTTCCCGCTAATATATTCGATTTTTATATAACAGAAATCGAGATTTTCTCAATAAAAACGAACAGATTGCAATTATTGTGTTCCGAACGGTCATTTGTTATATTAACTTTAAAGTGTATTGAAAATCTAAAAAAAGAGGCGAGCGTATGGATAAAAAAGAAAGTACGGTCGTATTGTTTCCGCAATTGTCAGTGCGATATACCGATGAAGGATTTATTGCATTGCGTGAGCGTCGGTTTGAAGATGCGTTAAAAAACTTCGAAATGTTGCGCCAATACGGAGCACAGACAGAACAATCAGAATTAGCTTCAGTTATTTGTTTGCTAGAATTAAAGGAAATAAAAGAAGCGAAAGAACGATGTGAGGAATTGCTTGAAACAGGGGAGTTTTTATTTCAAGATATTCTTGAAACGTATATTACGATTTTAGTACAAACAAATGATTATGAAGGTATTATTGAAACGGTTCAGTCTGTTTTACAAACGAAAGAAATAACAGTAGAACAAAAGGAAAAATTAGCACAACTTGCCTTGTTTGCAAAGGGTATGCTAGAGAGTGAAGAAGCAGTAGTAGAGATAGATGACAGTTTATCTTTTGATGAACCTGCGTTTGCGGATGCTTTGCTGACTGGTGACTACGGGGAGCAGCTGCGCGCGGTGAATCGTCTTGCGACTAAACATGTCGAGAAGGCGTTGCCGACGTTGCGTACATTTTTATTAGATGAAACGAAACACCCGTATATTAAAACTTCTATCTTATACATATTAATGGACTTTGGAATACAAGAGAAGGTAGATATAGAAAAGTTTGGTGAGACAATAACAATAATACCGGCTAATTTGGCTTATAATCAATATGATACAGAAAAAGTGTTACATATATTGTCTGAGCGATTAGAGCATGATAATCCATCGATGTATGGGGCAATTATTACATATTGGAAAGAAATGCAGACAAGTCTCTTCCCGTTTCCTCTATTAACAGACAAAGCTGAATTATGGGCAGCTGTTTTAGAGAGAGTTGGAAGGAAACGCTTTGGAATGCCAATTCATGAAGAAGAACTTCTTCGTGAGTATGGTATTACACTGGAAGAATACCATATTGCATATCAGTGGTTTTTACGTATTGAGAAAGAAGGGTTTATGCCAGTATAATGAAAAAGAATGTTTCAGTTATTGAAACGAGAGTATTCTATGTTATAATGTAAGGGTTGCAAAAGGCTTAAATCTGCCTTTTTATAAGAGAATAGAAACAAATATTCTCTTACTTATATGTTTCATATTATTCTCGAACAAAATATACCGTATTTGTCTTTTCGGCAAATAGTAGATTGAGAAGTATGTCCAAAGCTTTTCATAGCGGATAGAAGGCTGAATTAATCAGTTTGCGTTTATTGTTTCTTTCTAAGAAACAATAAAGGCCTCGATATCTAAAGGTATGTGCATACATTATTACAGTTGGAGGGAAAGAATAAATGGCTGCAAAATGGGAAAAATTAGAAGGTAACGTTGGCGTTTTAACAATCGAAGTTGATGCGAAAGAGGTAAACAACTCTTTAGACGCTGCGTTCAAAAAAGTAGTACAAACAATTAATGTACCAGGCTTCCGTAAAGGGAAAATGCCTCGTCCTCTATTCGAACAACGTTTCGGTGTAGAGTCTTTATACCAAGATGCTTTAGATATCATCTTACCAAAAGCATACGGAGAAGCAATCGATGAAACTGGTATCTTCCCAGTTGCTCACCCTGAAATCGACATCGAGAAGTTCGAAAAAGGCCAAAACTTAATTTTCACTGCAAAAGTTACTGTAAAACCTGAAGTGAAATTAGGCGAATACAAAGGCTTAACAGTAGAGAAAGTTGATGCTACTGTAACTGACGAAGATGTAGAGAATGAATTAACATCTTTACAAGAGCGTCAAGCTGAGCTTGTAGTGAAAGAAGATGGCACTGTAGAAAACGGTGATACAGCTGTAATCGACTTCGAAGGTTTCGTTGATGGCGAAGCATTCGAAGGTGGAAAAGGCGAAAACTACTCTTTAGCAATCGGTTCTAACACATTCATTCCAGGATTTGAAGAGCAATTAGTTGGTCTAAAAGCTGGCGAACAAAAAGACGTAGAAGTATCATTCCCAGAAGAATACCATGCAGCTGAACTAGCTGGTAAACCAGCAACATTTAAAGTAACAGTTCATGAAATTAAAGTGAAAGAACTTCCTGCTTTAAATGATGAGTTCGCGAAAGATGCAAACGAAGAAGTTGCAACTCTTGATGAGTTAAAAGCAAAAATTCGTGAAAACTTAGAAGTAAGCAAAAAGCAAGAAGCTGAGCACAAAGTTCGTGACGAAGTAGTAGAAAAAGCTTCTGCAAATGCAGAAATCGAAATTCCAGAAGCTATGATCGAAACTGAGTTAGATCGTATGGTTCGTGAATTCGAGCAACGCCTAAGCTACCAAGGTATGAACTTAGAACTTTACTACCAATTCACAGGTACTGACGATGAGAAATTAAAAGGACAAATGAAAGAGGACGCTGCAAAACGCGTAGCAACTAACCTTGTTCTTGAAGCAATTATCAAAGCTGAAAACATTGAAGCAACAGAAGAAGAAGTAAATGCAGAAGTTGAAAAAATGGCTGAAATGTACAACATGCCAGTAGACGCTGTGAAACAAGCTCTTGGTAACGTTGAAGGTGTAAAAGAAGAACTTCAAGTTCGTAAAGCAGTAGATTTCTTAGTAGATAACAGCAAGACTGCATAATAAAATAACAAGGCACGACATTGCTCGTGCCTTGTTTTATAAATATAAATATATTTGTAAAACATTTTGTTATGAAGAAGGAAATGTTTCTTCAAAAGTCGAATATACATATTTCAAAAGTTTTAAAATTTTTTTATTTGTACATAACTAACCATATTATTTGTATTTCTCGCCACGTAGTGACATAATATGTATTTACATACGATACATTTATCGTGTACATACGAAGGCAAGGTTTTAGCACTTTGTAAGGGGTGTGAAAATATGTTTAAATTTAATGATGAAAAAGGACAATTAAAATGTTCTTTCTGTGGTAAAACACAAACGCAAGTTCGAAAACTTGTGGCAGGTCCTGGGGTTTACATTTGTGATGAATGTATAGAACTTTGCACAGAAATCGTGCAAGAGGAGCTTGCAAAAGATGAAGAAGTAGAATTCAAAGATGTACCAAAACCGGTAGAAATTCGTGAGATTTTAGATGAATATGTAATCGGACAAGATCAAGCGAAGAAAGCATTAGCGGTAGCGGTATATAATCATTACAAGCGCATTAATTCTAGCAGCAAAATTGATGATGTAGAATTGGCGAAAAGTAATATTTCTTTAATTGGGCCAACAGGTAGCGGTAAAACGTTATTAGCTCAAACGTTAGCGCGTATTTTAAATGTTCCATTTGCAATTGCTGATGCAACATCTTTAACGGAAGCTGGATATGTAGGAGAAGATGTAGAAAACATCTTATTAAAACTTATTCAAGCAGCTGATTATGATGTAGAGAAAGCAGAAAAAGGGATCATTTATATTGACGAGATTGATAAAGTGGCTCGTAAGTCAGAAAATCCGTCAATTACGCGTGACGTATCTGGTGAGGGTGTGCAACAGGCACTTCTTAAAATTTTAGAAGGAACTGTAGCGAGCGTTCCGCCTCAAGGTGGTCGTAAGCATCCACATCAAGAGTTTATTCAAATTGATACAACAAACATTTTATTCATTTGTGGCGGTGCATTTGATGGTATTGAACCAATCATTAAACGCCGTCTTGGTGAAAAAGTGATTGGTTTCGGTTCTGAGAAGAAAAATGCTGATGTAACAGAAAAGCATGTTTTATCGCATGTATTGCCAGAAGATTTATTAAAATTCGGATTAATTCCAGAATTTATTGGTCGTCTTCCAGTTATTGCGAACTTAGAGCCACTTGATGAAGGTGCTCTTGTTGACATCTTAACAAAGCCGAAAAATGCGCTTGTGAAGCAGTTCCAAAAGTTATTGGAGCTTGATGATGTTGAATTAGAGTTTGAAGACGAAGCTCTTGTTGAAATTGCTAAAAAAGCAATTGAACGTAAAACAGGTGCACGTGGACTTCGTTCTATCATTGAAGGTTTAATGCTAGATGTGATGTTCGAACTTCCATCCCGTAAAGACATTGAAAAATGTGTGATTTCAAAAGAAACAGTAACAGAAAATGCTGCGCCAAAATTAGTGCTGCAAGATGGTACTGTACTTGAGCAAGATACAAAAACATCTGCATAAGGTGTTTTGAATAATGGGGGCTTTGGCCCCCATTATTTATGAAGTGGAATATAAACGAGAGAAACAGCAATTATATAATTGCTGTTTCTTCTTATGTTTAGCGTGTTTCCTCCCAGGGGATACTGAAGAGTAAAACATAGCGGGAGGAAATGAATATGAGCTGGACAAATATTTTTTTAATCGTTCAACTAGTCTTTGGTGTAATTGTCGGATTATATTTTTGGCATTTACTCCGAAACCAGCGAACGCAAAAAGTTTCAATCGATAGAGAATCAAAGAAAGAGCTAGAGCAACTTCGAAAAATGCGGGAAATTTCTTTAACAGAACCGCTGGCTGAAAAGGTTCGTCCGGCGTCATTTGCTGATATTGTCGGACAAGAAGATGGTATTAAATCATTAAAGGCAGCTTTATGCGGACCAAATCCACAGCATGTCATTATATATGGACCACCAGGAGTTGGGAAAACAGCAGCGGCTCGGCTCGTATTAGAAGAAGCGAAGAAAAATATGAAGTCTCCGTTTCGCACGAATGCAACATTTATTGAACTCGATGCCACAACAGCTCGGTTTGATGAACGAGGCATTGCTGATCCGTTAATTGGTTCTGTTCATGACCCGATTTATCAAGGGGCCGGTGCGATGGGACAAGCGGGTATTCCGCAACCGAAAAAAGGAGCGGTTACAGATGCACATGGAGGTATTTTATTTATTGATGAGATTGGAGAGCTTCATCCAATTCAAATGAATAAAATGTTAAAAGTGCTGGAGGATCGCAAAGTGTTTTTGGAAAGTGCATATTATAGTGAGGAAAATTCCTTTATTCCAACGTATATACACGATATTTTCCAAAAGGGATTACCAGCTGATTTTCGTCTTGTTGGCGCAACGACACGTTCACCGGAGGAAATTCCTCCAGCGATTCGCTCACGTTGCTTAGAAGTCTTTTTTCGTGAATTAGATACAGAAGAGATTGAAGCGGTAGCTAAAAACGCTGCTGAAAAGGTAGGTATGGAGATAGGAAAACAAGGCGTAGAAATGATTGGGATGTACGCGCGAAATGGAAGGGAAGCCATAAACCTTGTACAAATCTCTGCTGGAATGGCGATTAACGAAGGACGCTCTTCCGTAAAGGATGAAGATATTGAATGGGTAATTCATTCAAGTCAACTGACGCCCAAGTATGAAAAACGTATATATCCAATTCCGAGAATCGGTCTTGTAAATGGCTTGGCTGTATATGGGCCAAATACAGGAGCACTACTCGAAATTGAAGTAACTGCAATTCCGGCAAAAGAAAAAGGTTCTGTTGTGGTAACAGGAATTGTTGAGGAGGAGAGTATTGGCAATCAATCAAAATCGATTCGTCGTAAAAGTATGGCGAAAGGTTCTGTTGATAATGTTGTAACTGTCCTTCGTTCCCTAGATTTATTACCAGAGGGATATGATATACATATTAACTTTCCAGGTGGTATTCCAGTTGATGGTCCATCTGCCGGTATTGCAATTGCAACAGGTGTATATTCTGCCGTTCATCGTATGTATGTCAATAATGAAGTAGCGATGACCGGTGAAATTAGTATTCACGGGGAAATAAAACCAGTCGGCGGCGTTTATGCGAAAGTAAAAGCAGCGAAAAAGGCTGGGGCAAAGAAAGTGCTCATCCCAGCAGAAAATATGCAGCCTCTTCTTTACACAATTAAAGGTATTGAAATTGTTCCTGTCCGAAAATTAAAAGAAGTATTTGCATTAGCGTGTATACAAGAGAAAATTGAGCGAACAGACGATACGTTGCTCTCTTTCGAGGAAGATGATGCACAATCGATTTGAAGAAAAGTGTTAGTAGATCAAATGGGCAGTTTTCGTTAAGAAGAAAGTTAAATCACTCGAATATTCTAGACTTCGCTAAAGTCGTTATATGCTTAAGCGAAGTCCTTTTTCTTGAACGGGAAACAAAGTATCAAGTCTCTGCGATTGCATAAGGCTTTATTGTAATATAAAATAGGGAAACAAAGATATTTATGGAGGTGCTATGTCTAATATGAATGTGAATGAAAGAATCGTGCCCCTCCTACCATTAAGAGGCGTTCTCGTATATCCGACGATGGTTCTGCATCTTGATGTAGGACGTGATAAATCGATTAAAGCGCTTGAGCAGGCGGCTATGGATGAAAATATAATTTTTTTAGCAATGCAAAAAGACGTGAATATCGATGATCCGCAAGAAGATGATGTTTATAAAGTAGGTACGTTAGCAAAAGTGAAGCAAATGCTTAAATTGCCAAATGGGACGATGCGTATCCTTGTTGAAGGTTTACATAGAGTAGAAATGACAGAGTTCATTGAAGAAGATGATGTAATTACAGCTCATGTCCGCATGTTAAGTGAAGAAGAAGAAGGCGATTTAGAGGAAAAGGCGCTTATGCGCACGTTAATTGAGTATTTTGAGCAATATATTAAGCTGTCTAAGAAAGTTTCAGGTGAAACGTTTGCGACGGTTGTTGATGTTGAGGAACCAGGTCGATTAGCTGACCTCGTATCTTCTCATTTGCCGCTCAAAATGAAGCAAAAGCAACAAATTTTAGAAATCACTGCAGCGAAAGAACGATTACATACACTTATTTCTTTTATTCAAGATGAAAAAGAGTTATTAAATTTAGAAAAGAAAATTGGGCAACAAGTAAAACGTTCTATGGAGCGTACACAAAAAGAGTACTTCTTACGTGAACAAATGAAAGCTATTCAAAAAGAGCTTGGTGATAAAGAAGGAAAAGGCGGCGAAGTAGAAGAGCTTCGCGAAAAGATTGAAGAATCAGGAATGCCAGAAGACACGATGAAGGCGGCATTAAAAGAGCTAGATCGTTATGAGAAATTACCGGCAAGTTCAGCGGAGAGCGGAGTCATTCGCAATTATATTGATTGGTTGTTATCTCTTCCTTGGACGGAGGCAACGGAAGATCGTATCGATCTTGCCCGCGCTGAAAATATTTTAAATGAAGAGCATTATGGGCTTGAAAAAGTAAAAGAACGTGTGCTTGAATATTTAGCAGTACAAAAGCTTACTAATTCGTTAAAAGGGCCTATTCTTTGTTTAGTTGGTCCTCCTGGGGTTGGGAAAACATCGTTAGCTCGTTCAATTGCGACATCAGTGAATCGTAATTTTGTTCGTGTATCACTTGGCGGGGTACGTGATGAATCGGAAATTCGTGGTCATCGTCGTACGTATGTCGGTGCGATGCCAGGCCGCATTATTCAAGGAATGAAAAAAGCAAAAACAGTCAATCCCGTCTTTTTATTAGATGAGATTGATAAAATGTCCAATGATTTTCGCGGTGATCCTTCAGCAGCATTATTAGAAGTATTAGATCCAGAACAAAATCATAATTTTAGTGATCATTACATTGAAGAGCCGTATGATTTATCGAAAGTGATGTTTGTTGCAACTGCTAATACGCTTGCAAGCATTCCAGGTCCGCTTCTTGACCGCATGGAGATTATCTCTATTGCTGGTTATACAGAACTTGAAAAAGTACATATTGCCCGTGAACATTTATTGACGAAACAATTGAAGGAACATGGGTTGAAAAAAGGGAATTTACAAGTGCGCGATGAAGCGCTTCTTGAAATTATTCGTTACTATACGCGTGAAGCGGGTGTTCGTACGTTAGAACGTCAGCTTGCGAAGCTTTGCCGGAAAGCAGCGAAGATTATTGTAACGGAAGAACGTAAACGCATCGTTGTCACGGAGAAGAATATTACCGAATTGCTTGGAAAACGCATATTCCGTTACGGCCAAGCAGAAACGAAAGATCAGGTCGGTATGGCAACAGGTTTAGCGTATACTTCAGCTGGCGGAGATACGCTTGCGATTGAGGTATCTGTATCTCCGGGGAAAGGGAAATTGATTTTAACAGGAAAACTTGGTGATGTGATGAAAGAATCTGCACAAGCGGCATTTAGTTATATTCGTTCTCGTGCAGAAGAACTACATATTGACCCTGACTTCCATGAAAAACATGATATTCATATTCACGTTCCTGAAGGTGCGGTGCCAAAAGATGGCCCATCAGCGGGGATTACGATGGCAACGGCTCTTATTTCAGCATTAACAGGTATTCCTGTTAGTAAAGAAGTCGGAATGACAGGTGAAATTACACTTCGTGGTCGCGTGTTACCGATTGGTGGATTGAAAGAAAAAACATTGAGCGCGCATCGTGCAGGTTTAAAGAAAATTATTTTACCGATAGAAAATGAAAGAGATTTGGAAGATATTCCAGAAAGCGTAAAGGAAAACCTTACGTTTGTGCCAGTCTCTCATTTAGATGAGGTACTAGAGCATGCATTAGTAGGAGTGAAAAAATGAAAGTAACAAAAGCTGAGATTGTCATTAGTGCAGTCAAACCAGAACAATATCCTGAGGGAGATTTACCAGAAATCGCATTAGCGGGTCGTTCGAATGTAGGGAAATCATCATTTATTAATAAAATTTTAAATCGAAAAAAATTAGTGCGTATTTCTTCTAAACCAGGAAAAACGCAAACACTAAACTTTTTTATCATTAATGATATGATGCATTTTGTGGATGTACCAGGCTATGGTTACGCAAAAGTATCTAAATCAGAACGAGCAGCATGGGGCAAGATGATTGAAACGTATTTCACAACAAGACAGCAGTTAGATGCAGCTGTTCTTGTGATTGATTTACGTCATAAGCCAACGAACGACGATGTGATGATGTATGATTTCTTAAAACATTATGAAATTCCAACAATCATTATTGCAACAAAAGCTGATAAAATTCCAAAAGGAAAATGGCAAAAGCATTTAAAAGTTGTGAAAGAAACGCTCGATGTAGAACCAGGAGATGAAGTCGTATTATTTTCTTCAGAAACAGGTCTTGGGAAAGAAGAAGCGTGGAAAGCCATTCATAAGTTTACAAAAACAAAAAACGTGTGACGATTGTCACACGTTTTTTGTATGGTCATTTGGTATAATCATACATATTTTCATTCAATTGAAAGAAGCTAAGGAAAGTTAGTCTTTCTGTAGGTATGGAATAGTTTTCATTACTTGATTCCGACAATTTTTTTTGATAACGTACAGATAGAGTTATTATTTTATAATTATTATAAAGTGAAACTTCCCTTTTAGGAGTGTCTTTCTCCTAAAAGGGTTAGCCCGCCCAATCGGGCTCTTAGGGACAGTATCTTCGTTGGATAAGCAGATTTTTACTGTCCCTTTGAGCGGGATAAAGTGAGTTTCTTTTTCAAAAGAGGCGAACTAAAATCATTCTTCTTTATGAAAAGTTTTCCTCACCTGTCGCTCTTTACTTATCGCGGGAGATGGCTTATTGTCAGATAAGTAAGGAAGAAAAAAGAGAAGGTGTTCACACGATTGTCAGATTTATAAGAGAAAAGTTGTATTATGATAGTAGATAAGATGAAAAATCGGTTGAAGGGGGACATGCTGCGTGCATATTCTTGTTGTTGGTGTTAACTATCGAACAGCCCCTGTAGAAATTCGTGAGAAACTAACGTTCCAGGAAGCAGAATTAGAGAAAGCAATGACAACGCTGCAAAAACAAAAAAGTGTATTAGAAAATGTCATTGTATCAACGTGCAATCGAACGGAGATCTATGCTGTAGTAGACCAGTTACACACAGGACGCTATTATATTAAGAAATTTATGGCTGATTGGTTTCAGCTTGAAATAGAAGAAATTGCACCGTATCTATCTCTATATGAACAAGACGGTGCTACAGATCATTTATTCCGCGTAACATGTGGATTAGATTCAATGGTAGTTGGAGAGACGCAAATTTTAGGACAAATTCGTGATAGCTTTTTACTAGCGCAAGAACTAAAAACGACAGGAACGATATTTAATGAATTGTTTAAACAAGTCGTTACATTAGCGAAACGTGCACATTCTGAAACGACAATTGGTGGCAATGCAATGTCAGTCAGTTATGCAGCTGTTGAACTTGGAAAGAAAATTTTTGGTGATTTGAAAGATTGCCATGTTCTTATTCTTGGTGCGGGAAAAATGGGCGAATTAGCACTGCAGAACTTGTACGGGAGCGGTGCTCATAAAGTAACTGTTATGAATCGTACGTTTGCTAAAGCAGAAACGATGGCAGAAAAATATATGGGACGTGCAAAGCCGTTGGATCAGTTGCAATGCGCACTGTTAGAAGCTGATATTGTAATTAGCTCAACAGGGGCTACTGAATATGTGATTACGAAAGAAATGATGTCCAAAGTAGAAAGTATGCGTTGTGGTCGTCCACTCTTTATGGTTGATATTGCAGTGCCGCGTGATATTGATCCAGCAATTGATACGTTAGAAAGTGTTTTCTTATATGATATTGATGATTTACAAGGTGTTGTGGAAGCGAATCGTGCTGACCGCTTAAAAGAGGCTGAGAAAATTCAAATTATGATTGAAGAAGAAATGATTCTATTTAAGTCATGGTTGAATACGCTTGGTGTTGTACCGTTAATTTCGGAACTGCGCGATAAGGCGTTAGCGATTCAAAGTGAAACAATGCAAAGTCTTGAACGGAAAATTCCAACGTTAACAGAGCGGGAACGAAAAGTGATTAGTAAACACACGAAAAGTATTATTAATCAATTGTTAAAAGATCCGATTTTAATTGCGAAAGAGTTAGCGGCTGAAGAAGATGCGAAAGAAAAACTGGCTCTATTTGCGAAAATTTTCGATTTAAATGCGAAAGAAGTAGTGGAAGAGAGCGAAGCAGAATGGAAGCAAGCTGAGAAGTGGACAGTATCCGCTCCATCTTTGTAATGGAGAGGATAAACGGATGGGTGTTTTAAACAATAGCATTATTTATCATATTGCCATTATTTTATATGCCTGCAGCGTTAGTTTATATTTCATAGATTATTTTCAAAGTAACCGAAGGGCAAATCGAATTGCCTTTTGGTTACTTTCTGTTGTATGGGTACTCTATTCCATATTTATGTTACTTCGAGCAACAGAAGCGGAAATTAATCCAATTTTAACGTTATTATCAGGTATTTATTTTTATGTATGGCTATTAATTACATTATCATTAATGATTAACCGATTTATGCGCATTGACTTTTTAGTCTTTTTCACAAATATGATTGCGTTTGGCGTAAGCGCTTTTTCTATTTTTACGCCACTTGGAAAAATGTCGCCGGTGTTAGCCGATCAATTAGTTTCGGGCCTTGTTTATGTGCACGTAGGTATGGCGATTGTTTCTTATGCGACATTTACAGTTTCTTTTATTTTTTCCATTATGTATTTAATTCAATATCGTTTATTAAAACAAAAAAAATGGAATGCAAGATTAAGACGGTTAGGAAATTTACCGAAGCTGGATTCTATGTCATACGGTTTAAATTTATTTTCTGTACCGTTTTTTTTATTGGCCATTTTACTTGGATGTATGTGGGGATATACGAAGTTAGATAATTTTCACTGGTATGACGCAAAGGTAATCGGATCTTTCATCGTCTTGTTTGTATACTGTGCAGGTATTTATTTACGCGGATCAGATACATTACAAGGAAAGAAAATTGCGAGCTGGAATATTGGAGCATTTCTTATTATGCTAATTAATATTTTCTTATTTAGTAGTTTATCGAACTTCCATTTTTGGTACTTATAAGGTTTATCACCGTAACATAGGATAGCTTTTTGGATAAACTTCACTGTGAGTGGCGATGCGGGAATAGCGGGGAAAGTGAAGACCCCACAGGCTTGCCGAGGAGGCTCGCTCTCGCCCGCGGAAAGCGTCTACTCGGAGTGAAGTGTACATCTATATGTCACTTCCGTTTTTGGGTGATGAACCACTTATAATGAGGAGAGAAAAATATGCGCAAAATTATTGTAGGATCAAGAAAAAGTAAATTGGCATTAACGCAAACAAATTGGTTTATCGATCAATTAAAGGCGCTAGGATTGCCGTATGAATTTGAAGTAAAAGAGATTGTAACGAAAGGTGACGTTATTTTAGATGTGACACTTTCGAAAGTAGGCGGCAAAGGCTTATTCGTAAAAGAGATTGAACATGCGCTCTTAACAAAGGAAATTGATATGGCTGTTCATAGCATGAAGGATATGCCAGCGGTACTTCCTGAGGGATTAACAATTGGATGTATTCCAAAACGTGTGGATCCGCGTGATGCGTTTATTTCTAAAAATGGGGAATTGTTTGATGAGTTACCAGAAGGAGCAGTAATCGGTACAAGCAGTTTACGCCGCAGTGCACAGTTGTTAGCTGTTCGTCCGGATTTACAAGTGAAATGGATTCGTGGAAATATTGATACGAGATTACGAAAGCTAAAAGAAGAAGATTACGATGCAATCATTTTAGCTGCTGCGGGACTAAAGCGAATGGGCTGGGCAGATGATGTGATTACAGGGTATTTAGAAGAAACAGTATGTGTACCAGCTGTTGGTCAAGGTGCGCTATCTATTGAGTGTCGCGAGGATGATGCGGATTTATTACAATTATTAAGTCATTTAAATGATCATATAACAGCGAGAACAGTAGAAGCAGAACGTGTATTTCTACATAAGTTAGAAGGAGGTTGCCAAGTTCCGATTGCTGGATATGCAACACTCAAAGAAGATGGCCAAATTGAATTAACAGCTCTTGTTGGATCGACAGATGGCACTGTCTTATTAAAAGAAGTTGTTGTTGGTGAACATGCAGGGGAAGTTGGAGAGCGAGCAGCAGACTTGTTAATCGGGCAAGGAGCAAAGGAACTGATTGCCGCAGCAAATCAGGGGGCAAATTAGCAATATGACCTTCCTTTGTGGAAAAACAGTGCTAATTACAAGAGCCCAGCAACAAGCGAAGCAAATGAGTACAGCAGTGCAAAAACAGGGCGGAATTCCAGTGGAAATTCCGCTTTTACATATAACAGCGGCTGCCCATGAGCAATTTCAACAAGTGTGTGAGGAATTAAGCACATATGATTGGATTGTTTTCACAAGTAAAAATGGTGTAAATTTTTTTCTAGATGGTGCAGGGCAACCGTTGCCGCATACGATGAAAATTGCCGCAGTCGGTGTGAAGACAAAGCAAGAATTAGAGCGCCGCGGCTACGATGTTCATTTTGTACCAACTACATTTGTAGCTGAAGTTTTTGCGAAGGAATTTGTGAATCATATACGAAGTGGGACTCGTATATTACTGCCAAAAGGAAATTTAGCGAGAGATGTAATACGAGAGGCACTGCGGAATCACGGTGCAACTGTCCGTGACCTTGTTGTATATGAAACAACAGTCCATCTGCAAATACGCGAACAACTTATCGACGCCTTGCAATCAAGAGAAATTGATGTGATTACTTTTACGAGCCCGTCAACTGTACAGAGTTTTCTTGCATTGCTTGAAGGTGAAAACTGGAGAGAATGGGTAAAAGGATGTACAATTGCTTGTATAGGTCCTGTTACAGAACGAGAAGCCCGAAAGTATTTTCAAAATCTTCTCGTTCCGACAGAATATACAGTTGAAGCTATGTTACAATGCATTTCAGAAAATACAATAAAGTGAAACTTTAAGAATTGGAGATGGAAAAGTTATGAATCCTTTACAATTTAACCGTCATCGTCGTTTAAGACAAAGTGCAAATATGCGTGCTCTTGTGCGTGAAACACATTTACATACAGAAGATTTCATTTATCCGATTTTTGTTCTAGAAGGAGAAAATAAGCGTAATGAAGTTCCTTCTATGCCAGGTGTATATCAAATATCATTAGATCATCTGCAAGCAGAAATGCAAGAAGTTGTTGATTTAGGCATTCGCTCTGTTATTGTGTTCGGTTTACCTGCTGAAAAAGATGAAGTCGGTTCTTCCGCTTATTGTGAGCATGGAATTGTACAACGTGCCATTTCACAAATTAAAGAGCAGTTTCCAGAGCTAGTTGTTGTTGCAGATACATGTTTATGCCAATATACAAGTCACGGACATTGCGGTGTAATTGAAGACGGGACGATTGTAAACGATGCATCACTTGAATTACTTGCGAAAACAGCGGTAAGTCAAGCGAAAGCAGGAGCGGATATTATTGCGCCGTCTAATATGATGGATGGGTTTGTAACCGCTATTCGTCATGCGTTAGATGAAAATGGCTTTACGCATGTTCCGGTTATGTCATACGCAGTGAAATATGCGTCTGCTTTTTACGGACCGTTTCGCGATGCTGCACATGGTGCACCGCAATTTGGGGATCGTAAAACATATCAAATGGACTCGGCAAATCGCTTAGAAGCTATTCGTGAAGCTGAATCTGATGTGATGGAAGGAGCAGATTTCTTAATAGTAAAGCCAGCGCTTTCTTATTTAGATATTATTCGTGATGTAAAAAATAACTTTAACCTTCCAGTTGTTGCATATAACGTGAGCGGTGAATACTCAATGATTAAAGCAGCAGCGCAAAATGGTTGGATTAATGAAAAAGACATTGTTCTTGAAAAATTATTAAGCATGAAGCGTGCGGGAGCAGATTTAATTATCACCTATCATGCAAAAGACGCAGCGAGATGGTTACAAGAAGGAGGCGCACAATAATGAAAAGTTTTGAGAAATCGATTGAAGCATTTGAAACAGCAAAAGATTTAATGCCGGGCGGTGTAAATAGCCCAGTGCGTGCTTTTAAATCTGTCGGTATGAATCCGTTATTTATGGAGCGCGGAAAAGGCTCTAAAGTTTATGATATTGATGGAAATGAATATATTGATTACGTACTATCATGGGGGCCGCTTATTCATGGTCACTCCAACGACCAAGTTGTGGAAGCGTTAAAAGCAGTAGTAGAAAAAGGAACAAGCTTCGGAGCGCCGACGGAAATTGAAAATAAACTAGCGCAGCTTGTAATCGACCGCGTTCCGTCTATTGAAATTGTACGCATGGTTAACTCTGGAACAGAGGCGACGATGAGTGCGCTTCGCTTAGCGCGCGGTTATACAGGACGCAATAAAATTTTAAAATTTGAAGGCTGCTACCATGGACATGGTGATTCCCTTTTAATTAAAGCTGGTTCTGGTGTTGCTACGCTTGGCTTACCTGATAGCCCTGGCGTACCAGAAGGCGTTGCGAAAAATACGATTACGGTTGCGTATAACGACTTAGAAAGCGTGAAATATGCATTTGAACAGTTCGGTGATGATATTGCGTGTATCATTGTAGAGCCAGTAGCTGGAAATATGGGTGTTGTACCACCACTTCCAGGGTTTTTACAAGGTCTGCGTGATGTGACAACAGAATACGGGGCACTTCTCATTTTTGATGAAGTGATGACGGGCTTCCGCGTAGCTTATAATTGCGGACAAGGATATTTTGGGGTAACACCTGATTTAACATGTTTAGGGAAAGTAATTGGCGGCGGACTTCCGGTCGGAGCATATGGTGGTAAAGCTGAAATTATGAAGCAAGTAGCACCGAGTGGACCAATTTATCAAGCTGGTACATTATCTGGTAATCCATTAGCAATGACAGCAGGATATGAAACGCTTGTCCAGTTAACACCAGAAAGCTATAAAGAATTTGAACGTAAGGCGGAAATGCTTGAAAAAGGTTTACATGAAGTAGCGGTAAAATATGGTATTCCGCATTGTATCAATCGTGCTGGTTCTATGGTCGGTATTTTCTTTACAGATGAAAAAGTTATCAATTACGAAACAGCAAAGACGTCTAATTTAGAATATTTTGCAGCATATTATCGTGAAATGGTAGAACAAGGTGTGTTCTTACCACCTTCTCAATTTGAAGGCTTGTTCTTATCAACAGCACATAGCGATGCTGATATTGAAGCAACGATTGCTGCTGCAGAAATTGCTATGTCGAAATTAAAAGGGTAAAAAACCTTTTTCTTTAGGGGAGGCGAGAGGACCTGGCCGCGCGTAGAAGCGGTCAGGTCCTTTTTTAGCCATGTCCGTTGTGAAAACAAAGAGAGGAAGCAAGTGGTGATTCCCTTTTATTTTGGATGGCAGTGGTTTGTATGTTGAAAAAATAAAATGGATTTGTATATAAATACTAGTTGAAATCATAGCATTCCCCTTTTCTTTAGAAGAGGTGAGAGGTCCTGGCCGTGCATAGAAGCGGTCAGGTCCTTTTTTGTTTCTAGTGTGAAAATAAAGAGAGAAGACGAGTGCAAGTCACTTCTAGTTTTTGGGCACAGTAATTTTTTTATTCATAAAGTCTCTATTCCCCACATAAACCTGTAATGACATATAGTTTGAGAGGGGGATACGAAGTGGCAGCAGATCAACAAACTTCATTGCGGTTTTCGTTGAAAGAATCTGTATGGTTCCAAAAAGGACAGGAAGTCAGTGAATTACTTTCGATTTCATTAGATCCTGATGTTGCTATAGAAGAGCGTGAATATGAAATTGTTGTATTTGGACAGCTAGATTTGACAGGAGAATATATCCCGAAAGAAGAAACAGAGGCGTTTTCATTACGAGAATTATCACCAGCACGTACGATAGATTATGTGGAAATGCGCGATGATGGGGTAAATGAATTAGTACATTCGTTTCCATTGGAGATTTCCATTCCACGCGGTCGTGTGAAGCAGGCTGAAGATTTGTATGTGGATATTGAAGAATTTGATTATGAACTGTTAGAAAATGGTTGTTTGCAGCTTTTAGCGGATATTTCAATTCATGGATTGTGTGACGAAGAGCGTGAAGTGGAAGAAACAGTAGAAGAAGAGAAACTAGAAGAAGAAGTGGTAGAGACTGATGAATGGGAAGATTATGCTTTTGAGCCATTTCAGCTAGAAGCTCGTCAAGAACCGGAGCTTGAATTAGATGAGGAGGAAGAAAGCGAAGAAGTGGAACAAAGGCAACAAGAAGAACAAAGACAACAGGAAGAACAAAGACAACAGGAAGAACAAAGACATGAAGAAATTGCCGCGCCGCAATTGGTCTTTGGACACAAAGGAGCGAAAATACAAAATATTGATGAGGAAGAGCAAGAAGAAGTTTTATATTCACAGCGGGATGAAAATGCGCTATATTTAACAAAATTATTTTCAAAGCAACCAGAAGATGAATTTACAAAGCTGCGACTATATTTTGTGCAAGAAGGTGATACGATCGAATCTGTTGCAGAGCGATATGATACTTCCGTGCAACATTTACATCGTATCAATCAAACCGAGGATTTGTATTTAACAGCAGGACAAATTTTATATATACCAGTCCCAAGGGCAAAAGCAAAGTGAGTGAAGAGAAATCTTCCTCACCTCTTTTCTGTTTCACGCTCCTGTAGAAAGGGTCGTTGTTCGTATGGGCATGGAATTACGAGAGCGTTATGCGTCTATTTTGCAGCTATATCAATTAGATCCTGAGCATATTGAGGAATATGGGAATGTAATCAAAATTTATACGAACCAAGGTCCATATGCGTTAAAAAAATTGCCTCCTCAAAAATTAGAACGAAGCAATCTTATGTATTATGTTCAATTTTTACGAGAAAAAGGATTTACGAATTTTGCCCCAATTTATCATACGAAAGATGGAAGGCACGTTTTAAGTGACGGTGAGCATAGTTATTATTTAATGCCTTGGCTTGGAAGTGCAGAGAGTCAAGGAGAAGAAAATGATCAGTATCATAAAATGTTTCAAACACTTGCTATGATGCATAAAAAAACAGTGCGAGAAGAAGATGTGACAGAAGAAGCGATTCAAGGACATTTTGATACGATTTCAAATCGCTGGGAACAAGACAGCGTGTTACTAGAGGAATTTTTAGTTGACTCAGAAGCAAAGTGGTATATGTCTCCGTTTGAATTACAATATTGCACGTACTTTCATCAAGTAATGCGTGCTCATGAATTTGCGAAGAAACAACTTACAGAATGGCATGAAGCGATGAAAGAAAAAGAAAAAACACGTATTTCATTTACTCATGGCAATGTTTCCATGAATCATTTTTTATTCGATTATCAGCGGAACGGTTATTTTATTAGTTTAGAAGATGCGCAGTTTGCTACCCCGGTTCAAGATATTGTTCAATTTTACTCGCGCTCCTTTAACACGTATCCAATTGCAAGAAATGATCGATATGAGTGGTACCAAATATATCAAAAGAATTTTGCGTTTACGAAAGAAGAAAAGCTACTTATGCTTGCATATTTAGCATATCCTAAACCATTTATTAAACAAGTGAATACCTATGCAAATGCTCGAAATACTCGTAATAAAACAAAGGAGTTACATGATGTGAAAATGCTTCAGCAATCACATTGGCTTATAAGCAATATTGAATATTTCGTGGCACAGCTTCAAACTGCTGAGCATCAAGCGAAGTAAAAAAATAGCCGTAGCCTCAAGAAGAGGTTACGGCTGATAATGTAAACGAATCGTTGCCGCGATAAAAATAGCAAGAATAACAAAATCTAAAAACGTAGGGAGCAGCAAAGTACGAATGCCTTGGAAAATCGTAAGTGGAATTGCAAAATCAGAAAACATCGTTTGTAAATTTCTTATCCAAGAAGGGGATGAAAAGTTGTACGTGCGTCGAAAGCGTCGCATAATTGTCCTCCGTATTATAACCTTCTCTAGAATAGAATCATAAGAGAAGTGGAAATGTGATATTACAATATGCAGGATGGGCATCTAATGTGCTTGTGCTGCACTTTTTTCATTTTCTTTGCATATGTTATAAAAAACTTGGTTAAGCTTATTGGAAATAGAATGTAATAATTGTAGATATAAGTCGAAAAATATTTTTATCTTGACGAATGTAGTTTCGTTTTTTACACTATTGTATATAATAAATAACAATTATATAAATGCATTGAAGGGGAAGAGTATAACATTAAACGTCTGCAGAGAGGAGAATTATTAGCTGTGAGATTCTCTAGATAGTCATGTTAGAAGGTAGCCCTGGAGCATCTTTTCTGAACGGAGTCATTCTCATTAGGAAAAGACGGGTCTGTCCGTTATCAAATCAAGAGTATAAGCAAATTTTGAATTTGTTTGTAAATAAAGGTGGTACCACGATGTCCCTCGTCCTTTTTGGATGAGGGGCATTTTTTATTTTTAAGGAGGGAAAAATATGTCAAACACGGAAAAAAATTTACCAACAAAATACGATCATATATCCGTAGAAGAAGGCCGTTATAAATGGTGGCTTGAAGGCAAATATTTTGAAGCAAAAGGAGAAGCTGATAAGCAGCCGTATACAATTGTAATTCCACCTCCGAACGTAACTGGTAAGTTGCACTTAGGTCATGCATGGGATACAACGCTTCAAGATATTTTAACTCGTACAAAGCGCATGCAAGGCTATGATGTATTATGGCTTCCTGGTATGGACCATGCGGGTATTGCAACACAAGCGAAAGTAGAAGGGAAACTTCGTGAAGAAGGTATTTCACGTTACGATCTTGGCCGTGAGAAATTCCTTGAAAAAGCATGGGAATGGAAAGAAGAATATGCTTCTCACATTCGTGAGCAATGGGGAAAAGTTGGTCTAGGATTAGATTACACTCGTGAGCGTTTCACATTAGATAAAGGCTTATCTGATGCGGTTAATAAAGTATTCGTTCAATTGTACGAAAAAGGTTTAATTTACCGCGGTGAATATATCATTAACTGGGACCCTGCAACACGCACTGCCCTTTCTGATATTGAAGTAATTCATAAAGATATTCAAGGTGCATTCTACCATATGAACTACCCATTAACAGACGGTTCTGGTCACATTCGTCTTGCGACAACTCGTCCAGAAACAATGCTTGGTGATACAGCAGTAGCAGTTCATCCAGAAGATGATCGTTACAAGCATTTAATCGGAAAAACGGTTACACTTCCAATCGTAGAGCGTGAAATTCCGATTATTGCTGATGAGTATGTAGAGAAAGATTTCGGAACAGGTGTTGTAAAAATTACACCAGCTCATGATCCGAATGACTTTGAAGTAGGTAACCGTCACGACTTACCACGCATTTTAGTAATGAATGAAGATGGAACAATGAACGAAAAAGCTGGTAAGTATAACGGTATGGATCGTTTCGAATGCCGTAAGCAATTAGTAAAAGACTTGCAAGAAGCTGGCGTATTAGTAGAAATTGAGCCTCATATGCATGCGGTAGGTCATAGTGAGCGTAGCGGAGCAGTTGTTGAACCTTATTTATCAACACAATGGTTCGTAAAAATGGCACCACTTGCAGAAAAGGCTGTTGCCCTGCAACAAAAAGAAGAAGAAAAAGTAACGTTCGTACCAGATCGTTTTGAGAACACATACTTACGCTGGATGGAAAACATTCATGACTGGTGTATTTCTCGTCAATTATGGTGGGGACACCGCATCCCAGCTTGGTATCATAAAGAAACTGGTGAAGTATACGTAGGTACAGAAGCTCCAGCAGATCTCGAAAAATGGGATCAAGATAACGACGTACTTGATACATGGTTTAGTTCAGCGTTATGGCCATTCTCAACACTGGGTTGGCCAAACGAAGATGCAGCAGACTTCAAACGTTACTATTCAACAGATGCACTTGTAACAGGATATGATATCATCTTCTTCTGGGTATCTCGTATGATTTTCCAAGGTCTAGAGTTTACAGGAGAGCGTCCATTTAAAGACGTATTAATTCATGGTCTTGTTCGTGACGAGCAAGGACGTAAAATGAGTAAGTCTTTAGGTAATGGTATTGATCCAATGGAAGTTATCGAGAAGTATGGTGCAGACGCAATGCGCTTCTTCTTATCAACAGGAAGTGCACCAGGTCAAGATTTACGCTTTAGCATGGAGAAAGTAGAATCTACTTGGAACTTCATCAATAAAATTTGGAATGCATCTCGTTTCGTATTAATGAACATGGAAGACATGCAATACGAAGATATTGATTTAACTGGTGAAAAATCAGTTGCAGATAAGTGGATTTTAACTCGTTTAAATGAAACGATTGAAAGTGTAACGCGTAACATGGATAAATATGAATTCGGTGAAGCTGGTCGTGCATTATACAACTTTATTTGGGATGATTTCTGTGACTGGTACATTGAAATGGCGAAGCTCCCATTATACGGCGAAGATGAAGCAGCAAAGAAAACAACTCGTTCTGTTTTAGCGTACGTACTAGATCAAACAATGCGCCTGTTACACCCATTCATGCCATTCGTAACAGAGAAAATTTGGCAACACTTACCTCATGAAGGTGAATCTATTACAGTAGCAGCATGGCCAACAGTTCGCGAAGATTTACAAGATAAAGAAGCAGCGGCAGAAATGCACCTTCTTGTTGATATCATTCGCTCTGTTCGTAATATCCGTGCGGAAGTAAATACACCAATGAGCAAAAAAGTTCAAATGCAAATCAAAGCAAAAGACGAAACAGTACTAGCGCAGCTTACGAAAAATAGCTCTTACATTGAGCGCTTCTGTAATCCAAGTGAATTAACAATTCAAACGGATTTACAAGCACCGGAAAAAGCGATGACAGCAATTGTATCAGGTGCAGAGTTATTCTTACCGTTAGCTGATCTAATCAACCTTGATGAAGAAAAAGCACGTCTTGAAAAAGAACTTGAGAAGTTCGACAAAGAAGTAGAACGTGTACAGAAGAAACTTTCCAATCAAGGTTTCGTAGCAAAAGCTCCAGCTGCAGTTATTGAAGGAGAGCGCGCGAAAGAGCAAGATTATCTAGAAAAACGCGAAGCAGTTCGCCAACGTCTAGCAGATCTGCAAAAATAAGTTATTTTAAATAACGAACCAAGGAAAAGATTGTCCTGTTTGAGTATAATAGGGCTAAAGCAATCTTTTGCTTTGGTTCGTTTTTTGATGGAAAGGGGAATGGTATACGTGATACATACATATGAAGAAGCAATCGGCTGGATTCATAGCCGTTTAAAATTTGGTATAAAACCAGGGTTAGAGCGCATGGAGTGGATGTTAGAGGAACTCGGAAATCCAGAACGTCATATAAAATGTGTTCATCTTGCGGGAACAAACGGAAAAGGTTCAACTCTCACATATATGCGCTATATGTTACAGGCGGCAGAGTACAAAGTAGGGACATTTACTTCTCCGTATATTGAAACATTTAATGAACGGATTAGTGTGAATGGTGTACCAATGGCAGATCAAGAAATTGCAGATCTTGTAAATGTGGTCAAACCTGTTGTGGAAAAGTTAGATGAAACAAATTTAGGTGAAGCGACAGAATTTGAAATTATTACTGTTATGGCGCTGTATTATTTTGCAAAGATGAATATGTGTGACATCGTTTTATTTGAGACAGGACTTGGAGGACGCTTCGATTCAACGAATGTCATTCACCCTGTACTTTCAATTATTACAAATATCGGTCATGATCATATGCACATTTTAGGAGATACGTTAGAAGCGATTGCATTTGAAAAGGCGGGAATAATAAAATCAGGTGTTCCTATAATAACTGGCGTGCAGCAAAACGAAGCATTAGAAGTTATCCGTACAGCTGCTAATAGAAAACGTTCTAACTTATATGAACTAGGAGATCAAATGCAAGTAGAACATCTTTCTTCAGAAAAAGAAGGAGAACGTTTTACATTCTCGTCTCCATTCCATACGTATGAAGATCTTTTCATTTCCATGAAAGGCCAGCATCAAGTACAAAATGCGGCGCTAGCACTTATGGCGATGTCGTATCTAAAAGTATATCAAGCATTTTTAATTGATGAAGAGCACATTCGAAAAGGATTAGCTGAAGCATATTGGATTGGGCGGTTTGAACAACTTTCAACTCACCCGCATGTCATTATTGATGGCGCGCACAATCCAGAAGGCATACATAGCCTTGTAGAAACTGTTCGTGCACACTACAGTGAAAAACGAATTATTATTTTATTTACAGCACTTGGGGACAAGCAGCTGGATGAAATGGTTGGACAATTAGAAACAATTGCAGATGAAATGATTTTTACAACGTTCACGTTTGATCGTGCTATCTCTGCCGAGGCTCTTGCTGCTCATTCAAAGCGAGAATCAAAACATATTTTTGAAAATTGGCAGGAAGCGATTAGTAGGGCAATGGATTGTTTACAAGAAGAGGATGTTTTCTTGCTAACAGGTTCTCTTTATTTCATATCTGAAGCTCGTAAATATGTAGTTCAAAAAACTAGACAGAAATAAGCTGTCTAGTTTTTTTGTTCTACAAATAAAGACGCAAGCATACATATAAGATAACAATATAGGATAATTTGGCGAATCTCTTTGACAAGTATCTCGTTTTTTTTTGAAACGAGTATGATACGATGCTGGCAATGATAAGAAGTAAGGAGTGGGGGTATGGACAAACAATCGCGACCAATTTCAATTAAGGTGAATGGAACGGAATCAAATTATATAGAGAAGAAAGAAGAGGAAACAAAAAAAGAAGAGTTTGATTGGATGATCCCGGAGAATACGGTGACAAGTAATGTTGTGCCGTTTCAAAAACATGCAGCATCTATACGTAAAGGGAAAAAGGGATGGAGTAATAGGTTTATTTTCACGGTATCTACAGCGATTGTAATTGGGACAGGGTTTGGAATGGGAATGCTGCACTTACTAACGGGACAAGAAACAGTTCGCGAAACGACAGCCCCGGCAGCAAATGTTACAGAGAAAAATGAAACAAAAAAACCGACAAATGAGAAAACAGCACCACAGGCTTTAGCACCGCTGACGATTTATTTTGTGCAGGGCGGAGTCTTTTCTTCGAAAGAAAAGGGACAGGCATCATTAAAGGAGTTACAAGAAAATGGAGTCACTGGAGCAATTATGCAGTCAGGGGATAAATATTTACTCGTTCTTGGGATGGCACATGATGAGCAATCTGTTATGCAGCTAATTACGCAATATAAACAAAAAGATATATCAGTTGTGAAAAAGAAATGGGAGATTACAGATCAAGCGCTTTTAAAACAGGATCAAGAATATGGAGCGCTTTTAGAAAAGCTGCAATCGTTGTTTGGGAAACTATTGCAACAAACCGCTGCATTGCAGTCCGGAAACAAAATAAGTAAAGCACATATGGAACAGATTGAAACTGAATGGAAAGCAATAAAAAAAGAAGAGGCGGCATTAAAGCGGGATGATTTAAAAAAGTTGTTTACGTATGCATCAGTGGCGGTGCAAACAATAGAACAAGAGAAACAAGATATGGAAACAATGACGAAATTACAGCAAGTGTTAGTAGATAGTTTTCTTTCTTATGAAAAAATAGTTTCACAAAAAAACAAAAACGTATAATAATGATATAAATACAAATTAAAGAATCGACATAAAACCCTCTTTCTTTTTAGGCGAACGAGAGCATCTGGCCGTGCATAGAAGCGGTCAGGGCCTTTTTTGCCACATACAAGGTTTAAAACAAAAGGAAAAAGTAAGTAGTTTACATAGCAGTGATTTATATGTCGAAAAATTAAAATGGATATATAGATGAGATTTCAATTACACATCAGCATGTGGGTGCTTTTTTCTATTACTTATTTGTACTGAAGAAAGGGAAAGCAAGGTTGTGCTTTTTCCTTTCTTTTGTATTTTTTAAAAAGAAAAATGATATTTTTAAAATTTGAGGAGAATCTATACATTTAGTATGGTTATGCTATATCTTCCCGCTAATTTTAAAAATGAAAGGAGAACGTATGAAAAAACTTATTTTAGCGTCTGGTTCACCAAGACGTAAAGAATTACTTGAGCTTGTGGATATGCCATTTGAGGTTGTAGTTAGTGATGTAGAAGAAACGATTGGGGCGTATTCATCACCGCATGATATCGTGATGTCACTTGCGCTGCAAAAAGCATCTGCTGTAGCAAAGGATTACGAAGACTATATTGTGCTTGGAGCTGATACAATCGTTACTTTCGAGTCGCGTATTCTAGGAAAACCAGAGGATGAGAGTGAAGCGAAAGAAATGTTACGGTTCTTATCAGGAAAAACTCATGAGGTGTATACAGGAGTTGCTCTTATTTCAAAAGAAAAAACAGTGACATTTTATGAGCGTGCAGAAGTAACGTTTTGGGAATTAACTGAAGAAGAAATTCATGCATATGTGCAAACGAAAGAACCGCTTGATAAAGCAGGTAGCTATGGGATACAGGGAAAAGGTGCAATTTTTGTTCAGCATATACAAGGTGATTATTATGCGATTGTTGGCTTGCCGATTGCACGTGTTGTGCGCGAGTTGAAACAATTTAATATGTAAAGGAGGCTGGAATATGAGCTGCATTCGTGATGTTGTGAAAGAAGATCAACCACGGGAGCGTTTATTGCTAGAAGGAGCAAGCAGCTTATCAAACACAGAACTTCTCGCTATATTACTTCGAACAGGTTCAAAAGAGGAGTCGGTCTTAACATTAGCAAACCGAATTTTGCATTACTTTGACGGATTACGAATGTTAAAAGATGCAACAATTGAAGAGATGACAAGCATTCATGGCGTTGGGGTGGCAAAAGCATCCCAACTTATTGCTGCTTTTGAACTTGGACGAAGAATGGTACGCTTAGAGTATCAAAATAGATATAGCATTCGTAATCCAGAAGATTGCGCACGTTATATGATGGAGGAGATGCGCTTTTTACAACAGGAACATTTTGTATGTTTATATTTAAATACGAAAAATCAAGTGATGCATCGACAAACAGTATTTATTGGAAGTTTGAATGCCTCGATTGTGCATCCGCGTGAGGTGTTCAAGGAAGCTTTTCGCCGCGCTGCTGCCTCTATTATCTGTCTTCATAATCATCCTTCGGGCGACCCCACGCCAAGCCGAGAAGATATTGAAGTCACGAAAAGGCTTGTAGAATGCGGGAGAATTATTGGGATTGAAATTCTCGATCATATTATTATTGGTGACCATAAATTCGTTAGTTTAAAAGATAAAGGTCATATTTAAGACTATTTTTTTTCTTTATTTTGTTTTATAATGTGAGTTATGAGTTTTTTGTAGGCTTTCGTCTACACTATAACAGAGAACATGTAAAAACGTTATGTTTTATATAAATATAATAATATTGAAAGAAAAATGAGCAATTTGTCAAAATTAGAAAGGAAGATATAGAATATGTTTGGATTTGGTGGTTTTACTCGTGACCTTGGGATAGACTTAGGAACAGCGAATACGCTTGTATACGTAAAAGGGAAAGGTGTCGTTGTACGCGAGCCATCTGTTGTGGCATTGCAAACAGACACAAAGCAAATTGTTGCAGTTGGTAACGATGCAAAACAAATGATTGGTCGTACACCAGGAAATGTTGTAGCACTTCGTCCGATGAAAGACGGTGTTATCGCTGATTATGAAACAACAGCAACAATGATGAAATATTATATTCAACAAGCACAGAAATCAAATGGCTTCTTCTCTCGTAAGCCATATGTAATGGTATGTGTACCATCTGGTATTACAGCGGTTGAAAAACGTGCAGTAATCGATGCAACTCGTCAAGCAGGTGCACGCGATGCATATCCAATTGAAGAACCATTTGCAGCTGCAATTGGTGCGAATTTACCTGTTTGGGAACCAACTGGTAGTATGGTTGTAGATATCGGCGGTGGTACAACAGAAGTAGCGATTATCTCTCTTGGCGGTATTGTAACAAGCCAATCTGTTCGTGTTGCCGGTGATGAAATGGACGATGCAATTATTCAGTACATTAAGAAAAACTACAATTTAATGATCGGGGAACGAACTTCAGAAGCATTAAAATTAGAAATCGGTTCTGCTGGCGAGCCAGAAGGTGTTGAGCCAATGGATATTCGTGGTCGTGATTTAGTGACTGGATTACCAAAAACAGTATCGATTCGCCCAGAAGAAATTGCATCAGCGTTAAAAGATACTGTAGATGCAATTGTTGAATCTGTAAAAAATACATTAGAAAAAACTCCGCCAGAATTAGCAGCGGATATTATGGATCGCGGTATTGTTTTAACAGGTGGCGGTGCATTGCTTCGTAATTTAGATAAAGTAATTAGCGAAGAAACAAATATGCCAGTTCTTGTTGCAGAAAATCCATTAGATTGCGTAGCAATTGGAACAGGTAAAGCGTTAGACAACATCGACCTTTTCAAAAATGCTCGATAAAATCCATTATTTCAACACAAAAAATTAGTGAATTTAAGAGGGTGTGAACGTGCCACAGTTTTTCTTAAACAAAAGATTAATTGTTTTATTAGTTAGTATTATTCTTCTCGTGGCATTGATCGGAATCTCATTGAAAGAACGGAAAAATCTAACGTGGCCAGAGCAGTTTGTAAAGGATACCGTAGGAGTTGTAGAACGTGTATTTCAAAAGCCAGCGAATTATGTTGCCGGATTCTTTGAGAACGTAGAAGATGTAAAGCGCACGTATGAAGAAAATAAAGAATTAAAAGCAAAATTGGACAAGTATGCAGAGCTGTCCGTAAAAGTAAAAGAATTAGAAAAAACAAATGAAGAACTTCGTGATATTCTTGGAAAAAAAGATACACTTAGTGATTTTAAACCGATTCAAGCAACTGTTATTGCTCGTAATCCAGATAAATGGAATGACTTAATCGGGATTGATAAAGGTGCACAACAAGGCATTCAAAAAGATGCGGCTGTTATTACATCAAAAGGTTTAATTGGAAAAGTAAAAAGTGTTTCACAGTTTACTTCAACAGTTGAGCTAATCAGCTCATTAAACCGAACAAATCGTATTTCAGCTGTTGTCCGAGGAGATAGTAATGTTTTCGGATTAATTGAAGGGTACGATAAAGAGAAGCAGCAGCTTGTTTTCACAAAAATCCCATCTGGTGTGAAAGTAGAGAAGGATCAAACAGTTGTAACTTCTGGTCTTGGCGGTGTGTTCCCAGATGGATTGGTTATCGGACAAATCGTTGAGGTAACAGCGGATGAGTACGGATTGACACAAACAGCTTATATCAAGCCTGCAGCAGACTTAAGTGATGTTAGTAATGTTATGGTTGCCAAACGGACTATGTCGACAGTAGATTTAGGGAAATAGGAGGGGGAAGAGATGGAGATTTTAAAAAAAGCGATTCTTCCTCTTCTACTTCTTTTCGTATTTGTATTGGAGAATATGTTTTCTACTATTGTTCCAACGAGTCTTTTTTGGAAGGATACAATTGTAGCACCGCATTTTTTAATGATTGTTTTATGCTTTATTGCAATTTACTTTAATTCTGTACATGGCATTTACTATGGGCTATTATTTGGATTTTTGTTTGATATCGTACATACAGAATTAGTTGGTGTGTATATATTTGCTTATCCAATTTTAGTGTATCTTGTCTACCAGGCAATGCGAATTTTGCAAGTGAACCTTTTTATTGTGTTCTTTATTGTATTAGCAAGTATTGCTGCGCTAGAGTATTATGTGTATGGATTTTTGACGTTAATTGGTCGTGTTCATATGCCAGCGCATATCTTTTTCACAGATCGTCTTCTTCCGACGCTGTTGTTGAACGGAATTTTTTTACTGCTATTTTGCTTCCCACTGCAACGATATCTTTTACGTCTTTCAGACGCTATGGAAGAAAAAGAAAAAAGGATTTTCTGATTTTATGTCGAATTAAATCGGTGGGGTGAGCATTGGTGACAGAAAAAAAGCAACATAATGTGACTATAAAAGGAACGAAAGATGGTTTAGCATTACATCTGGATGATTCCTGTTCATTTCGTGAATTGCTGCAAGAACTTGACGAAAAGCTTTCCACTCATTACTACGAGGGTGATGGACGCTCTCTTATTGAAGTGCAGGTTAAAGTTGGAAATCGTTATGTAACAGAGGTTCAACAAGAAGAGTTGCGCACGTTAATTCGTAACAAAAAGAATTTAGTCGTAGATTCTATTGAGAGTGATGTTGTAACGAAAGAACAAGCGGTGGCATGGAAAGAAGAAACAGAAATTGTTTCTGTTTCAAAAATTGTTCGCTCAGGTCAAATATTGCATGTAAAAGGCGATTTATTATTGATTGGAGATGTGAATCCAGGCGGTACGGTTATCGCTGGAGGAAATATTTTTATTATTGGAGCATTACGAGGAATTGCACATGCTGGATATTATGGGGATGCAGAAGCTGTTATAGCAGCTTCTGTTATGAATCCAATGCAGCTTCGGATTAGCGATGTGACAACGCGCGCTCCTGAGGAGAAAGAAGACGGGGCGGAAGGGGCAGAATGTGCCTACATTAATGAGAACAATCACATTGTTGTCGATCGCATTCAACTTCTCACTCATCTTAGACCTAATTTAACAAGGTTAGAAAGGGGAATTGTATAGCTGTGGGAGAGGCAATAGTTATTACATCTGGAAAAGGCGGAGTAGGTAAAACTACAACGTCTGCAAATATTGGTACAGCCTTGGCGTTATCCGGGAAAAAAATATGTTTAATTGATACAGATATCGGCTTGCGAAATTTAGACGTAGTAATGGGATTGGAAAACCGTATTGTATATGATCTTGTTGATGTTGTTGAAGGACGTTGTCGTTTACCTCAAGCTCTTATTAGAGATAAGCGCTTTGATGAACTTTATTTATTACCTGCAGCACAAACGAGTGACAAGTCGGCAGTAACACCCGAACAAATGGAAGAATTAATACAACAATTACGTCAAGATTATGATTACATATTAATTGATTGCCCAGCCGGTATTGAACAAGGTTTTAAAAACGCTGTGGCAGGTGCTGATAAAGCGATTGTTGTCACAACACCAGAAGTATCTTCAATGCGTGATGCTGATCGGATTATCGGACTATTGGAAAAAGAAGATATCGAGCCGCCTAAGTTAATTATCAATCGTGTCCGCAGTCATATGTTACATGAACAGGATATGTTGGATGTAGATGAAATTGTACGTACCTTGTCTATTGAATTACTTGGGATCGTTGAAGATGATGATGCGGTGATTCGAGCAACAAATACAGGAGAGCCTGTAGCATTGCAGCCGAGTGGAAAGGCATCCATTGCTTATCGAAATATCGCAAGACGTTTGCTTGGAGAAAATGTACCATTGCAACCGCTTGAAAATGAAAAAAAATCAGTATTTACGAAAATGAAAAAATTCTTCGGAATACGTTAAGAGCGCTTCGCATATATGTGGAGTGCTTTTTTTTGTTTTAAGGATAGCTGCTCGTATACGCTCTGACCTTCTAGGAGAAAAGCATTCCCATGAATATCTTTCCCGGACAACTCATACATATGTACAAACTGATGGAAAGAGGAAGGGGTCAGGATGAGAAATAAACGAGTAGAAGAAATTAAAAAGCGTATTGAGAAGAGAAAAGCGCAGCAGGAAAGAGAGGATGAAATATTTTTATATGAAGAACAAGACTATACACCGCTTCTTGTTGAGGAAGGAGAAAAGACAAAGCCTATCTTTCGAAAGGAAATATTTCTCTTTAGGCTGCTGCTATCTGCTATTCTTGTTCTTGTCGTAGCCATCTTATTTAAAAACACAACAAATTCTTTTGAAGGCCCACGTACAGTTGTTAAACAAGTAATGAAAGAAGAATTTCAATTTGCATCTGTATCGAAGTGGTATGAATCAAAGTTTGGAAAACCGCTATCTTTTTTACCTTCTAGTGAAAAGAAAACAACGCAGAAAGAAAAGAATTACGCTGTTCCTGCTTCAGGAAAAGTAACGCAAAGTTTTCAGGCAAACGGACAAGGTGTGTTTGTACAAACAGACGCGAATGCCGTTGTGGAATCAGTTAATGAGGGCGTTGTTGTCTCGATTGGTCAAAAAGAGGAGTTTGGAAATACAGTTGAAATCCAACATGCAGATGGTACGGAATCTTGGTACGGAAATTTAGGAGAAACATCAGTTAAGCTATATGATTATGTAGCGAAAAAGCAAAAAGTTGGAACAGTTGCAAATGGAAAATTTTATTTTGCGTTCAAAAAGAATGAAAAATTTATTGATCCAATTCAGGTGATTTCATTTGAATAAATATAGTGAGATTTTTTCAAAGATTACCATTCATCCGTTGTTTTGGGGAGTTATAGCAATTGCGGTTTTTACAGCTCGTTTTAAAGAGGTGCTTATTTTATTTTTCATTGTCTTTATTCATGAATTAGGTCATGCGATAGCAGCCGCTCATTTTAAATGGCGCATTAAACAAATTCAGCTCTTGCCATTTGGCGGGGTAGCTGAGCTTGATGAGCATGGGAATAAGCCGTTAAATGAAGAAATGCTTGTTATTATAGCAGGGCCTGTTCAACATGTATGGATGGTAGCGGCTGCCTATTTATTGTACACGGTAGGCTGGATGGGAGAAAACTTTTACAATTTTTTTCTGTGGAACAATATGACCATTTTATTTTTTAATTTATTACCGATTTGGCCTCTTGATGGAGGGAAAATTGTACTAAACATATTATCGCATCGCTTTCCATTTTTACAAGCACATAATATTATGATGAGAATATCAATTGTATGTCTTAGTGTTATATTAGGGCTACAGCTCTTTTGGAATGGAAAGAATGCAATGATGTGGGCGTTACTTCTATTTTTAGCATTTTCTTTATTTCAAGAGTGGAAACAACGTCGTTATGCATTTATGCGTTTTTTATTGGAGCGGTATTACGGAAAGAAACGAGAAATTGCTAAGGTTACAGCCATTACAGTTCAAAGGGAAACGAGTTTGTATCATATTTTCACACAGTTTCGAAGAGGATATAAGCATTCAATTATAATAAATGGAGATCATAAAAATCAATACACGCTAGATGAAAATGAATTGCTTTACGCATATTTTACAGAAAAAAGAACAGCATCATCTGTAGAAGAGTTAATTGGTTAGTGTTGACGGTAGCACTAACCTTTTATTATTGTATAAAAAAAGGGTAACTACTCAGTCACTCTGTGAAAAAAAGGCGGAAAAACATTTTTTTAAATGGTCGAGAGGAACTGGCAATGCACAAGGAGCGGTCAGGGCCTTTTCCTGCCACTTTTAAAACAAAGAAAGGCAGCAAGGGGTGGGTCCATTCTTATCTTCGTGGCAGCAATCTATATGCTGAAAAATGAAAATAACTTTCTATAGGTAATAAGGAGCGTATTTTCACTGGAATCATACCTCTTACCAAATTTCTAAATGAAATGTACGGCTGAGTAGTTACAAAAAAGGATAAAAGAGAGGAATAGACTTTGAAGACGTTATACATAAATTACACCGGTTCGGAAAAGCGAGTTGCTGTTGAAGAAGAGAACGAGGTTGTAGAACTCTTATGGCAACGAAATGAACAAGAACAAATTGTTGGAAATATATACATTGGTCGCGTCATGCGAACAATCGCAGGGATGAACGCTGCTTTTGTCAATATTGGCCTAGAGAAGCATGCTTATTTGTCATATGAAAACGTGCCATCATCTATGCGAGTACATGAAGGGCAATCGCTTCTCGTACAAGTTGTGAAAGAAGCAATTGATACGAAAGGGCCAAAAGTAACAGCAAACATAGAATTCACCGGGAAATATGTTGTATATATGCCCTATGACACGGTTTTTGCCGTTTCCCGGAAAATAAAAGATGAGAAAAAGAGAGAACAACTTCTTACGCTAGAAAAAACAGGAGGATTTATTTTCCGTTCTGCGTGTGAAAAAGTAGAAATACAAGAAGTACAAGCGGAGATGCAACGCCTTCAATCTCAATTTGAACTTGTGAAAAAACAAGAGCAACGAGGAAAGGCACCGCTTCTCGTGTATTCTCCATCTAGTTTTTTAGATCGAATCTTTCAAGAAATACCAGTAGATACGATTTCGCAAGTGATTGTAGATCAGCGCAGTATGATACAAGAATTAGAAGAAAAAATAGGTGCAGAAAAAGTTGCTTTTTTTCATGAAAAGACGCCGTTATTTGCTCGCTATGGAATTGATCGTGAAATTGAAAAGGCATTGAAAAAAGTAGTGTGGCTTCCAAATGGAGCAAATTTACTCATTGAACAAATGGAAACAATGACGGTAATCGATGTAAACACTGGTAAATTTACCGGGAAACAAAATTTACAAGATACAGTACTGCGCACAAATGAAATAGCGGCAAAAGAAATTGCACGGCAGTTGCGACTTCGTGACATTGGCGGGATGATTTTAATTGATTTTATTAATATGAAGCGCCGTGAGGAAAAAGAAAAA
This sequence comes from Bacillus multifaciens, assembly GCF_030756675.1. Lineage (GTDB taxonomy): Bacteria > Bacillota > Bacilli > Bacillales > Bacillaceae_G > Bacillus_A > Bacillus_A multifaciens. Next base: position 181,952 of record NZ_JAVBXD010000002.1, read on the forward strand.
ATAAGAGAAATTGTAAAGTCGCATTTAGAAAAAGACCATGCTTATACGAGAGTATTAGGGTTTACAGAACTCGGTATTTTAGAAATAACAAGAAAACGTAAAAAACAATCGCTTCGTGATATGCTGTTGACAGATTGCAGAATGTGTCAAGGTAGCGGTTATGTGTTATCGCATGAAACGGTAGCATATGAGTTAGAGAGAGAGCTCATTGCTTATAATGGAACAGATGACGAAGCTGTTCTAATCGCTGCTCATCCGAATGTGCAGCAAATCTTTTTTGAGAAAGAACTGCAGCGCAATATATCTTTTCAAATTTATTTTATTGATGATGAAGCAGCGCGTTACACGATTCAACGCTTTGGAACGAAGGAAGAGATACGCGCGCGGAAAAAATAGTTAGTATAAGATTCATTGACAATAGGCTGTGTTTCGTGATAACATCTCTATGTTATAGTTTATAGCACCTAAACTGCTATATACTACAACCGCGCAGGACAGGTTCCGAAAAGACATTGTATGTCTACCTCGTTTTGGCGAGTCTTAGTAATTATGAGGAGGTGCAATTATGTACGCAATTATCGAAACAGGTGGAAAACAAATTAAAGTTGAAGCTGGTCAAGCAATCTACGTAGAGAAATTAGACGTAGAAGCTGGTGAAACTGTTACTTTTGACAAAGTTCTTTTCGTTGGTGGCGAAACTGTTAAAGTTGGTAGCCCAGTTGTAGAAGGTGCAACGGTTACTGCGAAAGTTGAAAAACAAGGTCGCGCTAAGAAAATCATCGTTTTCAAATACAAAGCGAAAAAGAACAATCGTAAAAAACAAGGTCACCGTCAACCATACACGAAATTAGTGATTGAAGCAATCAACGCTTAATTCGGGTTGTCATGATTAAAATTACGATTAACCGCACGAAATTAGGAAGTATCCAATCATTTAAAATGACCGGACATGCGAACTTCGCTCCGCATGGACAAGATCTTGTCTGTGCTGCAACGACAGCGGTTGTGTTTGGATCTATAAATGCTGTGGAATCACTTTGTAATGTGCAAGCAACCATTGAACTTGGAAAAGATGGTGGATTCTTGACGTATGAATTGCCTAGTAATCTAGATGATCCTACAAAAGAAAAAGCATGTTTTCTGTTAGAGGGCATGGTTGTTTCGCTAAAAACGATCGAACTTGATTACGGAAAATATATCCGATTAATAGAAAAAGTGCAGGAGGTGTAACGTATGTTAAGATTAGATCTTCAGTTTTTCGCATCTAAGAAAGGTGTAGGTAGTACAAAGAACGGTCGTGACTCTCAGTCAAAACGTCTTGGTGCTAAACGCGCAGATGGTCAAATGGTTTCAGGTGGTTCAATTCTTTACCGTCAACGCGGTACAAAAATTTATCCAGGTGTTAACGTTGGTCGTGGTGGCGATGACACATTATACGCGAAAGTTGACGGCGTAGTACGCTTTGAGCGTCTTGGCCGTGACCGCAAACAAGTGAGCGTATATCCTGTTGCTCAAGAAGCATAAGAAACTCACGGAAAACTCTAACCTGAGTGCAGGTTAGAGTTTTTCTATATTAAAGGGGTATATGAATGAAAGAAAAATGGACAATTATAGATGCGTTGCGTCACTCAAGACATGATTGGCTTAATCGTATGCAGATGATTAAAGGAAATCTTTCGCTCGGAAGAGTGGAAGAGATTCATGGACTCATCGACCGTTTTGTCCAAGAAGCGAGACAAGAATCGAATCTGATGGGGCTGTCTATGCCCAAGTTTTCAGAATGGATTTTAACATATAATTGGAAACAGCACCCGTGCTTGTTGGAGTACGAAGTATTAGGAGAAATACATAACTTATCGCATCTAGATGAAAGAGTATCTATATGGACGGCTCAATTTTTCCAAATACTTGAGCATAGTTTAGACGTTTATGTTGAAAATTATGTTTGTATCACAGTTGAATGTGACGGTGGGGATGCTCGTTTCTTTTTTGATTTTCGTGGCAAGCTAACAAATGTACAAGAAATACAAGATTGGCTTGCTCATCAACATAATAAATGGTTCTCCATTTCTTATACAGTGCGAGATGAAGAAATCTCGGTTATATTACAACTACTAGAAAAAAGTGTGGTGAGATAATGTTTGTAGATCAGGTCAAGATATATGTAAAAGGCGGCGATGGTGGTAACGGAATGGTTGCGTATCGTCGTGAGAAATATGTTCCAAAAGGTGGCCCAGCAGGCGGTGACGGTGGTAAAGGTGCCGATGTTGTTTTCGTAGTAGACGAAGGATTACGTACATTAATGGATTTCCGCTATCAGCGTCATTTTAAAGCGGATCGCGGTCAACATGGAATGAGTAAAAACCAGCACGGCCGTAAAGCGGATGATTTAATTGTAAAGGTTCCGCCGGGAACAGTTGTAAAAGATATAGCTACTGGTCAAATTCTTGCGGATTTAGTAACGCATGAGCAATCAGCAGTTATCGCAAAAGGCGGCCGTGGTGGCCGTGGTAACTCGCGTTTTGCGACGCCAACGAATCCAGCTCCAGAAATTGCTGAGAACGGCGAACCAGGTCAAGAACGTGACGTAGTACTAGAATTGAAAGTGTTAGCTGATGTAGGTCTTGTTGGATTCCCAAGTGTCGGTAAATCAACATTATTATCTGTTGTATCATCAGCACGTCCAAAAATTGCTGAATATCACTTCACAACAATTGTTCCAAACCTTGGAGTAGTTGAGACAGGTGATGGACGCAGCTTTGTTATGGCAGACCTTCCAGGATTGATTGAAGGGGCGCACGCAGGTGTTGGGCTTGGACATCAATTCTTACGCCATATTGAGCGTACACGTGTTATCATTCATGTGATTGATATGTCTGGTTTAGAAGGACGCGATCCATATGAGGATTACGTAACAATTAATAATGAATTAAAAGAATACAATCTGCGTCTAACAGAGCGTCCACAAGTTGTGGTTGCAAACAAAATGGATATGCCAGATGCAGAAGAAAACTTACAAGCGTTCAAAGAAAAAGTGGGCGATGAAGTGAAAATCTTCCCAATTTCTGCAGTAACGCGTCAAGGTGTTCGCGATTTACTATTTGAAGTAGCAAATCTTATTGAAACAACACCAGAATTCCCAATACACGAAGTTGTAGATGAATCTGATGCAAGTGTAATGTACAAATTTGAGGGTGAAGGCTCTAAATTTGAAATTACACGTGAAAGCGACGGTACATTTGTGATTTCTGGTTATGATATTGAGAAAACATTCAAGATGACAGACTTCTCTCGTGATGAGTCTGTACGCAGATTTGCTCGTCAAATGCGCGGTATGGGCATTGATGAAGAACTGCGTCAACGCGGTGCAAAAGACGGCGATATTGTAAAAATTCTTGAATATGAATTTGAATTTATCGATTAAGGACTGCCGAAATTCGGCAGTCTTTTTTATATGCATATAAAAAAATCTCCTCAAATGGAAAATTCCCCTTATAATGGAAAAAGGGGAGGTGTGAGGTACTTGGATGTACTTTTGAAAAGGGAGTGGAAATGATATGTATAAAATATTAATTATAGAAGACGATTTGAAAATTGGTGATATTTTAGAAGGGCACCTCGATAAATATGGTTATCAGTCATTTCGTGTGCAAGATTTTCGGTATATAAAAGATGAATTTGCAAAAGTGAACCCGCATTTAGTTTTACTTGATATTAATTTACCGTATTTTGATGGATTCTATTGGTGCCGTCAAATTCGTACCGTTTCCAACGCGCCGATTATTTTTGTATCTGCACGTACGGGAGAGATGGATCAAGTAATGGCGATTGAAAATGGCGGTGACGATTATATTACAAAGCCGTTTCATTTAGATATTGTTATGGCAAAAGTAAAAAGTGCACTGCGCCGTGTGTATGGTGAATATGCATCATCAGCAGAAAATGATTATTTTGGCGTGAATGGATTGCTTTTATATCAAGCGCAGCACATAGTAGAGTGGCAAGGAAAGCAAGTAGAACTTACCAAAAATGAGTATTATTTATTAGAATGCTTAATGAAGCAAGCGGATCAATATGTAACGAGAGAAGAGTTACTAGAAGCATTATGGGATGAAGTTGCTTTTGTTGATGATAATACATTAACTGTAAATGTAAAGCGTGTCCGTAAAAAGTTAGAGGAGATAGGAATTACGGATGCCATTGTTACGAAGCGGAGCTATGGATATGCGCTCTTAACGAATTGGGTGAACAAACATGAATCTTAAAAAATATGTGATGGACCGCAGCGCATTACTTATTTCTTACGTGATGAGTATCCTTCTATTTGGTCTCGTCTTGCAACTGCAATCTTTTTTACAGAAGCAATCTATAAATTGGAGTACATGGCTATATGGATTTTTATTATCAATCGTCGTTTTTGCTTTCTTTCTGATACATGATTATCGGAAAAGACGAGCCTTTTTACAAAAGGTAGAACATTATATTGCAGAGGGACAGGAGTTGCATCATTCTTTATCTGTCAGTTCATCTTATACATACGAACAAGAAGCAATTGTAGAAGCTTTTTCGCTCTTAAGACAACAATATATGAATGAAATTCATGAAGGGCAGGCAAAAGGAGAACAGCAAACGATCTTTATGAATCAGTGGATTCACCAAATGAAAACACCTGTATCTGTCATTGAACTATTGCTGCAAAAGCTTGGACAAACGCACCGCGAAGCAAGAGATACGATTGAAAGTATTCGGGAAGAAAATAATCGTATTTTACATGGATTAGATTTAGCGCTTCATATGGCACGCCTAGAACAGTTTGGGAAAGATTATAAAATAGAAGAAGTCAATGTCGTGAATATTGTGCGTGACAGTATTAATCAACATAAAAAAACGTTCATCCAATATGCTGTATATCCGAAAGTTTTGTTTGAGAAAGAACAGTACGTGGTAGCTTCGGATCAAAAATGGCTCAGTATTGCCATTAATCAAATTGTGATGAATGCCTTGAAGTATACAAGAATTACAGAGAAAGAGAAAAAAGAGATTACATTTCAAATCGAAGAAACAGAAAGTGTGCTTACATTACATATCCGTGACAACGGAATAGGCATTCTAAAGCAAGATATAAAACGAATTTTTGAACCGTTTTTTACGGGGATCAATGGACGGAAAACGAGAGAAGCGACAGGGATGGGTTTATATATTACAAAGCAAATTTGTGATCATCTTAGTCATGGTATTTCTGTACAATCAATAGAGAAAGAAGGAACAACGTTTACGTTCCAATTCTCAAAAGATAAAGGATATCATCAAATGATGAGGAAAATGACAAAATTGTAAGATAACAGACCGTTTTGTAAGGGAAATCACTCGTTACTTTCCCTCGTTTTTTCTATAGTAAGAGTAAGAAGAAAACATATAGGGGGATTCGAAATGAGTGTTCTTGAAGTAAAAGGTTTGACAAAGGTGTATCAATCAAAAGGATCGGTAACAACGACAGCGCTAAATAATATTAACTTTAAAATTGAAGAAGGTGAATTTGTCGGCATTATGGGACCATCAGGAAGCGGAAAAACAACGCTTTTAAATTTATTAGCAACCATTGATAAGCCGACATCAGGTCACGTTTATATGAACGGTGAAGAAATTAGTCAAATGCGTGCTGCTAAACTTGCAGCGTTTCGCCGTACACATTTAGGATTTATTTTCCAAGATTTCAACTTGCTTGATACGTTATCCATTAAGGAAAATATCATATTGCCACTAGTAATGGCAAATCGTCCTGTGAAAGAAATTGATGCGAAAGTATTAGAAATTGCAAAGTTTTTAAACATAGAAGAAATTTTACATAAAAAAGTGTACGAAGTATCGGGTGGTCAGCAGCAGCGTGCGGCAGCAGCACGTGCTATCATTCATCAGCCAACTTTAATTTTAGCTGACGAACCGACGGGAAACTTAGACTCTAAATCAGCAAAATCATTGATGGGTGCTCTGCAGGAACTTCATGAAGAGAAGAAAGTGACGATTGCGATGGTAACGCATGATCCTGTTGCGGCCAGCTATTGTGAACGTATTTTATTTATTCGTGACGGTGAAATTTTCTCAGAAATTCATAAAGGAGAGACAAAGCAAGCCTTTTTCCAAGAAATATTAGACGTACTTGCGATGTTAGGGGGAGAATACCATGAACTTTCGCCAGCTCGCGTTTAATAATGTCAAAGGAAATTGGCGTAATTATAAAGCGTTTTTAATTAGTAGCTGTTTATCGATTTTTGTGTTCTTTATGTATGCTTCGTTTATTTATCATCCAGATGTCGTTGGTGGTAACATTAGTCAGAAAATGCGTGTTGAAAAAGGGTTAGAGACATGTAATTATATTGTTATTTTATTTTCTGCGTTATTTATTTTATACTCGAACTCCATCTTTTTACGTGCTCGTAAAAAAGAGCTAGGGTTGTTTACTCTAATTGGTGCGACAAAAGGACAGTTAGGAAGAATGATCATACGAGAGCAAATGATTCTTGGCTGCATTTCAATTGTCGGTGGAATTGCTCTCGGTATGCTCGGTTTACCACTCTTTTTTAAAGCAGTAAGTGTTGTAGTTGGAATTGAAAAAGCATTGCCATTTGTCTGGAATGGAAAAGCAATCGCAATTACTGCCGGTGTATATTTCGTTCTCTTTTTCGTTTTATCATTATTTGGATTATGGACGATATGGAGATTGCAAATTATTGATTTACTTCGCGATGCAAGAAAACAAAGAGTTGAGCCGTTTTCGTTTAGATGGCTATTTATAGCTGGATTATTAAGTATTATCGTTGCCTACGTTCTTTGCTTTCAAGTAACATTCATGAACCTTACGGTGTACTTCCTTCCAATTGTTGGCTTAACAATTGTCGGAACATATTTTTTATTCACACAAGGAAGTGTTGTTCTATTAAAAGCATTGCAAAAAAGAAAGTCGCTTTTTTATAAGCAGCCGAATTTGTTTGTTATTAGTAATCTCGTTTATAAGATGAAAGATAACGCACGTTTTCTATTTGTTGTTTCAATCATCACAGCAATTGTTGCCTCGGCAATGGGGACGTTATACGTCTTCTTTGAGGATATGAGTGCGAAAGTAGTGCAGCATTCTCCTCATGCTATTTCCATTCAGGAAAAAGGGGTCAATTCTCATGAAGTGGTGAAAGAAGAGACAATGCAATCACTACTTAAAAAACATAATTTTGGACAAGCACGAAAAGTAACCTTAACAGAAATACCAGGAACATTTCATATGAAAATGATGAATGAAGACCGGGAATTTGATCTAAGAATTATCTCTGAGCAAGAATTTAATGCAGAAGCGCGAAAGCAACAGGAAGCGGAAATTCATAATAAGCCGGGAACTGGCACAATGGTTGTGTTGGATATGATGAATGAATTTATGAAATTTGATCCAACGAAGCTTTTTACATTTAAAATACAAAATAAACCGTATGAGCTGAAGTTAAATAAACCGTATACAAAAGCGGTATTTAATACTGGTAATGGTAGTTTATTTGTTGTAAATGAACAAGACTTCGCCAAGTATGCAGCTGCTGTTCCAGATGCTGAAAAGATAATGTATTACGGCTATTACATTCAAAACTGGCAAGATACGGAGGCTCTCGTGACGGAATTGAAAGGGCATATCGCCGATGATAAAAAGGCGAATTTTGATAATTCGATTCTTGCTTATCAAAATGCAAAAGAAACTGGTGCGATTACGATGTTTATTGGCTTTTTCATAACAATATTGTTCTTCTTCTTTGCTTGCAGCATGACATACTTTAAGTGGTTTAATGATAAAGAACAAGATCGTATTCAGTTTCATTCATTAAAACGAATTGGTATGACCGATCAAGAAATTCGTAAAATTGCAGTTCGGCAAATGGGAGCAATTTTCTTCATTCCTATATTGATAGGTATTTTGCATAGTGGATTTGCATTATATACACTAGGAAACATGCTGTATTTAGATTTATGGAAGTCAGGAGCGGTTATTATTACAGCATACGTACTAGCATCAGCATTATATTTTGCAATTGCACAAAGAGGATATTTAAAGCACATAAAAAGCTAGGAAGTCCTAGCTTTTTACATATGTAACGGTTTTTAGAGGAGGTGGGGCGGTGAAGTTTTACGGGCTTACATTTCAAAATGTTAGAGGGAATTGGCACAACTACAAAATATTTTTCTTAAGTAGTTGTTTCTCAGTTTTTGCTTTTTTTATGTATACATCCATTATTATGCATCCTAATATGAGGACGGATAATCTGTATGAGGGGATACAGGCAGGCCTGATTGTATGCGATGTAATTGTAATTGCTTTTTCAATTTTATTTATTTTGTATTCTAGTTCAATCTTTATTCAATCTCGAAAGAAAGAATTTGGGCTATTTATATTAATGGGAGCTACGAAAGTAAATCTTATATGGATGATGATCATGGAGCAAATGGCGGTAGGCTTCCTTGCGAGCTTTTTCGGCATTGGGATTGGGACGTTATTTTTAAAGCTATTTTCTATGATTTTTAGTTTATTACTTAATATGCCGACTGAATTGCCGTTTGTGCTTAGTTCAAAAGCGATTGTGATAACGATGATGACATATGGTGCTATCTTTCTTCTTTTGGCCATTTTTAGTGCGCTGCGCATATGGAAAATAGAAGTTATTCATCTATTAAAAGAAATGCAAGAAGGAAAAAAAGAAACAAGAAGTAGGAATTGGCTTTGTTGGTTCGGCTTTATCTGTATAGGTATCAGTTATGGTTTAACAACAAAAGTGACGATGATGAACATTGCACTTTATTTTATACCTGTTTCTATTTTAACAACAGTTGGTACATATTTTGTCTGTACACATGGCCTGATTCAAGTATTACAAGGAATTAAAAATAGAAAGGGTGTCATGTATCGTTATCCGCATTTATTCGTTGTCAATCAGTTGTTGCATACAGTGAAAGATAATCGACGCTTTTTCTTTATTTTATCTATGCTAACAACGATCGTAGTAACGGCGACAGGCTCTGTTTATTTGTTTTTTTCCAATACGAGAGAACTATTTCGCTATGAACAGCCGCATGCTTTTTCATATGTCGAAAAAGGGATCGGTTCTAAAGAAGTAATGGAAAAAGAGACGGTTGAAAAGTTGTTTCGTAAGCATGGTGTCAATGATTTTCGTTACGTAACGTTTATTGGAATCCCAGCAACATTTCAATTGGATTCCGGTAAAGAGTCTTATGCAACTGTGATTGGAGAAGATGAATATAATAGAGAAGCAAAAAGGCAGTCGAAGAAGCAAATTCATCCAAAAGAGGGAACAGTGACATTTATTTATTATAGTAATTATGATTTTCTTCCTAAGTATCCTAAGAAATATATACATTTTAAAGTACTAGGGGAAACATATCGTTTTACATATAACGGAGCATATGAAGGGAATGCCTTTAATAGTGATACAAGTCAGCGGAGCGGAAGATTCCTCGTTATGCACAATCAAGATTTTCAGAAGCTTTCTCGTCAAGTTCCGAATCACGAAAAATATGTATATAACGGATATGATTTACGAGATTGGAACAATACAGAAAGATTAGGTGAAGAATTACAATCTCACATTTTAAAAGGGGCAGAATCAGTAATTCGTAATAATATGTACATATATAAGGAAACGAAAGACGGAGGGAATCTAGTATTATTTGTCGGCTCGTTCATTAGTATCCTCTTTTTTCTAGCGTCTTGTAGCACAGTCTATTTTAAATGGTTTCATAATATTGAATATGACCGCCTGCAATATCGAACTCTTTTGAAAATCGGAATGACAAAACAAGAAATAGATAAAATTTCACGTTGGCAATTAGGGATTCTATTCTTTTTCCCAGTTTTATTTGGAAGCGTACATAGTGCAGTTGCTTTACATACGTGCCAAAAGGCCTTTTTTATGAGACCATCTTGGCTCGTTTTAGAGGTTATTGCTATTTATCTCATCGCATGTATATGCTATTTCTTCTTTGCGCAAAAAGAATACATGAAACATATCGGCTAGCTCTTGCTAGTCTTTTTTTGTTGTAATTTTCGAAAAACAAGTAGAAGAATAGAGATGTTTATGATATAACAGTAAGAAAACGAAAAAGAGGGGAAAAGATGACGATTCGAGTTGGCTATTTAGGACCAGAAGCAACATTTACAAATATGGCGGTGAGTCGCTTCTTTCCTGAGGCTGAACATGTACCATATCGAACGATTCCAGATTGTATAGATGCAGCAGCAAATGAGGTTGTTGATTTTGCAGTTGTCCCGCTTGAAAATGCGATTGAAGGCTCTGTCAATATTACGATTGACTATCTTGTGCATGAGCAAACGCTGCCGATCGTTGGGGAAATTACAGTACCTGTCCAGCAACATTTCCTCGTTCATCCGCAGCATGCAAAAGGTTGGCAAGATGTATATGCGGTGCATTCTCATCCGCATGCGATTGCACAGTGTCATAAGTTTTTGAATCAAGAATTAAAAGGTGTGACCGTGCGGGATATGACATCAACGAGTGCTGCGGCACAGTTTGTGATGGAACATCCAGAGGAAAAAATTGCGGCAATTGCTAACGAGTCTGCGGCAAAAAAGTATGGATTATCGATTGTTAGGCGTAATATTCATACGCATAAAAATAATCATACACGTTTTCTCGTATTGCATAAGCAGGGGCAAGTGGAATTACCGAGAAATGGAGAGCAACGCGGGAAGAAAACAACGCTTATGGTAACGTTACCTTCAGACTATGCAGGAGCATTATATCAAGTATTATCCGCATTCGCATGGAGGAAATTAAACCTTTCCAAAATTGAGTCTCGTCCAATGAAAACAGGCCTTGGTAATTATTTTTTCTTAATTGATGTCGAGAAAGAGTATGATGATGTTCTGCTTCCAGGAGTGAAAATGGAATTAGAAGCACTCGGTTTTTCGGTTACATTACTTGGGAGCTATTCTTCTTATTGGGTATGAAAAAGAATCCCATTGCGTATGCATTGGGATTCTTTATGTTAATTTTTCAAGTCGTGTCATTAATGATTTTCGCCAATCTTCTGCGAGTTCAGGAACGGCAATAATTTTTTTCATTCCCTCTACATCTTTTTGCCCTCGGAAATAGATATCATTCGCAAATAAAATGGAAACTTGGAGCGGATGACGCTCGAGCAATGTAATTTGTGAATCTTTACGGACCGTTCCTTCTTGTAGAACGCGGCATAAGTATCCTGTGTAGCCAGTTTCAACAATGCGAGGTAAGATGCTAGGAATGCCCAGTCGTTTCGAAATGGTACTGCATGGAATTCTTCCTTGCGTCACTTGAACAATTGCCTCTCCGAGTTGATAAATGTCACCAATACAAACATCTTCCTCTAGCATATTTGTAACTGTTACATTCTCTCCAAATGCAGATGAAGGAAGTGATGTATGAAACTCGGTTTCCCACAAATCATAATGTTCATAAGGATAAACACAAACGGCACGATCAGGCCCGCCGTGAAAGCGTAGGTCCGCAACACCGTCTCCTTGAAATCCATCTGTTGATAAAAACGCATCCTTAACAAGCTGTTTACATATGCCGCTTGTCATTTCTTTATTTTCTGCATATTGCATTGTTTTTGGTTTCCCGATGCTAAAATGAATAAGTTTGATTCCCATATATTTTCTCCCTTCCCACTATTTTCTCTATTGTAGCATGATGAAAATAAAAAACGCACAGAGAAAGTAAAATTCTCTGTGCGTTTTTTAATGAACAAGAAATCCAGCCCGGTCCAATGCCTCACAAGCAGCATTTAACTTTTCGAGCGAATCTGCTTCAATTGTATGCAAATGAATCCCATTTGTAAGCTGTGATAAGTAAGTTGCATTTGTTTTTTCAATCTTGCTTAAATACTGCTCAATTTCAAAGCGATTACTTACCATAATAGAAGCTGTTAAATCTCCGTATACTGGATGTTCCACTTTTACGTCTTTAATTGTAACGCCATGATCTACAAGCAGCGTGAGTTCTTTACGAACTTCATTTGGCTGATGCTGACAAACAATGATGCGCTCAAAGGTGTGTTGTTTTTCTGTCGGTTTCAAATATAAATATCCTTGCGCTGTTGCAATAATAGGTTCATTTCGTGCTTTTAATAAAGAAATATCTTGTACAATAACTTGGCGGCTTACGTTTGTTTTCTTTGCTAATTCACTGCCAGACAATGGTTTATTTGCAGCGAGGAGCCATTCTAAAATGAGCTGTCTTCTTTCCTCACCTAAAATCTTTTTTTGTTCATTTTGATTCATTTTCTATTAACCCCTCTATTGAATTGATTTCTAATTTCTGCAATTGCATGAATCGTTGCATCAATGTGTTCTATTGTTGTTTGATGTCCGAATGAAAAACGGATATATTGCTTCGCCTCGTCATATTCTTTGCCAATCGCAAGCATCGTTTTAGAAGGCACTTGTTTTCCAATTTGACAAGCGCTTCCTGTTGAAATCGCAATGCCGCGACGATTGCACTCTAGCATTGTATACTGACCTTCTATTCCTTTTATTGTAACCCCAATGATATGCGGTAAACAAGAAGTAGAATGGCCTTCAATTTGTATTTCGAGTGAAAGAGTTTGTAATTGCTTGATAAAGTACGTTCGGTACTCCTGTAAACGCCCCATTTTTTCTTGATTGTTTTGTAGTATGAGCTGCGCCGCTGTAATAAACGAAGCGATGCCCGGGACATTCACGGTGCCGGGGCGAAATCCTCTTTCATGAGAGGTTCCTGGAAATACTTCTCCAAAGCGTACTTGCGGGTTGATATAACATGCGCCGACTCCTTTCGGTCCATAAATTTTATGTGCTGAAATAGAGAGGCTATCAATATTCATTTCTTCTACATGAATTGATATTTTTCCAAATGTTTGTACGCAATCTGTATGAAATAAGACGTTATGTTTTTTGAGAATAGCTCCAATTTCAGCAATTGGTTGCAGCGTGCCGATTTCAGAGTTTCCATGTTGAATGCTTGCAAGTGCGGTTTGTTTTGTAATCGCGCGTTCGAGTTCGTCAAGTTGAATCATGCCAAAGGAATCAACCGGAATTTCAGTAATTTCATATCCCTGCTTTTGAAGAAGTCGAAAATAATTACGGATTGATGCATGTTCTATAGGTGTTGTAATAATATGCTTGCCGCCCTGAGTATTTAGTAATGATTGAATGGCAAGATAGTTCGATTCAGATCCGCCGCTCGTAAAAAAAACGCCTTGTTCTTTCCCGCCGATCATCGTCGCCAATGTTTGACGGCAAGATTGTAATAAAGAGGAGGCAGTTCCGCCAATATCGTGTAAGCTTTGTTCGTTTCCAAAATAATGTTCAGCGGCTTTTGTGTATGTCTCTAGCGCTTCTTTACTCATAGGTGTTGTTGCAGCATAGTCCATATATATCATAGAGTGTAGCCCTTTCTGTATAAGATTTTCTTGTCGTTTTCTAAAAAGTTCTTGTTATTATTTTAAATATATGTAAATATAGGTGTCAAGACAGTTGAAAAGTGTAAAGTAGGGGGCAATGAAAATGCCAAATGCAGATGTCTTAATTATCGGAAGCGGGGTTGCGGCGCTGCGCGTTGCACAAACCATTTGTCACGAAAAGAATGTGATGATTATCACAAAGAAAACAGGGAGAAACAACAATACAAATTTAGCACAAGGCGGGATTGCAGCTGCGGTTGCTTCAACTGATCATCCAGACGATCACTATGAAGATACGCTTACAGCAGGCTGCCATTATAACAATCCGGAAGCGGTTCACTATCTAGTAGAGCATGGACCGCGAGAAATGCAAACATTATTAGATAATGGGATGCACTTTGATGGTGATGAACGAGGGCTGCATCTTGGAAAAGAAGGTGCGCATCGAAAACGCCGTATTTTACATGCGGGCGGGGATGCAACCGGGAAAAATTTATTAGCACATCTTGCAGAGCAAGTACTTCCATATGTAACAGTTGTTGAACACGTAATGGTCTTGGATTTTATAATAGAAAATCAAACTTGTCACGGTGTTGTAGCGCGTGATCGTGAAGGAAATATACAAAAGTATTACGCACAAAGTGTCGTATTGGCAACAGGCGGTATTGGAGGATTGTATGCATTTACTTCTAATGATTGTACTGTTACAGGCGATGGTTTAGCGATGGTGTACCGGGCTGGCGGAGAGCTTGTTGATTTAGAATTTGTACAGTTCCACCCAACAATGTTGCATGTAAATGGTGCTTGCTGTGGCCTTGTATCAGAAGCGGTACGCGGAGAAGGAGCTATTCTTCGAAATGGAAAAGGCGAGCGTTTTATGACGAATGTTCATGAACAACAAGATCTTGCGCCGCGTGATGTAGTTGCGCGTGCCATTCATGAACAAATGTTAGCGGGTGAAACGGTGCACTTAGATATATCATCTATTGCAAATTTTGAAAAACGGTTTCCAACGGTCGCTTTTTTATGTAAAAAACATGGCGTGGCTATTCAAGATAATTTTATTCCAGTTGTACCAGGTGCTCATTTTCATATGGGCGGTGTAAAAACAAATTGTGACGGGGAAACGTCAATTAATCGTTTATATGCAGTTGGCGAAGTGGCATGTAATGGTGTACATGGTGCCAATCGCCTTGCGAGTAATTCATTATTAGAAGGTCTTGTATTTGGAAAACGTGTTGGAGAACACATTTTAGAACATAGTAGGCCGCGAATCGTGGGTAACGATGAAATAGTGAAAGGTGATTTACAACAAATACAATTACCAAAAAAAGAAAAAATACAAGAGATGATGATGAATTACGTTGGAATTGTTCGTACAGAAGAAGGCTTATTGTATGCGAAGCAATGGTTAGAACAGTATGGAACATATAACAAACTGTTTCCATATGAAAATCTTACAAATGAGGAAATAAAAATTATCAATATGTTAACGGTTTGTCAGTTACTAACAAAAGCTGCACTGCAAAGAAAAGAGAGTATCGGCGGTCATTATCGCAGTGACTTTCCAAATCGTAGTGATAAGACACATGAAATTGTGATGAGAAAGAATGTATTGCGATTCGCGTAAGAAAAGAGGGGTACTATGAATGCGTTAAAAGTAAAAGAGGCATTGAAACAATTTTTCCTAGAAGATATCGGAGAGCGAGACGTAACATCGCAGCTTATTTTTCCAAACGATCTGCAAGCAAAGGGAACGTTTCTTGTCAAAGATACAGGTGTGTTTGCAGGAGCAGATGTAATTAAGGAAGGTTTTGCATTATTAGATCATCGAATTGAAGTCACACTTCATAAAAAAGACGGGGACATAGTAACGACTGGAGAAATCCTTGCTACTGTACAGGGGCCGATTGCGTCTTTATTAACAGCTGAGCGTGTTGTGTTAAATGTTATTCAGCGTATGAGCGGCGCTGCGACGATGACAAGAAAAGCGGTTACTGCACTCGGAAGCGATCATACGCGTATTTGTGATACGAGAAAAACGATGCCAGGGCTTCGTATGTTTGATAAATATGCCGTCGTATGCGGCGGCGGTTATAATCATCGTTTCGGATTATATGATGGTGTCATGATTAAAGATAATCATATTACATTTGCTGGGTCGATTACAAAAGCGGTAACAGCGGTGAAAGAACAGCTCGGACACATGGTGAAAGTAGAAGTAGAAACAGAGACGGAAGAACAAGTATTAGAAGCGGTTTCTGCAGGAGCAGACATTATTATGTTTGATAATCGTACGCCAGAAGAAGTGCGTGAATATTGTAAGCTCGTTCCAAGCGCAATTGTTACAGAAGCTTCGGGCGGGATTACGATGGAAAATGTAGCAAAGTATGGTCAAACAGGTGTGGATTACATTTCGTTAGGGTTGTTAACGCATTCTGTTAAAGCGTTAGATATTAGTTTCAATATTGAAGTGTGATTGAGGGAAGAGGGGGACTTCACTGATGAATATTTTAGAAACAGTACAACCGATTGAAACGATGTTACCAAAGCGTTACGGAACAATGTCAATCGAAGAGATGGAAGCGCGTGTGCGTGAAATTAAAGAAAAGTTGGGGGAAAAGCTTTTCATACCAGGACATCATTACCAAAAAGATGAGGTCGTTCAGTTTTCAGACGGGGCAGGAGATTCTTTGCAGCTTGCCCAAGTAGCGGCGCGTAATAAAGAAGCAAAGTATATTGTATTTTGTGGTGTTCACTTTATGGCAGAAACAGCTGATATGCTAACAACAGATGAACAAATTGTTATTCTTCCTGATATGCGAGCTGGCTGTTCTATGGCTGATATGGCTGATATTGAACAAACAGAGCGAGCTTGGAAGGAATTACAACAATTATTTGGAGAGACAATGCTTCCATTAACCTATGTAAATTCAACAGCTGCGATTAAAGCATTTTGTGGCCGAAACGGCGGTGCGACAGTTACATCTTCGAATGCGAAAGAAATGGTAAAATGGGCGTTTACACAAAAAGAGCGAATTTTATTCTTACCTGATCAGCATTTAGGACGTAATACAGCATATGACCTTGGTGTACCGTTAGAAAACATGGCAGTTTGGGATCCGCATACAGATTCATTAGAATATGACGGGAATATAGAAGATGTTCAAGTGATTTTATGGAAAGGACACTGTTCCGTTCATCAAAATTTTACTTTGAAAAATATTGAAAGTATAAGGGAAAATCATTCGGATATGAATATTATTGTTCATCCGGAATGTTGTTATGAAGTTGTTGCAGCTTCTGATTATGCAGGCTCAACAAAATATATTATTGATATGATTGAAAAAGCTCCGTCTGGAAGCAAGTGGGCAATCGGTACAGAAATGAACTTAGTTAATCGTATTATTCAGCAGCACCCGGATAAAGAAATTATTTCATTAAATCCATTTATGTGTCCATGCTTAACGATGAATCGTATCGACTTACCACATTTACTATGGGCACTGGAAGCAATCATGCGTGGCGAATATGTAAATGTAATTGAAGTAGATAAAAAAGTAACGGAAGAAGCAGTACTTGCATTAAACAGAATGTTAGAGCGAGTATAAAAGCAACGGATTTCCGTTGCTTTTTCTTTTGTACATAATTTTGCTTTTATGAGCATACATTGTGGTGAAGCAATCATTGTGTTTATACTCGTTTTTATTTATAGATAAGTTATACAGGAGGGGGAAAATTTGAAAATTCATATCGTGCAAAAAGGGGATACCCTTTGGAAAATTGCGAAAAAGTACGGAGTGGATTTTGACGTATTGAAACAAGCGAATACACAGCTTAGCAATCCAGATTTAATTATGCCAGGCATGAAAATTAAAGTACCATCTAACGGTGTTGCAATTAAAAAAAATCCAGGTGCTGGTTCAGTCCCTCCAAAAGAATATGTAAAAGAAGTACAGCAAAAGGAATTTCCATTAACACCGAAAACGCTTGGTATAGAAGAAGAGGAAGAAATGACTCCGCAAGCTGGGCCAATTACAGAACAGCCAGCAGTACAAAAAGTGCAGAAGGAAATGCAAGTAAAAGCGCAAAAGGAAGTGCAAAAAGAACAGCCTATCCAAAAAGAGAAACCAGTGGAAAAACAACCTATTATTGAAAAGCAACCGACTGTTAGTAAAGCGGAGAAACAAAAAGAGAGCACAAAATTTTCCGTAAACATTTTGCCACAGCCACCGCAATCACCGGTTAAACCCGCAAAAGGATATAAAATTGCAGATATTATTAAAAAAGGAAACGACTTAATTGCTCCGCAAGTAAGTAAAATGAAAGGAAGTAATGTCGTTGCCCCCGAAGTGAAGAAAGAAAATGTAAGTAAAATTGTTGCCCCGGAAGTGAAGAAAGAAAATGTAAGTAAAATTGTTGCCCCAGAAGTAAAGAAAGAAAATGTAAGTAAAATTGTTGCTCCAGAAGTAAAGAAAGAAAATGTAAGTAAAATTGTAGCCTCAGAAGTAAAGAAAGAGAATGTAAGCAATATTGTTGCTCCAGAAGTGAAGAAAGAAAATGTAAGTAATGTTGTTATGCCAAATGTCACAAAAGAAATCCCGCAAGTACTCCCACCTAATATTACGGTGCCAATCATGGAAAACAGTCAAATAGAGAATGTAATGTCGATGATGGAAAGTAATCAAACGCCAAATATAATGCCAATGATGGAAAATAGTCAAATACCAAATATAATGCCGATAATGGAAAATAATCAAATGCCAAGCATGATGCCAATGATGGAAAGCAATCAAATGCCAAGCATGATGCCGATGATGGAAAGTAATCAAATGCCAGACATGATGCCGATGATGGAAAGCAATCAAATGCCAAATATAATGCCAATGATGGAAAGTAATCAAATGCCAAATGTGATGCCGATGATGGAAGGCAATCAAATGCCAAATATAATGCCAATGATGGAAAGTAATCAA
This sequence comes from Bacillus multifaciens, assembly GCF_030756675.1. Classification (GTDB taxonomy): domain Bacteria; phylum Bacillota; class Bacilli; order Bacillales; family Bacillaceae_G; genus Bacillus_A; species Bacillus_A multifaciens. The sequence goes on from NZ_JAVBXD010000002.1 coordinate 200,413, forward strand.
ATGCCAAATGTGATGCCGATGATGGAAAGTAATCAAATGCCAAATGTGATGCCAATGATGGAAAGCAATCAAATGCCAAATGTGATGCCAATGATGGAAAACAATCAAATGCCGAATGTGATGCCAATGATGGAAAGCAATCAAATGCCAAATGTGATGCCAATGATGGAAAGTAATCAAATGCCAAGCATGATGCCGATGATGGAAAGTAATCAAATGCCAAATGTGATGCCAATGATGGAAAATAATCAAATGCCACCTATTGCACCAAATCCGTACCCACATCCATTACCATATTCGCAGTCTATGCCAGAACCATATTATCAAATGCCTTACCAGCAAAGTCCATACTATGGAATGCCGCCAATGCAAGGAATGCCGCCAATGCAAGGAATGCCACCAATGCAAGGAATGCCACCAATGCAAGGGATGCCACCAATGCAAGGAATGCCGCCAATGCAAGGAATGCCACCAATGCAAGGGATGCCGCCAATGCAAGGAATGCCGCCAATGCAGGGGATGCCGCCAATGCAAGGAAGACCGCCATATGATATGCAATACACTTCTATGCCAAATCTGAATGTTGCGCCTGTCACAATAGATAATAATGTACCGCCAATGGAGCCAATGCTAGAGGATTGTGGTTGTGATGGCGAGCCGGAATTGTACAGTCCGCAGCCGGGTATGCCTTATTTTCCACGTGAGCTTCATCAGCAAAACCCATATATTCCGTATACACCGCAGCCGGGCACAATGTATTATCAACAAAATCCTCCTTCTGTATTTGGAACTCCTTATCCAGAAGAGGAAAATTAAAAAAATGTAAGAAAGGGAGCTGACTCGAAAAAGGACTAATGTCAGCTCCTTTTCGTGCATTTAGAATGTTGAACATTGTCGAAGTGTCTTTATCTTGTGTCGAATCGCCGATATATTCTAAAGAGCGGTCGATATATTGTGAAAAGCGCCGATATATTGCAAAAAACAGTCGATAACGGAAAAAAGGCTGACTTCAAAAGGAACTTATGTGCCTTTTGGGTCAGCCCCTTTTTATGTGAGGATTTGTTTAGGAAATCAGCGGTGATTACATGTACAAGCAATGGGAAAAGGCCTTATTGTTGAGAGCGGTATTGTATTAGGTGAATCGGATGAAATTATACATAAAGCATCAAGCGCAGGCTTTTGGAAGATCAAGCAGACGAAAATGAAATGGGTACAATATATAACACAATTGCCAAATGTTTAAAAATGGAGGGAGTTCCTGAAAAAAGATTGTCCTAGTATTGAGCGTTTTCGTGTCTGTTCAGAGCCTAAGTATCATTTAGCAGCAGCACCTCCGAACATTTAAGTAAAATACTTACAGTGTAAAAACCCTCTTTGTGACTCATGATAAGAGGGAGCTTTTCGAATGAAAAGTTCATTCTAACAGAGGGGGTTTTTGCATTGAACAAAAAAATTAAAATTATTGCTGCTTCTTTGTTAGTTACCAGTGCGTTAGCTGCATGTGGTACACCTAAAAATAAAAGCGCGATGGACCGTAATGCTACTTATAATTATGAGCACACATCGTATGAGAATGCTTATCCGTATAGAGATAATGTAGCGCAAACAGATCGTTACACAGATTATGTCACATACCGTAATGGTACGCGAACTGACCAGTATGGGAATGTAAAGTATACAAAAATTAATCAAGACATTCACAATCGTCGCGATAACGTTGGATACAATTATTATCGTGATGTAAACTATCATGGACAAATGACGAATCCATACCCAACTCGTAATGTTACGATGAACAATACCTATATGAACAATGATGGTAAAGTAGCTGAAGCAGTTACCAACCGAGTAAAAGGTATGGATAATGTAGATCGTGTTTCTACTGTTGTACGTGGTAACGATGTTGTCATTGCGGTCAAAACTCGCAACAACCCAGACGAAAAAGCGCTAGAAAATGATATTCGCAAAGCTGTTGCACCTCTTGTGAACAATCGTAATGTCTATGTAACAGCGAAAGCAGATATGTTTACTCGCGTTGATACAATGAGTACACAGCTACGCAATGGAACAATTACAAACGATTTAAATCGTGATGTAACAAATATGTTCCGAGACCTTCGTACGAATGTAACTAACGTAGTGCGATAATGGAAAGAAGGGGAGATGTTATTTCCCCTTCTTTTTACTTATATAGTGTATCGCTTTTTCTGTTAATAAATGAATATCTTCTATGCATGGCCTGATGCTCTTGCCCACTTAAAAAGAATGGTTTTATGTCGTTTTTAAAATTTGAATTTATATATTTTCTTCTTGCTTTCTCATCCTGTTAATGTTATATTAACAAAGCGATGAGCTAATTTACGTAAGACGAGAGATATGCTTAAGTGCTAAACACGCGGATGTGGCCGCCTGGTCTCTCGCCGTAAACGCATCAAGACGCCTGCATGACAGGCGTCTTTCTTATTATTATATAGAAAATTGTAGCGGAGTAGGCTAAAGAGCTTATTTCGCTTTTTTGTATTCTTAATCTTGTACACCTAATTCTTTATTTTTATATAAATTGCTGCTATGCAGAATAAAACATGCCCGCTACTTACTTTCTCCTTTTGTTTTAAACCTGGCACGTGGCAGAAAAAGGCCCTGACCGCTACTGTGCCCAGCCAGATGCTCTCGCCCACCTAAAAAGCAAGGGGTTTTTAGGTTGTTTTTTTAATTTATATAGTCAGTTAATGTTACTTTTCGAGATATCTAACTTCGAATCTTCTAAGGGGCATAAAACTTCTTTTTTCGGTCAAACTGTAAATAGAAACTTTTATTTTCCCTAAAAGAGGTGACAGCATATGAAGTTCATGATCGTTGCCATGCAGATTGTGCTAGCTGCGTTTTGTTTGTATCATGAATCGAGCGCGGTATCGGCAGAAAGTTCGGGTAATGAAGCCCAGCAGGAACCTCAAATTACAATCATGTTGCAGCGTATATATTTAGATGGGGAAGCGAGTCAGGAAATTTTTAGAGAAGAAGTTGTGAATTTAGAAAAGCTTTTCGAGCAATATAAAGATTGGCAACTCGTTGACCGAGATGATGTGCAAATTGTATTGCAACAGCATATTGATGATATTTCACCGTTATTAAAAACGAGTGGGTATTTCGGCGTTTCGAAAGAGGGAATTCTCCAAATTTTTAACGGTGTGCCAAAAGATGACAATGCCATTCATTCTTTCTTTCAAATTGATATGAAAAAGATGGAAAGTTATCAGCGTGAAGAGCTGAAGCGAGGAATTCGGGTAAAGTCAAAAGAGCGGTTTGTGAAAGTGATGAAAGATATGGAGCAATATTCTATGAGAAATGGAAACAGCCGTAGCGTACGATAGCTGCGGCTTGTTTCCTATTTTTGTTTTGTTAAAATCATTTTTCGGGAGCATCCTGTCAATATGAAAATGAAAAATAGGATAGAGAACATTTGTTGGGTGAATCTCGCATTTCTATCATTATTTATGTTAAAATGGAATACATGATTTGAGAGGGAGAGATACAATTTTGTTTGAATATATTACAGGTTATGTGGAATATGTAGGACCGGAGTATATCGTACTTGATCATAACGGAATTGGTTATCAAATTTTCACGCCAAATCCGTATGTATTCCAAAGAAGTAAACAAGAACTTCGTGTATATACATATCATTATGTAAGAGAAGATATTATGGCCCTTTACGGATTTAAAACGCGTGAAGAGCGTTTACTATTTACAAAACTTTTAGGTGTATCGGGGATTGGGCCAAAGGGAGCGCTTGCGATTTTAGCTTCAGGTCAAACGGGGCAGGTTGTACAAGCGATTGAACATGAGGATGAAAAATTCTTAGTGAAGTTCCCAGGTGTCGGAAAGAAAACAGCACGTCAAATGATTTTGGACTTAAAAGGGAAATTGGCAGATGTTGTGCCAGATGCTTTTGTTGACTTATTTTCAGGTGCAGATCGCTTCGATGAGAAGAAAGGAACATCTGCCGAGCTTGATGAAGCGTTGGAAGCACTTAGAGCACTTGGATATGCAGAGCGAGAAGTATCTCGCGTCGTGCCAGAACTTTTAAAAGAATCGCTTACGACGGATCAATATATTAAAAAGGCACTTAGTCTTTTACTAAACGGTAAGAGGTGAGTAGAATGGATGAACGTCTCGTTTCAGGAGAATCCGCGTATGAAGATGCGGATTTAGAATATTCGTTAAGACCACAAACGCTCCGTCAATATATTGGCCAAGATAAAGCAAAGCATAATTTAGAAGTATTTATTGAAGCGGCGAAAATGCGTGAGGAAACGTTAGATCACGTATTATTATACGGACCACCAGGACTTGGGAAAACGACATTAGCAAACATTATTGCGAATGAAATGGGCGTAAATATTCGTACGACGTCAGGGCCAGCAATTGAACGACCAGGTGATTTAGCAGCCGTTTTAACGGCGCTTCAGCCAGGTGATGTTTTATTCATTGATGAAATTCACCGTTTACATCGTTCAATTGAAGAAGTATTATATCCGGCGATGGAAGATTTTTGTCTTGATATAGTTATCGGAAAGGGCCCGTCAGCACGTTCAGTTCGGCTTGATCTACCTCCGTTTACGCTAATCGGGGCAACAACGCGTGCGGGAGCGTTATCTGCACCACTTCGAGATCGCTTCGGTGTATTGTCTCGTTTAGAATATTACACAGTTGACCAGTTATCAGCTATTGTAGAACGTACTGCAGAAGTGTTTGAGGTTGAAATTGACTCCTTAGCTGCTTTAGAAATTGCAAGGCGTGCCCGCGGTACGCCTCGTATTGCGAATCGTTTATTGCGTCGTGTACGTGATTTTGCGCAAGTTCGAGGCGATGGAACAATTGCGATAGAGATTACGCAAATGGCTCTCGAACTACTACAAGTAGATAAGCTCGGACTCGATCATATTGACCATAAGTTGTTACTAGGTATTATTGAAAAATTCCGCGGCGGTCCAGTTGGATTAGAGACGGTTTCCGCGACAATAGGAGAAGAATCACACACAATTGAAGATGTGTATGAGCCGTATTTATTGCAAATTGGCTTCCTGCAAAGAACGCCAAGGGGTCGCATTGTTACACCGCTCGTATATGAACATTTCGGATTGGAGCTGCCGCAAGCATGACGGATATGCCGAGGCTGCTCATTACAGCGGGTATTCTTTTCATTGTTGTTGGATTAGCATGGAAGTTTGTCCCTCATTAACGGGCAATAATCCCCCACATCAAGATTTGGAGAGAAGTGAAGAAGATAGGTGGGGGATAACTGCCCGTAAAAGCCCGATTGGTTCAACTAACCCTCAGTGGGAAAGAAGAAAACCACCACTGAGGGAAGTTTCACTGTATAGGTAGACTTCCGGGCGATATTTTTGTGAAAAAAGGAAACGTTACCTTTTATTTTCCCATCATTACGTGTATTGTGATAAGTATTGTATTATCTTTTATTATGTACGTTATAAATCGATTTAAATAGAAATAGGTGAACATAAGTTATGGATATTAATCTGTTTGATTTTCATTTACCAGAAGAACTCATTGCGCAAGTACCGCTTGAAGATCGTGAAACATCAAGATTAATGGTGCTCGATCGTGAAACGGGTAAGATTCAGCATAAGCATTTTACTGATATTCTTTCTTATTTACATGAGGGCGATTGCTTAGTTTTAAATGAAACGAAAGTAATGCCCGCTCGTTTGCACGGTGTAAAAGAAGATACAGGGGCTCATATTGAAGTGCTTTTATTAAAGCAAGAAGATGGGGATACTTGGGAGACACTTGTTAAACCGGCGAAACGTGTGAAAGAAGGAACGGTAATTTCTTTTGGTGAGGGAAAACTAAAAGCAACATGTGTCGGAACTGGTGATCAAGGCGGACGTCATTTAGAATTTTCTTATGACGGCATTTTCTATGAGATTTTAGATGAGCTTGGAGAAATGCCACTTCCTCCGTATATTAAAGAAACGCTTGAAGACCGCGATCGTTATCAGACGGTATTTGCGCGTGAAGTTGGTTCAGCGGCAGCGCCAACAGCAGGGCTTCATTTTACAGAAGAACTGTTAGCAGAACTGAAGAAGAAAGGCATCCATTTAGCGTTTATTACGCTTCATGTTGGTCTTGGTACATTTAGACCGGTTTCTGCAGATACAATTGAAGAACACCATATGCATGCGGAATATTACCATATGTCAACGGAAACGGCAGACCTTCTTAATCGTGTGAAGCAAGAAGGTGGTCGTATTATTACTGTTGGAACAACATCAACGCGTACACTTGAAACGATTGCAACAGACAATAATGGCAAGATTTGCGCTGCTTCTGGCTGGACTGATATTTTTATGTATCCAGGATATGAATTTAAAGCGATTGATGGTTTAATTACAAATTTCCATTTGCCAAAATCAACATTAATTATGCTTGTGAGTGCATTTGCAGGAAGAGAAAATGTTCTTCATGCGTACAATGAAGCGGTGAAAGAAAAATATCGTTTCTTTAGCTTCGGTGATGCGATGTTTGTTGCATCTCACTCTCAAGTAGAGAAGAAATAAAAAAGGAGTAAAGATATGACAGCAATACGTTATGAATTAATTAAAACATGTAAACAAACGGGCGCACGTTTAGGGCGTGTTCATACACCGCACGGCTCATTTGAAACGCCAATCTTTATGCCAGTTGGAACTCTTGCGACGGTAAAAACAATGTCACCTGAAGAGCTAAAAGCAATGGATGCAGGTATTATTTTAAGTAATACGTATCATTTATGGCTTCGTCCTGGTCATGAAATTGTACGCGAGGCAGGCGGCTTACATAAATTTATGAACTGGGATCGTTCGATTTTAACAGATTCTGGCGGTTTCCAAGTGTTTAGTTTAAGTGACTTCCGCCGCATTGAAGAGGAAGGCGTTCATTTCCGTAATCACTTAAACGGGGATAAATTATTCTTATCACCAGAAAAGGCAATGGAAATTCAAAATGCACTTGGTTCTGATATTATGATGGCGTTTGATGAGTGTCCACCGTTTCCAGCAACATTTGAGTATATGAAAAAATCCGTAGAGCGTACGAGCCGTTGGGCTGAGCGTTGCTTAAAAGCGCACCAGCGTCCAGAAGATCAAGGTTTATTTGGTATTGTACAAGGCGGAGAGTTTGAAGAACTTCGTCGTCAAAGTGCACGCGACCTTGTTTCAATGGACTTCCCAGGTTATGCAGTGGGTGGATTATCTGTTGGAGAACCGAAGGATATTATGAACCGTGTGCTTGAATTTACAACACCGCTTCTTCCTGATAACAAGCCGCGTTATTTAATGGGCGTTGGATCACCAGATTCGTTAATTGACGGTGCAATCCGCGGTATTGATATGTTTGACTGTGTACTTCCAACTCGTATTGCACGAAACGGTACGTGTATGACAAGTGAAGGCCGTTTAGTTGTTAAAAATGCAAAGTTTGCGAAAGACTTTGGTCCGCTTGATCCGAATTGTGATTGTTATACATGTAAAAACTATTCACGTGCGTACATTCGTCACTTAATGAAATGTGATGAAACATTCGGAATTCGTTTAACGTCTTACCACAACCTGCATTTTCTGTTAAAATTAATGGAGCAGGTGAGACAAGCCATTCGTGAAGACCGTCTTGGAGATTTCCGTGAGGAGTTCTTTGAACAATATGGCTTTAATAAACCGAATGCTAAAAACTTCTAATACATAATAATTAAGGAGGAATAAAAGATGAATCCAGGTATGATGAATATTGTCATGATCGTTGCGATGTTTGCGATTTTCTACTTCTTACTAATTCGTCCGCAACAAAAACGTCAAAAGGCTGTAGCGCAAATGCAAAGCGAACTGACAAAAGGCGATGCAATCGTAACAATTGGCGGCTTACACGGTACAATTGAATCTGTAACTGATACAACAATCGTGATTAAATCTGGTGGTTCACACCTTACATTTGATCGCAGTGCGATTCGTGAAGTTGTGAAAAACTAATGCAAAAGACGCCCTAAAAGTATTACTTTTAGGGCGCCTTTTTTTAATAAAATGAAGTATTGTTAAATCAATAAATAATAACGAGAAAATATAATTTGATTTGATTTCTCTGGTGGATTCTAACTTGTGAAATGCAGTTGAGATGTTTTTTAGTTTATCTTCTTATTACAATTAATTACATTCTCAATTAAACCTTTACCAGGAAAATCAGCAGCAATAATTCCTGTATATGCTGGTTTGTTATTCGCTATATAATCAGTCGTTAAAACGTTTGTTCCTTCAAACGAAATGGTACAAATTCCTAAAAAACAACCTGTTCTAGGAAAGTCTGGATATGAACTATTCCAACCAGGAGTAGTAAGGCCGGTAGCAAGGCGAGGTGCAGATGTTCCAGGGCTGCTATGTCCACTTGCTACAAAGTATGGGAATGAACCACCGCTACCGCTTAAATAATTTATAGATTTATATTCATCCCTCCATTGATAATGCTGACTTGCATCTTTCAAGTGTTCTTTTACAGATTCCCATTTCGCATATAGATCCCAGTTTGTAGACAGAGAATATTTATCTTGTTTATAAAATTCGTAAGCATAACTAATACCAATATTCGATCCACCAACATCGCGAAGAATGACAATTTTACCTCTCATTTCTTTGAGTTTTGGATTAGTTATTGTGCCGTCTTGACTATCCCAAAAGAATCCAGGGTATTGATCCATATATCTGCGAAGTGTGTTATTAAATACATCATTCGATTCGGAACTATATTCTTGTTTCACTCGCATTAAAATCGTTTCACTTGGGTTTTCTTTTAAGAATGTAGTAACCTCGTTTAGGACGTCATCAAACATTGCATTCAAATAATAAGGACCATGATGAATTGCAAAAGCTTCATCCGTATATTTACAACGAATGTCTAAAAAACGAATTCCAGAATTTAATTGCGTTTTTAATGACATAGATTGTGTATGGACTATATCGGCTGGAGCGCTCCATGAAGTACTATAAGCCATGGAATCATGTGTACCTGGAATTGATAATTGACTTAATTTTGTATTACCGTTAATGCTCTTCATCCAATTTGGATTTTCATATCCTATTGTAGAATCATGAGAATAACCAGGGTGTTCATGAGCAAATGCTGACGAAGAAAAAGTGAACATAAACAGTAAAACGATCATGCAACTAAAGATTTTTTTCAAGTTGCTTTCCTCCTTGTATAGTAGTAAAAGTTTTGTGATAGAATGTCTAGTTGATTCAGAGTGCTGAAGAAGGATAGAAGTATCGTTCAGTTTTAATTCCCTGCTTATTTAGGATGCATAAAGACTTGTGGAATTGATTTCTGGGAATAAACGATTTTTAATTTTTCTACCGAATCTGCTGCTGCTGAATTTTGTTACATTTTTCACACTCTTAATTGTATAGTTAAAAGAATTAATCTCAATATATAAATAAAATAATTCAATATGCAATTATGCATATTGAAGAGAGGTTATGTAATGTTCTTGATAAGTTTTTCAATTTTTATTTATGTGCAGATAAATAAAAATTGAAAAGCTGTCCCTAAAAGATCATTATTTCGTAATCTTTTTGGACAGCTTCCCTGTTTAATATGTTGTTCGCTTACCGATATTGACCCCAAGTATGCCCCCGATTGTACTGGCCGCAATAATGACAAGTTGATAGAGAAGCTGTACGTTTGATAACGCCGATGAAAAACCTAAATAATTGACAAGAAATACGAGAATAGCAAATACGACTCCAGTGGATCCGCCGACAAACCACCCTTTACCTTGTGCTTTTACTCCAGCAACAAATCCAGCAATTACTGTCGACACAATGGCAAGGACAAGAAGTGCGATAGATAAAGTCCCTTCATTTATGTTTGTAAATTTTAATAATAAAGCAATGATGATACTTGCTAGGCAAGCGAAAATAAGTAAGGTAACGATGCCGAATCCAACTGCAATTGATAACTTTTTCGTTCCATCCATAGAGCATCTCTCCTTTCTAATACAAGCATATTTCCTCTTTTGCTAAGTTAGACTAGTTTCTTTTTGTGCGGGGAAACTAATGTATAGAAATTGCAATGAGAAAGGAAAGGGAAGATGGAACTACTTCAAATTGTCTTTCGAACAATTCTTTTATACAGCGTGATGCTAATTATTTTTCGGCTGATGGGAAAACGCGAAATTGGTGAATTAAGTGTTTTAGACTTAGTTGTGTTTATTATGCTTGGTGAAATGGCGGTAATTGCAATTGAAAATATGGATAAGGCAATTTGGCATCAACTCGTTCCGATGGTGCTTATTATGGTCATTCAAATTGTGTTATCCTTTGTCTCCCTAAAAAATCAGCGCATTCGTCACATATTAGAAGGAGAGCCGGCTATTATCGTACGTGAGGGGAAAATTGATGAAAAGCAAATGCGTAAACAACGTTACAACATGGATGATTTACTTATGCAATTACGTGAACAAAGTATCGGTGATATACGCGATGTCGAGTATGCAATTTTAGAGCCATCGGGAAGATTATCAGTATTTGAAAAACAAAAAAGTAAGAAAAGTAAAAATGACACACCGTTATTTTCAATTCCGCTTATTATTGATGGAGAAATTCAGAAAAAACATTTATACATGATGGAGCATACCGATATTTGGCTGGAGGATAAGCTGAAGAAATTAGGATATAAGGATGTTGAAAATATTTCATATTGCAGTTTTCAAAACGGTCAGTTTTTTGTGGATTTAAAAGATGAGTAAAGACATACTCCAAACAGGACTTCATGAAACTATGTCGAATATAAAGGGGCAAAGAAGTCTAATTTGGAGTGAATGGTATGGGAGTCACACTAGAAAAAGCTACGATTTCTGACGCGGACTTGATTTATGCGATGCAAGTAGAGACATTTCTGCCGTTATTGGAAACATATCAAGATTATAATACGAATCCGGCAAATGAGAATCTTGATAGAGTCATTACGAGAATTCAAAATCCGAACGGTGGATTTTATAAAATCATGTCCAATAAGAGTGTTATTGGTGCTATAAGTGTAGTTTGGAAAGAAAAGACAACTGAATTTTGGATTAGTCCAATGTTCATTCTTCCGAAGTATCAAGGAAGGGGAATTGCTCAGAAAGTAATATTGTTATTAGAAGGGATGTATCCGCAAGCAACAAGTTGGGAATTAGCCACAATTTTAGAGGAAAAACGGAATTGTTATCTGTATGAAAAAATGGGTTTTGTACAGACTGGTGTTACGAAACGATTGAATGATTGTACAACGCTTGTCTATTACAAAAAGCCATTGCAGCTTATGAAATAAAAATAGCTATCGAAATCATTTCGATAGCTATTTTTATTTTAAAAAAGAAAATTTACGAAGAATAGGGATTCTTAGTAATTCTTCTTTTCGAATAATGCGAAAAAGGATTAATAGAAATACATATAGTATTGAAGTGGATAGGACTTCCCATAATGTTTGCATGCCAAGTGAAGGAGAGAAGATCATGTGTTTATGTATGTAATAACCTACGCCTCCAGCGATGACAATGGCAAGTAAACCGTATATATAATCTTTTATGTAAATAGTAAATGTAATTCTTTTTAAGACAGTTGCATAGTGAAGTAAAGTAACCGTAACAATATTGGCTGCAATTGCAAGAGCAACGCCCATCATTTGAAACTGTGGTTGCGAGGCCAAGACGAAAATAACAAGTAATTTCACGATTGCTCCGATAAATGTATTCATCATGGCAGCTCGTGCTAAATTTAGAGCTTGTAATACGGACGTAAGTGGTCCTTGAAAATAGTGAAATAAAAAGCAAGGTGCAAGCACTTGAATGAAAAGAGTCGCACTATCAGAACCGTACATAAGCGTTAAAATAGGCGAAGCAAATACATATAAGATGACGACAGACCAGCCGCCTGTAATAAGAGAGATGCGCAGTGCTTGCTGTAATCTATGCTCTACTAAACGGCGCTGTTTTTTTGCATTTGCCTCACTAATAGAGGGGACAAGTGCCGTGGAAAGAGCATATGTAATAAACGCTGGTAGAGACAAAAGTGGAAAGGCATATCCATTTAATATGCCGTATTGTTGCGTTGCGATAGAAGCTGCAACTCCGGCGATTGCTAAACTTTGCATAACAACGATTGGTTCGAAAAAATAAGAAATAGATCCAATTAAGCGACTTCCTGTTGTAGGAAGGGCAATATCCATTAAAGAATAAAAGGTATTTTTACTATCTTTTACTGTACTTATAAAATGGGAACGAATGGACAGGTGTTTTTCTCTTTGAAATAACGTTAATAGAAATAATAGAGAAGCGATTTCGCCAAGTACAGCTGAGAGCATCGCACCGGCTGCGGCGTATTCCACTCCATATGGTAAGAAAAAACGAATGCATACAGCAATAATCGTAATGCGAACGGCTTGCTCTAGCACTTGGGCATAGGCACTCGGTTTCATGTTTTGTCTTCCTTGGAAGTAACCGCGAAGCACAGAGGAAACGGCAATGACAGGTACAACTGGTAAAATCGCGATTAATGGATAGTAAGTTCGTTTATCGGTTAATAATGTTTCTGCTAGTAAAGGAGCAAGAAGCATAATTCCGATTGTTAATAGAATACTAATGACTGAGGTAATGGCTAATGAAACGGTTAATATTTTTTTCACTTGTTGTTTATCGTGTGTAGCTTCTGCTTCAGCAATCAGTTTGGCGATGGCAACTGGAAGGCCGATTTGAGTAATGGTAATAGCTAATATAAATGTTGGAACAGCCATCATATATAGTCCAACACCTTCTTCGCCTAAAATGCGCGCCATCACAATGCGGTTAATAAAGCCTAATATTTTTGTAATAAACCCAGCGAACATTAAAATAAAAGCACCTCGTAAAAAGGTTTGTTTCGTCATCGTTTTCTCCTACCTTCTCAAAATCAATGGAATGATTTACAATAATTTATATGCATGAATAAGATAAGCATGACAAGCTTTTGAAATGAGAAACGTGAGGGCAGAGGGAGATGAGCTAGAAATGGCTGAGAAAGAGGCATTAGTAGAAGCGTATCGAGAACAATTACAAATCGTTTTGGACAGTAAGGTAGAAGAGTTTCAAATGCTCGGCTATGATCGTGTTACACTAGAAGATGTATGGAAATGTTTAAAGGACAAAAAGTGGAAAAAAGTAGGGCCAAATGTCAGATTGTATGAGCTTGTAAATGATGTGTTAACGTTAACAGCTAGCGATTATATGACATATTTAACGCTGAAGGCGTATCAAGCACCACTTTGGTCGTTTGAAGAATATGAAAATAAATAATAAGGTTGTAATTGGTTTGTTCTTCCTCTTGCAGTATAATAATGAGTATTGATAAAGTGAGACTTTAATCAGTGGGGGTTTTTCTTCATCCCCCCACTGATTATCAGCCCTCACCAATCGGGCTTTTACGGGCAGTTTATCTCCCACCGAACATTCTAGCCACTGAAGCTAGACAATGCTTTCGCCGAATTTTGAGGTGGGAGTATTACTGCCTACAAATAGCGGGATAAAGAGGTAATTTTGGAACAAGCGCTTTTGTTCAAAGGAGGAACAAGAAACATATGGCAAAGCGAAGCAGCAGAATCGTTGCCTTTTTCCTTATTGTGTTATTAATTGGAGGAATTATTGGGGCAACGACAAAAAACATTACAAAAGGAATTAACCTCGGACTTGATCTTCGAGGCGGCTTTGAAATTTTATATGAAGTAAAGCCAGCGAAAAAAGGAGATAAAGTCACCAAGGATACACTTGTGAGTACGGTTGGTGCACTTGAAAAACGTGTAAACGTTCTTGGTGTAAGCGAACCGAACATCCAAATTGAAGGAAATGATCGCATTCGTGTGCAGCTTGCCGGCATCAAAGATCAACAGCAAGCGCGAGATGTATTATCAACTCAAGCGAAATTAACGTTTCGTGATGTAAATGATAACATCCTTATGGACGGTGCGGACTTAGCAACGAACGGTGCTAAGCAAACGTTCGATGAGCAAGGTCGACCAAGTGTTAGCTTAAAGTTAAAGAGTGCTGATAAATTCCGTCAAGTGACGGAGAAAGTATTAAGCATGAAGCCAAACAATTTAATGGTAATTTGGCTTGACTTTGAAGAAGGAAAAGATTCTTACAAAGCAGAAGCAGCAAAACCAAAACCGAAATATTTATCAGCAGCTACTGTGAGTCAAGTATTTAACCAAGCGGAAGTATCTATTGTTGGTGGGAACTTTACAGTAGAGAGCGCAAAACAACTTTCAGAGTTGTTAAATGCCGGAGCACTTCCTGTTGATTTAAAAGAAGTATACTCTACTTCTGTTGGAGCGAAATTTGGTGAGCAAGCACTGCAAAAAACAATTTTTGCTAGTGCAATCGGTATAGCGCTTATTTTCTTATTTATGCTTGTGTTCTATCGTCTACCTGGTCTTGTAGCGGTAATTATGCTTGGTTTATATATTTACATAACGTTACTTGTATTTAATTGGATGCACGCGGTTCTCACATTACCGGGTATAGCGGCGCTCGTGCTCGGAGTCGGAATTGCGGTTGATGCAAACGTAATTACATATGAAAGGCTGAAAGAAGAACTGCGCATCGGAAAATCGATGTTATCGGCATATCGTGCAGGTAATCAGCGTTCGTTATCAACCATTTTAGATGCGAATATTACAACACTTGCGGCAGCGGCTGTCTTATTTGCATATGGTAATAGCTCTGTTAAAGGATTTGCGACAAGTTTAATTGTAAGTATTCTTGTCGGCTTCATTACAAATGTATACGGTACACGTTTCTTACTTGGCTTACTTGTTAAGAGTCGTTACTTTGATAAAAAATATGCTTACTTTGGTGTAAAACCGAAGGAAGTTATTCCGTTATCAAAAGGTGTAGAACATGCACCAACAAGATTTGACCGTATTAACTTTGTTAGTATCGGACATAAATTCTTCTGGTTCTCTGTTGTTGTCATGATTGCAGGGACAATCATTTTACCAATTTTCAAATTGAATCTTGGTATTGATTTTGCAAGTGGTACGCGCATGGATATTAAAACAAATCAAGCGGTAACCGTATCACAAGTACAAAAAGAATTGCATGATTTGAAAATAGATGTGAAGTCAGAAGATATCGTACCAACAGGTAACGATAATAAAGGATTTGCTGTTCGTACAATTGGTGTACTATCAAAAGATGATATTTCGAAAGTAAAAACAGTCTTCCACGATAAATATGGTACAGAGCCAAACGTAAGTACAGTTTCTCCGACAATCGGGAAAGAAATTGCACGAAATGCGTTTATTGCGGTGCTGATTGCGTCAGTTGTTATCATTTTATATGTGAGCATTCGTTTCCGCTTTACATATGCATTATCAGCAGTATTAGCACTTTTGCACGACGCATTCTTCATTGTCGTTGCATTCAGCTTACTTCATCTAGAAGTTGATCTAACGTTTATTGCAGCGGTGTTAACAATTATCGGTTATTCTATTAACGATTCGATCGTTACGTTTGACCGAAATCGTGAGTTATACAAACAGAAACAAAAAATTCGCACGTTAAGTGATTTAGAAGAGATTGTGAATGCGAGTATTCGCCAAACAATCGGTCGTTCTATTAATACGGTTATGACAGTATTACTGCCTGTTATTACATTATTAATTTTCGGCAGTGAGTCACTGCGTAACTTCTCAATTGCATTATTTGTCGGTTTAGTTGTTGGTACTTACTCTTCTGTTTTCGTGGCATCTCAAATTTGGTTGATGCTTGAAAACCGCCGTTTGAAAAAAGGAAAAGGTCAGAAGAAGGTAGAAGTAAAGACATCTGAACCGCAAGTATAAGAAAAAACACTTGAATTTAAATGAAAAGAGATGCCTCTTTGCAGGCATTTCTTTTTTTGTTCTGGGATAGAATAGAGTAAAGGTTAGTGCGTGATCAAGTGTACGTTGATGAAAGAAAGGGTTTCGATTATGGAAAAAGATGAACGTTTTAAACAAGCGGAATTTGGAGCAATTATTGGAATTGTCGGCAATATTGTGCTTGCGATTGTCAAAGCTGTCATTGGATATATAGGAAATAGTAAAGCGCTTATGGCGGATGCAGTTCATTCTGGTTCGGATGTTATCGGCTCATTAGCAGTCTTTTTTGGACTGCGTGCAGCAAAGCAACCGCCTGATGAGGATCATCCATATGGGCACGGGAAAGCAGAATCTATTTCTGCAATTATTGTAGCTGTTCTTCTGTTTATTGTCGGAATTGAAATTGTTGTTTCTTCTGTTAAAGCTTTTACAGAAGTACTCGAGCCTCCGCGCTGGATTACTGTAATTGCGGTACTTCTTTCGATTGTTGTGAAAGAAGGAATGTTCCGTTATAAATATCAGTTAGGTAAAAGGATAAATAGTGATGCTATTATTGCAAACGCATACGAGCATCGTTCGGATGTATTTTCATCAATTGCGGCTTTAATTGGTATTGGGGCAGCAATTATAGGGAATCAATTGGGGATAGAATGGCTTGTATATGCCGATCCGGTTGCCGGTTTATTTGTATCTTTACTCGTTATAAAAATGGCATGGGATATCGGAAAAGAAGCGATTCATACAACACTGGATCATGTACTTCATGAGGAAGATGTTATTCCGATGAGAGAAGCGGTTATGCAAGTGGAAGGAATTAAGAAAATAGGTTCGCTATATGCAAGAGAGCATGGACATTATGTCATCGTTGATATTAAAGTGTCCGTTAATCCATACATTACGGTAGAAGAAGGGCATCGCATTGGTAAACGCGTGAAAGAGGTACTCATGCAGCAAGATCATGTACAAAATGTTTTCGTTCATATTAATCCATATTCTCCTAATTAATATAGGAGAGTACCACTTGAAAGAGTCAAATTGGTTAATCAAACCTCATTGTCACCCCTTAGTCTGTCTTGTATAATAAACAGGTTAAGGGGTGATTTCGTGTTACAACCGAAGACGCGTTGGAAAGAAAAGGATAATAATGAGGAGCATGTAGAACAATTGGCAAATAAACTTCAATTGTCATCTCTTGTTACTTCGTTATTAGTAAATAGAGGTTTAGATACAGAAGAAAAGATTGTGGATTTTTTAAATACAGAGGAGCAAGAATTTCACGATCCTTTTTTACTTGAAGGAATGGATCGTACTGTAGAACGCATTCGCCAAGCGATTCAAAACGGTGAACAAATTTTAATTTTCGGTGACTATGATGCGGACGGTGTTAGTAGTACAACCGTTTTATTTTTAGCATTACAAGAACTCGGAGCGGATGTAGAGTTTTATATTCCGAACCGATTTACAGAAGGATATGGACCGAATGAAGAGGCGTTTCGCTGGGCGCATCGCGCTGGTTTCTCACTTATTATTACGGTTGATACAGGGATTGCTGCTGTTCATGAGGCGCAGGTTGCGAAGGAGCTTGGCATTGATCTAATTATTACTGATCACCACGAGCCGCCGCCAGAAATGCCGGAAGCTTTGGCTATCATTCATCCGAAGTTAGAAGGTGGTATATATCCATTTCACTATTTAGCAGGTGTTGGTGTCGCGTTTAAAGTTGCTCATGCTTTGCTTGGCAGCGTACCAGAACATTTATTAGAAATTGCCGTTATTGGTACAGTAGCCGATTTAGTGCCTCTTTATGGTGAAAACCGTCTGCTTGTGCAGCGTGGATTGAAAAAAATGCGGACAACGCAGCGAATAGGTTTACAAGCGCTGTTTAAAGTTGCAAATATTTCGCAAGGTGAAATTACAGAAGAAAGTGTTGGATTTGCAATCGGACCACGCATTAATGCGGTTGGGCGATTAGAAGATGCTGCTCCGGCTGTTCATTTACTATTATCAGAAGACGTTGAAGAGGCAAAAGAACTCGCGCAAGAAATTGATGAACTAAACAAATTACGAAAAGACATTGTAAAGCAAATTACAGAAGAAGCGATTGCAGAAGTAGAAGCGCATTATCCACCAGAAGAGAATACAGTATTAGTTTTAGCAAAAGAAGGATGGAATCCTGGTGTAATTGGGATTGTTGCTTCGAAGCTCGTAGATCGTTATTATCGACCGACAATTGTCTTAAGTATTGATCCTGAAAAAGGCACAGCAAAAGGTTCAGCTCGTAGTATTGAAGGTTTTGATTTATACGCGAATTTATCAGATTGCCGTGATATTTTACCGCATTTTGGCGGACATCCAATGGCGGCTGGTATGACTCTTAGTATGGAGGATGTCGATGAACTGCGTCGCCGCTTAAATGAGCAAGCTGCTGCATTGTTATCAGATGAAGATTTTATTCCAGTTACTATGGTAGATGTTGTGTGTAAAGTGGAAGATGTCACACTTGCAGCGATAGAAGAAATGCAAAAGATTGCTCCGTTCGGTGTTGGAAATCCGAAGCCGCGCATTGCTGTGAAAGATGCAAGTTTAGAAAGTATTCGTGCCATTGGTTCCGATGGCTCACATTTGAAAATGACACTTCGTGATGGACAAGCAACATTAGATAGCATTGGCTTTGGTTTTGGGGCATTGGCAAAAGAAATTTCTCCTGTAGCGCAAGTATCGATTGTCGGAGAAGCTTCCATTAATGAATGGAATAATTTCCGTAAACCACAAATTATGGTTCAAGACATTGCTGTAGAAGCTTGGCAATTATTTGATTGGCGCAGCATGCGTAATGTAGAAACGAATTTAGCGGATCTTTCGCGTGATAAACTGACAATCGTGTATTTCAAGGAAGAAGCACTGCAAAAGTTTTCCTTAGAAGCATATAAAGATTATGCAATGCATGCGAAAGATGTGACAACATTAGAAGATCGCTACGCTGTTATTCTTGATTTACCAGATGCGACAGAAGATTTAAAGCACATATGTGAAAAAGGATTTCCGGCCCGCATTTATACTGTATTTTATCAAGAAAACAATCATTTATTTAGTACGGTTCCAACGAGAGAACACTTTAAATGGTACTTTTCATTTTTGCATCAAAAAGCACCATTTTCACTTCGTCAATACGGAGAGCAGCTTTGCCGTCATAAAGGCTGGTCAAAAGATACAGTAAATTTCATGACACAGGTGTTTTTTGAGTTAGAATTTGTTACAATAAAAGACGGTGTCATTTTTATGGCAGAAGAAATGAAAAAGCGTGATTTAACCGAATCAAACACGTATCGTGAGAAAATAAACCAATTACAATTAGAAAAGGAACTGGTTTATAGCACATATCAGCAGTTATATGCATGGTTTGAAACGATTCGTAATCATAAAGAAGTAGAACAGTTAGGATAAAGGGCTTGTATTTACAACTCTTTTAAATTCGAGGAGGATTCATAAATATGGATTTCAAGCAACATATTGCAATCGTACCAGATTATCCGAAAGAAGGTATTGTCTTTAAAGACATCACACCTTTAATGAACGATGGAAAGGCATATAAAGCAGCAACAGATGCAATCGTTGCGTATGCAAAAGAAAGAAATATTGACCTTGTAGTAGGACCAGAAGCACGTGGTTTTATTATTGGGTGTCCAGTTTCTTATGCATTAGAAGTTGGCTTTGCACCAGTTCGTAAATTAGGTAAATTACCACGCGAAGTAATCAAAGTAGATTACGGTAAAGAGTATGGTAAAGATGTGTTAACAATTCATAAAGATGCAATCAAACCAGGTCAACGCGTATTAATTACAGATGACTTATTAGCGACAGGTGGAACGATTGAAGCAACAATTAAGCTAGTTGAAGAACTTGGCGGTGTTGTTGCAGGTATCGCATTTTTAGTAGAGCTTACTTACTTAGATGGCCGTAAAATGTTAGATGGCTATGATGTATTAGTGTTAGAACAATATTAATTGTAAACAGGTCAACATGCGGAGTACCCGTGAATCTCTTTGAGAGGATCGGGTATTTTTATATATGCATCGAAAAAAAGTAAAGTGAAATGTCTGTAAAATCTTTTCCTTTTCACAATTCACAATCATTACGTTATAATGGTAAGATAAAAATTATTCTAATTGGCAAGGAAAGAGATTATGAATCTTTAATAAAAGGTGATTAGATGGCGAATGAACAAGTACTAACAGCTGAGCAGGTACTGGAGAAAGCAGGGCAATATTTACACGATGAGGATATAGATCTTGTTGCGCGCGCATATGAATTTGCACGTGCGGCACATAGTGAGCAATACCGAAAATCAGGTGAACCATATATTATCCATCCTATTCAAGTAGCAGGAATTTTAGTGGACTTACACATGGATCCGTCTACTGTATCAGCGGGTTTTTTACATGATGTAGTAGAAGATACAGATGTAACATTAGAAGACATTGAACGTGAATTTACAAAAGAGATTGCGATGCTTGTTGATGGTGTAACGAAGCTAGGGAAAATTAAATACAAATCTCATGAACAGCAGCAGGCGGAAAATCATCGAAAAATGTTTATCGCAATGGCGCAAGATATCCGGGTTATTTTAATTAAGCTTGCAGACCGACTCCACAATATGCGAACATTGAAACATTTACCACAAGAGAAACAGCGCCGCATTGCAAATGAAACTTTAGAAATTTTTGCACCATTAGCACACAGACTTGGAATTAATACGATTAAATGGGAATTAGAAGATACAGCACTTCGTTATTTAAATCCACAGCAATATTACCGTATTGTCAACTTAATGAAACGTAAGCGTGCAGAACGTGAAGAATATTTAGATGAAGTGATGACGGGAATTCGTGACAAATTAAAAGAAGTTGCGATTCAAACGGAGATTTCTGGTCGTCCAAAGCATATTTATAGCATTTATCGAAAAATGGCGTTGCAAAATAAACAATTCAATGAAATTTACGATTTGTTAGCTGTTCGTGTTGTCGTAAATAGCATCAAAGATTGTTATGCCGTTCTAGGTATTATTCATACGTGCTGGAAGCCGATGCCAGGACGTTTTAAAGATTACATCGCAATGCCAAAAGCGAACTTATATCAATCACTGCATACGACTGTAATTGGACCAAAAGGCGATCCGCTTGAAGTGCAAATTCGTACGAAAGAAATGCATGAAATTGCCGAATATGGAATTGCGGCCCACTGGGCATATAAAGAAGGAAAAACGGCTGAAACAACAGGTACACTTGAGAAAAAATTAACATGGTTCCGTCAAATTTTAGAATGGCAAAACGAAGCTTCGAATGCAGAAGAATTTATGGAATCATTAAAAATTGATTTATTCTCTGATATGGTGTTTGTCTTTACACCAAAAGGAGATGTCATGGAATTACCGCTTGGCTCTGTACCAATAGACTTTGCTTACCGCGTTCACTCTGAAATCGGGAATAAAACGATTGGTGCAAAAGTAAACAGTAAAATGGTCACTTTAGATTATAAGTTAAAAACAGGTGACATCATTGAAATTTTAACATCTAAACATTCATACGGTCCGAGTCAGGACTGGGTGAAATTAGCGCAAACATCGCATGCGAAAAATAAAATTCGTCAATTTTTCAAAAAGCAGCGCCGTGATGAAAATATTGAAAAAGGCCGCGAGCTTGTTGAAAAAGAGGTGCGAGGCCTTGAGTATGAGATGAAAGAAGTATTAGCACCTGATAACTTAAAACGCGTCGCTGAGAAATTTAATTTTGCAAACGAAGAAGATATGTTTGCGGCTGTTGGATATAACGGAATTACTGCATCGCAAATTGTGACGCGCTTAACAGATAAATTCCGTAAGCAACGTGAAGAAGATTTAACAGAAGTAAAAGAAGTTCGCAAACCAATGAAAATTCGTAAATGGGATTCTGGTGTGAAAGTTAGCGGTGCAGATAATTTACTTATCCGTTTATCAAAGTGCTGTAATCCGGTTCCAGGCGATGATATCATTGGCTATATTACAAAAGGCCGTGGTGTATCGATTCACCGTACAGACTGTGTAAATGTTCATACAGAAGAAGCACAGGAAAGACTATTAGAAGTAGAGTGGGAAGGCAGTCCAGAAAAAGAAATTGAATACAATGTTGATATTGAAATTTCAGGATATGATCGCCGCGGTTTACTAAATGAAGTACTGCAAGCTGTAACAGAAACGAAAACATACATTTCAGCTGTTTCAGGAAGAAGCGATCGCAACAAAATGGCGACAATTCATATGTCTATTTCCATTCGTAACTTACAGCATTTGAAAAAAGTTGTCGAACGCATTAAACGGGTTCCAGAAATTTATGCGGTGCGCCGCATGATGCATTAATAAGGAGTGAAGAGAAATGAGAGTTGTCTTACAACGATCAAAAGAAGCATCTGTAACAGTAAAAGGTGAAGTTGTAGGGCAGATTCCTTTCGGTTTAACACTTTTAGTTGGAATCACCCATGAAGATACAGAAAAAGATGCAACGTATATCGCTGAAAAAATTGCAAACTTACGCATTTTTGAAGACGAAAACGAAAAAATGAATCATTCTGTATTAGAAGTTGGTGGACAAGTTCTTTCCATTTCTCAGTTCACGTTATACGGAGATTGCCGAAAAGGAAGAAGACCAAACTTTATGGATGCAGCAAAACCTGACTATGCAGAGCGCCTGTACGATTTCTTTAACGAAGAACTTCGCAAACAAGGACTGCACGTAGAAACAGGACAGTTCGGCGCAATGATGGACGTTCAGCTTATTAATGATGGTCCAGTAACATTGATTGTAGAGAGTAAATAATGATGGTGGAAGAGAGGGGGTGTGTTCTCCTCTCTTTTTTGATTTGTTTAAAACATATGCAAAATTGGTCTATTGTATAATGAAAAGGGGGAGTGATGTGATGAATAGAGAATATGAAAAGTTAATCGTAAAAAATTTCTTTAATTCAAAAGTACAAGAGAGAATTATGTACGAATTATCTTCAGTAAAAAAGCGAAAGAAAGCTTTAGGGCGTTTTGCTCATCACTATGAGTCCATATTGAATCCCACATATATTGAGAAAATCCCCAAAAATTTAATTCATGTTGAAGGTATTGCGAAACTTTTGAAAGAATATGGTGCAGGAGATTGTTGTTATGTCATTTCATTCATTGAGGAAATAGATGGTACGTTCATGCAATTAGAATTTGCAATAGAAGAAGTAATTTGGTGTGGTTTACCTTGTTTCGTTTCATGTATACCTGAAAAATTGGTGTATTTTCAGAGTGAACAAGGATTTGGACCACCAGAAAGATATATTTTACGGAAATAAGTTATAAAGTTTGGGAGTGAAAAAAAGAAGGGAATGTAATGATATCATGCAGAGTATCTATGATTATTTTGATGAATTACAAAATAATATTTTTAATTTACAACCAAAAGACATTGAATTGAAATATTTTGAGATTTGTAAGCAGCTATCAGGTGTAGCGTTTGTACAAGACATATACGAATTGAATATGAATGAGTATGAAGAAGGGTTAGAGGATAGCTTTAAAGCGGCATTGCGATATTTACATGATGATGAAATAAAAGCAATTTATTTTGAGTATGATATGGATAATAATTGGGCTAGCGAATTTTATCTATGTAAAGATTATAATGAGCTTTCAGAAGAGGATGATGACTGGGCTTGTGATTGGGATGTACATATAGAAGGACCGAGCCTTAGTAGATTTGCTCAAATGTATCAAATGAAAGGTGGATTTCATAATCAACAAGAATCGATAGGTATAACATTACTGTTGATTGTTAGAACGATTGTTTCATTCTTTAACGTAGTAAAAAAATATAATATATTTATTCCTATTTGCATAGCGTATCATGATCAATATCCTATTATGAGAACCGAAAAAGACTAGTTTTTAGTCCGAGTAAAAATAAGGAGTAATATTTCCATTCATTATCGTTAAGGATTAAATTATATAGAAGGTGCTCGATATTATGCAGTATTCATACAAGGAATTTTCGCCGAATTTACTAGCACAGATTAAGGAGATAGAACAATCTTTAAAAGAACCTATTGCATTATTGTTAAAAAAATATAAACCCGTGTTCGCAGAAAAAAATATAGATTTTGATGCAGGATTTGAAATAGAGGGAGAAAATCATTTTACTCCTGGATACAATTCTGCTGTTGTTATGGCAATATTGGAAGAAAATGAGTTACTTGATGTATATATAGTGACAATTTGGAAATGTGAACGGACGTGGCTTGGTTTACCTGTTTCTAAGAATATACCTGGATGCAGAATTACGGGAGAGTTGATGGAGGAATCAGTAGAAGAAATTTTATTAGAGCTAACAGAACATATTGAAGAAATATGGATAGATGATGCGCTAGAAGGTAAGTTGTAGTATGTGTGTAGTGCGATTGTTAGGCGAAAAGGACTATTTCAGATGATTCCTCTTAGTAACAACGTATAACCCTTACATCAATATGGAACACTATTCATTAGAATTCCACTATTGAATGTGAGGGATATACGTATGCGTATGAATGAAAAGGGAAACTCTGCTACAAATGGAGCAAACCAATTATTTAATGTGAATTTTCATGAGTTTGTTTCAAAAGAACAGCAAAATACATCGCTAGAACTTGCTTCTGAATTTGGGATTTCTTTAAAAGATGTGAAAACTTTAAAGAAGCACCTCGGACGTTCTTGAGAATCTTGACAATAATTGTGAATAACCGTATAGTAGTAAACAAATTCATTTTTTACAGTTACATATGGTATAAACCGATGATAGAGAAGAGTAGATAAGAGACACATGAAAAGAGAGGAAATGTCTAAGGCTGAAAACATTTCTGCATGATGACTGATCGAATGACACTCTGTAGGTTTCGTCTTGAACAGCATAGTGCTTAGTAGAGGTCGAACGCAATTTAAGCGTTATTAAAAAAGTGGAAGCATACGTGCTTCAATTAGGGTGGTACCACGGGTATTATACTCTCGTCCCTACTGTACAATCAGTAGAGGCGGGAGTTTTTTTATTTTTATTACTATTGAGAAAATGAGGAGGAACTGAATATGTCTATTCAAATCCCACGCGGAACGCAAGATATCCTTCCTGGTACTGTGGAACTATGGCAGTATATTGAAGGGCAAGCACGTGAAATTTGTCGTCGTTACAACTATAAAGAAATTCGTACACCAATTTTTGAGCATACTGAATTATTTTTACGCGGTGTTGGAGATACGACAGATATCGTCCAAAAAGAAATGTACACATTCGAAGATCGCGGAGAGCGCAGCTTAACACTTCGTCCAGAAGGAACAGCTCCAGTTGTACGTTCTTATGTAGAAAATAAAATGTTCGGTGATGCGACGCAGCCGACAAAATTATATTATATCGGGCAGATGTTCCGTTATGAAAGACCACAAGCAGGACGTTATCGTCAATTTGTTCAATTTGGTATTGAAGCGATTGGCAGTAATGACCCAGCAATTGATGCAGAAGTAATTGCGCTTGCAGTGGAGTTTTATCGCGGCATGGGCTTAAAAAATATTAAAGTTGTGTTAAATAGCTTAGGTGATGCAGCGAGCCGTAAAGCGCACCGTGATGCATTAATTGCACACTTTGAGCCGCGCATCGGTGAGTTTTGTTCAGATTGCCAATCTCGTTTAGAGAAAAATCCACTTCGTATTTTAGATTGTAAAAAAGATCGCAATCATGAACTAATGAGCACAGCGCCATCTATTACAGAATACTTAAACGAAGAATCAAGCGCGTACTATGAAAAAGTACAAGAATTATTAACAATGATGGGTATTCCATTTGAGAAAGATCCAAACCTTGTGCGTGGTTTAGATTATTATCAGCACACTGTATTTGAAATTATGAGCGAGGCAGAAGGTTTTGGTGCTATTACAACGTTGAGCGGCGGCGGTCGTTACAACGGGCTTGTACAAGAAATTGGTGGACCAGAAATGCCTGGTATTGGTTTTGCGATGAGTATCGAACGTTTAATTATGGCGCTGAAGGCTGAGAATATTGAATTACCAATCGCTCATCACATTGATTGTTATGTTGTAGCGCTTGGTGAAAAAGCAAAAGATCATGCTGCAAAAATTGTCTTTGACCTTCGTAAGGCTGGATTAGCAGTTGAGAAAGATTACTTAGATCGTAAAATGAAGGCACAGTTTAAATCAGCGGATCGTCTAAGTGCAAAATATGTAGCTGTATTAGGTGATGATGAATTAGAAAAAGGCATTATCAACTTAAAAGATATGACAACGGGCGAACAAGAAGAAGTTGCGTTAGATGTATTTGCTTCTTACGTAGCAGAAAAGTCACTATAGGGGGAAAAGGAAATGGCTGAAAGAACGCATGCATGTGGAAAAGTAACAGTAGAAGCTGTTGGACAAACAGTTCAGTTAAAAGGTTGGGTACAAAAGCGCCGTGATTTAGGCGGATTAATTTTCATTGACTTACGTGACCGTACAGGTATTGTACAAGTTGTATTTAGCCCAGAAACTTCTAAAGAAGCGTTAGAAGTAGCAGAAACAATTCGCGGTGAATACGTACTGCATGTAGAAGGTACAGTTGTGGAACGCGCAGCTGGTGCAATTAATGAAAATATGGCTACAGGCCGCATTGAAGTACACGGAGCGAAAGTAAACGTACTAAATGCAGCAAAAACAACGCCAATTATGATTACAGATGATACAGATGCATCAGAAGATGTACGCTTAAAATATCGTTATTTAGATTTACGTCGCCCTGTAATGTACAACACATTCAAAATGCGTCACGATGTAACGAAAACAATTCGTAACTTCTTAGATAGCGAAGATTTCTTAGAAGTAGAAACACCAATTTTAACGAAAAGCACACCAGAAGGAGCTCGTGATTACTTAGTACCAAGCCGTGTGCATGAAGGTGAATTTTATGCATTGCCGCAATCTCCGCAGCTATTTAAGCAGCTTCTTATGGTCGGCGGATTTGAGCGCTATTATCAAGTGGCACGTTGCTTCCGTGACGAAGACTTACGTGCAGACCGTCAGCCGGAATTCACACAAGTCGACATTGAGACATCATTCTTAACGCAAGAAGAAATTCTCGAAATGACGGAACGCATGATGGTAAAAGTGATGAAAGAAGCGAAAGGTCTAGAGGTGAGCGCACCATTCCCGCGCATGACATATGCCGATGCAATGGCTCGCTACGGCTCTGATAAGCCTGATACACGCTTTGCGATGGAACTGATTGACCTGTCAGAGTTTGCGGCAGACTGCGGATTTAAAGTGTTCACAAGCGCTGTAGAGAGCGGTGGACAAGTAAAAGCAATCAATGCAAAAGGTGCAGCGAGCAAATATTCTCGTAAGGATATCGATGCATTAACAGAATTCGCTAAAGTATACGGAGCAAAAGGATTAGCTTGGTTAAAAGTTGAAGAAGACGGCTTAAAAGGACCAATCGCGAAATTCTTTAACGAAGAAGATGCAAATGCGCTTATGAGTACGTTATACGCAAATGCTGGCGATTTATTATTATTTGTTGCTGATAAGAAGAGCGTTGTTGCAGACAGCTTAGGAGCCCTTCGTTTACGTCTAGGTAAAGAACTTGAGTTAATTGATGAAAGCAAGTTTAACTTCCTATGGGTAACAGATTGGCCGCTTCTTGAGTATGATGAAGATGATGATCGTTACTTTGCAGCGCATCATCCATTCACAATGCCATTCCGTGAAGATGTAGAGCTATTAGAAACAGCACCAGAAAAAGCTCGTGCACAAGCATATGACCTTGTATTGAACGGTTATGAGCTTGGCGGCGGATCACTTCGTATTTACGAGCGTGACGTACAAGAAAAAATGTTCAAAGCACTTGGTTTCTCACAAGAAGAAGCACAAGAGCAGTTCGGCTTCTTACTAGAAGCATTTGAATACGGTACACCGCCGCACGGAGGAATTGCGTTAGGTTTAGACCGCCTTGTTATGTTACTTGCGGGTCGTACGAACCTTCGTGATACAATTGCCTTCCCGAAAACAGCAAGCGCAAGCTGCTTATTAACAGAAGCACCAAGCCCAGTTGCAGACACGCAGCTTGAAGAGCTTTACTTACAATTAAAAGTAAAAGAAGAGAAGTAAGAACAAATCCTAGATGGACATACTAATTCCATCTAGGATTTTTTAATTGAGTATGTAACTTATATAAATACAAAGTAACTACTCAGTTACTTTATGAAAAAACGACAGATAAGCATTTTTTTAAATGGGCGAGAGGGACTGGCCATGCATAGAAGCGGTCAGGGCCTTTTCCTGCCACGTGCAAGGTATAAAACAAAGAGAGGGAGCAAGTAGCAGTCATGTTTTATCCCGCTATTCGTGGGCAGTAATACTCCCACCTCAAAATTCAGCGAAAGCATTGTCCAGCTTCAGTGGCTAGAATGTTCGGTGGCTTCGCTTCTTCCTACGAGGTAAAAAACACCTCTACGTCAGAAGCTCCATCCCCCTCACATTCTGAACGAGCCACTTCCGCATTTCTTTGTTGTCCAGCTCTAGCGGCTAGAATCTCCGGCCGTTTCGCCCCCTCGGACGAGGCAAAAAGTGCCTCTCCGCCCTGTGCGTGGGCGTCCTGCGATTCTGAGCGAGCCGCTTTCGCTTTTCTGAAGAAGTTAGGTGGGAGATAAACTGTCCGTAAAAGCCCGATTGGTGAGGGCTAATAATCAGTAGAGGATGAAGAAAACTCCCACTGATTAAAGTTTCACTTTATTCTGCACGGCAGCGATTTAGATTCTAAAAAATCAAAGTGGATATATACAAATAGTCGGAAAAACGCTAGAATACATGGTAGACCATTTTTGTAATAGGGGTGTAGGACGCATGTTACATCAATTTTCACGTAATGAATTAGCCTTCGGAAAAGAAGGTATTGAAATATTAAAGAATAGTACAGTTGGTATTTTAGGAATTGGCGGCGTTGGTTCGTTTGCAGCAGAAGCGTTAGCGCGTTCTGGTGTTGGTCGTCTTGTATTAGTTGATAAAGACGTTGTCGATATTACAAATGTTAACCGTCAAATCCATGCGTTACTTTCTACTGTGGGTCGTTCGAAAGTAGAACTAATGAAAGAACGTATTGCTGATATTAATCCGGACTGCGAAGTTATCGCATTAGAAATGTTTTATACAGATGAAACATACGAAGAGTTCTTTAAACATGGTTTGGATTTCGTAGTGGATGCATCTGATACAATTACGTTCAAAATTCATTTAATTAAACAGTGCTTGCGACGTAAAATTAAAATCATTTCAAGTATGGGTGCAGCAAATAAAATGGATCCAACTCGTTTCCGTATTGCCGATATTTCTAAAACGAACACAGATCCAATTGCGAAAGTGATTCGTACGAAACTTCGTAAAGAAGGTATTAAAAAAGGTGTGAAAGTTGTATTCTCTGATGAAAATCCAATTGTGATTCGTGAAGATATTCGTAAAGAAATCGTTCCAGATGAAAATGCAAAAATTCGCAAAGCGAAATTACCACCGTCCTCTAACGCCTTCGTTCCGTCTGTGGCTGGCTTAATTATGGCAAGTCATGTTGTGCGTGAACGTTTGAAGGATGTAGAAGTAAAGCGTGTTGGGCAAGAATAAGATAAGACACACATGTTTCTTTAGTGAAGCATGTGTGTTTTTTTATGTTAAATATTCGGATAAATGTTAAAATCTAGGTGTGTATAGTTTTTATGTGAAGGAGGGAGACAATGAGAAATAAGAAACTTCTGTTAAGTTTTATTATGCTGCTTTGTTTCGTTTCATTTTCCGCATGTAATTCATATGAAGATTATTGGGTATTAGAGAAATCAAGGTATAATGAGGCACCAGAAATGATTGACTATTTTCCGAAACGTGCACAGGAGAATCCCTCACTCGTAGGTTATTCTACCTATACAATCTCAGAAGGACGAAAAATGATTGCGTTAGCAGTTGGGTCTCAGCATAAAGGTAGTGAAATTGAAGTAACAAAATTTCAGGAAAAAGGCGATACAACATATGTCACTGTGAATATCAAAAAGGGCAAATCGAATGAAGAAAATCCTGTTATCTTAATTGGAGTAAGTAAGTTACATAAGAATATTGTGATACAAGATACGGATGGAAAGAAATATAAAAGCTTATAAAATTGAAGAATAAGTAAAACAGAGAATATGAAACGCATGAATTTTATCCATGCGTTTTTTATGTGCTCGTTTTGTTATTTTAATTTTCCGCTGTGTACATAATATCTAAATTTCCGTTCTGATCCATTTTGAAAATCGGTGCCATCTGCTCTTTTGGCTCGTCTAATATAACAAGTTTGCGAGCTCGGTCCATAATTCTAACAAGTGTTTCATAGTCTTCTTGTACAGATTGTTGTTGTTTCTTCAATGTCTCAAGCTTTTTCTCTAATTCTTGATTTGTTTTTCGTTGTTGTTCGAGCTGCCGACGTAACGTTTCATTTTCAGTTTGTAACTTCTCTAATCGCGGATTGTTTTGTTCAATGTTTTGAAGAAATGAGATTACCTCTTGCATCGTAAGTGATGGTTGATTTGCGCTGAGTTCCTCTGAAAACTCAGCCTCAATAACGACATTTTTCTTCGGCTCTAATCGTGATACTTGTGGTTTCGGTTTCACTGCTTGTTCTCTCTTTAATTCTTTGCGTTGCTTTCTCGCAATTTGCACAGCTTCTTCATAGCCTTGCCGAACTTCTGCATTCCAACGAAAGCCACAAGCGGCAGAAGTTCTGTTTAATTGATCGCCCACTTCATCAAATGCTTTTAATTGCGTACTGCCTTCGCGAATGTGACGTAAAACGGTTTCTGCTAGAAGTAAATCATCTTCTCCAGTCCATGCATCTTGGCGCATTTTCATTGTGAAACCTCCATATTTCATGTCGTTTTCGTTTATATTACCCTTTTGGTTCACTTTTATACGAGTGTTGTAGTTTTCATGATAAATCATGTTGCTTCTCTCTTTTGCAATTTGAAATGGAACGGAATGGTTTGATAACTTATAGTTAGAGGGGATATTTTGAAACTTAAGCTTTGCATAAAGATTGAGCATAGCGATTTTTGTGCAAGACTTATGTTTACTTTTTGTTCTTTCTTGTACATAATTCCGATGGAAATTGAGTTTTCTACTAAATCAAGATGGTCATATTTTAGTAAGTATATTAGAGTGGGAAGAGAATTTGATAGATGAGGACTCAAAAAATATCCCAAGAATAAGGGCTGTTGGAGAAGTTATTATTGGTACATATTTAATAGGAAAAACACATGTCTGCAGAAAAAGAAGATAGTAGTTTATTGAAGCTTACTATAGTTTGGAGTGAAGTACATGTATGCGCTAATATTAGGGTTGCTTGTAGTGGGGGTTATTTTTACCACTATCCCCATATATAGGGCTATTCAGGAAGTTAAACAAGAAAAATCAGTAGCAGATAAATGGAAGTTAGGGTTCGGTTTTATTATTGATATGTGTATAATGAATCCTCTTTCTGGATTATTTTTCTCTTTAATGATTGGTATTCCAGCACTCTTAGGAGGAATCATATTAATTTTACTAATTGTATTGGATATATCGATTTAAAATAACTAAAAAAATAAAGCTCAAAATATATCTCTTATATATGATACAGAATAAAAAGATTTGATTTTAGCTGGATGCATCCCTTTAATATATTTAATAATATCAATTTTCAAAGGATGGAGAGAAAAAGGGAGTAAATTTGGCGTGAAGTCATTTGCGATAGTTGCTATTAGTATTATTTTAAATACTGGTGGAATTGTTGTCTGTATAGGAATAATCATATTAGGTTTTGCTTTCGCTTTATATGGGTAAGAATTTCATGTAAAGAAAAATAGTAAGGGCCCTGTTTTATAGGATAAAGTATAAAGATAAGGTGGGTGAAAGGAAGTGCAGTTTATCAAAAAGTTCATGCAGAAATATTTTAGTAGAGATATGGATGCATTTTCTATTAAGTTAGGATATAACGCCTGGAATGAAGCGGAACAAAATACCTTTCATATTTTTGTTAGCCCTTCTGACTTAGAATGGTCTGTTACAAAGTTAAAAGATGATACAAGATTAATAATTAATACAGCTATGGTGTATTATATGAATTCATTTTGATTTTCCGACATATAGATTGCTGCTATGCAGAAAAAAAGGAGCTTCCACTCGCTTTCTCTCTTTGTTTTCACTTCGCATGTGGCAGGAAAAGGAACTGACCGCTTCTATGCATGGCCAGATGCTCTCGCCCACCTAACAAAAGATGGTTTTATGTCGGTTTTTTAATTCGTATTTATATTAGGAAACCTTTTTCGTTAAGGTTTCCTAATCTTTTATTTAAATATTAGCATTATCCCTTTGATTTACTTTGATGCGAATTTTGCAGTCGTTCGTATACAGTGGCAAGTGCTTGCTCAAATTTACCAGTCGTTTTTGGTTTATAGTACTGCTTGTTTTTAATTTTGTCTGGTAAGTATTGCTGCTGAACCCATCCATTTGGATAATCGTGCGGATATAAGTAGCCAATTCCTCTGCCGAGCGATTCGGCGCCTTTATAGTGGCTATCTTTTAAATGAGCTGGAACATCACCTGTTTGTCCGTTTCGTAAGTCGTGAAGTGCTGCATCAAGCGCTTTATACGCTGAATTTGATTTTGGTGATAAACATAGTTCAATGACCGCATTTGCCAGTGGAATGCGAGCTTCTGGAAAACCGACGCGTTCTGCGGATTCGATGGCAGCTAGTGTACGAGGACCGGCTTGCGGGTTTGCAAGTCCAACATCTTCGTATGCCATAATGAGTAATCGTCTGCCAATGCTTTGCATGTCACCCGCTTCAATAAGCCGAGCTAAATAGTGAAGAGCGGCATTTACATCGCTTCCGCGCACTGATTTTTGGAAAGCTGATAAGACATCGTAATGAGCGTCGCCGCCTTTGTCATGTACAAAACTTTTTTTCTGTAAACATTCTTCAGCAATTTCAAGTGAGATTTCTACTGTTTCTTCATTTGTTGTAAAGCTAGATAAGACGGCGAGCTCAAGTGCATTATAAGCCGAGCGCATATCACCGCCAGATGCATTTGCGAAGTGACGCAGAGCTTCATCTACGACTGTTACTTTGTATTCTCCAAGCCCTTTTTCCTGATCCGTTAAAGCACGTTTTAATCCTTGTAAAAGGTTTTCCTCTGTTAAAGCGTGGAGCTCAAAAATTTGACAACGGCTTCGAATAGCGGAATTAATTGCGTGAAATGGATTGCTTGTCGTTGCCCCAATTAATGTAATGAGCCCGCTTTCTAGGTGAGGAAGAAGGAAATCTTGTTTTCCTTTATCTAATCGATGCACTTCATCTAAAATTAAGATGAGATGGCGATGCATTTTTGCCTCTTGGACAACAACTTCCATATCTTTTTTATTATGAGTAACGGCATTTAATAGACGAAAAGGCATACCGATGCTGCCGGCAATGGCGCTTGCGATGGATGTTTTTCCTGTTCCGGGAGGTCCGTATAAAATCATTGATTGTAGATGCTTTGCTTGTACCATCCGCCATAAAATTTTGCCTTCGCCCACTAAATGTTCTTGCCCGATAATTTCTGTAATATTGGTCGGACGCATTCGATGTGCGAGTGGTTGTTTCATATGTTCTCTCTCCTTAAGTGACTGTTCCTGTTATATATAAATTCATTGTAACTACTCAGCCATATATTTAATTTAGAAGTTTGATAAGGGGCATTATTCCAGTGAAAATATGTCCCTTATTACCTATAGAAAGTTATTTTCATTTTTCGGCATATAGATTACTGCCATGAAGATAAAAATGGGCCTACACCTTGCTGTCTTTCTTTGTTTTCAAACTTTGCATGTGGCAGGAAAAGGCCCTGACCGCTCCTATACATAGCCAGTCCCTCTCGACCATTTAAAAAAATGCTTTTCTGCCGGTTTTCAATTTGTATTTATATGAATTCCGAGTTATTTGGTATACTTATATGTTATCATTTCTGTTAGAAAAGTTGAAATTCCTTATCATACTATATTATGCTATAATTTCAAAGGATTTTGATTTCAGAGAGTGTTTTTCCTATAAAATAAAAGAATACTGAACGAAGTAGAAGCAAAAGACTTGAAAAGAGGTGCTACATATATGAAAATCTCAACAAAAGGCCGTTACGGTTTAACAATTATGATTGATCTTGCAAAAAAGTTTGGGGAAGGCCCAATTTCATTAAAATCGATTGCGCAGGCACACGATTTATCTGAGCATTATTTAGAACAATTAATTTCCCCGCTTCGTAATGCTCGTCTTGTAAAAAGTACACGCGGTGCATATGGTGGTTATGTATTATCAGATCAACCGATTAACATTACAGCGGGTGATGTAATTCGCGTATTAGAAGGGCCGATTAGCGTAGTAGAAATGTTGGATGAAGAAGAACCAGCACAGCGTCAGCTTTGGATACGTGTTCGCGATGCAGTGCAAGAAGTTCTTGATAGTACAACGTTAGAAGATTTAGTACGTTATGAAGAAGAAAACAACGGCGGTTATATGTTTTATATTTAATTCCGTGTGTAACGATTTGGAAAGAAGGAGATATTATGGAACGCATTTACTTAGATCATGCTGCGACATCTCCGGCTCACCCAGAAGTAGTCGAAAAGATGATTCCATATATGACAGAAGTATTTGGTAATCCGTCAAGCATCCATTTCTTTGGGCGCCAAGGCCGTCAAGTGGTGGATGAAGCGAGACGCACGCACGCACGCAGCATTCATGCAAATCCAAATGAAATTATTTTTACAAGCGGCGGTACAGAGGCTGATAATTTAGCCCTTCTTGGCGTAGCTCGTGCGAATCGTAAGAAAGGGAATCATATTATTACGACAGCAATTGAGCATCATGCGATTTTGCATACGTGTAATGTGTTAGAGCGAGAAGGGTTTGAAGTGACGTACTTACCTGTTGATGAAACAGGGCGTATTCGCATTTCAGATTTGCAAGCGGCATTAACAGAACAAACGATTCTTGTCTCGATTATGTTTGGAAATAATGAAGTTGGTACAGTACAGCCAATAGCAGAAATCGGTGCTCTATTAAAAGAGCGTAGCGCTTACTTTCATACAGACGCAGTACAAGCATACGGTTTAACGGCAATTGATGTGAAAGAGCTTGGCATTGATCTCTTGTCAATTTCAGGACATAAAATTAATGGTCCAAAAGGTGTAGGCTTTTTATATGCAGGGCAGCATGTAAAGTTTGAACCGCTGTTAACAGGCGGAGAGCAAGAGCGAAAGCGCCGTGCTGGTACAGAAAATGTTCCGGGAATTGTTGGGCTCTGGCAAGCTATTTTGTTAGCAGAACAAACGCGTGAGCAAAAAATTGCCCGGTACAAGGGATTTAAAGATATAATGATATCTGTCTTTAAACAAGAAGACATTACTTTCGAGGTAAACGGAAACTTCGAGCATAGCTTACCACATGTGTTAAATATAAGTTTTACAGGAATGAATATTGAGTCGTTTCTTATGAATTTAGACTTAGCGGGCGTTGCGGTTTCAAGCGGATCTGCTTGTACAGCAGGCTCTATTGATCCATCACATGTACTCGTAGCGATGTTTGGGAAAGAATCCGATAAAATACGTTCATCCGTACGCTTTAGCTTTGGTTTGGGAAATACGAAAGAACAGGTTGAAAAAGCAGCGTACGAAACAGTGAAGATCGTGAAGCGATTAACACAAAATGAATATAGGAGGTGACATTGATGAACAAACTACCTCACGAAACGCGCGTTGTCATCGGGATGTCTGGTGGCGTCGATTCATCTGTAGCAGCAATGTTATTAAAGAAACAAGGCTATGATGTAATCGGAATCTTTATGAAAAACTGGGATGATACGGACGAAAACGGTGTATGTACAGCAACAGAAGACTATAACGATGTCATTGAAGTATGTAACCAAATTGGAATCCCGTATTATGCAGTCAATTTTGAAAAGCAATATTGGGAGAAAGTATTTACGTATTTCTTAGATGAGTACCGCGCTGGTCGTACACCGAATCCAGATGTAATGTGTAATAAAGAAATTAAATTTAAAGCATTTTTAGAACATGCGATGGCGCTTGGTGCAGATTATGTAGCGACAGGACATTATGCACGTGTAGCGTATATAGATGGGGAATATAAAATGCTGCGCGGCGTTGATGATAATAAAGACCAAACATATTTCTTAAATCAACTTGGGCAAGACCAATTATCAAAAACACTGTTCCCGCTTGGTGAGTTAAAGAAGCCGCAAATTCGTGAAATGGCGAAAGAAGCTGGTTTAGCAACAGCGGCGAAAAAAGATAGCACAGGCATTTGCTTTATCGGCGAGCGTAACTTTAAAGACTTTTTAAGTAACTATTTGCCGGCACAACCAGGTCAGATGCAAACATTATCTGGTGAAGTGAAAGGAAAACATGACGGGCTAATGTACTATACAATTGGACAACGTCACGGCCTTGGCATTGGCGGTAACGGTGATCCATGGTTCGCTGTTGGAAAGAACTTGAAAGAAAACATTTTATATGTAGAACAAGGATTCCATAATGAATTGTTATATGGCGACGAAGTATTTGCGACAAATGTAAGTTGGGTTAGCGATAAGCTGAAAGAAAAAGAGTTTGCATGCACAGCGAAATTCCGCTATCGTCAAGCGGATAACGGTGTAAAGGTTCAAATCGTTGATGAGAATACAATTCGCATTCTTTGTGATGAACCAATTCGTGCAATTACCCCAGGACAAGCAGTTGTTTTCTATGATGGAGATGAGTGCTTAGGCGGTGCGACAATTGACGATGTATACTGTAATGGTAAGAAACTTGATTATTTAGGATAAGAAAGAAGAACCTCTGCCTTGTATTGGTCAGAGGTTTCTTTTTAGATAAAGCGAATTTTCGTTCGCTCGGAAAATAGATTCTTTGTTATAATTTGTTGTAGAGGTGAAGGATACATGTCAAATAAGCTTGAAACAGGCATTCAATATATGCAAGAAGGAAACTGGGAAGAAGCCGCAAAGAATTTTACTGAGGCGATTGAGGAAAATCCAAAAGATGCACTCGGTTATATTAACTTTGCAAATTTACTAGATGTCTTAGGAGATAGTGAACGTGCGATTGCTTTTTATAAACGTGCGATTGAATTAGATGAGCAATCTGCAACGGCATACTATGGATTAGGAAATATATATTATCAGCAAGAGCTTTTTGCAAAGGCAAAAGAAGCGTTTGAGAAGGCGATGCAAGTGGGACTGCAGACGGGAGATGTGTCGTTTATGCTTGGCATTACATATGTGCAACTTGGAAACGACCGTTTAGCATTGCCGTTTTTACAACGTGCTACTGAATTAGATGAAAACGACGTTGAAGCCATGTTCCAATGCGGATTGTGCTTGGCGCGTCTAGAACATGTGAAAGAAGCAAAACCTTATTTTGAAAAAGTTGTAGCACTTGATGAAGAACATGCGGATGCATATTACAACTTAGGTGTTGCCTATGCGTTTGAAGAAAATCGTGAGAAGGCGCTTGTAATGTTTAAGAAAGCTGTCGTGATTCAGCCAGATCATTTTTTAGCTGGTAATGGTATTCGTTTATTAGAACAAGACGCATAAAATGGAAGGAGGGGTAAAATGGGAAATCAACATGCAATGGATTTGTTTGAGGAAGAGCAAAAGTTTATAAAAGCACAAGTTCTTCATACCATTTTCCACAACGAAGAAAACCTCTATTCCGTTGTCAGTATGAAAATTATTGAAACGAATGAAACATATGACGAAAAAAAGGTCATGATAACGGGTTACTTTCCCCGCATGCATGAAGATGAAGTGTTTACACTAACGGGTCATTTTAAAGATCATCCAAAGTACGGGAAACAATATCATATTGAAACGTTTAAAAAAGAATTGCCGCAAACAAAAACAGGAATGGTGCAATATTTAGCGAGCGATTTATTTAAAGGGATTGGGAAACGAACAGCCGAAAAGATTGTTGATCATCTTGGTGAACATGCGATTTCGAAAATTATGGATGATCCCGCAGCTTTGGACGGGATTGTAAATAAGCAAAAAGCACAGGAAATATACGAGACGATTATTGAACATCAAGGCCTTGAAAAAGTGATGAGCTTTCTAAATGGTTATGGGTTTGGAACGAAGCTCTCTATTAAAATCTATCAACAGTATAAAGAAATGACACTTGAAGTCATCCGCAAAAATCCGTATCAACTGATTGAAGAGGTAGATGGTATTGGATTTGGCCGAGCGGATGATATTGGCCGAGCGCTGGGTATCTCTGGTAATCATGCTGATCGAGTACGAGCAGGTTGCTTCTATACATTAGAGCACGTTTCGCTGCAAGAAGGCCATGTGTATACGAATAGAGAGCAGTTAGTGCAGCAAACGATGGAGTTATTAAATAATCAGGAAATGGCTGTTACAGAAGAAGATGTTTTGCAATGTGCGGAAATGATGCAAGGAGAAGGCAAAATTATTATAGAAGACGAGCGTGTTTATTTAGCCTCCTTGTATTATTCTGAAAAAGGTGTTGTAGCCTCCATCAATCGTTTACTTGGCCAAGAAGAACTTCCTTCCTTTCCAGAATCAGAGCTGTTGTTAACACTCGGGAAAATTGAAGAGCAGTTCGACGTGCAATACGCACCACTTCAGCAGGAAGGGATTCAAACAGCTCTTCATAAACCAATGATGATTTTAACAGGTGGACCTGGGACAGGGAAGACGACTGTTATTAAAGGGATTGTTGAAATGTATGCTTCTCTTCATGGTTTA
The DNA here is from genome assembly GCF_030756675.1 of Bacillus multifaciens. GTDB lineage: Bacteria > Bacillota > Bacilli > Bacillales > Bacillaceae_G > Bacillus_A > Bacillus_A multifaciens. The sequence goes on from NZ_JAVBXD010000002.1 coordinate 239,216, forward strand.
TCGTTAGACCCGAAGGATTATAGTGATGACAATCCGTTCCCGATTTTATTAACAGCACCGACAGGAAGAGCGGCAAAGCGTATGAGTGAGTCAACAGGATTGCCTGCTTGTACGATCCATCGTCTGCTTGGATGGACACCAGAAGGAGCGTTTCAACGTAATGAGCACGATCCTGTTAAAGGGAAATTACTTATTATTGATGAATTTTCTATGGTTGATATTTGGCTTGCGAATCAATTGTTCAAGTCATTGCCATCTAGTATTCAGGTCATCATCGTTGGTGATGAAGATCAATTGCCATCTGTTGGTCCTGGACAAGTGTTAAAAGATTTATTAGAATCGGGCGTTATTCCGACAGTAAAGCTTACGGAAATTTATAGACAAGCAGAAGGTTCATCTGTCATTCAGCTTGCTCATGCGATTAAAAAAGGTGTATTACCTTCTGATGTAACGCAAAACAAAAAAGATCGTTCGTTTATTGCTTGCACAGGTACGCAAATTGTTGATGTTGTGAAGCAAGTATGTGAAAACGCAAAAACAAAAGGGTTTAGTGCGCGTGACATACAAGTGCTAGCTCCGATGTACAAGGGACCAGCAGGTATTAATACGTTAAATGAAGCGCTGCAAGAAGTATTTAATCCGAAAAAAGAAAAAAGAAAAGAAATCGCATATGGCGAAGTTGTATATAGGACTGGAGATAAGGTACTTCAACTTGTCAATCAACCGGAAAGTCAAGTGTTTAACGGTGATATTGGTGAGATTGTGTCGGTGTTTTATGCGAAAGAAAACGTGGAACAACAAGATATGGTTGTAGTTTCTTTTGACGGTATCGAAGTGACCTATACAAAAGCAGACTTAAATCAAATTACACATGCATATTGTTGTTCAATCCATAAATCACAAGGTAGCGAATTTCCCATTGTAATTATGCCTGTTGTGAAAAGTTATTATCGTATGCTGCGCCGCAATTTAATTTACACAGGGATTACACGTAGTAAAAAGTTTTTAATTATTTGCGGTGAAGAATTAGCGTTTCAATCTGGTGTAAAGCGCCTTGATGATGCGCTCCGGCAAACTACGTTATGCAACCGTCTGCAAGGAAAGACCGAAGCGACTGAAGTGATAAGTGAGGAAGGCCTCGATGTGGAAAACATTTCACCGTATGATTTTATGTAGCGAGGTGAAATTATATAGTGTAATGCAGTTCTTCTCGTGTATAAACAAATACAGTTTGGACATAATGGCGTAATAGAATACGGGAGATTGTAAGGAGATGAACGCCATATGTTCAGTTGTCCAAACTGTAAAGGAAAAGATATTGGGAAAATCGGTGTGAATCAATATTATTGCTGGAACTGCTTTATTGAATTATCGATTTCAAAGGGGAAAATTCATACACATCAAGTCGAAGAAGACGGTTCATTAAGTTCTTTAGATGATTTATTTGATGAGAACGAACGAACAATCGGCTAATAAGGAGAGTGTTAACTTTGAAATTGCGCTCATCATTAATTGCATTAGGTGTAGGAGCAGCAGCATATCAATATGCACGTAAGCAAGATGTATTTTCAAAACGAAATATGAAAAGAGCACGTAAAATGCTGAAATCTTATTTATAATTTACATTATGTATGTGAAAAGGCTCCCTAATTTTTGGGAGCTTTTATTCATGTACTTGTATAGAGATAAAATAGTCCAATCTGGGAGAAAAGATGAGACAGTCCATAGCAACCCAGTCCTAAAATGCCATAGTACCAAAGATGCCTGGCACGTTCTTGATTGGAAGAGGGAATGAAAAACCCCTTCCAAATGCCTAAGCCAATACATACCCATTCTAATAGCATACAAAGTGCGGAAAGACCTAGCATCAACCAAACCATTGTTTTCCCCCTAGCTTTGTGGAACAAATTGGGATATCACTGTTTATTCATGCGTAATATCGTATGAATTTGTAATTATTTTAAGTATATGTATTCTTCTACAAAACAGTAAGAATACCTACAAAAATATCACGGCATGGCAAGGTTTTTTATTTTTTACACATAACCTTCTTTATTTCTTTTCAAACTAAGAAATAGAGGAGGTTTTTCTGTTGAAGAATCTTAAAATTATTTGGATTTATCGGTTAGGTTTATTATTGCTGATTTTTTTATGTTTACTTGTCTTTTTGAAAATTAAGCCGCTGTGGGCACCAATTTTATTTGTGCTTAAGGTTGCCATTACACCATTTTTGCTTGCTTGCTTTATTGCTTATTTGTTGCATCCGCTTATTGAAAAATTACATGAAAAAGGTGTGCCGCGCACACTTGCCATTTTACTCATTTACATTCTTTTCTTTGGCGGTATTGGATACGGTGTGTATAAAGGAACACCAGCCGTTGTTGCGCAGCTCCAAGAAATGAATGAACAATTCCCGCAATTTGTAAATATGTATGAAACGTGGACGGATGGAGTAAGAGAGCAAACTGAAAATTTTCCTGAATTCGTGAATGAGAAAGTGAAGCAAATATTTACAGGAGTTGAAGGGAAAATACAAGCGCTTTTAAACAAAGTAATGAGTACAGCGAGAGGAATACTTGATTCCCTTCTTATCATTTTCTTAATTCCATTTATCGTATTTTATATATTAAAAGACTACGGAGAGTTTTATCATATTTTTTGGAAGGTTATACCATCTAAATGGAGAAAGGATGGGCAACAATTAGCAAAAGAAATTGATAAGTCTCTTGGAAATTACATTCGCGGCCAATTATTTGTTTGTTTAATTTTAGGCGGGGTATCTGCATTAGCCTTTTGGTTTATCGGGATGAAATATCCACTGCTTTTAGGGATTATTGTTGGGGTCACTGATATTATCCCGTATTTCGGTCCTATTTTAGGGGCGATTCCAACATTGATGATTGCTGCAACCGTATCGACGAATTTAGTTATTAAGGCTGGCATCGCGCTTGCAATTTTACAATTTGTTGAGAGTAATATACTATCTCCGTATATTGTAGGAAGATCGCTGCGGATGCACCCCGTTGTGATTATGCTTGCGCTGCTTGTTGGCGGAGAAATTGGCGGCATCATTGGTCTTTTATTATCCGTGCCGCTCTTAGCGATTCTTCGTACGATTATTGTCCACGCGAAGCCGTTTTGGAAACATTGACAAATAGAAATGGATTCGCTACAATTTGGGCATATAGTATATGATAAATTGATGACGGAACGAGTATGTTACAGTCCATTTTGCAGAGAGAGGCTTCCTTAGGCTGTAAGAAGCTTCAGATGAAGGGTAACAGAACGCTATTCCTGAGAGCAGCTAATCACTGCCGTCTTGCCACGTTACGGCAACTTGAGGTGATGAAATATATGCATATGATTACGATATGCAATCTAGCCGTCGTGTCTAAAAGTGAGACACTTCCGCTTTTTATTTCATAATCAGGGTGGTAACGCGAGTCAACTCTCGTCCCTGTTATAGGGGACGGGAGTTTTTTGTTTTCTAATTGATTTTAATGAAGGAGGAAATACATATGAAACACTTAACAGGCGCACAAATTCGTCAAATGTTTTTAGATTTTTTCCAGGAAAAAGGACATGCAGTAGAACCAAGTGCATCATTAGTTCCGCACGAAGATCCATCTCTTTTATGGATTAACAGCGGTGTTGCTACGCTGAAAAAATATTTTGATGGCCGCGTAATTCCGCAAAACCCACGCATTACAAATGCGCAAAAATCAATTCGTACAAACGATATTGAAAACGTAGGAAAAACAGCTCGTCACCATACATTCTTTGAAATGTTAGGGAACTTCTCAATTGGTGATTACTTCAAAGAAGAAGCAATTACATGGGCTTGGGAGTTTTTAACTAGTGACAAGTGGATTGGATTCGATAAAGAATTACTATCTGTTACGATCCATCCAGAAGACGAAGAAGCATTCACAATTTGGCATGAAAAAATGGGTGTACCAAAAGAGCGCATTATTCGTTTAGAAGAAAACTTCTGGGATATTGGTGAAGGCCCAAGTGGACCAAACACAGAAATTTTCTACGACCGCGGAGAAGCTTATGGTAATGATTTTAGTGACCCAGAATTATATCCAGGCGGAGAAAACGAGCGTTATTTAGAAGTATGGAACCTTGTGTTCTCACAATTTAACCATAACCCTGACGGTACGTATACGCCGCTTCCCAAGAAAAATATTGATACAGGGATGGGTCTTGAGCGTATGGTGTCAGTTGTACAAAACGTGCCAACGAACTTTGACACTGACTTATTTATGCCAATTATCGGCGCTACAGAAGCAATTTCTGGTGAAAAATATCGTGCTGGTAATCTAGAACAAGACACAGCATTTAAAGTAGTTGCTGACCACATTCGTACAGTAACGTTTGCTGTTGGAGATGGAGCTCTTCCTTCTAACGAAGGCCGCGGTTATGTATTACGTCGTTTATTACGCCGCGCTGTACGTTATGCGAAGAAATTAAATATTAATCGTCCATTTATGTACGAATTAGTACCAGTAGTTGGTGAAGTAATGAAAGACTTTTACCCAGAAGTTCTTGAGAAAAAAGATTTCATTGCACGCGTTGTGAAAAACGAAGAAGAGCGTTTCCATGAAACACTTCATGACGGCGAAACAATTTTAGCTGAAGTAATCGGTAAAGCGAAAGAAGCAAAATCAACGGTTATTTCTGGCGAAGATGCATTCCGTCTATATGACACATACGGATTCCCAATTGAGTTAACAGAAGAGTATGCAGAAGAAGCTGGCATGACAGTTGATCATGAAGGTTTTGAAGCTGAGATGGAAAAACAACGTGAGCGTGCACGTGCAGCTCGTCAAGATGTTGATTCTATGCAAGTACAAGGCGGCGTTCTTGGTGAAATTAAAGTAGCGAGCGAATTTGTTGGTTACAATACTGTTGGAACAGAAAGTAACGTTGTTGCACTTGTGAAAAATGGTGAATTCACAGATAGTTTACAAGCAGGTGAAGAAGGCCAATTAATGTTAGATGTAACACCATTCTACGCTGAGAGCGGTGGACAAATTGCAGACCGTGGTTACCTTCTTGCTGATGGCGTAAAAGTACTTGTAAAAGATGTACAAAAAGCGCCTAATGGTCAAAATTTACACAAAGTAGTTGTAGAAGAAGGAACATTAACGAAAGATGCAGCAGTAAAAACGTTAATCGATACGAAAAACCGCGCAGCAATCGTGAAGAACCATACAGCAACTCATCTTCTGCATCAAGCATTGAAAGATATCCTTGGCGGACACGTAAACCAAGCTGGTTCTCTTGTAACATCAGAGCGTTTACGTTTTGATTTCTCTCACTTTGGTCAAGTACAAGCAGATGAACTTGAAAAAATTGAGCGTATTGTAAACGAGAAAATTTGGGAAAGTATCACAGTAGACATTTCTCAAAAAGCAATTGAAGAAGCAAAAGCAATGGGTGCAATGGCACTATTCGGTGAAAAATACGGAGACGTTGTACGCGTTGTACAAGTGGGCGATTATAGCTTAGAGCTTTGTGGTGGTTGCCACGTAGATAACACGGCATCTATCGGGATTTTCAAAATCGTTGCTGAATCTGGTATTGGAGCAGGAACGCGCCGCATTGAAGCAGTAACAGGGAAATCGGCATATGAATTAATGAACGAACAAGTTGGTTTATTAAAAGAAGCAGCAAGCAAAATGAAAACAAACCCGAAAGACATTTTAACAAGAGTAGATGGCTTATTTGCTGAAGTAAAACAACTGCAAAAAGAAAATGAATCTCTTGCAGCAAAACTAAGCAACATTGAAGCTGGTAACTTAACAGATGCAGTGCGTACAGTTGATGGTGTAAATGTACTTGCGACGAAAGTAAATGTTGCAGATATGAATAACTTACGTACGATGATGGATGATTTAAAGAATAAATTACAATCTGCAATTATTGTGCTTACAGCTGTAAGTGATGATAAAGTTAACATTCTTGCTGGTGTAACAAAAGATTTAATTGAACAAGGATACCATGCTGGTAAACTTGTGAAAGAAGTAGCTTCTCGCTGTGGCGGCGGCGGCGGTGGTCGTCCTGATATGGCACAAGCTGGTGGTAAAAACCCAGCACAAGTAGATGATGCGCTAGCATTTGTAGAAGAGTACGTTAAATCTGTTTCAAAATAATGAGATAGTAGTGTACAATAGTAGGGAGAAGGGATATCTTTCTCCCTATACCTAGTAAAGTGAGGTGCTTAAAATGGACGGATTCGATAAAACGATGAAGTTTAACTTCCAAGAAGAAAAACAGAATGTCCATGTCAATGACGTACTATTAACTGTGTATGATGCACTTCAAGAAAAAGGATATAATCCGATTAATCAAATCGTCGGTTATTTATTAAGCGGCGATCCTGCATACATACCTCGTCATAAAGATGCTCGCAATGTTATTCGTAAGCTAGAACGTGATGAATTGATTGAGGAGCTTGTTAAGTCTTACTTGAAACATCATCGTGAGGAGTAGTTTATGCGTATATTAGGTTTAGATGTTGGTACAAAAACAGTCGGCGTTGCAATAAGCGATGAGATGGGCTGGACGGCGCAAGGTTTGGAAACGATTAAAATTAATGAAGAAAGAGGCGAGTTTGGTTTTAATCGTATTTCTGAATTAGTAAAACAGTACAATGTGGACAAGATAGTAGTAGGATTGCCTAAGAACATGAATGGTACAATCGGCCCGCGCGGCGAAGCTTGTCAGCAATTTGCGGAAAACTTGCATGAGCTTTTGCAATTAGAAGTTGTACTGTGGGATGAACGCTTGTCAACAATGGCAGCGGAGCGCTTGCTCATTTCGGCAGATGTAAGCCGAAAAAAACGAAAGCAAGTCATTGATAAGATGGCGGCTGTCGTAATTTTACAAGGATATTTAGATAGCAAATAAGAGGTGACCATAATGGAAGAAAATCAAATTACAATTGTTGACGAAAAAGGTAACGAACATCTATGTGAAATTATTTTCACGTTTGATGCTGAAAAATTCGGGAAAAAATCTTACGTAGTATTCTCACCAATCGGTGAAGTTGACGAAGATGGCGATCCAATTTATGATGCAATGGCTTTCGAGCAAAACGAAGATGAGTCTGGCGGCACATTACTTCCAATCGAATCAGAAGAAGAGTGGGAAATGGTACAAGAAATGTTTAACACTCTTGCTGAAGAAGAAGGCGAAGAAGCTTAATATGGGAAATGTAAACAAACTGATTTCAATATGAAATCAGTTTGTTTACTATATAAGGTACTATATATATGCCAATTAAAAATCCGACATAAAAACCTCCTTTCTTTTTAGTGGAGCGAGAGCATCTGGCCATGAATAGGAGTGGTCAGTGCTTTTTACTGCCACATGCGATGTTGAAAACAAAGGGAGAAAGCAAGTAGTGGGCATGTTTTATTCTGCATAGCAGCGGTGTGTTTGAAGACTGTTAATCATTTTTTGTTCGTAAACTGAAATCATATTTATACAATAAATGAACGATTTTTTATCGAATGCATAACGATCTTTGTAGTATAATAGTACAGATTGTAGAAAAAAGAAAAAACATGTCTAACGGTAGACATGTTTTTTAATGTTCCGTAGATTTTGTATAGGGTAGACCTGTGCAGTCTATAATGGGGAGTAAGGAGGAAGTACGGTAGTGGATCAAAGGAAAACAAAAAAACTAAGACGAGTGATTGCGGTTATTTTCATCGCATTACTTGTTGTATGCGGCGGTGCGTATGCGTATGTTACATCAGCTTTACAACCACTAAATACAGCAAGTAAACAGGAAATTGAAGTGGAAATTCCAAAAGGTTCTTCTACAAGTAAGATTGGAGAAATCTTGGAAGACAAAGGAATTGTGAAAAACGGGACTATATTTAGTTTTTATGCAAAAATGAAATCTAAAAATTTACAAGCTGGTACATATTTGTTAAACCCATCGATGAATACAGAGGAAATAATGGGACAAATGTCATCAGGTAATGTGCATCGTCCAGTTGTTTATAAAGTGACAGTTAAAGAAGGCGCACAAGTTGTTGAAATTGCAGATACAATTGCAAAGGAATTGAAGTGGAATAAAGAAGATGTTGTTCGCCAATTAAACGATAAAGCATTTGTACAAAAATTACAGAAAAAATACCCAGTTTTATTAACAGATAAAATTTTTGATGCAAATATTAAATATCCATTGGAAGGATATTTATATCCAGCAACGTATCCTTTTTATAAAAAGGACCTAACGTTAGAAGAAATTATTATTCCAATGTTAGAGAAAACAAACAAGCTCATTGTTGAAAATGAACAGAAAATGAAAGCGAAGAATTGGGATGTTCATCAATTATTAACTTTATCTTCACTTATTGAAGAAGAAGCAACAGGTTATACAGATCGTCAAAAAATTGCAAGCGTGTTCTATAATCGTTTAGCGAAAGGAATGCCTTTGCAAACAGATCCAACAGTGTTATATGCATTAGGTAAGCATAAAGAGCGTGTATTATATGATGATTTAAAAGTAAATTCTCCGTATAATACATACGTTATAAAAGGATTACCAGTTGGACCAATTTCGAATTCTAGTGTAAAATCATTACAGGCAGCACTTGAACCTGCACAAACAGATTATTATTATTTCTTGGCGGCACCAGACGGTCAAGTGTACTACGCGAAGACATTAGAAGAACATAACGCGTTAAAACAAAAATATATTACACAAAAGCAATCGTAAATTTTTTGAGGGAAGCGAGAAAAATTCGCATATCCCTCTTTTTTATGATAAAATATACCGGGTTAAAAACTGGTAGAAGAATCGTTTTTAATATAGAAACGGGACGTACAAGCTAAGGATAGAGCGGGCTTGTATTTTTCTTTCCACATAGAGACAATATTCTTTTTTACTTCTCCATGCGATAAGGAGGACTATCTATGGAGCAACAAGATGTAGTTAGTGAATATTTGCTGTCTTTTGTCGATCCAAAAGATGAGCTTATTCTTGAGATCGAACAGTATGCGTGTGAGCAACATGTACCAATTATGGATCGCCTTGGCATGGAATTTATGTTGCAATTTTTACGTTTAATTGGGCCAAAGAGCATATTAGAACTTGGTACAGCAATTGGATATTCTAGCATTCGTATGATGCAAGCTATTCCAAATTCAAGCATTGTGACAGTAGAGCGAAACGCAGATCGATATGAAAAAGCACTTGAATATATAAATCGTTCCCTAGTCAAAGAGCGCATTTCTGTTATTTTTGGAGATGCTTTAGAAACAGGGGAACAAGTAAAAGAACATGGCACGTTTGATGTTATTTTTATTGATGCAGCAAAAGGGCAATATCGTCGCTTTTTTGACATATATGAGCCATTATTAAATCCTGGCGGTGTCATTATTTCAGATAATGTACTATATCACGGTCTTGTGACGACAAAAGAACATATTGAAAATAGACGTACACGCGGTTTAATTAGACGAATTAAAACGTATAACGAGTGGCTCATGAATCATGAAGGATATGATACAACTATTTTCCCAATTGGTGACGGAGTAGCAGTGAGTAAAAAGAAAGGGTGACAGGCAATGAAAAAACCTGAGTTGTTAGTAACGCCAAAAACAGTGGCGGATATCGAACCACTTGCGAAAGCAGGTGCTGATGCAGTGATGATTGGTGAACAAGAGTTTGGCTTACGTTTAGCTGGCGAATTTTCTCGCGAGGATGTAAAAGAAGCGGTAGCGATTGCACATGAAAATAATATGAAAGTATATGTCGCAATGAATGCGATGTTCCACAATGAGAAAGTAGAAGCTTTACAAGATTACGTTGCATTTTTACAAGAAGTAAACGTAGATGCAGTTGTATTTGGAGATCCAGCTGTATTAATGACGGTGCGTGAAGTTGCCCCAAATATGAAAATGCACTGGAATACAGAAACAACAGCAACAAACTGGTTTACATGTAATTACTGGGGTCGAAAAGGTGCAAAGCGCGCTGTGTTAGCTCGTGAATTAAGCTTAGATGCAATTGTTGAGCTAAAAGAACATGCAGAAGTAGAAATAGAAGTACAAATTCACGGTATGACATGTATGTTCCAGTCGAAGCGTTCTTTAGTAGGAAACTACTTCGAATATCAAGGTCGTGAAATGGAAATCGAGAAGAAGAAATACGAAGAAAACATGTTCTTGCATGATGCAGAGCGTAACAATAAGTACCCAATTTATGAAGATGAAAACGGTACGCACATTATGAGTCCAAATGACATTTGCTTCATCGACGAGCTAGAAGAGTTAATTGATGCAGAAATTGATAGTTTAAAAATTGAGGGTGTATTAAAAAGCTCTGAGTATATCATTGAAGTGACGAAGAAATATCGTAAGGCGATTGATTTATGTGTAGAAAATCGCGACGCATATTACGATGTGAAAGACGACTTATATAAAGAGATTGAGGAATTACAACCAGTAAATCGTCCGTTAGATACAGGGTTCTTCTTTAAAGAAACGGTTTATTAAAATAGGAGGTAACGCACATGAGTTTTCAAGAAATTTCACGCGTCATTAACGGAAAGCGTGTTATTGTAAAAAAACCTGAGTTATTAATGCCCGCAGGAAACCTAGAAAAATTAAAAATAGCTATTCATTACGGCGCAGATGCTGTATTTTTAGGAGGACAAGAATTTGGTCTTCGTTCGAATGCAGGGAACTTCACGTTAGAAGACATGGCTGAAGGCGTTGAATTTGCAAAGAAGTACGGTGCAAAAATTTATGTTACAACAAATATCTTTGCTCATAATGAAAACATGGATGGGCTAGAAGAATATTTAAGAGGGATTGAAAAAGCAGGTGTAACAGGTATAATCGTTGCAGACCCTCTTATCATCGAAACATGTAAACGCGTAGCTCCTTCTGTGGAAATTCATTTAAGTACACAGCAATCATTATCAAACTGGAAAGCGTCCCAGTATTGGAAAGAAGAAGGATTGCACCGTCTTGTACTTGCTCGTGAAGTAAGCTATGAGGAAATGAAAGAAATTAAAGAAAAAGTGGATATTGAAATTGAAGCATTTATTCATGGTGCGATGTGCATTGCTTACTCTGGAAGATGTACATTAAGTAATCATATGACAGCGCGTGACTCAAACCGCGGTGGTTGCTGTCAGTCTTGTCGCTGGGATTATGATTTAATTCAAACAGTATCGCAACATAAAGAAGCACAAGAACTTCCTCTATTCCAGGAAGAGGATGCTCCGTTTGCAATGAGTCCAAAAGACTTAAATCTTATTTTATCAATTCCGAAGATGATTGAAATCGGAATTGACAGCTTGAAAGTTGAAGGTCGCATGAAATCTATTCACTATATTGCAACTGTGGCAACTGTATACCGCAAAGTAATTGATACGTACTGCGCGGATCCAGACAACTTCGAGTTTAAACAAGAATGGTTAGAAGAGCTTGATAAATGCGCAAATCGTGATACAGCCCCTGCATTCTTTGAAGGAGTTCCAGGGCACTTGGAACAAATGTATGGAAATCATAGTAAGAAAACAACGTATGATTTTGCTGGTTTAGTGTTAGATTATAATGAAGAAACAGGCATTGCGACAGTAGAGCAGCGTAACTACTTCAAGCCAGGTCAGGAAGTTGAGTTCTTTGGACCGGAAATTGAAAACTTTACACAAACGGTGGAAAAAATTTGGGATGAGGATGGAAACGAATTAGACGCAGCGAGACATCCGCTGCAAATCGTGAAATTCAAAGTGGATCGACCAGTGTATGTGAACAACATGATGCGAAAAAGCATACTTCAATAAGAAAGAGTGATAGTTGAATGGGGACGAACAAGCCTGTTGTAATTGGAATTGCTGGTGGTTCAGGATCAGGTAAAACAAGTGTAACAAAAGCAATTTTTGATCAATTTCAAGGTCATTCCATTTTAATTTTGGAGCAAGATTATTATTACAAAGATCAAAGCCATTTGCCGATGGAAGAGCGTTTAAAAACAAATTATGATCATCCATTAGCATTTGATAATGACTTACTAATTGAGCACTTACATCAGTTGCTTTCATATAAGCAGGTTGAGAAACCTGTATATGATTATACATTGCATACACGCTCAGAAGAAATTATTCCAGTAGAACCGAAAGATGTAATTATTTTAGAAGGGATTCTAATCTTAGAAGACCCGCGTCTTTGTGATTTAATGGACATTAAAGTGTTTGTTGACACAGATGCTGACCTTCGCATCTTACGTCGTATGCAGCGCGACATTAAAGAACGCGGTCGTACGATGGACTCTGTTATTGAACAATATGTAAATGTTGTGCGTCCAATGCACAATCAATTTATTGAGCCTTCTAAGAAATTTGCGGATATTATTATCCCAGAAGGTGGACAAAATCATGTTGCAATCGATATTATGGTCACAAAAATTGCAACAATTCTTGAAGAAAAAGTGAATTTGTAATAGCATAGTAAAAGATATTCGATAGGAAGGGATTTTCTCCCTTTTTATCGAATACAATGAAACATGCAAACCTCACCCCATATAGGTGAGGGCATATTTATATTAGCTTTCTATACATATCTTTTTGATATAAGGAAGAAGTAAGGAAATACGGGGTTGTATGTGACAACTCCGCTAGTGCTGCCTGTACTAGAAACCTTCGCTATTTTATAAGGCGGGGGAGTTTTCATATGGAACTCCTCTTTTTTTCGGGGGATCGGTATATAAAAGGAGTGGAAAACATGGCAACAGAAAAAACATACCCTATGACACTTGAGGGAAAACAAAAACTAGAGCATGAGCTTGAAGAATTAAAAACAGTAAAACGTAAAGAAGTTGTAGAACGTATTAAAATTGCGCGCAGCTTTGGTGATCTATCTGAGAACTCTGAGTACGATGCAGCAAAAGATGAGCAAGCTTTCGTAGAAGGTCGTATTACACAGCTTGAAAACATGATTCGCAATGCAGTTATTATTGAAGATAACGGTGAAGCCTCTACGGTTGTAACATTAGGTAAAACGGTTATATTTAAGGAATTACCAGATGGAGAAGAAGAAGCGTATACAATCGTTGGTAGCGCGGAAGCAGATCCATTTGAAGGTAGAATTTCTAACGATTCTCCAATCGCAAAAAGCTTACTAGGAAAGCAAATTGGCGAAAAAGTTGCAATTCAAACACCAGGTGGAGAAATGCAAGTAGAGATCGTCTCTGTAAAATAATAAAAAAAGGTTCACTCTTCGGAGTGAACCTTTTTTATTTACCCCGCATTAACGGCAGTTATCCCCCATTTCAAGATTGACAGTGTTAAGTCTTATATCGAATTGTCCATAATAGTGCAGTGTGATCAATAAAAAAGAAGGTGGAACTATGCCTGAAGGAATTATTATTTTACTCGACAGAATATGATAATATGAGGAATTTCATTCTGATACTATAGTTGAAGAAATTCTTTACATTTTGAAATGTAAAGGAATTTTATAGGGGATAGGAAAGAGGAGGGGAATTTATGAACAAGAAATTATTTGTGGTACTTACTTGCGGTGTTATAATGACGGGATTAGCTGCATGTGGATCTAGTGATAAAACAAGTGCATCAAATGAATCGAAACCGAAACAGGAAGGAAAAAAGGAGGATGCGTCTGTATCTACAAAAAATCCCACTAACGAAAAGGAAAAACAAGAATCAGGAAAAGAACAAAAAAGAGAGAAATTTGAAGATTTCGATCCAGAATATCAGTTAGCTATTGTAATGAAAGTGTTTCAAGATGTAACGATCAAGTATGATTATGCTATTGGCAATCCAGAGTATTTGTTAAAGGATACAATGGATCAAAAAACTATAGATGATATGAAGAAGATGTTACAAGAGCAGGCAAAGAATAATGATAAGCTTTTCAAAGATGAAGTGAATCAAGCGTTTACTTACTTAAAACAATCTAAAATTAGTAATAAAGGTGAAATCCAAAAGTTAATTGATGCAGAAAATAATTATTTAAAGGTAGTAGATAAGATGATTGTATGTATTGATTCTGTAACGGTTGAAAACGCAAGTGAAAAAAGAAATGAAATGAATGCTTTACATTCGGAATATTTAAAAGCAGCAGCTCAAGTAGGAACTACTTCAATTGAGGTTGCAAAAAATTCAGGGATAGATGAAGAGGACTATAGAAGAATTCTTAAGGAATTTCTAAAGTAGCCAAACGCACAATAAAGTGAAACTTCCATCGGTGGGGGTTTTCTTTATCCCCACTGATGGTTAGTTGAACCAATCGGGCTTTTATGGGCAGTTATCCTCCACCTATCTTCTTCGCTTCTCTTTCAATCTTAAGGTGGGGGTCTTACTGCCCGTTAATGCGGGATAAAAACTATACAAGAAAAATTTAAACTCTAATAATAGCTTGTTTTGTATAAAAGGAATGACATCTCGTCTAAACTGAAAAGACGAGGTGTTTTTTATGAAAATCAAGCGGAGAATGATTATCATCTTATCATCTTTTATGTCCATTATATTTTTACTAATTGGTAGGTTGGTGCAAATACAGCTAATAGCTACTGAGTCATTTACAAATAGGCATATTAATTTAATAGAAATGAGTGTTAACCAGCGTGCACAAGCAGTCACAGTGGATGATGGCAGGGGACACTTTATTGATCGAAATGGAGAAAATATTGGAGAAGAAAGATATCCAGTTTTAGTTATTTTTCCTTTTTTACAAATAAACAATGATATGTTGGAGAAAGTAGCTCATATAATTGGTATATCTCGCAAAGATATTCAAGTGCAAATGAAAAGTAGAAGTAAACCATTTATATTTCAAAAAGATGATCGTCCATTTCCATTAACAAAAGAACAAATGAAAAAGGTGAACCGTACCGGTATGTTAGGTATGGTAGCAACTGAAGTTAGAATGCAACGAATCCGAGAAGCAGAGCACTTGATAGGTGTAGTCGGAGAAAATGAGAAAGAATATAAAAAGCGTTATGAGAAATTAAAAAAGTTATCTAGCAAAACTCCCATCGGTATTTCTGGATTACAGCAGTCATTTGACGAGTTTTTAATGACTGACGGTGAAACGAAAGTGCTGTATCAAATAGATGGGAAAGGGGAGCCGATTTTAGGAGAACGTGCGAAATTTACAGCGCCTGGAAACCCCTTTTATCCGGTTACGGTTCAAACAACAATAGACAAGTGGTTGCAGCTAAAAGCAGAAGAACTCGTGAAAAAGCATGGATTGCAAAAGGGTGGATTAGTATTATTGGATGTACAGGCGAGTGAAATTGTAGCAATGGTGAGTAAGCCATCGCTGCATACAAATAATAAGGAAGCATATAAGCGTGGAGCAAGTAATCAAATGCTGATTCCTCATTTTCCTGGCTCTGTTTTTAAAACAGTTATTGCAGCAGCAGCTATTGAAGAAGGAATAGTTGCTGCAAAGCGAAGATTTGATTGCGATATGGATCTTTACGGAGAAGGGCAAGCCGATCGATTGATGGGAACGCTATCGTTTACAGAAAGCTTTGCTCGTAGTTGTAATCGTACGTTTGCAGAGCTTGGACGCGAATTGTTACAAAAAGATAAAATGATGATTGAGAAGTATGTTGAGGCCTTAGGAGCGTCTAAAAGTGTTGGATGGGAAGGAAATGTTTTTCATACGACTGCATTTCGGCAGCTTATAGAGGAAAAGGAGGGAACGATTTGGCGCGATGAAAGAGAGAAAAACGTTCGCAAAGCAATTGCGCAAACGGCAATCGGTCAAAAGGACGTTCGCTTATCACCCCTAGCTGTTGCGAATATGATGGCAACCATTGCAAGGGGCGGTGATAAGAAAGAAGTTAAAGCCGTTCGGGACATTACATATAAAAATGGTACGAAAGTATTTCATTTTGAAGATCATGTATTACAAGGAAAAACACTGAAAAGAAATACGATTAAGAAAGTGCAGCGATTGTTAAGAAGTGTTGTAACGGCACCGAATGGTACAGGATCTGTGTATCAATCATTACCGTTTACAATAGCGGGAAAATCAGGAACTGCACAAACAGGGAAAGAGAATTATGAAAATCGGTGGTTTGCTGGTTATTTTCCGTATGAAAATCCACGGTATGCATTAGTTGTCGTAGATTTAGAAACGAATAAGAAAGACAATGCAGTAACACGTATTTTTACTGATTATGTGAAGGTGATTGCTAAGGAGGAACAATTGCAAAAGTGATAAGAAATATTTTCATTTTGTGAAAAAGTAGCCTTACTCCTTCAACCTTTGGGCATTTGATGTTACAATAACAAGTATGAAAATTGTCATGGAGGTTTGAATAATGGCAGGAGGAACTAGATTTCAAAATAAACAACAAAGGCGTCGCCAAAATGGTATATTGAATATTGCAATTGGTATCGTGTTATTAGCGGTAGTAATTGTAGCATATCAACTATTCTTTACTTCTGATAATACAGAACAGGCTGCTTCTAGTGATAAAAAAGTAGCGCAGCAAACTGAAAAAGAAAAAGAAGCCGCGAAAAAGAAAGAGAAAGAAGATGCTGCTAAGAAGAAAGAAGAAGCAAAAGCAGCGGAACAAAAGAAAAAAGAAGAAGAAGCTAAGAAGAAAGCGGAAGAAGAAGCGAAAGCAAAAGAGAACGAAAAAGTATCCGCAGAGAAAACAATTCCACAAGCGAAAGAAGCATATACAAAACCAGCTTGGAAACCAGTTGGTACTGAGCAAGGGCAATCACCTGCAATGACATTCCAGAAAGGAAGCGTGGACTGGAATGAGATGAATAAAGCGATTGCTTATGCAATTGATATCCCAGTGGAACAGTTGGTAATTCAACGTATTGGAAATAACGGAAAACAGAAAGCATACGGCAGAGTAACAGATAAACAAACAGGAAACAAATATAATGTAAATATTGATTGGGTAGAGAATGAGGGCTGGAAACCAACGCTAGTTCAAACCCTGAATTAAAAAGGAGAGAGGTGATAAAGCCTCTCTCCTTTTTAGCGCAATTTTTTTAATTTAAAGTGAACAACAGCGCTATAATATGGTCGTTTGCTTTCAGGATCCATCATCATTTGATGCGAAACGTGATGAACTTCTAACATTAGTGCCTTATTATTATCAATTTGCTCATTAATTTTCTTTTCTAGCAATGTTAAGCTAGCTGCCTCAAAAAACTCAACTTTATCTTCTATCATTTCAAATGTAAACGACATGAAGAACACCTCTTTTCGCATGTTCATAGTTTAGTGTATCAAAGAAAACTAAGAAATACCATGTGCATTTTTGTTGACTTTTTGATGAATAAGGCATATTATACTGATAAATCCGATAAGAAAAAGGGGAATTTTCTATGGGAACAGAATTTAATGAACTATTTGATCAATGGGCTCATACGTACGATTCGTTCGTACAGGGTGAAGATATACAATATAAAGAAGTTTTCGCCCGTTATGAGGAGATTTTAGAGGATGTAGTAAATAAATCTTTTGGTAATGTTTTAGAATTTGGTGTTGGTACTGGCAACTTAACAAATAGATTATTAGCTGCTGGTCGCACTGTTTACGGGATAGAGCCATCGAAAGAAATGCGTACGATTGCTAAGCAAAAGCTTCCGAAAGAAGTAGCGATTACAGAAGGTGATTTTTTAAATTTCGTCACTCTTTCGCATGTGGATACAATCGTCAGCACATATGCGTTTCACCACTTACTTGATGAGGAAAAAAATGTAGCAATTGCGAAGTATGGTCAATTGCTAAACAAAGGTGGTAAAATAGTGTTTGCTGACACGATATTTGTAGATCAGGACGCATATGATAAAACTATTGAAGCCGCGCAACAGCGTGGGTTTTATGAGTTAGCAAATGATCTACAAACGGAATATTATACGCGTATTCCAGTCATGCAATCTATTTTTGAAAACAATGGCTTTCATGTCTCATTTACTCGCATGAATCATTATGTTTGGGTAATGGAGGCAACGAAGCAATAGAAAGAGGGATTCGATTGAGAATTGCTGTAATTGGAGCAATGGAAGAAGAAGTACGTATTTTACGTGACAAGCTAGAACAGGCAGAAACAGAAACAGTAGCGGGTTGTGAATTTACGAAAGGTACATTAGCAGGGCATGAAGTAATCTTGTTAAAATCAGGTATCGGTAAAGTAAATGCAGCGATGTCTACAACGATTTTATTAGAACGTTATCAGCCGGAAAAAATTATTAATACGGGTTCAGCTGGTGGATTCCATCATTCTTTAAACGTAGGTGATGTTGTCATTTCAACAGAAGTTCGTCACCATGACGTAGATGTAACAGCATTTAACTATGAATACGGTCAAGTACCAGGAATGCCAGCAGGATTTCCAGCCGATGAAGAACTTGTTGCATTAGCTGAAAAATGTATGCAAACAGCAGAAGGAATTCAAGTTGTTAAAGGTATGATTGCAACAGGAGATTCTTTCATGAGCGATCCAAACCGCGTTTCATTTATTCGGGAGAAGTTCACTGATCTGCATGCAGTAGAAATGGAAGCTGCGGCAGTTGCACAAGTATGTTATCAATATAAAGTGCCATTTGTTATCATTCGTGCACTTTCTGATATTGCTGGTAAAGAATCAGATGTTTCGTTTGAACAGTTTTTAGATCAAGCAGCTCTTCATTCTACAAACTTTATTGTAAAGGTATTAGAAGAATTAAAGTAATGTAGCAAAAAGGCAACTGTTTCATATATAGAAATTACATACAGTTGCCTTTTTTCTTTTAAGGGGTTAGGTAAGGAGGAAATACGATGAAAGTGTATCGCAGTGTTCATGACCTAATCGGACATACACCGCTCGTTGAAATTACGCGCTTTTTACTTCCAGAAGGTGTTCGGCTTTTTGCGAAGCTTGAATTTTTCAATCCAGGTGGAAGTGTGAAAGATCGGCTAGGTCGAGAATTAATTGAGGATGCTCTCGCTAAAGGGCTTGTAAAGCCAGGTGGGACTATTATTGAACCGACAGCTGGCAATACAGGAATCGGACTGGCACTTGCAGCACTTGAGCATGATGTACATGTTATTGTCTGCGTTCCAGAAAAATTTAGTATTGAAAAACAAGAACTTATGAAAGCTCTTGGTGCAACAATTGTTCATACACCTACGTCACAAGGAATGACAGGTGCTATTGCAAAAGCAGAAGAACTTCTGAAAGAAATTCCAAATTCGTATTCTCCATGTCAATTTGCAAATGAAGCAAATCCACGTGCATACTATAAAACATTAGGGCCTGAACTGTGGGAGGCACTAGATGGACATATTGATCTATTTGTCGCTGGTGCTGGAACCGGTGGAACATTTATGGGAACAGCATCATATTTGAAAGAGCAAAATCAACAAATTCAAACAGTCATTGTTGAACCAGAAGGCTCTATTTTAAATGGGGGCGAAGCCGGTTCTCATGAGACAGAAGGAATTGGGCTTGAGTTTATACCATCATTTCTTAATCCAACATATTTTGATGCCATTCATACGATTTCGGATCGTGATGCGTTTTCACGTGTGAAACAACTGGCGCAAAAAGAGGGGCTCCTTGTTGGCAGTTCTTCGGGTGCAGCACTTCATGCAAGCTTATTAGAAGCTGAGAAAGCAAAGCCAGGAACAAATATTGTAACCATTTTTCCAGATAGCAGCGAACGCTATTTGAGTAAGAACATATACAATGGATGGGAATAAAATGAGAACAACGACAAAGTTAATTCATGGTATTCGCATCGGATAATATTTCGAAAACAGAGACGAATATTGTAACCATTTTTCCAGATAGCAGCGAACGCTATTTGAATAAGGACATATACAAAGGATGGGAATAAAATGAGAACAAAAACAAAGTTAATTCATGGTATTCATATCGGAGAACCTTCAACTGGGGCTGTAACAGTACCGATTTATCAAACGAGTACGTACAAACAAGAAGGTGTAGGAAATCATAAAGGGTATGAATATTCACGTACAGGAAATCCAACTCGTTCAGCTCTTGAAGAAACAATTGCTGTTCTTGAAAATGGTCATGCGGGATTTGCATTCGGATCCGGTATGGCAGCAATTACAGCGGTCATGATGCTTTTCTCTAAAGGAGATCACGTTGTTTTAACAGATGATGTGTACGGCGGAACGTACCGCGTCATGTCAAAAGTATTAAATCGCTTTGGGATTGAACATACATTTGTTGATACAACAAACTTAGAAGAAGTAAAAGCAGCGATTCTTCCAAACACAAAAGCAATTTATGTTGAAACACCGACAAACCCGCTTTTAAAAATTACGGATATTAAACAACTTGCAGCACTTGCTAAAGAACGAGGTCTATTAACAATTGTTGATAATACATTTATGACACCGTATTGGCAAACACCAATCTCTCTTGGTGCAGATATTGTCCTTCATAGTGCTACAAAATATTTAGGCGGTCATAGCGATGTTGTTGCAGGTGTAGTAGCTGTAAATAGTGCAAAGTTAGCAGAAGACCTTCACTTTGTACAAAACTCAACAGGTGGTATTTTAGGACCACAAGATAGTTTCTTATTACTGCGTGGTTTAAAAACATTAGGAGTGCGCATGGAAGAACATGAAGCGAATGCACGTGCAATTGCTGAGTTTTTACAAAATCATCCGAAAGTAAATAAAGTGTATTATCCAGGGCTTAGCACTCACCATAACCATGATTTAGCAGCAGAACAAGCAGATGGTTTCGGTGCAATTATTTCGTTTGATGTAGATAGTCAAGAAACATTAAACACTGTGCTTGAGAAAGTACAATACTTTACGCTTGCTGAAAGTTTAGGAGCAGTAGAAAGCTTGATTTCTATCCCTTCGCAAATGACCCACGCCTCTATTCCAGCAGAGCGCCGAGCACAACTAGGAATTACAGATACATTAATTCGTATTTCAGTTGGAATTGAAGACGGAGAAGATTTAATTGAAGATTTAGCACGAGCATTAGCATAAGGGAATAAGCACTATATGGTAACTACTCAGTTACTTTATGAAAAAACGACAGAAAAGCATTTTTTTAAATGGGCGAGAGGGACTGGCGATGCATAGTAGCGGTCAGTGCCTTTTTCTGCCACATGCGCAGTTAAAACCAAAGAGAGCAAGTGAGTGCAATTTCCTTTTTTGGGAATAGAAGCAATCTATATGTCGAAAAAAATTTATATATATTAAGTTTGTGAAACTTTTCACAAATTAGACACACACAAATAAGAATATCTAGTGTATAGTAAAACACATGAAGCGAGATGCTTTACACACAATCATGTGAAATGTTTCACAAACAATGAGATTCATGTAGAAAAGGTAGTTCTATTTTTTTAGCTATTAGGGACACGTTTAGACCCTTAGGGTTCATATTTGTCCAGAAGCTGAATAGGAGGAAATTACATGGCAGTCAAAGAGAAAGTAGTAAATGAAATGCAAGAAGTAACAGGTATGATTGAGACATTAGTAAAGAATGGTCAAAAGGCTTTACAAGCATTAGAAGGATTTACACAGGAACAAATTGATAAAATTGTACATGAAATGGCACTAGCGGGTGTGGATCAGCATATGCCGCTTGCGAAAATGGCTGTTGAAGAAACAGGACGCGGTGTGTATGAAGATAAATGTATTAAAAATATTTTCGCAACTGAATATATTTGGAATAGTATAAAAGACGATAAAACAGTGGGTATTATTCATGAGGATCCACATGAGGAAGTAATAGAAATTGCAGAGCCGGTCGGTGTAGTTGCTGGGGTAACGCCGGTAACAAACCCAACATCTACAACGATGTTTAAAGCAATCATTGCGATGAAAACGAGAAACCCAATCATTTTTGCATTCCATCCTTCAGCACAGCAATGTTCTATCGCTGCTGCGAAAACAGTGCGTGATGCTGCAGTGAAAGCTGGTGCACCAGAACACTGCGTGCAATGGGTTGAAAAGCCTTCTGTTGAGGCAACAAAACAATTAATGAATCATGAAGGTGTAGCGCTTGTTCTAGCAACTGGAGGAGCTGGAATGGTGAAATCAGCATATTCTACTGGTAAACCAGCTTTAGGAGTAGGGCCAGGTAACGTTCCATGTTATATGGAAAAATCAGCGAACGTGAAACGTGCTGTAAATGATGTGATTTTATCGAAAACGTTTGATAATGGTATGATTTGTGCTTCTGAACAAGCGATTATTGTGGATAAAGAAATTTATAATGATGTAAAACAAGAAATGATCGCCAATAATTGTTACTTTGTGACAGAAGAGGAACGAAAAAAATTAGAAAAGCTTGTCATTAATGAAAATACATGTGCAGTAAATAGTGATATTGTTGGGAAATCCGCTCATTACATTGCAGCTTTAGCAGGGATTACAGTACCTGAAGATACAAAGATGCTTGTAGCTGAAATTAAAGGAGTCGGTGCAGCTTATCCGTTATCTCGTGAAAAATTAAGCCCAGTATTAGCTTGTATAAAAGCAAATTCATTAGAAGAAGGATTACAGCACTGTGAAAACATGTTAGAGCTTGGCGGGTTAGGTCATTCTGCTGTCATTCACTCTGCAAATAAAGAAGTACAAAAACAGTTTGGTTTACGTATGAAAGCGTGTCGTCTTATTGTAAATGCTCCGTCAGCACAAGGCGGAATTGGTGATGTATATAATGCTTTCATTCCATCGCTTACACTTGGATGCGGATCATACGGAAAGAACTCTGTTTCTCAAAACGTAACGGCAACACATTTAATGAATGTAAAGAGACTCGCAAATAGAAAAAAGAATATGCAATGGTTCAAGCTACCACCTAAAATCTTTTTTGAAAAACATGCTACACAATATTTAGCAAAAATGCCCAACATTTCAAGAGCATTTATTGTAACAGATCCTGGTATGGTAGAACTTGGATATGTAGATACAGTAACACATTATTTACGTCAACATAGAAACGATGTAAAAGTAGAAGTATTCTTTGAAGTAGAGCCGGATCCATCAGATGAAACTGTATTTAAAGGAGCAGAAATGATGCGAAGCTTTAAGCCAGACGTGATCATTGCTCTTGGCGGTGGATCAGCGATGGATGCAGCAAAAGGAATGTGGCTATTTTATGAGCATCCAGAAACAGAATTCTTTGGTATAAAACAAAAGTTTTTAGATATTAGAAAACGTACATGTAAATATCCAAAACTAGGAGATAAGGCGCAGTTTGTTGCGATTCCAACAACATCTGGAACAGGGTCAGAAGTGACACCATTTGCGGTTATTACAGATAAAAAGAACAATATCAAATATCCGCTCGCTGATTATGAATTAACACCAGACGTTGCCATTGTGGATCCGCAGTTTGTTATGACAGTACCACCGCATGTTACTGCTGACACAGGAATGGATGTTTTAACACATGCAATTGAAGCGTACGTATCGATTATGGCAAATGATTATACAGATGGATTAGCTTTAAAAGCAATGGATCTTGTGTTTAAATATTTACCGCGCGCATATAAAGATGGAAATGATGAAGAGGCTCGTGAAAAAATGCATAATGCATCAGCAATGGCTGGTATGGCATTTGCAAATGCATTTCTTGGTATTAACCATAGCTTAGCACATAAACTGGGACCGGAATTCCATATTCCGCACGGACGTGCCAATGCCATTTTAATGCCGCACGTCATTCGCTATAATGCAATTAAACCAAGAAAACATGCATTATTCCCAAAATATGAGCACTTTGTTGCAGATGAGCGCTATGCACATATTGCAAGAATGCTTGGACTTCCAGCGCGTACAGTGGAAGAAGGCGTAGAATCATTAGTACAAGCGATTATCGCTCTTGGAAAAGAATTAAATATTAATATGAGCATCGCTAGTCAAGGTGTTGAAAAAGAAGCATTTGAAGCGGTTGTGGATATGCTTTCTGAACGAGCATTTGAAGATCAATGTACAACAGCAAATCCGAAATTACCGCTTATTTCAGAATTAAAAGAAGTATATAAGCAAGCATATAAAGGTGTGTAAATTAGAAAGAGCCGTAATCAGTACGGCTCTTTCTTGACTTTTCAACATGTAAGTCACTGCTATGCAGAGAAAAAAGCGACCGCTACTTGCTTTCTCTCTTGGTTTTCATATGGCACGTGGAAGGAAAAGGCTCTGACCGCAGCTATACATGGCCAGATACTCTCGCCCCCCTTAAAAAGAAAAGGGTTTTTATGTCGTTTTTTCAATTTGTATTCATGGAAAACTTCTCCCTCATTGGCTGTATTTACTTGCCTACGAAACGATGAAAATATGATACAGTGAAAAAAGAGGAGTGAGTGAAGAATGAAAGAATTACAGCAAAAAATTGCTGATTATATTCGTTTCGGTCAAGTCATGTTAGCGCTAAGTGCATTTTTAATGCTCGGTTTATTACTCCCAAATGGACAAAAAGAAGCGGTGCAAATGTTTGCTATGATGGGTGTGATTGCTGCTTTTTTAGGAGGTTCATTTTATTTTTTCTACCGCGTGAGAGAGCTGCGTGACAAATTAGAGGAGAACGAACATGAACAGTCACTATAAATAGAAACGTTACTTAAAGAGTATCTTTGAGTAACGTTTTTTTTTGTTAAAAACAACTTTTTATTGACAATGATAATCTTTATCAATTAAATTAAAATAGTATTAAGTGATTATCATTATCAATTAGAGGTGAGAGAATGAAAAAATATATAACATTATTTACAGCTATCTTTTCTATTTTTTTCTTATTAATCGGCTGCAGTGCAAAAGAAAGCGAGAAAACATCTGCAGCGCCAAAAGAAAAAGAAAACAAGGAAATTGTTATCACAGACTTCGCAAATCGTAAAGTAACATTTACAAAGTCACCACAAAGCATTGCAACATTAAGTGTTGGTGATATGGATATTCTCCATGCGTTAGGCGGGAATGTTGTTGGACGACCTAGCACGAAGTTGCCTCTTAGTGAGGAGCTAAAAAAAGCAAAGGAAATCGGCAATGCACACCAGCCGAATTTTGAACAAATAGCAGGATTAAAACCAGAGCTTATGGTCGCAAATAACGGGTTTGAGAAAAATATTCCAACGCTAGAAGGACAAGGTACAAAAGTCATTATCTCGTCTGCAAACTCTGTTCAAGATATTCAAAAGAGCATTGATATGTATGGAACAGTTCTTCAAAAAGAAGAGAAGGCAAAGGGATTAAATAAAAAAATTACAGAACACATGAAGAAATATGAGAAAAAAAGTAATGCGAAAGCACTTTTAGTATACGGTGCTCCCGGAACATATTTGGCAGCACTGCCAACATCTTTATCTGGTGATATTTTAGAAAAAACAGGCGGGAAAAATATCGCAGCGGAATTTCCAAAGGCGAAGGAATATCCGCAATATGCACAGTTAAGCACAGAGCGCATTATTGAAGCAAATCCAGATATTATTTTCTTAATTACACACGGTGATCCAGAAGGTGTAAAAAAAGCATTTGAAGGCGAAATGATGAAAAATGCAGCGTGGAAAAACTTAGAAGCTGTAAAACATAATCGAGTTGTTATTTTACCACCGGATTTATTCGGTTCAAATCCAGGTACAAAAGTAACAGATGCAATGGACTTTATGTATAAAAGTTTACAAGACGTAAGGAAATGATGAATATGCAAAGTAATGCAGTAATAAAAGAACAGTCACACCCTTTTGCGAAAAAAAGATGGATATTAACGGTCGCTTTACTTACTATGACGATTCTTGTTCTCTTTTATGGACTTATTGCAGGAAGTTTATCTTTTTCATTACAAGACATTGCACAAGGTATACAAGATGAAAATTCAACTGTCCATCGAATCGTGTGGGATTTGCGTATTCCACGTGTGCTTGTTGGGTTTGTTGTGGGAATGTGTTTAGCTGCATCGGGTGCTTTATTACAAGGAGTGATGAGGAACCCGCTTGCAGATCCCGGAATTATTGGTGTTTCATCGGGAGCAGGGCTCGTTGCCATCGTCATTATGATTTTATTTCCACAGCATATGACGTTTCTGCCCCTTGGCGCATTTTTAGGAGCATTTATAACAGCGATGATTATTTATGCTTTGTCTTGGAAAAAAGGGGCGCCGCCGTCTCGGATTGTTTTAGTCGGTGTTTCTATTAACGCTTTAATTGGAGCTGCAACGTCAGCACTTATGTTGTTACATAGTGATAAAGTACAATCTGTTTTGCCGTGGTTAGCAGGCGGAATTGGTGGTGTAAGTTGGTCGCATTTCAATATGATTATTTACTATGCAATCTTTGCGCTTGTCCTTGCTTTCATAGGGATTAAACATATTCGTGTACTGATGCTTGGCGATGAGATGGCGAAGTTGCTTGGACATAATGTCGAGCGAAGCCGATTTTTCTTAATTGTAGTAAGTACGCTATTAGCTGGGATTGCTGTTAGCGTTTCCGGTTTGATTGGTTTTGTCGGACTTGTTGTTCCGCATATATTACGTTTATTAGTTGGGAATGACTACCGCTATTTATTGCCGTTATCTTGCTTAGGTGGCGGTGTCTTGCTAGTCTTTGCTGATGCAATTGCTAGAAGCTGGTTTGATCCAATTGAACTACCTGTTGGGATTTTACTCTCCTTTTTAGGAGGTCCATTCTTTTTATACTTAATTCAGAAAGGAGGAAAACAAAGTGCTTTCCGTTAAAGAGGTGTCTTATTCTCATTCAGATCGCTTTCAAATTCAAAATATAAATGTACAGATTGAGGCGGGAGAAATCATTAGTTTAATTGGTCCAAACGGTTCAGGAAAGTCGACGCTATTACGTTTAATAGCGAGATTGCTTCATCCAAGGACAGGTGAGGTCATCTTAGATGGGAAAAGTATACATACAATGAAAAGTGCAGATGTTGCGAAGAAATTAGCGATGTTACCGCAAATGCACGATCATCAGTTAGATTTAACTGTTAGAGAATTAGTTGCGTTTGGAAGAGAGCCTCATAAATCATGGAATAGTCGTTTGAATAAAGAAGATGAAAATATTGTGGAATGGGCACTAAATGTAACAAAGTTGGAAGGGTATGAACATCGCCTTTTGCATTCCTTATCGGGGGGAGAAAGGCAGCGTGCATGGATTGCGATGACGTTAGCGCAGCGTACCAATATTTTATTGCTAGATGAACCGACAACGTTTTTAGACATTGTTCATCAGTTAGAAGTGATGGAATTAGTAAAGCGCTTAAATGAAGAATTTGGCATGACGATTGTTATGGTTCTTCACGATATTAATCAAGCAGCTGGGTATAGTGATCGTTTACTTGTTTTAAAACAAGGCGAAATTCAATATGACGGAGCACCAGAGTGTGTCTTATGCCATCAAATGTTTCATCGCGTTTTCGGAATTGAAGTCGATATTTTTCAAGGAAATGAGAAACCGTTTTTTACCCCGAAGCGAATTTGTAAAAAAGGAGAAGAGATATGCAAACAGAAGGACGTATTGCCGGTGAATTAGTAAGAGAATTTGTAATGGCAGCTCATGGGAATTTAGAGAGAGTACAAGAGCTTTTAGCAGAAAATCCAGGTTTGCTCCATGCTTCTTATAATTGGGGCGGCGATGATTGGGAAACGGCGCTAGGTGCAGCTGCGCATGTTGGCCATAGAGATATTGCTCTATATTTATTAGAAAAAGGGGCACGTATGGACATATTTGCGGCGGCAATGCTTGGGAAATTAGAACTTGTGCAGGCTATTTTAACAGTGCAGCCGGAAGCGAAATATGCTTCTGGTCCACACGGCATTTCACTGATTCAGCATGCACGAATGGGCGGAGAGAAAGCTGAGCATGTATTAGCTTATTTATCCCGCAAGTAATACTCCCACCTAAAAACTTGGCGAAAGCATTGTCCAGTTCCAGTGGCTAGAATGTTCGGTGGCTTCGCTTCTTCCTACGAGGTAAAAAACACCTCTACGTCAGAAGCTCCATCCCCCTCGGACGAGGCAAAAAGCGCCTTGCTGCCTTTGGTGTGGGCGTCCTGCAATTCTGAGCGAGCCGCTTCCGCTTTTCTTAAGAAGTTAGGTGGGAGATAAACTGCTGGCATGTGCCCGATTGGTGAGGGCTGATAATCAGTGGGGGATGAAGAGCCACCCTGACCGTTTCTATGCGCGGCCAGATGCTCTCGCCCCTCTAAAAAGAAAGAGGTTTTTTCCTACTGCATTTTTTTAGTTAACACTTGAATGTCGGTGTAAGATGTAATGATGAAATCAGCATACGGTGTTAATTCTTCTATTGCATGTTCGTGATTTGCAATCCCTACAGCAATACTCCCCGCCTCTTTGGCCATTTTTACATCCACAACAGTATCCCCAATCATAACGAGTTCCTTTGGTTGAATGCCAAGTTGTGTACATGTTTTTATAATCATCTCTGGGTTTGGCTTTCCGCATGTTACATCTTCTGGAGTAAGAAGAAAATGCAGAGGTGGCACGCGAAGAAGTTCGATACACTTTTTTGTTCGTAATTTATTGTCCGATGTTAAAATTCCTGTATAAATGCCTTCCCTTTGTAAGGAGCTTATACAATCAGCTGCTCCTTCAATCGGATGAAAAGCATTTTCGATGCATAACTCTTCATCGCTTTCTTTAAAAATAGCAGCGGCAAGCTCTTTACAGTGATGCCATGGGTATTTTGTAATTTGATATAACAAGCTCGCGGTAACAATGATTTCATCACTTTCAGGGGCCACTGCTATTAATCCTTTAAAATCAACTTGATCAGGATGGACGAAACCAACTGCTTTTTCCCAAAGAGACTCGTATCCCTCTCCGGCGATTTGTGAAAACTTATGTTTTCTCAATCTATCAATTTCATACCAAAACGGGATAGCTTGAAATAATGTACCGTCCTTATCGAAAGCAATGGCCTTTGCATGAATAATTTCTCCTAAAATTTGAATTTTCCCCATATTTTATGTCACTCCATTTATAATAGATTTATAACCTACTAAATATTGTACATTCTGGAATGTGTTACAAGTCAAGAGGGTAGCCAAAATTTCTATAATTATCAAAGATATGTCCAAATTAGCTGAAGTTTTGAAAGTGACCGTTTCTACCACGATTACAAGAAGGAGGAAAGGACATGTTTCACACAGACCGTTTACAGTTTCGTAGATATACAATGGATGATTTGGATTTTTACGCTTCTTTATGGGGGAACGATCAAGTAATTCGTTACATCGGGAAAGGGACTCTAAAAACGTATGAACAATGTAAAAAAAGTCTTGAAAGCTGGGTCTTACCGGGATACGAATGTGGACTTGGTTTATTTTTAATCTTACATAGGGAAACGGGAGAACCAATGGGACATGCGGGACTTGTTAGGCAACGCTTTGATGGAAAAGAAGAGATTGAAGTTGGCTATTGGCTACTCCCAAAGTACTGGGGAAATGGATTTGCAAAAGAAGCCGCAGCAGCTTTTCGAGATTATGGTTTTCAGGTATTAAAGCTTCAGAAACTTATTTCTCTTATTAATCCGAATCACCCGGCTTCTATTTTTGTAGCAAGAAAGATAGGTATGGTTTATGAGAAGACAGTTGTATTACATGATATGGATGTTCTCGTATATGCAATGAAACGAGCAGGTGAGTGAAATGGCAACCTGCTCGTTTCATTTTATTTATCCCGCGATTCGTGGACAGTAAGACCCCCACCTCAAGATTCTGTGAAAAGCGAAGAAGATAGGTGGGGGAGAACTGTGCGTAAAAACCCGATTCGTTTAACTAACCATCAGTGGGGGATGCAGAAAACCCCACTGATGGAAGTTTCACTTTATAAAAAAGCACTGCAAACAAATTTGTTCACAATGCTTCAATAGACATGTTTTCGATTTTCAGTATGGCTTGAAATAAGAAGAAGTGCAGCTTCATCACCAATATTACGAACGATATGCGGTACACATGCGCTCCAAGAAAACGAATCCCCTTCTTCTACGATGGCAATATCTTCTCCGTGTTGTACCTCTAATTTTCCGCGCAAGACAAGATGGCATTCTTCACCTTCATGAGCATTCGGTGTGTTTTCTTTCGGAAAGCCGACAGGAATTTCTACTAATGATAAGCGCAGTCCGCCTTGCTCGGCTACATGTTCAATTTTTTGTTGATCTTTTCCGTAAATACTATATTTCCGTTCTTCTTTTTTTACAATTTTCATCCGATCTTTTTGCTCTAACAATAAATAAGGAAGAGGGACATTTAAAAAATGAGCGATTGTTTCAAGAGTAAGAATAGACGGAGATGTTTTATTATTTTCCACTTGGCTCATAAATCCTTTAGAAAGCCCTGTTCCCTCACATATTTGCGCAATTGTAATTCCTCTGCGCTGGCGAATTTCACGTATTGTCGAACCGATGTTCATACTGATCGTGCTCCTTTTTATTAACAGATAGTTGTATCATAGCAAATCTTTTTTATTTTTTCTCATTAAAAATTAATTGACGAACAAAAAAATTTATTGTATGTTTTGTAATGTGAATAAAAGTTTTGTATAACAAAACAAAAAGGAGAGAAAAGATGAATCAATCAATTGGTAATTTAATGATTCGAATTGTACTAGGAATTACATTTTTTGCTCATGGGCTAAAGAAATTTCAAGCAGGAATCGATAATATAGCAGGTTGGTTTACAAGTATTGGTTTACCAGGCGGTCTTGCATATGGTGTTGCCACAGTAGAGGTAGTTGGTGGTTTGTTATTAATTATCGGTTTAGGTGTCAGATACGTAGGATTATTATTTGCACTTATTTTAGTTGGAGCAATTGTTAAAGTGAATGGACCGTTTGGTTTATTAGGGGATGGAAAACATCCAGGATATGAATTAGACTTAGCGTTATTAACAATGGGTCTTTATTTATTTGTTGTAAAAGCAGAAGGGTTTGTAGATCGTTTCTTAAAAACTAAGATTTTGAAAAAAGGTTAATCTAATATAAGGCTCTACTGCTAAATGTAAACTCCCTTTTTTTAGGTGGACGAGGACATCTGTCCCCATGCAAGGACCTAAAACAAAAGGAGAGAGCGAGTGCAGGTCATGTTTTGTTCTGTTCTGCATAGCAGTGATGTATGAAAAAGATTAATTACTCGTTTATGTGAACTAGAAAAAGGAAGTCTAGATAATGGCTTCTTTTTTCTAGTTCAATAATGTTAGAAGTACGAAATACTATTATTTATTCTTTCTTTCTATATAAATACGAATTAAAAAACCGACATAAAACCATCTTTTTATAGGTGGGCGAGAGCATCTGTCCATGCATAGAAGCGGTCAGTGCCTTTTCCTGCCACATGCGAAGTGAAAACAAAGGGAGAAAGCGAGTGGAAGCTCCTTTTTTTCTGCATAGCAGCAAT
>NZ_JAVBXD010000030.1 GCF_030756675.1 Bacillus multifaciens
GTACTATTTCAAAAGTGATGTAGCTAGTTTGTATGAAATGCGGGAAAACAAAGAAGGTGGACAAGCTCCATACACGTTGAAAGATATTCCGAAAAGGTATGGATTTATGGTAGATGATTGTCCATTACCATTTACTGATGAAAAACGAGAAGGTATTAATCTGTATGGGTCATTATCAGTTACAATAAGAGGTTTTCAGCAGTATGTACACAAAACAGACGATAGACTAGATAAAATAGAAAAGGTGATTATTGATGAAAATAACAGCAAACGCAGAAGTGTACGCAAAAGTCGTAGAAGAACAACTAAACGCAGCCACGCAAGAGAAAAATATTTATTTAGCTCGCGTAATCGAATTAGAAGCAGAAAATCGTAATTTAAGAGAAGAAAATGAGAAGTTGAAACCAAAGTCTACTAATAAGTAAGGCTTTTTTTATTTTTACAACAAAATACGGCTTTTAGTTATATTTCGAAGAATGTCTTTTTCTTTTGTTTAGTGGTTTAATTGTTCAGGTACCTCCTTACCAGTTCTTTAAAATAATAAATTACAATATAAAGTTAATGTGTTATTATTTTAAACGTTATGTCTCACAAATTATTACATAGGAGGAAAACTATGAAAAAGAAATTTATGTTAATGTTGCTACTGTTTGCTTTGATGGTAGGATTAAACCCTCATACAATAACACAGGCACAAACTACTAACACACAAGGTGAACAATTTGAGCAAGGGAAATATGATTTACAAGCTGAATCTCCTTTCGGGCAGAATTGGAATAGGAATTCACTTTATGCTGGAACAGAGAATCCTAAAGTGAAATGGGAGTATAAACTTTACCAAAAAGATACTAAAGAGATTCCTCAAAGTATTAGTACGCCAAGATTTGAAGCACAACCAGCAATTGGACGTGATGGAACTATCTATGCAACAACCTTTACTGGATTTAATACACATGTGAATAAAAAGTTGTACGCTTTCAATCCAGATGGTTCGGTAAAATGGAAGAAGGAAATTATGGGGGGAGGATACAACCCGCCCGTTATTGCTGAAGATGGAACTATTTATGTTGCTGCGGGTAATTTAATTGCTTTCAATCCAGATGGTGTGATTAAATGGCAAACGAAAGGTTCACATATTATAGATACTCCTGTTTTGGATCGTGATGGTACAATTTATGTAAGAAATGTAGAAGGAAAAAGGTTAGAAGCCTATAATCCAGATGGTTCAAAGAAGTGGTCATCAAATGAATTTATTCGTGGATCGTATGGAAGTATTCTCATTTCAAAAGATGGCACGATTTATATATTAGACGTGGATCTTGGGAATAAATATCTCTATGCTTATGATAAAAATGGTAAGGAATTGTGGCATAAATATGTTAAGGGGGAATACGGCGGTAAGGGATTCACTTTAGGGATAAATAATGAAATACTTGTAAATACACAGGACAAATTATATGTTTTTGATAAGAATGGGAACATAGTGCATCAGTGGAAAGAAAAAGATAATGAAGGATTGCTTTCCGCACCTACGATTTCTTCTAAAGATGGAACAATTTATGTGGGTGGGAAAGGTTATATTTACGCATATAATCCAGATTATTCCATAAAATGGAAATATCCCATTAAAAAAGGGTATCCTCAAGAGGCGCCTGTAATTGATAAAAATGGTGTAATTTATGCTGAAACAGATAGTGAACTATATGCATTAAACCCCGATGGGACGCTTAAGTGGAGTTTGCCTAAATCAACAACATATTTTAGTGTTGGTGATGCTAATAAATCAATAGCAATTGGTAAAGATGGAACCTTATACATTCTTGGAAGATATATTTCATCAAATTCTGATGATAATTATACTTCCTTAATAGCAATTGGCGATGACTATACAGACAACGTATGTACAAAAGAAAGTACATACATGGAGGTACTTAAATCACTTCGAGCAAAAAGTAAGAAAGCAAAATTAACAGAAGATGAAAAGAAAGAAGCGCGTGATATTTTAAAAGAGTTATCCGACGATCTTGATAAGAAAGATAACTAAATTTGATTTTTTAAGAATTAAATAGATTGTGAAAAAAAGAGGGACAAACGTCTCTCTTTTTATTTTGGAAAAGGAGGAAAATCAATGAATCAAATTAGTTTGTTAGTAAAATCATTTATAGCAACATCTGGTGCATTCATCGGATATTTTTTAGGAGGTTGGGACGTGTCACTGAAAATTTTAGTTACAATGGCAGCAATTGATTATGCAACAGGGATGATTGCAGCAGGATATAACGGAGAGTTAAAAAGCAAAATCGGATTTCGAGGCATTGCCAAAAAGGTAGTGCTTTTTTTATTGGTCGGAGCTGCTACTCAAGTAGATGCTGCGATTGGTAGCAACAATGCAGTACGTGAGGCAACTATCTTTTTTTTCATGGGAAATGAGTTACTTTCTATTCTTGAAAATGCTGGTCGTATGGGTATCAAGTTACCATCTGCATTAACAAACGCTGTTGAGATCTTAAATAGTAAAAACAAAGGAGAGAATAAATAATGACTAAACGTATTATCGATATTTCATACCACAACGGAAATCCAGATTGGGATGTATTAGCACCACAATTAGATTTGGCTATTTGCCGAGTACAATACGGTTCGAATAAGAAAGATGTTAAATACAACGAGTATGTGGAGGCATTAGAATCATATGGCATTCCACATGCAGCATATGCTTATGGATGCTATGTCAGTGTAGCTGATGCAGTTGTGGAAGCAAAAGACTTCCTTGTTCGTGTTAATCCTAATGCAAAATTCCTAGTTTTAGATTGTGAGAAAGACACATTAGATGCTTGCGGTGGAGATAATCTAGCAGAAGCATCACAAGCGTTCATTAATACATTAAAAGATGCTGGCTGGAAAGTGGGTTTCTATGTATCTCATGAACTGTATCCACTTTACAATTTACAAAGTGTACAAGCTGATTTTCTTTGGATTCCACGATACAGTACAAACCCACCAAAATACGCTTGTGACATTTGGCAGTATGCAGACGGTGAAACAGGTGGATGGCTTGATGGTATCGGAAAGGTAGACCTGAACTATCTGAACGGTGACAAGTCTTTAGAATGGTTTACAGGCGGTAGTACTCAATCCTTACAACTACAAGAAGATGTTTTAGGTTATCTTACAACTACTGCTGATGTAGCCAATATTCGTAAAGAACCTAATGTAAATGCACCTATTATGCGTCAAGCTACAAAAGGACAAGGTCATACTTATTATGAATGGTCTTATGATGGTTCTCACTTCTGGTATCGAGTAAACCCAGAAAACTGGATGCGCGATGATACAGCAAGTATCAATAAAGACGGAAAATCTCAAGGTGTCGTTTGGGTAAACGGTACTGACATCAATTTACGTAGAGGTGCATCCACTGGTGACCCTGTTATGAATAAAATTACAAAGCGTTCTGCTTATGACGTTCATTATCGTTACGAAAATTGGATTTATGTAACGGGCGAGGGCGTTGAAGGTTGGATGTATTTTGATGAGTCATATGTGAATTGGTTGAGATAACTAACAAAAAGCCCTGATGAAGTAGAGCATCAGGGCTTTTTGTTGTTTGACAAGATGACAGTTTCCTAATCAAACATTAGTTATGACATTACAAATACAAAAGTAGTTAGAAACCTTTCTATATAATTATAATGTTATATTATATAGATAAAATATGTAATTTTGCATAATGTATATATTTAATATTTAATCTTTTTTCTTTTGTTGTTTCATTTCTTCTAATTCTTGTTTGGTTTTTCTCCTGACTGTGACCTCTACTCCAAGGTAATGTTCATAAACTTCCTTGAATACATCTTCAATCTTTCGTTTCCCATATGTTACTTCGCCAATATATAATCAATCTTTCGTTTCCCATATGTTACTTCGCCAATATATAAGTGAGACTTCTTTTCCCTAGCCATAGATAGTTAGTACTCCTCTTTAATCCAATATCCTCTAACATCATATTTAATGACTCTGGCAAATCGGTATGAGATAGGAAGTATGGCAAGTTCATCTTTCAATAGGTTGTCAATGCAGGATTACTTATTTTAGTTTGTCTTTATAATAATTTTTATATGTACAGGAAAAATCCTTTTTTAAGGTCATATTTTTTTAGAAATTTAAGAAAAATGTATAGGGATTATAACAAGAAAAAACGAATGTGATTGTGGAGCATATGAAAAGATATGAAGTTTTTAATAACAGAGAGTGAAAAGGACACGATCAATTAGCGATAGTATGGATGAGTTGAAATAAAAAATAATAAAACAAATCATTATAGACGAGAATATATATAGGAAGAGAGTGGCTGTTATTTGACCACTCTCTTTTGACCACCTGTACCACACTGACCACAGCTTGTACCACATTTATTATTTACTTTATGTCCATTTTGTACAAAAGGTAAAATAACACTAGACAAAAAGCCTTATTTTATCACATAATGGACACAGTGCTTTTACAGACGTGTAAAGAAAAAATATTGACAAATATACAATGGCTAGCTATAATTTTGTTTGTTGCCTTGAGGTGATATGATATGAAATGGTCGATTCATCAATTGAACAAATATCGACAAAAAGGACTAACGTTAGATGAGATGGTAGATGTTAGTGAGATGAAAAATGTCGAGAAAGATGTTCGAGACATTACTCCTGTTCATGTGACAGGTAGAGTTGATTTTGGCTCTAACAAATTTACGTTTCATCTACATATAACAGGAAGCATGGTATTGCCATGTTCTAGAACGTTAGTAGATGTAACATTACCATTTGACATTGAAACAACTGAGGTGTTCTTAGTTTCGAAAGAAGATTATGAAACTGAAGCAGATTTTCATTACTTAGAAGGAGAAGTACTTGACTTACTCCCTGTAATTAAGGAAAATATACTATTGGAGATTCCAATGCAAATTTTCAGTGAGGATGTTTCAGAAGGAACACCGATGCAAGGTCGAGACTGGCAAGTGATTTCGGAAAAAAGCGAAGAAAAACCTGTTGATCCAAGATTAGCAGGACTTGCGAAGTTTTTTGACAAATAATCAGAAGACCAGTTCGGGCTTTCGTATGAAAATAACTCTCTCTTTTAAGGAGGTGGGAAGAATGGCAGTACCTTTTAGAAGAACTTCTAAAACAGTAAAAAGAAAGCGTCGCACGCATTTCAAATTATCAGTACCTGGTATGGTAGAGTGCCCAAGCTGTGGTGAAGCAAAATTAGCTCACCGTGTATGTAAAGCATGCGGTACTTACAAAGGTAAAGAAGTAATCAGCAAGTAATTGCAAAAAATAAACGCAGGAGGGAAACCTCCTGCGTTTATTTTTTCGCTTTTCTTTACATGTTATTCTTCTATCTTTTCTAGTAACTGCATATGTTTAATAAAAAATGCATAAGGAGGACTAGAGAGATGGCAACGACAAGACAAGATGCATGGACTGATGACGAAGATTTACTTCTGGCAGAAGTAGTGCTCCGGCATATTCGCGAAGGAGGAACGCAGCTTTCTGCCTTCAAAGAAGTAGGGAGACATTTATCGCGGACACCTGCTGCTTGTGGATTTCGTTGGAATTCTTATGTGCGTAAACAATATAAAGAACGCATTGAAGAAGCGAAGCAAATACGGAAAGCTGAAAATTATGAAGTGCAAGAACAAAAGAAAGAGAAAGTGAGCTCTCTCTCAATAACGTTAGAAGATGTAATTGTCTTTTTGCAAAGCTATAAAAAAGAAGAAGAAAAAATGGAGTTATATAAAAAAATTGAAGCATTGCAAAAGGAAAAAGAAGGGCTTTTGCAGCAATTGTCTTTGTATGAAGAAGAATACCGTACTTTATTCGATTATATTGATCGAAAAAGAAACTCGATGGTATTAGAGCCTTCTGAAAGAGAGAGAAAACGAGAAAAAGGAATACTTGAAAAAACATCAAAATAAAAACAGCTGTCACGCAGCTGTTTTTATTTTTAAGCAGATTCACTTTTTGTAACCGTATTCAAATTTGCATTTGGATACCAAGTGTAGAAATCACTATCGTCAATGGTTACTTTTTCGAAGTGTAATTTCTCCCAAAAATCAGCAGAATGGACTCGGGCAATCGTTTTGATAGGAAGATGCAATTGTTTTGCATAATTGACAAGCATCTTACCGAATCCTTGTTTTTGGAATGTTGGTAACACCTCAAGTTTAAAAAGTTCTACATAAGGGCCAGAAAACAAATTGATACTGGACTGTTGTCTCGTATACAAGCTCATACGTGCGACAAGAGAACCGCCGTAATAAACTCCATAAAAAGGGGATTCGCTATCGTTCTCGATAATATTTGCTTGTAAATCCTCCAGCATAGATAATTCTTCAGCACCGCATCCTTTGAATTTTTTAAACTCTTCTAACGTTTTATAATTGATGAGCAAGCGCTCAACTTTCGGAAAATGCATAGAACCACATCCTTTTCTTGTTGTAAAATAAAGAAAAGTATAAATATTTACAATAATATTATAACGCATTTTTTAATTTTTATGAAGAAAAGAGATCATTCTTTCGATACTTTTTTTAGAAGTTTGCTAAACTAATTTTATAAACTATAATAGTAAAGCTTTTGTTAGTAGGGAATTGTTATTATCGGGAACTTTTTACAATTGTTTTTTGTAAAAAGTTATTCATAATATATCTTTTGAATTTTGATGTATAGCGTGTTTAAAACGGGGGGCTTTTTAAAGATGGAGATTGGAATTGTTGGGCCAGGCGCAATTGGACTTCTTTTTGCATTTTATTTACAAAAAAATGGGCAGGATGTCACACTGTATACACGAACGGTAGAGCAATCTGAGCGCTTGGAAAAGTGCGGGATTACATGTGTACAAAACGGTATTAGGGAAACTGTATTTCCTCATGTTAGCCCTTTAGAGAATATAAACAATGGAAGACATGATTATACATTTGTTGCTGTAAAACAATATCATTTAGAAGATGTAATACCGTATTTGCAAGCGAAAAAACGACTAGTTTTCTTACAAAATGGGATGGGACACCTTCATTTATTGCAGCAAATTCAAGGGGCTAGCGTTGCGGTGGGGATTGTAGAGCATGGAGCGAAAAAGGAAAATGTGAGCATTGTTCATCATACTGGGGTAGGGAGTACGAAATTTGGATTCATACATGGAGAAAGGAAGCAATTTGAACCATTGTTCACTGCATTTTCTTCGAATTTATTCCCGGTAGTGGTTGAGAATGATTGGAAGCAAACGATGATAAATAAGCTTGTCGTTAATGCGTGTATTAACCCATTAACGGCACTGTTTGGTATACAAAATGGAGAGTTATTGACAAATCCCTCGTTTCACAAAGTGATGAAGCAAGTATTTTCAGAAGTAATGGGAGTTGTCGGCAACATACAATGTAAAGAGCATTGGGATCGTGTATGCACAGTATGCGAAAATACAGCTCACAACACTTCCTCTATGTTAACGGATATACACAATAATAGAAAAACAGAAATTGATGCAATTGTCGGTTATTTAATTCAAGAAGCGAAGAAACAACAAAAATCAGTTCCGACGCTGTCTTTTTTGTATCATTCTATAAAAGGATTAGAAAGATAAGAGATATTCTTTGCTTTTATAACGAACATTGACTACAATTTGGTTGGTGAGAGATCAGGAGATGAAAGGAAGACGTATATGGAGATAAAAGAAATCTCTGTCCCGCTTCAAGGAGTTGTTGCGGACTATTTAAACCATGAAAAAGACATTCAAGAATGCTTTGATTATCCGATAACGGAAGAGAGCTTTGTAAGACGTATACAAGATTTACGAAATAGACAGTATCCAAGGCAGGAGTTAGTATCGCATTTATTACAATATAATCAAGAATTACATGCAGGTGAAGAAACGCTTCAAAATATTCGTGCTTTGTTAGAGGAAGATACATACGTTATTGTAGGGGGACAGCAAGCTGGATTGTTAACTGGTCCTCTTTATACAATTCATAAAATTATCTCTATTTTACAACTTGCAAAGGAAAAAGAAGCTTCGCTTGGAGTACGAGTTGTTCCTGTTTTTTGGATTGCTGGGGAAGATCATGACATTGATGAAATTAACCATGCGTTCGTTACGAAAAACGGAAAAGTGAAAAAGACAATTTTTCATGAACGTCACCTGAATAAAACAAGTGCCTCTAAAACGGAGATTTCCATTGAGGATTGCAAACAATGGATTGAAGAAATATTTAAAACATATCCGGAAACAAAATATACAAAGGATGTAATTCGATTTGTAGAAGAATGTTTACAGCAATCACGCACATATGTTGATTTTTTTGCACACCTTATTACAAAACTATTTGCGCATTCAGGTTTAATTCTTGTAGATTCTCATCACCCTATGCTTCGGAATATTGAAGTTCCTTTTTTAAAAGAACTACTAGCCCGCTACAAAAATGTGCAAGTAGCACTTAACGACCAACAACGTGTATTACATGAGTTAGGGTATAAACCAATTATTGAGACAAAACAGAATGTCGTTCATATTTTTATGGAAATGAATGGTGAGCGTCTTTTGTTAGAAGAAGAAGAAGGGCGTTTTATTTGTAAAGAAGGGATGTATTCGTTTTCGTATGAGGAGATTATCGAACGTATAGAGAATCATCCTGAACAATTTAGTAACAATGTTGTAACTAGACCTCTTATGCAAGAATATATTTTTCCGACGCTTGCATTTATTGGTGGTCCGGGGGAGATTGCATACTGGAGTGAATTACAGCAAGTATTTCATGCGCTGGATTTTCAAATGCCGCCTGTCGTTCCTCGTTTGACAATTAGTTATTTAGCGCGTGATATTGAAACTGATTTACAGGATTTGCAGATTCAAGAGAGCGAAGTGTTCCATAAAGGTATAGCTGCATTACGAGAAAAGTGGTTATCTATGCAAGTTGAAGAATCGGTAGATAGTCAATTCATGAATGCAACGGAGCAAATTGGAGCAATTCATGCATCTTTGCAGCAGTTTGTTCAGAAAGTGAGTCCAGGCCTTCGAGATTTTGCGGAGAAAAATGAATTGAAAATTATGCAACAACTTGAATTGTTAGAGAAGACACTTCAAGCTGACTTAGAGAGAAAGTATGAAGTGCAGCTTAATAAATTCAGAAGAATTGATCACTCATTACAACCATTAGGTGCGCCGCAAGAACGGATATGGAATATTTGTTATTATTTAAACGGCTATGGGCTTGATTTTGTAGAGCGAGTTATGAAACAACCTTTTCGTTGGAATGGAAAACATCATATGATTAAATTATAAAATCTTGCTCACAAGAGCAGGATTTTATTTTTTTTTGTGGAATTACCTGTAAAATAAATTTAATTATTGACTATGTGGAACGGAAAGTATATGGATTGAAAGTAATCTGTTTCGGAAGAACAACACTATTTTGACAAAATGAAACAAAAAGAAGCGGATTATTATCTTTTTTCGACATGTTTTTATGAAATTTCCCGAAAAAGATGATAAAATTTAGTATATAATAAGATCAAACTATTATTTAGTAGGGAGTTGAATTCTTACTAATTACAAACCTCACCAATCGAACTCTTATGGGAAATGATTTCAATTCTTTATCGTTTTTGGAATTGACTTTTAAAGAGGAATAAACAGATGATTCAAGAGGATTATTTTGCAAAAAGTAGGTGCAACAATGTTTAAACATGTAACAGTTCTTTTAAAAGAAACAGTAGACGGTTTAGAAATTAAACCAAACGGTACATATGTAGATTGTACGTTAGGGGGTGGGGGACATAGTGCTTATTTACTATCTCAACTTTCTGAAGAAGGAAAACTAATTGCATTTGATCAAGATGAGGTTGCAATTCAAAGTGCAAAAGAAAAATTCTCTTCTTATGACGGTCAATTTATAACTGTAAAAAGTAACTTTCGCTATTTAAAGGAAAAGTTATTTGAATTAGGAATAACGGAAGTAGACGGTATTTTATTTGATTTAGGTGTTTCTTCCCCACAATTAGATACGCCAGAACGTGGATTTAGTTATCACCACGATGCTCCGCTTGATATGCGCATGGATCAAGATGCCCCGCTAACAGCATATGACGTTGTAAACAGTTGGTCATATGAACAACTTGTAAGAATCTTTTTTCAATATGGTGAAGAAAAGTTTTCAAAGCAAATTGCAAGGAAAATTGAAGCGTACCGCGAAAAACAACCAATTGAAACAACCGGAGAACTAGTGGAGTTAATTAAAGAAGGAATTCCAGCTCCGGCAAGGCGGACTGGAGGACATCCTGCGAAGCGAGTATTTCAGGCAATTCGTATTGCAGTTAATGATGAATTGAAAGTATTTGAGGAAGCGTTGGAAGCGGCGATTGACGTGACGAAAACAGGTGGCCGAATTAGTGTGATTACATTCCACTCGTTAGAAGATCGGATTTGTAAAACGACATTTAAAAGAAACAGTACAACACCACAGCTTCCACCAGGATTGCCAATTATTCCTGATGAATACAAGCCAAAGTTAAAACTTATTACAAGAAAGCCAATTTTGCCTTCTGATGAAGAGTTAGAAGAAAATAATCGAGCACGTTCTTCGAAGCTGCGAATTGCTGAAAAGTTATAAAAAGGAGAGAGAGGTATGACAAATTTAGCTGTTAAGTATAAAAAGCAAGAAGTAGAAGTACAATCTCAAGCTCCGCAGCAAGTAGGACAGCCAGCTGTAAAAACAAAAATTACAAGAATTGAAAAATTATTGTATGTAGTATTTATTGGTTTCTTACTATATGCATGCATAGCTTTTATTGGTAATAAAGCAGCGTTATATGAAGCTGATGCTAAAGTAACAGAAATGGAAAGCAATCTCATAAATCAACAAAAAGAAAACAAGGAATTACAAGCGGAAACTGAAAAGCTAACACGATATGATCGCATTGCAGAAATTGCAAAAAAACATGGACTTGAAATTAATGCGAATCATGTAAAAGGCTTAAATTAATACA
This sequence comes from Bacillus multifaciens, assembly GCF_030756675.1. GTDB lineage: Bacteria > Bacillota > Bacilli > Bacillales > Bacillaceae_G > Bacillus_A > Bacillus_A multifaciens. The sequence continues at coordinate 11,031 of NZ_JAVBXD010000030.1, forward strand.
ATAGGTGTGAAGAAGAGATGAATATACGTAAATTTCATACCAACAAAGGAGCAGGATTCTTCATTAAGGTGTTTCTCCTGCTCTTTTTTCTGTTGTTAGCACGCTTTCTATATATTCAAGCAACGAAAACAGTGCATGGGGTAGACTTAAAGCCACTTGCACAGCAAAAGCACAATAAAGAGGGTGTCCTTGAAGCAAGTCGAGGAACGATTTACGATCAAAATGGTTACGTACTTGCCCAAGATGCAAATTCATATAAAATGGTTGCTTCACTTAAAGGACAAGAGTATGTGAAAGACAAAGAAGATGCTGCAGAAAAAATATCGAAAGTACTTGAGGTTGATAAAAAAGAAATTTTACAGTATTTAAATAAAGATGCTGCGCAAGTAGAGTTCGGATCAATTGGAAAAAACTTAACGAAAGAAAAGAAAGATCAAATTAAGAATCTGAAGATAGATGGAATATCTTTTGTTACAGAAAAAGCAAGAATATATCCGAATGGAGATTTTGCTTCTTACATACTTGGATTTGCAAAACCAAATGATGAAGGAATTGCAGAAGGGAAATTTGGACTTGAACAAAGCTTAGATAAATATTTAAGAGCTTCTAACGGAAGCGTGAAGTATACAGGAGATACGAAAGGTATCGCGTTAGAAGGTGGAAAGCAGTCAGTGAAGCCGCCTAAAAACGGAGATAATGTATATTTAACAATCGATCAACGGATTCAAGGTTATCTAGAAGATTCGATGGAAGAGGCAGAAAAACATTACGATCCGTCTATGTTAATTGGAGTTGTAGCAGATCCGAAAACAGGAAAGATTTTAGCGATGTCTAGCAGACCAAGTTATGATCCGAATAAACGAGATATTCAATACTTTTTAAATGACCCGATTGCCAATGCTTTTGAGCCTGGTTCAACGATGAAAATCTTCACATTAGCATCTGCCATTAATGAGGGGGTATACAAAGGTCAAGATTACTATCAATCTGGTAGATATAAAGTAGGGAATGAGGAAATTAAAGACCATAATGGCGGTGCAGGATGGGGTTCTATTACGTTTGATGAAGGCGTTGAGCGCTCATCGAACGTTGCCTTTGCTATTTTAGGAAATGAAAAGCTAGGACCGGATCGTTTTCGTCAATATATTCATAAGTTTGGTCTAGACGAAAAAACAGGTATTGATTTACCTGGAGAAGGCCAAAATACAATTTTATTTGATAAGAAAATCCAACAAGTAACAACAGCATTTGGACAAGGTTCTACTGTAACCCCAATTCAGCTTGTACAAGCAGCTACTGCAATTGCAAATGATGGGAAAATGATGAAACCTTATGTGATTGATCAAATTGTAGATCCGATGGATGATAAAGTCGTCTTGAAACACCGTCCGGAGGAAGTAGGAAAACCAGTTACAAAAGAGACCGCAACGCAAGTAAGGCAACTGTTAGAACGAGTTGTAACATCGCCGAAAGGGACTGGAACGATGTATAAACTTGATGGCTATTCCGTTGGTGGTAAAACAGGAACAGCACAAATTCCAGATGGAAAAGGCGGTTATATGACAGGGAAGAATAATTATATTTTCTCCTTCCTTGGTATGGCGCCAATGGATGATCCGCAGCTTGTTGTATATTTAGCGATTAAACAGCCTAAATTGAAAGACACTGAAAATGGTGCACAGCCATTATCGGAAATGTTTAAATCTGTAACGAAAAATAGTTTGGAGTATTTAAAAATTAAGCCGAACGAAATAAAAGATGTGAAAAAGCAAGTAAACCAGCAGCAAGCTACTGTTCCAAATGTAACGGGTAAAACAATGGAAGAAGCACAGGGAATATTGGAAAAGGCGAAGTTTCGACCTGTTGTTTTAGGCGAGGGGAAAATCGGGCAACAAGTGCCAAAAGCGAACGAAAAAACGTTAACGGGTGATCGTGTATTCTTAGTAGGAAATCAACCGAAAATGCCGAATATTAATGGTTGGGCACTTCGTGATGTGATGAATTTAGCGAAAATATTAAATCTTGATTTGAAGCTTTCTGGTACAGGTTATGTAACAGAGCAAAGTGTCGCTGAAGGTACCCCTTTACAAGAAAGAACACAGGTAGAAGTAAAACTTGAACCGCCTCTTGAACCGCAGCAAGAAGCAGAGAAGGAACCAAATAAGAAGGAAAAGAAAGAGGGCACGTAAAAATAGGAGAAGTGTACGTGTTCTAATGAAACAAGTACAAGCATATATTGGAACAAGCTAGGCGTAAAGGAGGCTTGTTCCAATATGCGTGTATCAAATGTAACAGTAAGAAAAAGACTTATTTTTGTGCTGATTTTTGGTATACTTATTTTTACAATTATTGATATTCGTCTTGGATATGTGCAGTTTTTTCTTGGTAATATGTTAACAGATCGTGCGAAAGATTCATGGAGTCGTAATATTACATTTGAACCTGAACGGGGGAAAATTGTAGATCGCAATGGTGTTGAACTTGCAACAAATAAAAGTGCACCAACTGTCTTTGTGGTACCAAGGCAAATTGAAAAACCAGCAGAGACTGCAGAGAAATTAGCTGCAGTTTTAGGTGTGTCGAAAGAAGATGTTTATCAACGCCTTACGAAAAAAGAGTCTATAGTCAGATTAGACAAAGGCGGACGGAAAATTTCTCATGATAAGGCAAAAGAAGTTAGAGCTTTAAGTTTAAAAGGTGTATATATTGCTGAAGATTCAATTCGATACTATCCGTTTGGTAAGTATTTATCACATGTGCTTGGGTTTGCTGGGAGTGATAATCAAGGGCTTATGGGACTAGAGTCATTTTATGACAAAGAATTAAATGGTGATAAAGGATATGTCCGTTTTTTTGCTGATGCGAAAGGACAGCGCATGCCAAATATTGGCGATGATTATAAAGAACCTGGTGACGGCTTGAACTTAAAGTTGACAATCGATTCGCGTATTCAAACAATTATGGAGAGAGAATTAAATATTGCAGAGTCTACATATCATCCAGATGGAATCATCGCGATTGCTATGAATCCAAATAACGGTGAAATTTTAGGTATGTCCAGCCGTCCGAGTTTTGATCCAGCAGATTTCAAGAGTGTTTCACCAGAAGTGTTTAACCGAAATCTTCCGGTCTGGAGTACATATGAACCAGGGTCCACATTTAAAATTATAACACTTGCAGCTGCTTTAAATGAAAAATTAGTAGACTTGGAGAAAGATACGTTTTATGATGATGGAGCGGCAGAAGTTGGCGGCGCAAGATTGCGTTGCTGGAAAGCGGGGGGGCATGGCAGCCAAACGTTTTTAGAGGTTGTTCAAAACTCTTGTAACCCAGGTTTTATAGAACTTGGAGACCGTTTAGGAAAAGAAAAGCTGTTTCAATATATCCGTGATTTTGGATTTGGACAAAAAACAGGTATTGATTTACAAGGAGAAGGTAAAGGGATTTTATTTGATTTAAAAAAAGTAGGACCTGTTGAACAAGCGACTACAGCGTTTGGTCAAGGAGTCTCTGTTACCCCGATTCAACAAGTAGCAGCAGTAGCGGCTGCTGTAAATGGAGGCACCTTATATCAGCCTTATATTGCGAAAGAATTCTTGGACCCAACTACGAACAAAGTAATTAGTAAAAAAACGCCTGTCGCAAAGAAAGATGTTATTTCCAAGGAAACATCTGAAAAGGTACGTTATGCACTTGAGAATGTTGTTGCGAAAGGATCAGGTAACAAAGCATATATTGATGGATATCGTGTTGGAGGGAAAACTGGTACAGCACAAAAGGTTAAAGATGGAAAGTATTTGGATAACAACTATATCGTATCATTTATTGGGTTTGCACCAGCAGATGATCCGCAAATTGTTGTATATGTTGCTGTAGATAATCCGAAGGGGATTACACAATTTGGCGGGGTTGTTGCTGCACCAATCGTTGGGAATATTCTTCGTGATGTCTTACCGGTTATGGGAGTAGAGCCTAGAAAAGAGCAAATTGAAAAGAAATTAACTTGGGATGAGACGCCTTTAGTTGAGGTCCCTAATATAGTAGGGATGGATCGAAAGGAATTACAAAGTCAACTTGTTGATCTACAAATTGATGCCAGCGGTGATGGAAGCAAAGTGGTTGAACAATCTCCAAAACCAGGTACGAAAGTAAAAGCAGGATCCAAGGTTCGAATATATTTTAATAAGTAAGTATGAAGGCATGTGTGTACGATATAATAACACTCAACTAACTATATAAATACAAATTGAAAAACCGACATAAAAGCCCTTTCTTTTAGGTGGGCAAGAGCATCTGGCCGTGCATAGAAGCGGTCAGTTCCTTTTCCTACCACATGCGAAGTTTAAAACAAAGGGAGAAAGCAAGTGCAGGTCATGTTGTGTTCTGTATAGCAGTGACTTATATGTTGAAAAATCAAAATGGCTTTATATATAGTAGTGAGTTGTTGGATTCACACTGTCTGTTCATGAAATACATGACACTCTTAAATATGGAGTATTTTGAACGTATCCATTTATAAGGGATAAATAAAAGAGTAGAGAGGATTTAAAGAAATGAAGTTGCATACACTCGTATCAAGTTTGCATGATTTTCCGGTCATTCCAAAAGAAAATCCAGAAATTACATCTATTGAAGCAGATTCACGTAAAGTGACAACTGGAAGTTTATTTGTATGTATAAAAGGTTTTACGGTTGATAGTCATGAATTTGCTATGCAAGCAGCCGCGCAAGGTGCGGCTGCTATTGTTGCGGAAAGGCCTATTGATGTTGACGTTCCAGTTGTACTTGTTAAAGATACAGTACGTTCATTAGCAATGTTAGCTGATTATTTTTATGGACAGCCGACGCAAAAGTTACACTTAATTGGAATTACAGGTACAAATGGAAAGACAACAACATCGCATATAATGGACGAAATTATGCGCGCACATGGACATAAAACAGGATTAATTGGAACAATTAATATGAAAATAGGTGATGAAACGTATGAGGTGAAAAACACTACACCTGATGCATTAACATTACAAAAGACGTTCGCTAAAATGATCGAACAAAATGTAAATAGCGCTGTTATGGAAGTATCTTCACACGCTTTGCATCTTGGAAGAGTGCATGGATGTGACTATGATGTAGCGGTGTTTACAAACTTAACACAAGATCATTTGGATTATCATAAAACGATGGAAGGGTATAAATATGCAAAAGGGTTGCTATTTGCACAGCTTGGTAATAGTTATCATCATAATCATGTAAAGTACGCTGTATTAAATAATGACGACGCTGCAGCGATAGACTATACGAAAAATACAGCAGCAACAGTCATTACGTATGGGATTGATACAAAAAGTGATATAATGGCGAAAAACATTGAGATGACAAGTGCAGGCACGGCGTTTAAGCTTGTAACTCCAAGTGAAAGTATCGATATCACGATGAAATTAATTGGGAAGTTTAATGTATATAATGTATTAGCTGCAACAGCTGCATGTCTTGTTTCTGGTGTAGCGCTGCAAACAATTATTGACGTTGTGAAAGAATTAAAAGGTGTACCAGGCCGCTTTGAAGTTGTTGATAGAGGGCAAGATTATACTGTCATTGTTGATTATGCACATACACCAGATAGCTTAGAAAATGTATTGTTGACAACGAAACAATTTGCAAAAGGAAATGTGTATTGCATTGTTGGTTGCGGCGGAGACCGAGATCGTACGAAACGGCCAATTATGGCCAGTGTTGCATCGAAGTACGCAACGCATGCAATCTATACGTCAGATAATCCGCGCAGCGAACAGCCACAAGCAATTCTTGATGATATGATTGAAGGTATAAAAGGAAATAATTATGAAGTAATTGTTGAGCGAAAAGAAGCGATATTTCATGCTGTATCAGAGGCAAAAGCTGGAGACATTATTGTAATTGCGGGTAAAGGGCATGAGACATATCAAATTATTGGTGCAGAAGTACATCATTTTGACGATCGTGAAGTTGCTGGAGAGGCAATTGCACAACGTTTAAGCATGAAAGAATAACAACAAGAGAGGGGGACTAAATATGCTTGAACAAGGATTATTAATTACAGTTGGGGTGGCATTTTTAATTTCGGTTGCGTTGTCACCAATTTTCATTCCATTTTTACGTCGTTTAAAGTTTGGACAGAGCATTCGTGATGAAGGGCCAAAATCACATCAAAAGAAATCGGGAACACCGACTATGGGCGGAATTGTTATTTTTATTTCAATTATGATTACGTCTATTATTATGATGTTTAAGTTTCAAAAAGGCGCTGAGATGTACTTATTGCTTCTTGTTACATTTGGTTATGGGTTAATCGGATTTTTAGATGATTATATTAAAGTTGTTAAAAAAAGAAATCTTGGTTTAACATCAAAACAAAAATTAGTGGGTCAATTTATTATTGCGGTAGCCTTCTTTATCATTGCAAAAGGACAGGGATTTGACACACATTTAATGATTCCAGGAACAGAAATTAAGTTTGACCTACACTGGGCTTATTTTATTCTTGTGCTCTTTATGTTGATAGGAGCTTCAAACGCAGTCAATTTAACAGATGGTTTAGACGGATTATTAGCAGGAACAGCTGCTATTGCATTTGGTGCGTATAGTATTATTGCGTTTGCTCAGGAACATTATACAGTCGCTATTTTTTGTATGGCAGTCGTGGGGGCTGTATTAGGATTTTTAGTATTTAATGCTCATCCTGCGAAAGTGTTTATGGGAGATACAGGATCTTTAGCCCTTGGCGGTGCTTTAGCAGCTGTTTCTATTTTAACGAAAACAGAATTATTATTAGTTATCATTGGTGGAATGTTTGTTATTGAGACACTCTCTGTTATTATTCAAGTTGTGTCGTTTAAAACGCGAGGAAAGCGTGTATTTAAAATGAGTCCGCTTCATCACCACTATGAATTATGTGGTTGGTCAGAATGGCGAGTGGTTGTAACATTCTGGTCAGTTGGACTTTTATTTGCAGTGCTAGGAATTTATATCGGGGTGTGGATGTAATTGAAAACGATAACTGACTATCAAAATAAAAATATTCTTGTATTAGGTATGGCAAAAAGTGGCTATGCTGCAGCTGTCTTATTAAAGAAACTTGGAGCAAATGTAATTGTAAATGATAGCAAGCCGCTAGTTGAAAATCCGTTAGCGACAGAATTACAAAATCAAGGTATGAAAGTTGTATGTGGCGGCCATCCTTTAGAATTATTAGAAAAAAATATTTCTGTCGTTGTAAAAAATCCAGGGATTCCGTATTCAAATCCGTTACTTATAGCAGCAAAAGAAAAAAATATTCCGATTGTAACAGAAGTAGAACTAGCGTATCGTATTTCGGAAGCCCCGTTTATTGGGATTACAGGATCAAACGGGAAAACAACGACAACAACATTAACGTTTGAAATGTTAAAAGAAGGAGAAAAACACCCTGTTATTGCTGGAAATATCGGGACGGTGGCATGTGAAGTTGCGCAAAATATAACGAAACAAGAAGTGGTTGTAACAGAACTTTCTTCTTTTCAATTAATGGGGATTGAAACATTTCAGCCGAAGATTGCGGTACTATTAAATTTATTTGAAGCACACTTAGATTATCATGGTACGAAGGAAGAATACGGTTTAGCAAAAGCGAATATCTTTAAAAATCAAACTGAAAATGACTATAGTATCATTAATGCTGACGATGATGATGTAATGATGTTTTCTGAGCAAAGTAAAGGACAAAAGGTATACTTTTCTACGACGAAAGTAATTGAAGAAGGTGCTTGTGTAAAAGACGGTGCTCTTTACTTCAAAGGTGAAAAGGTAATTGATGTTCAAGATATCGTATTGCCGGGGAAACATAATTTAGAAAATATACTAGCTGCTATGAGTATTGCAAAGCTTATGGGAGTTGCGAATGAAGCAATTATAGTAGTTTTAAAACGCTTTACAGGTGTAAAGCATCGTTTAGAATATGTAACGACGATTCAAAACCGTAAGTTTTATAATGATTCGAAAGCAACGAATATGCTGGCGACAGAAAAAGCGTTATCTGCATTTACAAACCCAGTTATTTTATTAGCTGGTGGACTAGATCGCGGGAATGAATTTGACGATTTAATTCCATACTTTGAGCATGTGAAGACGCTACTTACATTTGGACAAACTGCACCGAAACTTGTCAAAGCTGCAGAAAAGGCTGGAATAAAAGTTATTAAATGTGTCGATAATGTGGAACAAGCGGTACAAGAAGCATTTGCTCTGTCTGAAGAAGGAGATGTAATTCTCTTATCTCCTGCATGTGCAAGTTGGGATCAATTTAAAACATTTGAAGAAAGAGGAGACATGTTTATACAAGCTGTGCATAAGCTAGTATAAAGTGAAAGAATCATCAGTGGATTATTTCTACTGATGATTCTTTTATAGGTAGGATAATATGAAATTTCTATTAGTGGGAGGTTTCAGCATCCACTAATGGAAATTTTATAGGCAGTTATTTCGCACATATCTTCTTTGATTTTTCGCAATTTTGAGGTGGGAATCATGCTGCTAGATGGCTGAATAAATGAGGCTTCGGTTGTGAAGAAACTATGGTTAACGAAAAGCTGCATTCAAAGAGGTGATACTTATTGCGGGCAAAGAAGACTCCTGACTTTATTCTTATTATTGTAACATTGTTACTTTTAACAGTAGGAATGGTGATGGTGTACAGTGCTAGTGCTGTATGGGCTTCGTATAAAATGGGAGATTCATTCTTTTTTGCAAAGCGTCAATTGTTATTTGCTGGGCTTGGTGTCGTTGCTATGTTTTTCATCATGAGAATTGATTATTGGGTATGGCGTACATATTCCAAATTAATTTTACTTATCTGTTTTGTTCTCCTTATTCTAGTTTTGATTCCTGGCATTGGACTAGTACGCGGCGGAGCGCGCAGTTGGATTGGGATAGGGGCATTTTCTATTCAGCCTTCTGAGTTTATGAAGTTTGCGATGATTATTTTTTTAGCGAAATTTTTATCGGAAAAACAAAAAATGATCACATCTTTTAAACAGGGATTACTTCCTTCACTTAGTTTTGTATTTGTAGCATTTGGTATGATTATGTTGCAACCAGATTTGGGAACAGGAACTGTAATGGTTGGAACTTGTATCGTTATGATTTTTGTTTCGGGAGCACGGATTTTTCATTTTGCTATGTTAGGACTTATAGGAGTTGCAGGGTTTGTAGGGCTGATTGCATCGGCACCGTATCGAATAAAACGGATTACATCTTATCTAGATCCATGGGCAGATCCGCTTGGAAGTGGATTTCAAATTATTCAATCGCTACTTGCAATCGGACCGGGAGGATTATTTGGCCTTGGTCTTGGTCAAAGTAGACAAAAATTTCTTTACTTACCAGAGCCGCAAACAGACTTTATTTTTGCGATTCTGTCTGAAGAATTAGGTTTTATTGGTGGTTCGTTTGTGTTATTATTATTTAGTCTGTTGGTATGGCGCGGGATTCGTGTAGCGTTAGGGGCGCCAGACTTATACGGTACTTTTTTAGCAGTCGGGATTGTGGCGATGATTGCGATTCAAGTAATGATTAACATCGGCGTTGTAACTGGGTTAATGCCAGTTACAGGAATTACCTTACCATTTTTAAGCTATGGTGGGTCCAGCTTGACCCTTATGTTAATGGCGGTTGGAGTGTTACTAAATATAAGTCGTCATTCTCGCTACTAAACCCTGTTTTTATGACAGGGTTTTTCGTATGTAAAAATAGAAATTATGCGATTGACATATGGATAGCATACAGTGAAATTTACTATGAGTAAGGTTAGCACAACAAATTGTACTTTTATTGTCCGAAATTAGCGGGATAATAGAAAAAGGAAGCGGAGGAATAGGCAGTGCGAGTATTAGTCAGTGGTGGCGGAACGGGCGGGCACATTTATCCAGCTCTTGCGTTAATTCGAGAAATCAAAAAAATACATCCAGAAGCAAGGTTTTTATATATTGGTACAGAAAATGGTTTAGAAAGCAAAATTGTTCGCAAAGCTGGTATACCATTTCAATCTATAGTTATTAGTGGTTTTAAGCGGAAATTATCAATTGATAATGTGAAAACGGTGATGCGTTTTGTAAAAGGTGTACAGGATAGCAAACGATATATACGTCGTTTTAATCCAGATGTTGTAATTGGAACAGGTGGTTATGTATGTGGTCCAGTTGTATACGCAGCAGCTAAACTTGGTATTCCAACAATTGTACATGAACAAAATAGTGTACCTGGTGTAACAAATAAATTTTTGAGCCGTTACGTGAATAAAGTAGCGGTATGTTTTGAAGACGCAGCAGAACATTTCCCGCAAAATAAAGTTGTGATGACAGGAAATCCTCGTGCTTCAGAAGTGCTGAAGCAAAATGGTATGAGAGGAAAGCGCTCTGTAGGTTTATCTCTTTCCAAAAAATCAGTGCTAATTTTTGGTGGAAGTAGAGGCGCTAGACCAATTAATGACGCGTTTTTAGAAGCAATTGAACAATTTGGTAATAAAACTTATGAAGTATTGTATGTTACAGGTGAAGTGCATTATGATAAAGTGATGGAATTGGTGAAACAAAAAGGGAATCCACACAATGTTATCATTAAGCCGTTTATTGATAATATGCCTGAAGTACTTACAGGAGTGGATCTTGTTGTTTCACGTGCAGGTGCTACAACGCTAGCTGAGTTGACAGCTTTAGGAAAACCAAGTATCTTAATTCCAAGTCCATATGTAACAAACAATCACCAAGAGAAAAATGCCCTTTCTGTCGTTGAGAAAGGAGCAGCGAAGATGCTTCTTGAGAAAGAGTTAACAGGTGAAACACTTCTTGGCGATATTGATGAGATTTTATTGGATACACAGAAATTACAAAATATGAAACTAGCTGCAAAACAGTTAGGAATTCCAGATGCAGCAAACAAGTTATTTGAAGTAATGAAAAAACTTGTAGAAAATAACGTAAGGTGAATGCCCTGCATACTACTGTAGTATAGAGATTTAATATGGGGGAGAGCATCATGAAACAATTAGCAAACGAACTTATGGAAGCGCAAGTAGGAAAAGTATTAGAAAATGAACCATTAGCTCGTTATACAACGATGAAAATAGGTGGTCCAGCAGATATCTTAGTAATTCCAAGCAACGTGGAAGGTGTAGAAAAATCGTTAGAGCTTGTGAAAAAGCATGGAACAAAGTGGACTGCAATTGGTCGTGGATCTAATCTGCTTATCTCAGATAACGGAATTGAAGGTGTTGTCATTCGATTAGGAGAGGGTTTGGATCATTTAGAAGTGACTGGAACAAATGTCCGTGTAGGAGGAGGATATCCTCTTATCAAGCTTTCAACTTTACTAAGCCGTCAAGGACTCGCAGGATTAGAGTTTGCTAGTGGAATTCCGGGAAGTGTAGGCGGAGCCGTTTATATGAATGCAGGTGCTCATAAATCGGATATGTCTGAAATTTTGAAGAGAGCTCGTGTGTTGTTTGAAGATGGAAAGATTGAGTGGCTAACGAAAGAAGAACTAGACTTTTCTTATCGTACATCTGTTTTACAAAAGAAGTGCCCTGGTATAGTACTAGAAGTGGAATTGCAGTTGGAAGAAGGAAATCGTGACGAAATTATTGGTATTATGCAAAAAAATAAAGATTATCGTCGTGATACACAACCCTGGAATCATCCTTGTGCAGGAAGTATTTTTAGAAATCCGCTACCAAACTATGCAGGTAATCTAGTCGAAAAGGCTGGACTGCGCGGTTATCAAATTGGTGGTGCGAAAATTTCAGAAATGCATGGGAATTTTATTGTAAATACAGGTGCAGCATCAGCTCAAGATGTTCTTGATTTAATCGCTTTTGTAAAGAAGACAATAAAAGAACAGTTTGGGATAAATATGTATACCGAAGTAGAAATCATTGGAAGATAACAGTTGTCTGTCCCGCTTATTGTCATTTATGATATAATAAGAAGCAGAACGGCATGCATAACATGCCGTTCTTTATGTTACATAGGGGGAGCGTACATGAAGAATAGTAAAGTTATTAAGTTACAAGATCGTGTACCAAAGTTAAAAAATCAGAAGAAGAAAAAACAAGGAAATAATCGATTAATTTTATATGTATCGATTTTATTTTTATTGGTGCTTTTTTTAATTTATTTTCAATCTCCGCTTAGCAATATAAAGCAGATTACAGTTCATGGTAATCATTATATGACGGATGAACAAATAATGGAGCAGACAGGAATTACATATAAAACAGGTTATTTTCGTGTAGTCGGTCATCAAGCAGAAGAGAATTTAAAAAAGCAAAAGGAAATTAAAAATGTCCATGTGAAAAAACAATTTCCAAATAAAATTGTTATCGACGTTGAGGAATATGTGACAATTGGCTACATTAATAAAGATGGTAAATTATATCCCCTTTTGCAAAATGGAAAATCATTAGATGCTCTTCCAAATGGGAAGTTGCCAGTTGCTGCACCGATTTTTATTCCTTTTGACGAAAAGAAAATGAAAGAATTGATTGCTGAACTAGAAAAATTAACACCAGCTGTTCTTCGATCCATTTCAGAAATTCAATACAAACCAACAGATTTGTATGCAGATCATCTTACATTGTATATGAATGAGGGATACGAAGTAAGTGTGGTGATTCAAGACTTTGCAAAACGAATGGAAGCTTACCCTCTTATTATTAAGAATTTATCGCCAGATAAAAAAGCAATTATTCATCTAGAAGTAGGTGCTTATACTGAATATATCAATTAAATGATATAAAAGGTGGTAAAGTAGATACTTTGATTGTAAAATATGTTTTGTTAGGAAAAATAGGAATGTATTCTTGAAAATTATGTAATTTAGTCATATTTTTTCCTGTTTTCTTTTTTAATATAATCTTAGGTGCAAGTTTCACTTTTCTAGAAGTACATCTTAGTGTAGACTTATAATTGGCGGTAATCTTTGTATTTAGAGAAGATTATTTCAAAATATAACAGCGATTTGCATATTATTGTTATAAAAGTGAATGAATGCCAAATAAAAATAAGAAAAATATAGTGTTAAAAAAGGGAAACTCATAAATACGTTGAATATTTTTCTTATAACATAGTAAAGCAACGATTGTTGTTCCATATATTGATTTTTATGGTATAAATAAAGAAGGAGGTGCCAGAGAATGAACAGCAATGAAATATATGTTAGTCTTGACATCGGTACATCCAATGTTAAAGTCATAATTGGCGAGATGGTCAATGACGCTTTAAACATTATTGGTGTTGGAAATGTAAAGTCAAATGGTTTGAAAAAGGGCTCCATTGTTGACATAGATGAGACTGTACAATCGATTAAAAAGGCTATCGAACAAGCTGAACGCATGGTAGGAATACACATTGAACGAGTTGTTGTAGGTGTAAATGCAAATCAAGTACAGCTTCTTCCTTGTCATGGAGTAGTCGCTGTTTCAAATGAAGACCGTGAAATTGGAAACGAAGATGTGCTTCGGGTACTTGATGCAGCACAAGTTGTGTCAATTGCACCAGAGCGCGAATTTATTGATGTGGTACCTCGACAGTTTATCGTAGACGGTCTCGATGAAATTAATGATCCGCGCGGAATGATTGGCGTACGTTTAGAAATGGAAGGTACATTAGTTACAGGCTCGAGAACATTGTTACATAATTTACTTCGATGTGTAGAAAAAGCGGGCCTTGAAATAATTGATATTTGCCTTCAGCCATTAGCAGCATCAGCAGTTGCTTTATCGAACGATGAAAAAAATAGAGGGGTTGCTCTTGTTGACATCGGTGGAGGTTCGACGACATTATCAATTTTCCAAGATGGAGAATTACAAACAACAAGTATATTACCGATTGGCGGAGATCATATTACAAAAGATATTGCCATCGGTTTGAAAACATCAACTGAAAATGCCGAACAAATTAAGCTGAAATATGGACATGCTTTTTATGATACAGCATCTGAGGAAGAAGTGTTTACTGTTTCAATGATGGGTAGTGATCAAACAGAGCAATATTCTCAAGTAGAGTTAGCTGATGTCATTGAAGCTCGTGTAGAGGAAATTCTTATACTTGTACAAGATGAGGTACAAAAATTTGGCATTAAACAGTTACCAGCTGGTTATGTACTTACTGGTGGTGTTGTTTCTATGTCTGGTATTCTTGATCTTGCAAATGACATTCTACATCAAAATGTTCGTATTGCGACGCCAGATTATATTGGTGTACGTGAACCACAATATACAATTGGTGTTGGACTTATTAAAAATGCATACCAAAAAGCTAAGTTGCGAGGAAAGAGTATGCAGGAAAAGCAGGAAAACTTTGAATTACAGCATACACATGCACCAGTACCTGCTGCAGTGCAACAACCGGCAAAGCAAAAGCCTCGTAACAATAATAACAACAATAATAACAATAACGATAATAACAATGAACGAATGATGTCAAAAGTGAAGCGTGTATTCCGATATTTATGGGATTAGGTTTGAACGCGAAAAATGAGGTTCTAGGGGGATTTCGACATGTTAGAGTTTGATACTACACAAGATCAATTAGCAAATATAAAAGTTATTGGTGTTGGCGGCGGCGGAAACAATGCTGTCAATCGTATGATTGAAAATGGTGTACAGGGCGTGGACTTTATCGCCGTAAACACAGATGCACAAGCACTAAATTTATCAAAAGCTGAAACAAGAATGCAAATCGGTGGTAAATTAACGCGCGGACTTGGTGCTGGAGCAAATCCAGAAGTAGGAAAAAAAGCTGCTGAAGAAAGTAAAGAACAAATTCAAGAAGCACTTCGTGGTGCGGATATGGTCTTTGTCACAGCTGGTATGGGCGGTGGAACTGGGACAGGAGCAGCTCCAGTTATTGCACAAATTGCAAAAGAGCTAGGCGCATTAACAGTTGGAGTTGTAACTCGCCCATTTACATTTGAAGGTCGCAAGCGTGCAACGCAAGCTACATCTGGAATTGCTGCGTTTAAAGAAAATGTAGATACAATTATTGTTATCCCGAATGATCGTATTTTAGAAATTGTGGATAAAAATACACCAATGCTTGAAGCGTTCCGGGAAGCAGATAATGTATTACGTCAAGGTGTTCAAGGTATTTCTGACTTAATTGCAACGCCTGGTCTTATTAACTTAGACTTTGCAGACGTAAAAACAATCATGTCTAACAAAGGTTCTGCCTTAATGGGTATTGGTATCGGAACTGGTGAAAACCGTGCGACAGAAGCGGCAAAACGCGCGATTTCTAGTCCATTGTTAGAAACATCTATTGATGGTGCACAAGGTGTTATTATGAACATTACAGGTGGCACGAATTTAAGTTTATATGAAGTACAAGAAGCAGCAGATATTGTAGCTTCAGCTTCAGATCCGGAAGTAAATATGATTTTCGGTTCAGTAATTAATGAAGGTTTAAAAGATGAAATTGTTGTAACAGTGATTGCAACAGGTTTTGATGATAGCATCTCAATGCAACCACCTAAGCCACTTACTCGTCCTACAGCAACTTCTACTAAAAGTGTGCAGCAATCAGTACAACCGGTTAAACAACGTGAAGTAAAGCGTGAGGTTATGCGTGAAGAGCCAGTTGTGAATGATCGTCACGCAGATGTAGATGATATCGATATCCCAGCATTTTTACGTAATCGTCGCAGACGCTAAGGGAGCGATTATAAAGTGAAACTTTAAGCAGTGGGGACTCCCCACTGCTTATTCTTTAAACCAATCAAGCTCTTCCTGTTCATAGGTAGCGAGATGAATTTTCGTATATCATGGAATATAAAAAAGGCAACCAACTATGCATTATAGATGGTTGCCTTTTTTTATTCTTTTTATCCCGCTATTTTTGGTTAGTAAAATCCTTACTGATAGAAGTTTTGCTTTATATATAAAACCATTTTAAATTTTCGACATATAGCTTGCTGCGATGCAGAAAAAAGGAAGCTGCACTTGCTTGCTATCTCTGGTTTTCACTGCGCATGTGGCCGAAAAAGGCCCTGACCGCTTCTATGCACGGACAGATTCTCTCGCCCACCTAAAAAGAATGGTTTTATGTCGGTTTTTTAATTTGGATTTATATAGATATAAATTCCGTTACTTACTCAAAGAAAGCCCTTTTTTTAGATGACAAATTATTCCTCAAAGTTTCAAAATAACAAGAAATCCCTTCCGTAAATTGACACACTTTTCCATTGGATATGCATTATACTAGTCTCAACTTTATAAAAAAGAGGTGAACCGTTTGGTTGTTTACGCCGACATTATATGGTTATTAAATGTCTGCATTGATTTTCTTTTACTTTTATTAACAGCAATTGTTTTAAAACAGAAAGTGAAAAGGTGGAGACTAGTGCTTGGCGCATGTATCGGTTCAACAATTGTTGTTTTTGCATTCACGCCGTTAGCATCGTTGATGACACATCCTGTAATGAAATTAATATATTCATTTCTTATAGTTTATGCTGCATTTGGCTTTATTCGTTTTCGAACATTTCTACAGAGGGTTTTAACGTTTTATTTTGTAACGTTTATGGTAGGAGGTGGTCTCGTTGGAACACACTTTTTTCTTCAAACAAATGACATGATGAATGGACTAATTTCGACGAAATCTATTTCGTATGGTGATCCTGTAAGTTGGTTGTTTGTTATCATTGGGTTTCCTGTTATTTATTATTTTTCTAAAAAGAGAATTGAGGATGTAGAAGTGACAAAAATTCATTATGAGCAAATTGTGAAAGTAGATATCAAAATTGATATAAATGATATTCAACTAGATGGATTGATTGATAGTGGAAATCAATTACATGACCCGCTTACAAAAACACCAGTTATGATTATCCATGTTTCTTCTTTGGAACATGTGCTCCCGCAATGGCTAATAGAACAAGTTCAAATGAAAACGGCTATTCCTTATATACCAGATGAAGAATCACAATGGGCAACTCGTTTGCGTTTAATTCCATACCGAGCTGTAGGGATTAATCAACAATTTTTATGGGCGTTTAAACCTGACTATGTGCAAATTGATCATGAAGGTACGAAGTTGATTGTAAATAAAGTATTAATTGGTTTGAATGCCCAGCAGTTATCAGCGAATGGAGAGTATCAATGTATTCTACATCCAAAAATGTTATTGTCACAAAAAATAACAATTGCTTAATACAGAAACGGAGGGATTGGGTTGAAATTGAAATTTCGGTTAACGTATCTTTGGTATAAATTATTACTAAAACTTGGAATTAAGACCGATGAAATTTACTATATCGGTGGAAGTGAAGCATTGCCACCTCCATTAACAAAAGAAGAAGAAGAAATTTTGCTGCAAAAACTACCAAAAGGAGATGAAACAGCAAGGTCGCTTTTAATAGAACGCAATTTACGTCTTGTTGTATACATTGCTAGAAAGTTTGAAAATACAGGAATTAATATCGAGGATCTTATTAGTATTGGAACTATTGGTTTAATTAAAGCGGTTAATACATTTAATCCAGAAAAAAAAATCAAACTTGCAACGTATGCATCAAGGTGTATCGAGAATGAAATATTGATGCATTTGCGGAGAAATAATAAAAATCGTTCGGAAGTATCATTTGATGAGCCGCTTAATATTGATTGGGATGGAAATGAACTATTGTTATCAGATGTTTTAGGAACAGATGAAGATATTATTACAAAGGATTTGGAAGCAACTGTTGACCGTCATTTACTTATGAAAGCATTGCATCAATTAAATGATCGAGAGAAGCAAATTATGGAACTTCGTTTTGGTTTAGATGGTGGAGAAGAAAAAACACAAAAGGATGTTGCTGATATGCTTGGAATTTCTCAGTCCTATATATCACGTTTAGAAAAACGAATTATTAAAAGGCTTCGCAAAGAATTTAATAAAATGGTATGAGGTTAAGCGGTCGATTGTCTCGTTATAAATAATGTAAGTTTCATTTGATAAAGTGCAATAAATGAATATGTGCATAAAATTCCCTCCTAAGGAGATACTTTACACTGTACAGCAACTCCCGATAGGAGGGAACACTTTGACGAGAAACAAAGTAGAAATTTGCGGTGTTGATACATCTAAACTTCCAGTACTAAAAAACGAAGAAATGCGGCGGCTATTTCGAGAAATGCAAAGCGGTGATATAAGCGCAAGAGAGAAACTAGTAAACGGAAACTTACGTCTTGTACTGAGCGTCATCCAAAGATTTAACAACAGAGGGGAGTTTGTTGATGATTTATTTCAAGTTGGCTGCATTGGACTTATGAAATCCATTGATAATTTTGATTTAGGCCAAAATGTTAAATTTTCAACATATGCTGTACCAATGATTATCGGAGAGATTCGAAGATATTTACGTGATAATAATCCAATACGAGTATCGCGTTCCTTGCGAGATATTGCGTATAAAGCGTTGCAAGTACGTGAAAAACTTATTGCTGAAAATTCGAAGGAACCGACAGCAATGGATATTGCAAAAGTACTTGATGTGACGCATGAAGAAATTGTGTTTGCACTTGATGCAATTCAAGACCCCGTTTCATTATTTGAGCCGATATATAACGATGGTGGAGATCCAATTTTTGTTATGGATCAGTTAAGTGATGATAAACAAAGGGACGAGCAATGGGTCGAAGAGCTGGCATTAAAAGAAGGAATGAAGCGATTAAATGAACGAGAAAAGATGATTATTCGTAAACGTTTCTTTCAAGGGAAAACACAAATGGAAGTGGCCGAGGAAATTGGGATTTCTCAAGCACAAGTGTCACGCCTTGAAAAATCGGCAATTAAACAAATGAATAAAACAATTCAAGGGTAAGGTCTCATCATTTATGATGAGACCTTTTATATATATATAAATCCAAGTTAAAAAAACGACATAAAAACCCTTTTCTTTTTAGGTGGGCGAGAGCATCCGGCCATGCGTTGAAGCGGTCAGTTCCTTTTTCTTCCACATGCAAAGTTCAAACAAAGGGAGAAAGAGAGTGCAGAATCTATTTTTCTTCATAGTAATGTATATGTTGAAAGATCAAAATGAGTTTATACCGTATTGAAGAAAGATTTTGTTCATAGGAAGGATAGGGAGTTCATATGATAACTATAAAGAAAAATTTTTGTACGTAAAGAATATATGCTTAAAGCGTGAAGGTTTACTTTATCTCACTATTCACGGAAAGGTTGGTTCTACCACTTTAAGATTCAGAGAGAAGTGGAGAAGGTAGGTGTGTGATAACTGCTGGCGTGCTCTCGTTTAGTGAGAGACAGATGCTGGAAGATTTACTATATTTGCACACTAAAGTCGAATTTGTGACGGGATTAGGTAAGTATGAGATAAAGGAGAGGATGACAATGCTACGTATTTCAGAGTTTCAAATGAAAGATGTTGTCAATGTATCCGATGGAAAAAGACTTGGAAATATTGGAGATATCGACATTGATATGAGAACAGGGAAGATTCAGGCAGTTATAATTACAAAGCAAGGAAAAATGTTAGGGTTATTCGGAAAAGAAGAAGAATTTGTAATTCCTTGGAAACAAATTGTAAAAATAGGCGAAGATGTTATTTTAGTTCGAGCGGATCACGTTCCAACTGTTACAGAAACAATACAAACACCGACAACTTCTTAAAGAATATTACAAATTTCTCTTTTTTTTATGTTGTCATTATGGAAAAATAAAAGTATGGTAAAATAGACAGGAAGTACCATACTTTTTATGTTATTTTATTATAAGGAGCCTTTTTATGAGAGAACCATTTACATATAAGGACGGTATGTTACATTTACATATGTGGGAAGAACTTGGAAACATTATAGCTGGATTTACTACAAAAGAAGGTGGAGTGAGTACCGGCCCCTTTCATACAATGAATCTAGGGTTACACGTTCATGACAATGTAGAAGATGTTCATGAAAACCGGAGCCTTTTAGCAGAAAAGTTGCACGTTTCATTAGAAACTTGGATTTGTTCGGAACAAGTTCATGATCGTCATGTTGTAAAAGTAGGTAAGCAAGAGAAAGGAAAAGGTGTCTTTTCTTATGAAGATGGTATTCCTAATACGGATGGTATATATACGACGGATACAGATGTGTTGTTAACATCTTGTTATGCGGATTGTGTCCCACTCTACTTTTATGCACCATCTTATAGAATGATTGGACTTGCGCATGCTGGCTGGAAAGGAACTGTAAAAGGAATTGCAAATGAAATGATCGGCAAGTGGAATGCGGAAGGTATACCGCTTGATGATATACATGTTGCTATTGGTCCGTCTATTGGCGCGTGTTGTTATGTTGTAGATGATCGCGTATTATCTGCTGCTAAACAAGTGCTTCATGGTTCTGTTCCATATGAAATGATTTCTGAGGGACAATATGCAATAGATTTAAAGGAAATAAATCGTTTGCTATGTTTACAAGCTGGGATTAAAGAAGAAAATATTGCGATGTCATCTTTTTGTACAAGCTGTGAAACGCAATTATTCTTCTCACATCGCCGCGACCAAGGAAAGACAGGAAGAATGCTTAGTTTTATTGGTTTTAAGGAGGCTGGAAAGCGGTGACAGTACAAGGGAATTTAGAATGTGTCGGGCAAGAAGTTGAAAGAGCATGTCAGCGAGTGAATCGATCCTTAGACGAAATTACACTTGTTGCTGTTACAAAAACAGTAGGTATTGAAAAGACAAATGAAGTGTTACAAGCTGGGCTTGTACATCTTGGTGAAAATCGCAATGAAGGTTTTTTGCAGAAGTATGAGTATTTTGGAAGCAAAGCGACATGGCACTTTATCGGATCATTGCAAACTAGAAAAGTAAAAGAGATCATAAATGAAGTTGATTATTTACATTCACTTGATCGTCTTTCACTTGCAAAAGAAATTCAAAAACGAAGAGCGAAACCAATTCGCTGCTTTGTTCAGGTAAAAACCTCAGCAGAAGAGTCTAAACAGGGGCTAGACATAGATGAGACAATTGACTTTATTTACAACTTACAACAATTTGATAAAATTGAAGTTGTCGGATTGATGACAATGGCACCTTACACAGACGATGAAATGCAAATTCGCAGTTGTTTTCAAATGTTGCGTAAACTGCAAAAGCAAGTACAAGATTTAAACTTATCGAATGCTCCGTGTCTGGAGTTATCAATGGGGATGTCAAATGATTATACAATTGCAATTGAAGAGGGCGCTTCATTTATTCGTTTGGGAACGATTTTAGTGGGAAAAGAATAGAAGGAAGGAGAATTTTATTATGAGTTGGTCAAAAGTAAAGTACTTCTTTTTTGACACACCAGAAGAGCGAGAAGCACAATATGCTTACGAAAAGGAGCAAACTGAAATGAAAAAACAGCAGGACCCAGAGCAGGATATTCCTCTTGCAAAGGTACCACCGAAACAAAATGTAGTAAGCATTGAAACAGCGAAACAACCTTCGAAAGTTGTTTTATTAGAGCCGCGTACGTACTCAGAGGCACAAGGGATTGCCGATCATTTGAAAGGTCGCCGTGCAGTTGTGATTAATTTACAACGCATGTCTACAGATCAAGCGCTGCGTATCGTTGATTTTCTAAGTGGAACTGTATATGCAATCAGCGGGGATATTCAAAAGCTAGGTCCAAAAACATTTATATGTACGCCGGATAATGTAGATATTGTTGGAGCAATTTCTGAATTGTTTGGTGAAGAAGAAGATACAAATACAAAAAGGTGGTAGTGCGCTATGACAATAATTTTTCAAATATTGTACTATCTGTTTCAATTTTATTCATATGCGCTTATTATTTATATTCTTTTATCTTGGGTTCCGGGAGCAAGAGAGTCAACATTTGGTGATTTCCTTGCCCGTATTTGTGAGCCGTATTTAGAACCATTCCGGAGATTTATTCCACCACTTGGTGTAATTGATATATCTCCAATCGTGGCAATCCTTGTACTAAATTTAGCGAGTTCAGGATTAGTGCGTGTATTTGAATTTTTTTTGAGGTAAGAGAATATAGATGAGCATTTATGAACATTTTAGACCTGAAGAAATGGTTTTTGTTGATAAAGTATTAGAATGGAAGCACGCAGCAGAAGAATATCATCAAATAAAACTTACCGATTTTCTTGACCCGCGGGAACAACAAATTGTTTCGATGATTGTTGGACATCAAGGAGATACTGCGTTTCAGTTATATGGTGCTGCTTCCAGTGCAGAAAGAAAACGGGCGTTAATTTATCCTAATTACCTTATGCCGAATACAGAAGAATTTCAAATAGAAATATTAGAAATTGACTATCCTTCTAAATTTTATTCACTGGAGCATCGTCAAATATTAGGAGCATTTATGTCACTTGGTTTAAAGCGAGAGAAATGCGGAGATATTTGGCTCCAAAACGATCGTGCCCAAATTGTAGTTGCAAAAGAAGTTGTATCGTATATAGGAATGAATTTACAATCAATTGGAAAAACAAAAGTATCTTTATCGCCTGTGTCTACTGATCATGCATTACATATAGAAGATCAGTGGAATGAAAAGTCGGGGACAGTATCATCACTGCGAGTAGATGTATTACTAGCAGAAATGTTTCATGTATCTCGTCAAAAGGTTCAACCGTTCATTAAAAATGGTCTTGTGAAAGTGAATTGGAAAGTCGTTGAGCAATCTGCTTACGAATGCTTTCCGGGAGACGTATTTTCTGTGAGAGGTTTTGGCAGAAGTAAATTACTCACTGTTGAAGGAAAAACAAAGCGCGATAAATGGAGAATTTTGTATGGAATCTTAAAATGATTTCTTTTTTTAGAAGGAAAGTCTCCCATTTTGTCGAAGAAAAGATATAATTAAAAAAGGAAATTTTAGATAACCTACTTGGAGGTGGCGTTTGTGCCGTTAACACCGTTAGATATTCATAATAAAGAATTTAGTCGTGGTTTTCGTGGCTATGATGAGGATCAAGTAAATGAATTTCTTGATCAAGTCATCAAAGATTATGAATTAGTAATTCGTGAGAAGAAGGCGTTAGAAGAAAAAGTCGCACAACTAGAAGGGAAATTAGAACATTTCTCTAATATTGAAGATACATTGAATAAATCTATCGTTGTAGCGCAAGAAGCAGCAGAAGAAGTTAAACGTAATGCACAAAAAGAGGCGAAATTAATTGTTCGTGAAGCAGAGAAAAATGCGGACCGTATTATTAATGAAGCGCTAGTAAAATCAAGAAAAGTGGCATTTGATATTGAAGAATTGAAAAAGCAGGCAAAAGTGTTCCGTACACGTTTCCGTATGCTATTAGAAGCGCAGCTTGAAATGTTAAACAATGATGATTGGGACAAGCTAATTGAGTTAGAAGAAGAGGTAGATGAGCTTCTTAAGAAAGAAGAAACAGTGTAAACTTGACGTTTTTCGCTTTATTACATATAATTCTATACAACATAATTTTTTAGAAAAACGAAGATAGGGATAAGTACTTTTTTCATACCTTATATAGCGAACTGAGGACGGTGTAAGCTCAGGATAAGGAGAGAATGGGAATATCACCCTGGAGTTCCTCGCTGAACAACAAAGTAAGTAGAGGCGTGTATTCGCGTTAAGAATATAAAGAGGATTACTATATGTAGTAGTCTACTAGGGTGGTACCGCGGGAGACCTTCTCGTCCCTTTTTGGGGATGAGAAGGTCTCTTTTTTATTCCATTTTATCTAGAAAAAATGTCATTCTTTTATATAATCAAGGAGGAATTTGAGCATGGAGTATAAAGATACATTATTAATGCCAAAAACTGAATTTCCGATGCGTGGAAATTTACCGAAACGTGAGCCTGTCATGCAAGAGACATGGGCAGAAATGAACATTTATGAAAAAGTACAAGAACGTACAAAAGGACGCACGCTATTTGTGCTGCATGATGGACCGCCATATGCGAACGGTGATATTCATATGGGACATGCGTTAAATAAAGTATTAAAAGACTTTATTGTTCGTTATAAATCAATGATGGGATACTGTGCACCATATGTACCAGGTTGGGATACACACGGATTACCAATTGAGCAAGCTTTAACAAATAAAGGTGTTAAGCGTAAAGAAATGACAGTTGCTGAATTCCGTAAACTTTGTGAAGAATATGCATACGAGCAAGTAAATCGTCAGCGCGAGCAATTTAAACGTTTAGGTGTACGCGGTGATTGGGATCATCCATACATTACATTAGAGCCAGCATATGAAGCACAGCAAATTAAAGTATTTGGTGAAATGGCGAAAAAAGGTTATATCTATAAAGGACAAAAACCTGTTTACTGGTCTCCAACGAGTGAGTCTGCGTTAGCTGAAGCGGAAATTGAGTATAAAGATAAAAAATCTGCATCTATTTATGTGGCGTTCCCTGTAAAAGATGGAAAGAATGTTTTAGAAGGCGACGAAAAATTCATTATTTGGACAACGACACCTTGGACGTTGCCAGCTAACTTAGGTATTTCTGTTCATCCAGAACTTGAATACAGCATTGTGAAAGTGGCGGATGCGAAATATATCATTGCTTCTGAGTTATTTGAAACAGTTGCGAAAACATTAGAGTGGGAAAATGCTGAAGTTGTGAAAACAGTAAAAGGTAGCGAAATGGAATATACAACGGCCAAACACCCATTCTATGACCGTGATTCTCTAGTTATGCTTGGTGAGCATGTTACAACAGATGCTGGTACAGGGTGTGTACATACAGCACCTGGACATGGGGAAGATGACTTCCTAGTTGGAAAGCAATACGGTTTAGAAGTTCTTTGTCCAGTTGATGATAAAGGGGTATTAACAAGCGAAGCTCCTGGATTTGAAGGATTATTCTATGATAAAGCAAATAAACCAATTACAGAAAAATTAGAAGAGGTTGGTGCGTTATTAAAATTAACATTTATTACGCATTCTTATCCGCATGACTGGAGAACGAAACAACCAATTATTTTCCGCGCAACGGCACAGTGGTTTGCATCTATTGAAGCGTTCCGCAAAGAGTTATTACAAGCTGTGGAGGAAACAAAATGGGTACCAGCTTGGGGGGAAACTCGTCTTCATAACATGGTTCGTGACCGTGGTGACTGGTGTATTTCTCGTCAACGTGCATGGGGTGTTCCGATTCCTGTATTCTATGCAGAAAATGGTGATCCAATTATTACAGATGAGACAATTAATCATGTGGCAGCGTTATTCCGTGAACATGGTTCGAACGTATGGTTTGAACGTGAAGCGAAAGATTTACTACCAGAAGGCTTTACACACCCATCTAGTCCAAATGGTGAATTCCGTAAAGAAACAGACATTATGGATGTATGGTTTGATTCTGGTTCTTCTCATCAGGCTGTATTAGAAGAGCGTGATGATTTGCAACGTCCAGCTGATTTATATTTAGAAGGATCTGACCAATATCGAGGTTGGTTTAACTCTTCATTATCAACAGCAGTTGCGGTAACAGGTAAAGCGCCGTATAAAGGTGTCTTAAGTCACGGCTTCGTACTTGATGGTGAAGGTCGTAAGATGAGTAAGTCTATTGGAAACATTGTTGTACCGAAGAAAATTATGGACCAATTAGGCGGCGATATTTTACGTTTATGGGTATCTTCAGTTGATTATCAATCTGATGTACGTATTTCTGATGATATTTTAAAACAAGTAGCAGAAGTATATCGTAAAATTCGTAATACATTCCGTTTCTTATTAGGGAACTTAGCTGATTTTGATCCAAGTAAAGATGTGGTATCTGCTGCGAAGCTTCGTGAAGTAGACCGCTACATGTTAGTGAAATTAAATGACTTAATTGCAAAAGTGAAAGATGCTTATGAAACATATGAATTTGCTGCTGTATATCATGCGATTCATAACTTCTGTACAATTGATTTAAGTTCATTCTATTTAGATTTTGCAAAAGATATTTTATATATCGAATCAGAAAATAATCAGGACCGTCGTGCAATTCAAACGGTACTATATGATGTACTTGTTGCATTAACAAAACTTGTAACGCCAATTTTACCGCATACAGCAGATGAAGTATGGCCATATATCCCTGGAGTAGTAGAAGAGAGCGTCCAATTAACTGATATGCCAGAATCTGTAGAAGTAGAAGATGCTGAAGAGTTAAAAGGAAAATGGGATGCATTTATGACACTTCGCGATGATGTATTAAAAGCGTTAGAAGATGCGCGTAATGCAAAAGTGATTGGTAAATCATTAAACGCAAGTATCACACTTTATCCAACAGCAGAAATGAAAGAATTGTTACAATCCATTACAGAAGATGTGAAACAATTATTTATCGTTTCTGAGTACAATCTTGGTGGAATGATGGAAGAAGCACCAGCTGATGCACCGAAATATGAACATACAGCTGTTGTTGTAGCGCAAGCAACTGGTGAAACGTGCGAACGTTGCTGGGTTGTCTCTGAGACAGTAGGAAGTAATGCAGATCATCCAACATTATGTAAGCGTTGCGGAGAAGTTGTAACAGAACATTATGTAAAATAATGAAATAAAAGAATCGACTGCATACAAGGCAGTCGATTTTTTTTTCTTCCTTGGAAGGAAAAATGTGTGTGCGGTAATCGTGTGCGTTTCGGATAAACTAACGATACATTCCAGCCGGGAGGGACGCACTTGTGACTGACACATACATGGAGATTCAAGCAGAACTACAATTAATGCAGCGAGAATTACAGGAGAGATTAGCAAAAGAAGAGTTGTATGCGTATAATGTAGAATTTGGTCAAGAATTGTTAGGTATCGTTAAAACAGATGTGAAAAATAAATTATTATTGCATGATATGAGAGAAGATTTAAAAGATGTAGAGCGAGCACTTTGGAAAATGGAAATTGGGATGTATGGAATTTGTGAAGAAACCGGACAAAGAATGACACTTAGACAATTAAAGGGAATGCCAATAGCACGTACAGTCCATGAATGTTTCTATGGAAAAGTAAAAACACCTTAAAGATAACAATATTATATTACCTAATTCATTTTATTTTATGCTCTCATGCGATGCTTCATTGTGAAAACATAGCAGCTATGCTAAAATTTTGAGGTACACTGTCATTGTGGGGGAAACGAAAATGATATATTATTTAATAGCATTATTTGTGATTGCCATTGATCAAGTATCAAAATGGATTATCGTGAAGGAAATGGAGTTAGGTGAGAGCATTCCAATTATTGATAATGTGCTGTATATAACGTCTCACCGCAATCGCGGAGCTGCATGGGGCATTTTAGAAAATAAAATGTGGTTCTTCTATGTTATTACAGTCATCTTTGTTGTTTTTATTCTGTTTTATATGAAGAAATACGCAAAGACAGACAAGCTTCTCGGCATTTCGCTTGGTCTTATTCTAGGCGGGGCAATTGGTAATTTTATTGATCGTGTCGTACGAAAAGAAGTTGTTGATTTTATTCATACGTATATTTTTTCATACAACTTCCCTGTATTTAACGTTGCAGATTCGGCATTATGTGTGGGTGTGGCATTAATTATTATTCAAACATTACTAGAAGGAAAGAAAGCAAAGGAGTAAATAATGAGCGAAGTAGTACAAGTAACAGTTACAGAAGAGAACAAAAGTGAACGGATTGATAAGTTTCTTGCAGGGGTGAACAATGAATGGTCTCGTTCACAAGTACAGCAATGGATTAAAGATGGTGTTGTAACGGTAAATGGAAAAGACATCAAAGGGAATTATAAAGTAAAAACAAATGATGAAATTACAGTTACGATTCCAGAGCCAGAATCATTAGATATCCTTCCAGAAGATATGAATTTAGAGATTCATTATGAGGATAGTGATGTACTTGTTGTAAACAAGCCACGCGGCATGGTTGTACATCCTGCACCAGGGCATACGAGTGGTACGTTAGTGAATGGCTTAATGTATCATTGTAAAGATTTATCAGGTATTAACGGTGTAATGCGTCCGGGGATTGTCCATCGCATAGATAAAGATACATCTGGATTATTGATGGTGGCAAAAAATGATATGGCACATGAGGCGCTTGTCAATCAGCTTGTAGAGAAAACGGTAACGAGACGTTATCAAGCAATTGTTCATGGTGTTATTCCTCATGATAAAGGAACGATTGATGCGCCAATTGGTCGTGATAAACAAGACCGTCAAAGTATGACCGTTGAAGAAAAAGGAAAACATGCTGTGACACACTTCCGTGTATTAGAACGTTTTAATAACTTCACTCATGTAGAGTGTCAACTAGAAACAGGCCGTACGCATCAAATTCGTGTACATATGAAATATATTGGATATCCACTTGCAGGTGATCCGAAATATGGACCAAAGAAAACATTTGATATAAATGGTCAAGCTTTACATGCAGGTATTTTAGGTTTCATTCACCCACGTACAGGTGAATATTTAGAGTTTGAAGCACCAGTTCCACAAATTTTTGCCGATCTTTTAAATGATTTACGAAAATAATATTGACAATCGCTATAAAAACTGACATAATAACAGCAGTTGAATAAGTCCTTTAACGCAACCCCGTGAGGTTGAGAAGGTAACGGTTTGAAATATATAGGGTATTGTATACCCTTTTTCAGAAAACCCTCTCGCACACGACGAGAGGGTTTTTTTATACCATTCCTCTCACGCAAGAAATAAGCCTGGAGGTGAAGAACATGAAAGAAAAAGCAGTGGTACTAGATGATCAAATGATTCGCCGTGCTTTAACACGTATTAGTCATGAAATTGTAGAACGCAATAAAGGTGTTGAAAATTGTGTTCTAGTTGGAATTAAAACACGCGGTATTTTCATCGCACAGCGCTTAGTAGAACGAATTGCTCAAATTGAAGGAAAAGAAATGGCTGTTGGTGAGTTAGATATTACGTTATATCGTGATGACTTAACTTTACAATCTAAAAACAAAGAGCCACTTGTAAAAGGTTCAGACATTCCAGTTGATATTACAAATAAAAAAGTTATTCTTGTTGACGATGTATTGTATACAGGAAGAACAGTGCGAGCTGCAATGGATGCATTAATGGATATCGGTAGACCATCGCAAATTCAGTTAGCTGTTCTCGTAGATAGAGGTCACCGTGAACTGCCAATTCGCGCTGACTATGTAGGGAAAAACATTCCAACATCAAGCGAAGAACGTATTGAAGTAGACCTTCAAGAAACTGATAAACAAGATCGAGTAAGCATATACGAAAAATAAAGCCCTTTTAAATGTAGTCCTGTGAGACTGCCAAAGGGTCTTGGCTTTCATATGTCTAGTTTGACATACGTAAGTATAGGACTCTTTGTGCATAGACACAAAGAGTTTTTTTATTGCAAGTTTTTAACATTGGAGGAGGAGATAACAATGGAACAAAAGCCAGTGTTAGACATTCATGAAGTACCGAAACCAGGAAAATGGTTATTGTTAAGTATACAACATTTATTCGCAATGTTTGGGGCAACGGTGCTTGTGCCATTCTTAACAGGATTAAGTCCAGCAGTTGCTTTAATTTCAAGTGGATTAGGAACGCTAGCATTCCTAATTGTGACGAAAGGGCAAGTACCTGCTTATCTCGGATCATCGTTTGCATTCATTGCACCGATTATTACAGCAAAAGCAGCAGGTGGTCCAGGAGCAGCTATGCTTGGCGGAATGATGGCAGGGCTAGTTTACATGTTAGTTGCACTAGGAATTAAAAAATCCGGATCAAACTGGATTATGAATCTCTTACCGCCAATTGTAGTGGGACCAGTTGTTATGGTAATTGGACTGGGGCTTGCACATACTGCGGTAAATATGGCAATGAATAATGCGGACGGAAAATATAGCTTTACACACTTTTCAGTCGCACTCGTAACATTAGCAATTACAATTATCTGTTCGATTTTTGGAAGAGGATTCTTTAGCATCATACCAGTTTTAATTGGAATCATTGGTGGCTATATCTTTGCTTACACTCAAGGATTAGTTGATTTGAAACCAGTAATAGAAGCAAAATGGTTTCAAATGCCAGACTTCATAGTACCATTTGTCACATACACACCAGAATTTTCGTGGAAAATCGTCCTAGTCATGGTACCAGTTGCAGTTGTAACAATTTCAGAACATATCGGACATCAAATTGTACTTGGAAATGTAATAAATAGAGATTTAATTGAAAAACCAGGTTTGCACCGCTCTATTATGGGAGACGGCATTGCAACGTTTATCGCATCCACAATTGGAGGGCCACCAAATACAACATATGGTGAAAATATTGGAGTGCTTGCGATCACAAGAGCATACAGCGTGTACTTATTCGTCGGATCGGCAGTACTTGCAATTATCTTCGGGTTTATTGGGAAAATCTCAGCACTGATCCATTCGATTCCAACCGCAGTGATGGGCGGTGTATCGATCTTACTTTTCGGTGTTATCGCATCAAGCGGTTTACGCATGTTAGTAGATGAGGGAATAGATTTAGGAGATAAGCGCAACCTAATGATTGCATCTGTTATACTAGTCATTGGAATCGGCGGTGCAGTGCTTCATATTGGTGAGTCTTTTCAAGTAGAAGGCATGGCCCTTGCAGCATTAGTGGGAGTACTGTTGAATCTAGTTTTACCTGAAATGAAAACGAAAAAGCAATCAAAGCGAATTGCTTCATAAAGGCAGCCTTTTAATTCAGTCCTGTGAGACGGAAAGGGGTGTGTAGTTTGTTACACCCTAGTCTCACACGGCTAGGGTGTTTTTTATGCAGTTGATGTTATATAAATTCAAAAGTATGATCATAAAAACTAGAAAGATGAGGGATGACAATGAACCATTTGTTAACGATGAGTGAGTTATCGGAGCAGGAGATTTCAGAAATCCTGAAAGATGCAGAAGATTTCGCGAACGGAAAGGGTATAAAAGCGACAGAGCAAACGTTTGTCGCAAACTTATTCTTTGAGAATAGTACGAGAACGCGTTTTAGCTTTGAAGTAGCAGAGAAACGTTTAGGCTTAGATGTTCTCGACTTTTCAGCAGAGTCTTCTAGCGTACAAAAAGGAGAAACATTGTACGATACGGTAAAAACACTAGAATCAATCGGAACAAGAGCTGTTGTCATCCGCCACGAGCAAGATCGTTATTTTGATGAGCTTAGAGAGCAAGTGAATATTCCAATCTTAAATGCAGGAGATGGATGTGGAAATCATCCAACACAATGTTTGCTTGACCTACTAACGATAAAACAAGAATTTAGAACATTTGAAGGGCTGAAAGTGGCAATTGTTGGAGATATCAGTCATAGCCGAGTGGCGCGCTCAAATGCAGAGGCGTTAACGAAATTAGGAGCAACCGTTTATTTTGCAAGTCCAGAAGAATGGAAAGACGAAACGAACACATTTGGAACGTACAAAGCATTAGACGAATTAGTTCCAGAAGTTGATGTAATGATGTTACTACGCGTGCAGCATGAGCGACATGATCACTATGAAACAGACATTATGAAAAAGTATCATGAAGAGCACGGTTTAACGATTGATCGTGAGAAACGCATGAAGTCAGGAAGCATTATTATGCACCCAGCACCTGTGAACCGTGATGTAGAAATTGCAAGTGAACTTGTCGAGTGTGAGCGTTCACGTATCTTTAAACAGATGGAAAACGGTGTTTATGCAAGAATGGCTGTACTAAAACGCGCATTACCAAATGTATTAGGAGGAATGAAACATGAATTATTTGTTTAAAAATGGTCGCTATGTAAATGAAGAGGGAAATATCGTCACAACAGACCTTCTCGTACAAGACGGTAAAATTGCGAAAGTAGCAGAAAACATTACTGCTGAAAATGTAGAAGTAATTGATGTAAATGGAAAATTAATTGCACCTGGGTTAATTGATGTACACGTACATCTTCGCGAACCAGGTGGTGAACATAAAGAAACAATTGAAACAGGTACACTTGCGGCAGCAAAAGGTGGATTTACAACAATTTGCGCAATGCCAAATACACGTCCAGTACCAGACTGCAGAGAACATATGGAAGACCTGCAAAAACGAATTCAAGAAAAAGCACATGTAAACGTACTGCCATATGGCGCGATTACAGTGCGCCAAGCAGGTTCTGAAATGACAGACTTTGAAACATTAAAAGAACTTGGAGCATTCGCGTTTACTGATGATGGAGTAGGCGTACAAGATGCAAGTATGATGCTGGCAGCAATGAAACGTGCAGCAAAATTAAATATGGCAGTTGTTGCACACTGTGAAGAAAATACGTTAATTAATAAAGGTTGTGTACATGAAGGGAAGTTTTCTGAGAAACACGGATTAAACGGTATCCCATCAGTATGTGAATCTGTACATATTGCCCGGGACATATTACTTGCGGAAGCGGCGGATTGCCACTATCACGTATGTCACGTAAGTACAAAAGGATCTGTTCGCGTGATTCGTGATGCGAAACGTGCTGGAATTAAAGTAACAGCAGAAGTAACACCGCATCACTTAGTATTATGTGAAGATGATATCCCATCGGTTGATCCAAACTTTAAAATGAACCCACCGCTTCGAGGAAAAGAAGACCAAGAAGCATTAATTGAAGGGTTATTAGATGGAACAATCGATATCATCGCAACAGATCATGCACCGCATGCAGCAGAAGAAAAAGCACAAGGTATTGAAAGAGCGCCATTTGGAATTACTGGTTTTGAAACAGCATTCCCATTACTATATACAAACCTTGTGAAAAAGGGAATTATCACATTAGAACAGTTAATTCAATTCTTAACAGAAAAACCAGCTGACACATTTGGTTTAGAAGCTGGCCGACTGCAAGAAGGAAGAGCCGCTGATATTACAATTATCGATTTAGAACAAGAAGAAGAGATTGACCCAGCAACATTCTTATCAAAAGGAAAAAATACGCCATTCGCAGGCTGGAAGTGCCAAGGATGGCCGATTATGACATTAGTTGACGGTAAGATCGCATGGCAAAAGGAGAGTGCATTAGTATGAAAAGACAGCTTATCTTAGAAGATGGAACAATTTTAATTGGAAAAGGTTTCGGCGGAGAAATTGAAAAATCAGGTGAAGTGGTATTTACAACAGGAATGACTGGATACCAAGAGACATTATCTGATCCATCTTACTGCGGTCAAATCGTAACATTTACGTATCCGTTAATTGGAAACTACGGTATTAACCGTGACGATTTTGAATCTATTCATCCATCTGTAAATGGGTTAATTGTAAATGAAATTTGTGATCATCCATCTAACTTCCGTAATGAAATTTCGTTAGATGATTACTTAAAAGAAAGAAATATTCCCGGGCTAGCAGGAATTGATACAAGAAAATTAACACGAAAAATTCGTCAATATGGAACACTACGCGGACGTCTTTGTAACATGGATGCGGATGTAGAGTACATCGTTAGCCAATTAAAAGCGACAGTATTTACAGATCATGTAAAACGTGTATCAACAAAAGATCCATACCCAAGCCCAGGCCGTGGTCATCGTGTTGTACTTGTTGACTTCGGAATGAAACACGGTATTTTACGAGAATTAAATAAACGCGATTGTGATGTAATTGTTGTACCTTACAATACAACAGCTGAAGAGATTTTACGATTAAATCCAGACGGTATCATGTTAAGTAACGGACCTGGGGATCCAAAAGATGTACCAGAAGCAATTGAAATGATTAAAGGCATCCTTGGAAAAGTACCATTATTCGGAATTTGCCTTGGGCACCAATTATTTGCACTAGCATCTGGTGCAAATACAATCAAATTAAAATTTGGTCACCGTGGTTTAAATCATCCTGTAAAACATTTAGAAACTGGAAAAGTTGCGATTACATCTCAAAACCACGGATACGCAGTAGAAGAAGAGTCCGTAGCAACTACCGATCTTGAAATTACACACGTTGCATTAAATGATGGTACAGTAGAAGGTCTTCGTCATACGAAGTTCCCAGCATTTACAGTGCAATATCATCCAGAAGCATCAGCAGGACCAGAAGATGCAAACAACTTATTTGAAGACTTCTTAACAATGATTGAAAACTTTAAGAAAGAAGGGGAAGAGTTATGCCAAAACGCCTAGACATTAACACAATTTTAGTAATCGGATCAGGACCTATTGTAATCGGGCAAGCAGCGGAGTTTGACTACTCTGGAACGCAAGCTTGTCAATCTCTTAAAGAAGAAGGTTACAAAGTAATCCTTGTAAACTCTAACCCAGCAACAATTATGACGGATACTGCAACAGCAGATAAAGTATATATTGAACCATTAACATTAGAATTTGTAAGCCGCATTATTCGTAAAGAGCGCCCGGATGCAATCTTGCCAACACTTGGTGGACAAACGGGATTAAACATGGCTGTTGAACTTGCGAAATCAGGTGTACTTGAAGAGTGCGGAGTTGAAATTTTAGGAACAAAATTATCAGCAATTGAGCAAGCGGAAGATCGTGATTTATTCCGTACATTAATGCACGATTTAAACGAACCGGTACCACCAAGTGAAATTATTCATACGCTTGATGAAGCATATGAATTTGTAAAAGAAATTGGCTATCCAGTAATTGTTCGTCCTGCATTTACGCTAGGCGGAACTGGCGGTGGTATTTGCGATAATGAAGAAGAGCTAATTGAAATTGTAACAAGTGGTCTAAAACATAGTCCAGTAACACAATGTTTATTAGAAAAAAGTATCGCTGGTTTTAAAGAGATTGAATATGAAGTAATGCGTGATGCAAACGATAATGCGATTGTAGTATGTAATATGGAAAATATTGACCCAGTTGGTGTGCATACAGGAGATTCAATCGTTATTGCACCTAGCCAAACATTAAGTGACCGTGAATATCAAATGCTTCGTAATACTTCATTAAGAATTATTCGTGCATTAGGAATTGAAGGTGGATGTAACGTTCAGCTTGCACTTGATCCGCATAGTTTCCAATACTATGTAATCGAAGTAAATCCACGTGTAAGTCGTTCATCCGCATTAGCATCAAAAGCAACAGGATATCCAATTGCAAAATTGGCAGCGAAAATTGCAGTCGGCTTAACGCTTGATGAAATTGTAAACCCGGTTACACAAAAAACATATGCATGCTTTGAACCAGCATTAGACTATGTGGTTTCTAAAATTCCACGCTGGCCATTTGATAAATTTGAATCAGCAAACAGAACGCTTGGCACACAAATGAAAGCGACTGGGGAAGTCATGTCTATCGGTCGTAATTTAGAAGAATCATTATTAAAAGCAGTTCGTTCTTTAGAGCTTGGTATTTATCATTTAGAGATTGATCATTTAAAAGAGCTTGATAAAGAAACAATGAAAAAACGTATTATAAAAGCAGATGATGAGCGTCTGTTCGTTGTAGCAGAAGCAATTCGTCAAGGTGTAACGAAAGAAGAAATTAATGCATGGTGTGAAATGGACTTCTTCTTCTTACAAAAAGTTGAAAACATCGTAAACATGGAGCGTAACGTTAAAAACCATGTAGGTGATATGGAAGTATTACAAGAAGCAAAAGCAATGGGATTCAGTGATCATTACATCGCAGCTGCTTGGGGTAAAACAGAACGTGAAATTTACGATATGCGTAAAGAAAACGGCATGACACCAGTATTCAAAATGGTAGATACATGTGCAGCGGAATTTGAGTCTGCAACGCCTTACTACTACAGCACATATGGCGATGAAAATGAATCAATCGTGACAGAGCGTAAAAGTGTAGTCGTTCTTGGTTCAGGTCCAATTCGCATCGGTCAAGGTGTCGAGTTTGACTATGCAACAGTTCATTCTGTATGGGCAATTAAAGAAGCTGGTTACGAAGCAATTATTGTAAATAATAACCCAGAAACAGTTTCAACAGACTTTAGTATTTCAGATAAATTATATTTTGAACCACTTACAATTGAAGATGTAATGCACATTATCGATTTAGAAAAACCAGAAGGCGTAATCGTACAATTTGGTGGTCAAACAGCAATTAACTTAGCGGCAAAATTACAAGAACGCGGCGTGAAAATTTTAGGTACATCACTAGAAGATTTAGATCGCGCAGAAGACCGTGATAAATTTGAAGCAGCTTTAACAGAACTAGGCATTCCACAGCCAGTTGGAAAAACAGCAACGACTGTAGAACAAGCGGTAGCAATCGCTGAAGAAATTGGTTACCCAGTATTAGTAAGACCATCTTACGTACTAGGTGGGCGTGCGATGGAAATCGTATATCGTCAAGAAGAACTACTGCACTACATGAAAAATGCGGTTAAAGTTCATGCGGATCATCCAGTATTAATTGACCGTTACATGGTTGGTAAAGAAATTGAAGTAGATGCAATTTCAGACGGTGAAAATGTATTCATTCCAGGTATTATGGAACATATTGAACGCGCTGGAGTTCACTCTGGTGACTCAATTGGAGTATACCCACCGCAAAGCTTATCTGCAAAACTGAAAGAACAAATTATCGAAAATACAATTGCACTTGGAAGAGGATTAAACATTGTTGGATTACTGAATATCCAGTTTGTAGTATTCAAAGACGAAGTGTATGTAATTGAAGTAAACCCACGTGCGAGTCGTACAGTACCATTCTTAAGTAAAATTACAGGTGTACCAATGGCGAATATCGCAACAAAAGTTATTTTAGGTCAAAATCTTGTAGAACAAGGATATGAAACTGGATATCGCCCAGAAGAGAAAGAAGTGTATGTAAAAGCTCCGGTATTCTCTTTTGCGAAACTACGTTCTGTTGATACAACATTAGGGCCTGAAATGAAATCAACAGGGGAAGTAATGGGGAAAGACTTAACGCTTGAAAAAGCATTATATAAAGGACTTGTTGCTGCTGGAATCAATATTCCAACGCACGGATCTGTAATCATCACAGTAGCAGATAAAGATAAAGAAGAAGCAATGGAAATCGCAAAACGATTCCATGAAATTGGCTATAACTTATTAGCGACAGCAGGAACTGCGAAATCATTAACAGACCAAGGTGTTCCAGTTCAAGTTGTAAACAAAATTGATTCTGAAGACTATAACTTGCTTGATATTATTCGCCAAGGAAAAGCGCAATTTGTTATTAACACATTAACAAAAGGAAAACAACCAGCGCGTGATGGCTTCCGTATTCGTCGTGAGTCTGTAGAAAATGGTGTAGCATGCTTAACGTCACTAGATACAACAAGAGCAATTTTACGCGTACTAGAGTCTATGACATTTTCAGCTCACGCAATGAAAGAATTTGCGGGGGCTGAGCGTCACGAGGTGGTACATGCATGATGCAAAAGCAAAATATGATCGTCGTTAACCAAAAAGAAATCGCAAAAAATATTTATGAACTCGTACTTCAAGGTGATTTAGTAGAGCACATGAACGAGCCAGGGCAATTTGTACACATTAAAGTAGCAGAAGGCAGCACGCCTCTGCTACGTCGCCCGATTAGTATTTGTAATATAAATCAAGAGAAAAATGAATTTACAATGCTATACCGTGCAGAAGGACAAGGAACAAAAACGTTGTCACGAAAGAAACAAGGTGAAATGGTCGATGTATTAGGTCCATTAGGCAACGGTTTTCCGGTGGAAGAAGCTGAAGCTGGGCAAACAGCTCTTTTAGTAGGGGGCGGAATTGGCGTACCTCCATTGTATGAATTATCACAGCGCCTTACAGCAAAAGGGGTTCGCGTCATCCACATCTTAGGTTTTCAGTCAAAAGATGTTGTCTTCTACGAAGAAAAATTTGCAGAGCTTGGTGATACGTACGTTGCAACAGTAGACGGCACACATGGTACAAAAGGATTTGTAACAGATGTGATTGATGCGTATGGAATTGACTTTGACATTTTATACTCATGTGGACCTTTAGCGATGCTACGTGCATTAGAAGGCCGTTATAAAGAGAAAAAGGCCTACATTTCACTAGAAGAACGTATGGGCTGTGGTATTGGGGCGTGTTTCGCATGTGTATGCCACTTGCAAGAAGATCCAAGCGGACATTCATACAAGAAGGTGTGTAGCGACGGGCCAGTATTTCCAATCGGGGAGGTTGTACTATGAACAGATTGCAAGTTGAATTACCAGGATTATCATTAAAAAATCCAATCATCCCGGCTTCTGGTTGCTTCGGGTTTGGTCGTGAGTATGCACAATTTTACGATTTAAGTGTACTTGGATCAATCATGATTAAAGCAACGACAGAGCAACCTCGTTATGGAAATCCAACGCCTCGTGTTGCTGAAACACCAGGTGGAATGTTAAATGCAATTGGACTTCAAAATCCTGGCCTAGAAAAGGTAATGACTTCGGAATTACCTTTTCTAGAGCAATTCGATCTTCCTATTATTGCGAACGTTGCAGGATCACAAGCTGAAGACTATGTGGCAGTTGCGAAAGAAATTTCAAAAGCACCAAATGTTCATGCATTAGAGTTAAATATTTCTTGTCCGAATGTGAAGACAGGTGGGATTGCTTTCGGTACCGTACCGGAAATTGCTGCAGATTTAACAAAACGTGTAAAAGAAGTATCTGAAGTTCCGGTATATGTAAAGCTATCACCAAACGTTGCAAACATTGTTGAGATTGCAAAAGCAATTGAAAACGCAGGGGCAGACGGATTAACGATGATTAATACATTGCTTGGCATGCGTTTAGATTTAAAAACAGCAAAACCAATTTTAGCAAACCGTACAGGCGGATTATCTGGACCAGCGATTAAGCCAGTGGCAATTCGCATGGTGCACGAAGTGAGTCAAGCTGTTAATATTCCGATTATCGGAATGGGCGGAATTGAATCGGCGGAAGATGTAATTGAGTTCTTCTATGCTGGTGCAAGTGCAGTAGCAGTTGGAACAGCAAACTTTGTTGATCCATTTGTCTGTCCAACAATTATTGAAGAATTACCAGCGCTTTTAGATGAATTAGGATTTGAACATATTTCGGAATGTCAGGGAAGGAGCTGGAAGTAAACATGTCACAATCTTTAATTGTTGCACTAGATTTTCCGGGTAAGGCAGAGGTTGAACAGTTTTTAAGTCACTTTGAAGGGGAACAATTATTTGTCAAAGTTGGTATGGAACTGTTTTATAAAGAGGGACCTGCTATTATCACGTATCTTAAAGAAAAAGGACATCAAATTTTTCTAGATTTGAAACTTCATGATATTCCGAACACAGTAAAAAGTGCAATGCGCAATTTAGCTAGTTTAGAAGTTGATATGGTAAACGTTCATGCTGCTGGGGGAAGCCGCATGATGAAATATGCGCTTGAGGGATTAGAGGAAGGTAAGAAAGAAGGAAAAGAGAGACCGATTTGTATTGCAGTTACACAGCTAACAAGTACATCGGAAGAAGTAATGAAAAAAGAGATTGGCATTGAGAAAACGTTAGAAGAAGCGGTTGCTCACTATGCGAAATTAACAAAAGAAAGCGGTTTGGACGGCGTTGTTTGTTCAACACTTGAAGTACCAAAACTACGCGAAGTATGCGGAGACGCTTTCGTAACAGTAACACCGGGGATTCGTCTTGCAAGCGACGATGTAAATGACCAAGTGCGCGTAGCAACGCCAAAACGTGCACGTGAACTAGGCTCTAGTTATATCGTAGTAGGACGTAGTATTACAAAAGCAGAAAATCCGCTAGAGGCGTATCGAATTGTAAAAGAACAGTGGGAGGGTGTAACAATATGAAAAAACAAATTGCATCTCATTTATTAGATATCGGAGCAGTATTCTTACAACCAAATGATCCATTTACATGGTCTTCTGGCATGAAATCACCAATTTATTGTGATAACCGTTTAACGTTATCATACCCAGAAGTACGCGGGGCGATTGCTGCAGGATTAGAAGAATTAATTCAAACACACTTCCCATCTGTAGAAGTTATTGCAGGTACAGCAACAGCAGGTATTGCGCACGCTGCTTGGGTAAGCGATCGTATGAACTTACCAATGTGCTATGTACGCAGCAAGGCAAAAGGTCATGGTAAAGGAAACCAGATCGAAGGTAAAGCAGAAAAAGGCCAAAAAGTTGTCGTAGTAGAAGATTTAATTTCAACTGGCGGTAGTGCAATCACTTGTGTAGAGGCACTTCGCGAAGCTGGTTGTGAAGTATTAGGAATCGTATCAATCTTCACATACGAACTGGAAGCAGGAAAAGAAAAATTAGCAGCAGCAAACGTTGCATCATACTCTTTAAGCGACTACACTGCACTTACAAAAGTAGCTGCAGAAAAAGGTATGATTGGCGAAGCAGAAACAAAGAAACTACAAGAATGGCGCAAAAATCCAGCTGATGAGGCTTGGGTTACAGCGTAATGATAAAGAAAACACGACCGAGGGGGAAACGCGGTCGTGTTTTTTACATTCATGGACTACATGGTTCATTATCTCAAAATTCAGAGAAAATAAAGGGGAGTTACAGAAATCATTATCTATCAATCTTATTATAAAAAATAAGGTAGGTAATAAAGTATGCCAATACCAATACTTACAGTTGATAAAATTATCGTTCCTAATACAAGAGGATTTAAAGAAAGGCGGAATACTGCTACTGATCCTAAATCCACACCACCGCTATGATATTTATCAAAAATTTTAGCCTTGTTTCTTTGAATCGTAACGAAATAAGGAATGAGCCAAATGCAACATAATAATAAAATACTTCCCATAACTAAACTTTCTAAGGCAGATACTTTGAAAAAAACTGAGAGGCGCCAGATTACTAGTAATTCGAAGAAGATGGTCATGGCTGTTAAGATGACCTTTCTCCACTTTTCACTAAGCCTTTTTAAAATTGTTGTATTAAGAAATTGCTCGGTTTTATCCCATGCAAATGCTAAAAAGAAGATACAACAAACAAAAATGAGATTGACTAGAATTTTTAATAATGGGTACATATGTTATTCCTTTCTTTTCTTGTTTTATAATAGGCAGTCTAAGTATTCGTACTAGAGCGTTTATGTAAGTATATGAATTAGCTCATACAACGATTGTATAGTTGGAACACTGCATTGTTGTTTTTTATTACATCGATCTAACCATATTCCATGCATACCAGCATTTTTACTACTTAGGGCATCTGTTTCTAATCTGTCTCCTATATAATAGCAATCTTGAATTGGGGATTTTGCTTTCATACTAGCTATTTGAAAGATAGCAATATTTGGTTTTGCGACCCCTACTCTACTAGAGGTGATGATTGGGTTAAAATAATGTAAGATGTTTAAACGACTTAGTTTTTCAATTTGTTGATCATAATCTCCATTACTAATAATTCCCATTAGATAACCTTTTTGCTTTAAAGTATCTAATACATCCATTACATCTTCATACACTACCCATTTTTCTTTATATAAGGATAAATATAAGTTGAATTTCTGATCAGCTTCTTCGTTTGTTAAGAGTACGCCATACTTTTGAAAAAGGCCTATCATTCTGAACCTTTTTTGTTCTTGAAATGATAGTTTATTACATAAAAATTGATTGAAGTATTGTTCTGAGAGTTGATTCCATAGTTTGCTAGCTTCAAGTTCCTCACCAGAAAAAATGTGACTATACTCACGAAAGAAGTCAAGAATACCATTTCTTTCAGCAAGTTCATAATCAAGTAAAGTACCATCAATATCAAAGAAAATCATGAATAGTGCTCCTTAAAAAATGGAATAAAAGTTATATATAAATCCAAATAAAAAAGCGACATAAAACCATTCTTTTTCAGTAGGCGAGTACATCTAGCCGTGTATAGAAGCGGTCAGGGCCTTTTTCTACCACATGCGAAGTTCAAACAAAAGGAGAAAGTGAGTGCATGCTCTTCTACATAGTAGCAATCTATATGTC
Source organism: Bacillus multifaciens (assembly GCF_030756675.1). GTDB lineage: Bacteria > Bacillota > Bacilli > Bacillales > Bacillaceae_G > Bacillus_A > Bacillus_A multifaciens. Next base: position 52,886 of record NZ_JAVBXD010000030.1, read on the forward strand.
GAAAAATTAAAATAGATTCATATAGTTATTGCTTTTTATCTACTTCCTTTTCACCCTTTACAAATAATAGCGTTATATAAGAAACAAGAAATGAAAAAATACTATACATCCCGACCCAAAAGAAAAATGATCGATTAAACAAGGTTACTGCCAATATAAGAAAAATCGCAAACGTTATAATAGGCATCGTATAATACGTTTTTGTAATCCGTGTACCAATAACAGAGAAAATAAAGACAAGCAATGGACAAACAAGTAATGCGAATATAAATTCACTCATGCGCTGTCCTCTTTTCCTATAAGTTTGTTATTTTCCTGTCAGACGCTTTTCTGTACTCGTTTCTTTTCCTTCTAATCGCTTCGTAAATGTATTTCGCCAGCTTTCTGATAGAGAATCAACTGCTAATATGCTCTTTATTCCTTTTATATTATGTTTATCGTGGTGCATCATTTCGTTTGCGAAGGCAATTGTTATGTGATGCTCATTTTGTTCTATTAACTTCATTTCATCAGAAGGGGAAACAGTTCCCTCCTCTAACACTCGTACGTAAAAACCAGTAAATCCTGTATTTTGAACAAGAAGCGGGAAATCTTTTCGATCGTAGCGATAAGATAACTTATAGCAAGGTTGTCTCGGCTGCGTTACTTGAACGAGCGCTTCACCTATTTTATATATACCACCAATGCATATATCTGATTCCAGTAATCCGGTTACTGTTAAGTTTTCTCCGAATGCCCCGTATGGAAGTTGCTGCGCTAGCTCTTGTTCCCAATATGGATAATGTTCAAAGGGATATATACAAACAGCTTTATCTTTTCCGCCGTGGTGTTTTAAATCAGCTTGACCGTCGCCTTCGAAGTTGAGTGTCGATAAATATAACGGTCTGTTAACACTTGCTTTAAAGAGGCCGGTTTCAATTTCTTTTCCTTGAAACTGTAATTTTTGCGGTGTTCCGATATTGAGGGAAATAATGTGTGGCATAAATATTACTCCTTTCTGTTATTGTATATGGTTTATATTACCATAAATGAGATGGGGATTACCGTATTTATAGAAAAATTCGCACACTTTCGAATAGAATGTCATTTCGCGGGTTGCTTATAGCAGAAGTTACATGTGGAAATAATTTCACTTATCGTAATGAAATAAGAATGACATACAGAAAAAAATAATGAGTAAATGTTATAATGAAAGTAATCCTAAATATGGAATATAATGGAGGGTTTAATGGCGAAAAAAATAGGTTTTTACGGCTTAAATGGTTGTTTTATTTTATCTATTATTTTAAATCATCTAATTGAAAGTAATTGGATAAACATTGTTTTTGTTGCTGGAATTATTTTTGCTTTACTATACAGGTGGGACGATATTCGAAATTTAAATAAGAAAAAGAAACTAATTTTTACGATCGAATTTATTATTCTAGTACCTACTGTAGCATTTCTCTTAATAGAAGGTCAGAAGAAAATGGCTGTTATGTCATTTTTTCAAGAGTGGTTATTTTTAGCGAAATTCGTTTATATATTTGTAATTTTAATCGTTTCTGGAATGATTGTTTCCACAGTGAATAGAAAGTTATTATTATATGACGATACATCTAATGCATAAAAAATATTGCTTTTTCACCTTATTTATTATAGGATAATCATTAAGTAAATAAGATAAGCGATGAATGGAATAAAGTAGTGTATATTCTCCCTGTTAAAGAGAGCTGACGGTTGGTGCAAGTCAGTACATAGAATAACATGAATTACAATCCAGGAGCATCTTCTTCGAGCGAATTGTAAGGGGAAGACGGTGAAGAGCCGTTATAGAGAATGAAGAGATTGACATATAAAGTTTGTCAATAATTAGGGTGGTACCGCGAATAAAATCGTCCCTACTGATTAGTTTCAGTAGGGATTTTTTGTATTTTCATAACAACTAAATAATAGATAAGCGAGGAATGGAATAAAGTAGTGTATGTTCTCCCTGTTAAAGAGAGCTGACGGTTGGTGCAAGTCAGTGCAAAGAACAGCATGAATTACAGTCCAGGAGCATCTTCTTCGAACGAATTGTAAGGGGAAGACGGTGAAGAGCCGTTATAGAGAATGAAGAGATTGACATATAAAGTTTGTCAATAATTAGGGTGGTACCGCGAATAAAGTCGTCCCTACTGATTAATTTCAGTAGGGATTTTTTGTATTTTCATAACAACTAAATAATAGATAAGCGATGAATGGAATAAAGTAGTGTATGTTCTCCCTGTTAAAGAGAGCTGACGGTTGGTGCAAGTCAGTACAAAGAACAGCATGAATTACAATCCAGGAGCATCTTCTTCGAGCGAATTGTAAGGGGAAGACGGTAAAGAGCCGTTATAGAGAATGAAGAGATTGACATATAAAGTTTGTCAATAATTAGGGTGGTACCGCGAATGAAATCGTCCCTACTGATTAATTTCAGTAGGGATTTTTTTATTTGCTTTTAAAAGTAGAAGTATTTAAATGTATGAATGATGATTATGTCTTTAGGAGGCTTAATTGTGGATGAGATTTACATGTCTTTATTCTGAAAAAATGGATTTATATAAATCCAAACTAAAAAACCGACATAAAACCATTTTTTCTCGGTGGGCGAGAGCAACTGGCCGTGCATAGAAGCGGTCAGTGCCTTTTTCTGCCACATGCGGGGTTTTAAAACAAAAGGAGAAAGCAAGTAGCGGTCATGTTATATTCTGCATAGCAGCGATTTATATGTCGAGAAATCAAATTGGATTTATATAGATCATATAAATTAACTCATTCGCCAAGTAAAAATAGTGATGTAAAGGAGGTGAATAGCCATGGAAGATGGCTATTATTATGTAAGATTACTTGCAAAACCATTAAAAAAATTAGGAACAGAAAGAGGAAAAAAGAATGAAGAAGGATGGTTTAAAGAAAGAGTTATTACCTAGACATGTTCAATTTTTAGCGTTAGCGGGAATGATTGGTACGGGTATTTTTAAAGGTAGTGGAGATACTTTAGGGATTGCCGGGCCTGGCGTAATTATTTCGTACTTACTTGGTGGATTATTAATGATGATTGTTATGGTGGCTTTAGCTGAAATGGCTGTTGTTTACCCAAATCATAATGTTCAACATTTAGTTCATAAGGCTTTTGGATTTCATGTATCATTTGTAGTTGGATGGCTATACTGGATTAACTGGACGCTTGTTACAATTGTAGAAATATTAGCTGCAGGATCTTTTTTACAGTTTTGGTTTTCGAATGTACCTCTTTGGTTACTAAGTGCTGTTTGTGCGCTTTTAGTTGTGGGGATTAACAGTTTTCAGGTGAAATTTTATGGCGAAATGGAATTTTGGTTTGCTAGTATAAAAATTTTGGCACTTGTATTATTCATCCTTTTAGGTGGAGCAGTCTTATTCGGACTAACGAATTTTGCTCCATCGACACCAACGGAACATTTACTTGGACATGGAGGATTCTTTCCAAATGGTATTAAAGGAGTTTTTAGTGCTTGTTTTATTGTAATGTTTTCGTTCGGAGGATCTGAGTTAATAGGGGTAGCAATTTCTGAGACAAAAGACGTTGAAAAGGTTTTACCTAAAGTGATAAAGGGTGTTGTTTGGCGCGTTATCATATTTTATATCTTACCCATTACAATTATTGCGGGATTAATACCTTGGAATAAAGTTGCAGGAAATGAAAGTCCATTTATACAAGTAATGAATGCAATTGGTATTCCGGGTGTTGCACACATCATGAATTTTGTTTTATTAACTGCAGTTCTTTCAGCTGCGAATTCAGGAGTTTTTGCTACTTCCAGAACAATGGTTGCGTTAGCTGAAAAAGGAGAAGCGCCAAAAATATTGAAAAAGACTGCGAAATCAGGTGCACCAATCATTGCAATTTCTTTGAATGGCTTATTATTATTGATAGGGGCAGGCCTAGCATTCTTTGCTCCAGATAGTATTATCGGAACAATGATGACAATTCCAGGATTTACAATGTTATTGCTTTGGCTAAGTATTTGCTTTGCGCAACTTAAATTACGTCCTACTTATTCAACAATGCCAAATTTTAAAATGAGGTTATTTCCAACTACGACTATTATTGGAATCGTAGGATTGTGTATTATTTTCATAGGCTCAACGTTTAGTAATGGGATTTCAGTCGGAACAGTGGTTTGTTTTACAACTTTAGCAATTTTAATTGGTGTTGCTTTATTTAAAGGTCGGAATAGAAAGAAAGAAGACACACCATTAAAGCATATAAGTTAAATTCATGAGGGCAATAAGTCTAGCGTATTTTAAAACTTGATAGAGTAGGGACATTAATCCAATAACCATCAGAGCACGCTTCTATTGAATAGGTGTGCTCTGTCATGTTTGAAGAGAAAGAGTGTGAGTCTGGGGCGAAAGAAAGTATATAATTTCATTTACCAAAATAAAAGCGTCTTTTATGTAAATGAAATAAAGTTCAACTAATCATCAAGGTCTTACTTCCCAAAAGTAGCGGGATAAATCAAAGTCATAATAAAAAGATGTACTACTTCACGTATACAGTAATACATCTTTTTGTATATTATTTTACGGAATGAGCTTGTTGCATCTTTTTAATAATTCGAATTTGTCCACGATGACTCAATTCATCTTCAAACACATGAAACCATTTGAAATAATTGTTTGCTGGCTTATCGTACCAAAATGTAGTTGTTTTAAATAACCATTCGTTTGGAAGTGATTGAAATGTAGCACTTCTTTTTCTAGCGAAGTCAGTAGATGAGAATCTAGAATCCATTCTATTCTGTCGCATTTATTCACGTTATTTAGATTGTCTCCAAAACTGCTGCCCCTTTAAATTGAGGTAACCAGTCACCATGTGCTTCAATAAGGTCATCGCATAATGAAACGATATCATCGATAGACAGTTCTGCCGCAGTATGTGGATCAAGTATTGCAGCTTGGTAAACGTGTTCTCTCTTACCTGTTATAGCTGCTTCAATGGTAAGAAGCTGGGTATTGATGTTAGTACGGTTCAGCGCCGCCAGCTGTTCAGGAAGTTCTCCTACATAACAAGGTGTAATTCCGCTCCGATCAACCAGGCACGGAACTTCAACCACGGCTTTTTCCGGAAGGTTACTGATTAAGCCGCCTGTATTCATTACATTTCCGTGGAGTCTAAATGGTTTATCAGTTTCAATTGTATCAATGATATAAGAAGCGTATTCATGTGTACGTTTATGCGTCAGATTTTTGTTGTTAACAAGGTCTTCACGCATTTTCACCCAGTCCTCAATTTGATTGATACAGCGGCGCGGGTATTCATCAAGTGGAATGTTCAACTTATCGATGAGTTCTGGATAATTCTTTTTGATGAAGTATGGATGATATTCAGCATTATGCTCGGATGATTCCGTTACGTAATAGCCGAAACGGTTCATCAGTTCCAAACGAACCATATCATTATGCTTTTCTTTTTGTTTTTCAGCCGCACGTCTCTTGATTTCCGGGTACAAGTCTTTCCCATCTCTTGTCACTTCTAACAGCCAGGCCATATGATTGATTCCGGCAATTTTCCACTGGACATTTTCTTTATCCATTCCAAGCAAACGAAATAAGTACGGAACACAAACTTGGACGCTGTGGCACAATCCGACCGTTTTTACGCCGCCGTAACGAATCATAGCCGCCGTTAACGTCGCCATTGGGTTTGTATAGTTTAAAAACCAAGCATCCGGACAAACTTCACGGATATCTTTGGCAAAATCAAGCATTACCGGAATTGTTCGTAATGGGGTCCCACCAACAAAACGCGAATTTCGTACGCTAAGCAAATTTTTAAAAAGAAAAAGATGATTTTCTGTACGCTAAGCGTAAAACTTATTAAATAAGTTATTTATTACTTAACCAATAATATGGGCCAGTAATAGATGTTGCAAAAATTAACATTTATGCAACACTCCACTTGAGCTTGATTTTTATGGCGTCATAACGTTGCATATATTATGTTGCAAATTGAATCCCGAAAATGATACGATATTTGTAGCAAAAAAGAAAAATAGACTTATGCAACGTTAGGAGAACAAAAAATGAATTACGCATATATTCGAGTATCAACCCCGCAACAAGATTACACATTCCAGAAAAAAGCAATACTTACATATTGTGAAATAAACCAAATTGAATTGTTAGAAGTATATATTTTTGAGGAAAAGCAAAGCGGTAAAAATATGGATAGAGAACAATTCCAAATTCTTATGCAAAAATTAAATCCAGGTGATACACTTATTGTCTATAAATTAGATCGTTTAGGTAGAAATCTTTCTGATATGATTCGTACCCATGAAAAACTGATTAAAAATGACATTGGCATCATTGCTATTAATGATAACATTGATACTCGGAAAAAAGATGACATGACTACTAAAGTAATGGTTACAATCTTATCTTTATTCGCTGATATTGAACGGAACTATATATTGGAGCGAACACAGGCTGGTCGTATGAAGTATGTAGAAAATGGCGGGAAACTGGGGAGAACGCCTAAAATTAATAAGTCTAAAACTGATTTGATACTTGAGTTACTTGAACAGGGAAAAACGAAACAGGAGATTGCTGATTTTTTAAATGTTGACAGAACTACTGTTTATCGCACATTAAAACGAAATGGTTATTAGGTAATTTATTGATAACAAGTGCTATCTATGTATCTGGTCTTCAAAGAATATTTGGCCATAAAAAACTGTACCTCCAATTGTTAGTTATGTCTAGGAATTAGAGGTACAGTTTTTTTCTATTTACACACGTACAGCTGTACCACTTACCGCAACCATTAGCATTCCGTCGCGATTGCTCCGTCTTCTCTTATAGTAAAATAAGTATTTGAACAGCAAAGTACTTAAGATATTAACTAATAAACCTTATGAACTTATATTTTTTATTCAATCTATAGAAATCTTGCAACAAAAATACAATTGTGATGATAGCCATGAGACCATTAACCGTAAGAGCTATTACAATCGATAATTCAGTGGTAGGTAATAACATGATGCATAGTGAAACAATAGATGCAATAAAAGGAACAGCTTTTCTTGTTCTTGTTATGCAAAACTCTTCGCTTTTTTTAGTTGTGGCATGATTCTACCGATGATTAACAAGAAAGGGGTGGTAGCCAAGATTCCTAGCCATCCGAGAGTGCTTTCGATAAACCAAGGTAAAAATGGCATGGATGAAGTAAATATAAATAAATTCAGTATGAACAGAAATAATTGAATGAGAGATAATTTTATATGTATTTGTTGCATTTTGTTTCACCTCAGAAAAATGAATAAAATGAAAGTGGGTCATTAATAGGCATAAGCTCCATAATATGACCCACTTTCACACATCGTACTTCATTCTTTATAAGAGATAAGGCTATTAAAAATCTGTTACTTTATTCAAATTTTATTATATACTTTTCCTATTTCTTAGTAACAAGTCCCTCATTGTTAGTTTCAATGTATCTCTGGCCAAAATCATGATTATTAATATAGCCCTTAAAGTTTTGGTAAATTACACCATCAGGGCCAGCGGCATAAGAATCGTTTTTGCTGAGACTGAACAAGCCATTTTTAGCCATTTCTGAATTGTTAGTATGGAAGAAATATAATTTCCCATCAATGTTTTGAAAACCAGATACCTTTTCACCTTTATCGTTCATATAGAATGTGCTACCATTAATATCAACAAAGCCTGTCAGTAGAGCATGTCCCTCGTGATTAAAGTAATATCTTTTCCCATCAATGTTTTCATGACCATCAAAATTAGACATTCCTCCATCATGAAAATGGTATTTTTTACCATCAATTTCCTTCCAACCAGTATAGTAACCTCCTTCTTCTAAGCTGTAATATACCAATATAGGATGAGGTGCATAAACTTTGGAAATCCCGATTTTTCTAGGAGAACCATCCTTTTCAAAGAATAACATTTTCCCCTCAAAAGAAGCAGTCGTCACATCATCTATAGATTCTCCATCCAGCCTAGAAACCTTCTCAAGTGCGCCTTTATCACCAGAAAAATGAAGAATAATATTTTGATCTTCTAAACGTACTTTCCTATTCGTTGATCCCGCCCGACTTTCGAAGTAATAAATCTTACCATCAATTTCTCGTAGACCTTTTTCAACAAACGCTCCGGAAGCATCAGAATATGCGGAATATCCTTCGCTGTGACTTGTCCATGCTGATCGCTGTAAAACACCGTTATCATCAAAATTGTAGAACTTATTATCAATAGGTGTGTCCCATGAATGTCCATTTAACAAGCTATAATCATTTTGAAAATAATACGTCTTACCTTCGATTTCCTGCCAACCCTTCAATAAGAATCCATCGGAACCTGCATAATAATGAACGTCAGAAATGTTTACCCAACTGTTCTTTATCATGTTTCCAGAAGAATCTTTTGCAAGCAATTTATGACGCTCATATTCATCAGCTACGATCTGTATTCCGTCATACTGCTGTTTCTCATTTTCTTTACCAGGATACCACTCTCTTAACCAATTATGAATTTCATTGTTGGTTTTTGCAGTGAAACGAAGTTCAGATTTAAAACTCCAATCCCTACCAAATTCGTAAAGATACATATTACCAGCCAAACTTACTCCATTTTGGTTATTCAAACGGAATTGAAATTCACCCTGACCAGAATTCTCAATCTGAACAAGTTCAAACAATTCATTATCACCAATTGAATCAGAGTATTGGAGATTGTTTCCTTCGTTTCCTGAAAGGTATTGTGAACCTTTTTTTACAAACACCTTATTCGATCCTTTTTTATAAGGAATAATTTGATAAGATTCACCACTATTTAATTTAATAAATGGTAATGCGATAGGTGTTTCTAGAGTCAATTTCGTATCTGCAAATACATTTACTACTCGGTCACTAAAATCTTCACGGGCTTTCGAGTCATTCGTAACATAATTAGAAAGAACCTCTTTACCTACCGGCTCTGAAGTAGCTGTTCCTAATTGTCGTTTTTCGTGTGGTAGTTCATTAAAGAGATCCTTAAAATTCACACGAATATCAAGCACACCACCTTTAGTATAAGCATTTGGGAATTCTTCTCTTACAAATTTATCTGCTAAACCAGTGTAATGACCTTTATTGCTACTTTCTAGATAAAAGGTTTGCCAGTTTGCAAGAGCAACCCCTGTCTTTCCTTCATCTAATTGTTTTTGTGTAATATACAAAATATCATGTTTAGATAGTGATGGCTCATCAGGAGTTAAGTCTACGATTGTACCAGCTTGCTTAATACGAAGTTGTTGCCCATGCTTGATTGTTTTATATTCAACCTTCCCATCGGGATAAGCAAGTTTAACCTTCTTACTAAAATTTTGATCTTTATAAAAATCAAACACACTAATTCCAAACTCTCCTTTTTGGAAAGTAGGAGCTTTGTAAGCACTGTTTTCAACCCCGCGGTTATAAGTGTATTTTGCATCGGTTTCTTCTAAAAACTTAACAAACGGCTCTTTTAAAAACGCATCATAAATACCTCCAAATGTTGTAACAATCGTTCCAAACGTATCAACATCTGCCTTAACCTTACTTTCCGTTAATGGACCTGCTAATGGGCTAGCACTGAATAAAATCCCCATCGCAATTCCTACAGGTAGGACTTTGGGTATCCTTTTTTTGTACTTTTCATTCATAACGTCATTCCTCACTTTGTATGTATGTTTTTCCCTACTTATTAAAAAAAATTAATGTTCGGAAGTTCATCATAGTTTAAAAAACTTTCAAATTCCTTGCATAAGTGTTACAAAAGTCTTTCGTGAAATTATAAAAATTATGATATCTGGTAACTTTTTTAATATAAAACACTATTTATTTCCTTTATTAACCAATAAATAGGAGACTTACCTATTACCACCAAGCTAAGAATGGGAAGTGATTGTGTATTTCTCTACATTCTCCATACTAACTTCTTTCCTACAATCAATTTGATATCGTTCATTGTATATCGTTAGAAACCCTTACAAAATACAGAAATCCAAGTACAGAAAAGGTACACATGTTATTGTTAGCGT
>NZ_JAVBXD010000031.1 GCF_030756675.1 Bacillus multifaciens
CTACTTCTTAGTGATTAGAATGTAGAAGAACTTGAAATAATTGTTGTACAAGTACAACGAGCAGCCATCGGCTCGAATAGATGTTGCCCTTCTCCGTGTACGCTAACAGTTAAAGCAGTTGGTACTGTGATTTTAGTCATCATTTTCCCCCCTATGTAGATTTTATCGACAGAATATTTAGTCGATATGTCAAATATTCTGAAATAAGTATCCTAAAATGTCAACCTTTTTTTGGAAAAAAATTTGTGGCGTAATCAAAATGTTTGATTAGGAGATTCATTCCTCTGAATCTAAATTTTAAAGTTTTAAGAAACGTATAATTATTAATTTAAACAATCAACGAACCTTTTGTATGGTTTACGTTTAAATTCTTTATGACATTTTTCACCATATCCTCCACACATTGTCTGAATATGCTTTTATAAAGACTTGATTAGTTAAGCCTTGTTCTGTAGCGGTATGTTTTCTTGAATCTCTAATATTTGAAAAAAAATAATTTTCTAAAAATAAATATTGATAAGATAACTTCTGTATGTTTTAATACATTTATGGGAAAAAACAACGAAATTGTAAAAATAAGTAATTTGAGTAAGAGTTTTGGCGATAAATCAGTTTTATCTAGTATTAATCTAACCGTTAAAAGGGGGGAGTCAATTGGCTTAGTCGGGCCTAACGGAGCTGGAAAAACAACTCTCTTGTCGATTATACAGGGAATAAAAAAACCAAATTCTGGTGTAGTGGAGCTTTTTGGGGATATCCCAAATAAGCCAATTCAACGAGTAAAGTTGGGGATTTCACCGCAGTCAATCAGCTTACCAGATACTTTTAAGGCAGGAGAATTAATAGAGTTCGTCCGGAATCACTATCCTAACAAAGCGGGATTTAAAAGTTTGATTGAGGAGTTCCATTTGACAAACATAGTAAATTACAAAGTGGGAGGGCTATCAGGTGGACAAAAAAGATTGTTGTCGACATGTTTGGCTTTTTCAGGTAATCCAGAACTCGTCTTATTAGATGAACCTACAACAGGTTTAGATGTTCATACACGAGATTTGCTATGGAGTGTCATCAAAAACAGAAATTCTAAGGGGACCACAATTATCGTGACAAGTCATTACTTAGAAGACATAGAAAATTTAACTCAAAGGATTGTGAAGATTGACAAGGGTCATATACATATTGACGATGAATTAAGCCGAATAAGAAGTACTATTCAAAGAAAAAATGTGGTGTTGAAAACAGATAAAATAAGTGCTTTCATTCATTTACCAAGTGTCGAGTCTTATAAAATCAAAGGTGAATATATCATTTTAAGAACTTTAAGCTCTGAAGAATTGATTAAGGAGATTGTTATGACGATGGAGCATTTTGAGGATCTACGTGTTTTTGAAGATCGTTTGGATCACTATTTTATGTCTAGCGCCGAAGAAGTAAGGAAGGTAACTCAGTGAAAAGTATAGTATATTTAGCTTCACTACATGCCAAGTTTCAGTTGTTAGAAGCCTTTCGCATACCTATCAGTATTGTCATGAGTCTGATATCCCCTACTATTGGTCTATTGTTTTTCGTATTACCTCAACAATCTGCAGGGGCCTCTTCAGATGCCATTACTAAATCGGTTATTGCACTTGTGATTTTTGGAGTAATGGTCAACTCATTGTTTCACTTTGCCGTAGAAATCTCTCAAGCAAGAGAAAGACCATGGGGGTCTTATACACGATCTTTACCCGTAGGACAGGGAGCGATACTTCTATCTTATTTATTTTCTTCTGGTGTTTTATCTCTGATTTCAGTAATACCTTTGTTACTAATGGCAATTATCTTAACAGATGCAAGTATGGGTGTGATAAATTTGATTATTGGTGTCATTTCACTCGTTATGACTTGTATACCATTTATGCTACTTGGAATTGCTATTGGTTACTTTTCCGTTCCAAAAGCTGCAGTAGCTATCGTACAAGTATTGATGCTGATTTTGGCTTTTGGTGGAGGGTTGTTTATACCACCTGACACTTTTAATGAACTTTTCAATAATTTATCTTACATGCTCCCATCACGTTCTTCGTTGGAAATTGTGTCGTGGGGAACTGGGATTAATAATGATTTTCCTCTTAAAGGATTGATTGGCTGGATAACCTGGACCTTATTGCTGTTAGTTATCATTATTCTAAAAATAAAGAATGAAGTAGATCGGGAGTATTAAATAAGGAGGTACTTCTTTATATGAGTATTCATTATGTTGGTATTCGAGAGCCGTTAAAAAAAATTTTAGATGAAATTGAGATAGGACATCAAGATCATCCTATGCAAATTATTGATCTCGGTGGAGCAATTAATTATAACATTGATTTTTTTACAAATGCTACCGATTTGGAAGCAGAAACTATCTTGTTATCTAATAGAAGGCATAATGTTGATGATGAGCTTGGTTCCTTGGAAACTGAACTATTACAAGTATATAAAAATAGTATTCTTTATAGAACCTCGCCACTTGATATAAATATTGAGCTTTATAGGGGATGGGCAGGTGCGACAGGGATATTATTAACCGCATTCTCCCCTAAAGGTGTCAATTGGGTTAATACAAAAGATATCGCTCATGCATGTTTAATTTCTAAACAAGATGTAAGGGCACGAGCTGGCAAAGCTTTTGAGTTAACGGGTCCTGAGTTAATTAGTATGAGCAGACTTAGAGATATCTTTGAAGAAGATTTAGAGATGAAAATTGATTTACAGTGCAAAAGTAAAAAAGAAGTTATTGATATTCTTATGCAAAATAAAATGCCTTTAGATTTAGTGGAATGGTTAGTTGAGTTCCAGGATCAATCTTCAGATAATCGACTACAGTTTACTACAAAAACACTTGAACAAATAATTGGGCATCCACCCAGTGCAGCTCAGTTATTTAAAAATAAAAAGTTAGTTTAGTTATTAAAAGGAGGAAACAAGTATGCCTGTCCAAGAACAAATTTCTCAAAAAACTGCAAGGTACAAATTAGCTCCTCATATTACGTTAGGTAATTTACAGGGCAGTCTGATTGGCTTTAAAGCACAATCAATAACAAAAATTGATGGTGAAGGAGTAGTTGAGTTTATCGAAGGAATCTCGGAATATCTTGTTGGAGATAATGGGGTTTCAATCGAAGAATTAGAGAAGAATTTTGATGTTGAGAGTGGTCAGTTAAAAAATGTCTTAGAATTTTTAGTTACCAATGGAATGTGTGTTAAGTCTGACTTTGACTTTAATTTAATTGCTTTTTTAGCTTATGAAAGAGCTGGCGGTCAAGTATCAGTAGAAGATATTCTACATAAAATCCAGACGAGTGTAGTGGAAGTCATTGCTCGTGAAAATAATGCAGTAGCTAAGGCATTAATTGCTAATTTGCGGGAATCTGGATTAAACGTTGTACTTAAAGGTGAATCAGATGAGAAGCCAAGCATTAGAATAGCAGTCGGTACATCACATTTAGATCCACTTTTAGAAGAAGTAAATGATATTGCATTAGAAGATCATATTCCTTGGTTAAGCGTTGTACCTTATGATGGTCAGACGGCATGGGTTGGTCCATTCTTTATTCCTCATCAGTCGGCTTGTTTACATTGCTATAACTTAAGAAAATCAGCGAATTTTGCTGATGATGTATTCCGTTCAGAACTAATGAAAATCAAACCTGTAAATTCGGACAAGCAACCTGTTTACAATCAGCCTATTAATTTAGTTCAAAATGGAATTGCTAGTAACTTAATTACAGAATGGGTTGCATTAAGGGATTACGCTTCAAGTGCGATACCTGGTGGATTCACAACAATTAATTTAGATGATAGAGGTATCTCATTTAATAATCATCGTGTTTATAGAGTACCTAGATGTCCCAAATGTTCTCCTGCAGCAGATACAGGTTTTCCTCAAGTTTGGTATCACGGAGAGGTGAATAAATAATCATGGTAAACAAATGGACAACGTTAGAAAAATCTTGGAAAGTGTTAGATAGTTTGGCAGATCCATATGTTGGAATTGTCCGGAGGGAATACAGAAAGCTCAGAGATGTAGATGATGTATGGGGACACTCATATGGAGCTCATGGTACAGATAGTGAAATTTTATTTGGAATACCATCTAATTCTTATAATGGTGGAGGCTCTGATAATCCAGCTGCAGCAAGATTGGCTGCTATAGGGGAAACCGTAGAAAGATATAGTGCAGCTTATTTACCGTTAAACTCTAATGTAGTACATTTCGGTTCTCAAAAGCAACTAATCAATGAAGGTAAACAGGTAATTGGTTTTGATAAATGGGAACTTTACTCTCAGAAACAATATGAGGATCCTGCTTTTCCTCATGGTGTTTGGGATGAAGATACAGAGTTATGGTGGCGACAAGGACAATATGCTGATAATAATGAAGAAGTTTGGGCACCTGCACAATTAACTCATATTGCAAACTATACTGAATGGCCAGGGGATTCAAATATTGGCCATGCAACTAGTAATGGATTAGCTTGTGGTATAACTTATCAAGAAGCAGCGATTTCGGGACTATTTGAAACAGTTGAACGAGATGCATTTATGCTAACTTGGTACAATAAATTAAGTTTACCGAGAATTGATATCAATTCTTCTCCTAGATTAAAGCGTTTTTATGAAAGATATATTAAGCCAACGTCACTTGATTTGCATTTAATCGACATGACAGTATTTTCAGGTATCCCTTCTATTCTAGCAGTAATTAGAAATCCATATACAGATTTAGCACCGTTTGCAATAGGAGCAGCTTCCGCTCATTCAATTGAAAGAGCTTGTGAGAAAGCTGCAATAGAGGGTATGTATACGAGAACTTGGGCGAAAACGGAGCAACGATTAGGGAACGCTTTAGTAGATGTTGATTTTAATAAAGACATAAATAGCTTTGAAGATCATATTAAACTTTACGCTGGAACAGAACTAGTTCAAGAAGCAGATTTTCTAACCGAAAATGAAAAATTAGTTGATGTTAATGATTATAAGCCATTTGATGATAGTTCTCCCGAAGTCTTATGGAATAGTCTCGTGAGTCATTTATCAAAACAGGGATTTAAGGTTGCAACTTTTGATCTAACTAGCCCTGATATTAAAGATGCTGGAGCATATGTAGTTAAATCAATTATTCCGGGTTATAAGCCAATTGATGTTCTTTACAGAGGTAGAATGTTAGGTGGAGAACGAATTTTAAAACATTCTTATAACCTAGGTTTGGTTGATAAACCGTTTAATTTAGAAGATCTTAACCCGATCCCTCATCCATTCCCTTAAAAAAGCAGTAGAAAGGTGATTGATATATATGGAAAATATTGAAAGACACGCCACCAACTTGGTAGATGTTGTATATGGTAACGAAAGATTACAGTTTGATGATCCATCTGAAAATTGGTTTGAAGCAACAAAAGTCTATCGAAGCTCAATGGCTTGGGATGCACCCGGAGTGGCGGGTTTAAGTCGATCTGAAACTTTGCAAAAGATTGCTAGACATGCAAGTAAAAGATTTGATGACTTACCATTGATTCCATTACCAACTCCGTTAAACACCAACGTATCACTAGATGATGCAATTAATGAACGGAGAAGTGTGGAAAATTTTAAAGGTAGAAGTGTTTCATTAGAAAAACTATCCACTATTTTACAAAAAAGTTATGGGCTGGTAGAACGTCCGGAAGGACCTAGACGTCCAATACCATCTGGTGGCGCGCTCTATCCTCTAGATCTGTTTGTTGTGGTTAATAAAGTAGATAGTTTAGAAAAAGGTATTTATCATTTTGACCCCTATCGAAGAGGTTTGGTAAAGTTAGGTGAATATTCGGAAGAAAAATTTATGAAAATCATGTTGCAAGAAGAGTCTGTTCAAGATTTTGCATTTGCTGTAGTGGTTTCTGCAAATTTTTGGCGTTCGCGGTTTAAGTACGGGCATCGGTCTTATCGGTTTATTTTTATGGAGGCAGGACATGTAATGCAAAACATGATTTTGTTATCTACGGCACAAAAGATTAACAGCCGACCTTACGGTGGATTTATCGATGATGAGTTAATGGAAATGATCGGTGGCTATAATGGCGTAGATGATGCGCCAATCTACACATTAGTTGCTGGTATTTAAATGAATGATATTAATTGTATCAGCTTTAGGGATCCTAATTCATTTTTTGGGTCCCTTTAATTCTAAAATGATAGTCAAAATCATGAATGATAAACCATCTGTCCATCGAAAGTTCTTTAAATATATTACACCCCAACGAAGTTATGATATTACGACGATTACTGCAGCGCTGATTTGCTGTAGTGTCATTTTTCGAGAGCTTTTTTCAGATATTTCAAATGATAATAATATCTATGGTATTTTGTTTTTTTGTTTATTAGGAGCTCTTTTTCCATTGGTAATATGGAAAATAAAAAAAAGGGTGGTTGTGTTTAATGGAAAGCACTCAATTAACATTGATTCATTGGTATTTCTTCCATTAGCTGCTTTATCAGAGGAAGTAATTTGGCGTTTTTGCCTCCCTTTTTTGCTACTATACCTATTGGATTCTCTTACATTATCTATTCTTATTAGTTCAATTGGTTTTATTATACTACATTTACCGTTAGGTGGATTTAAATCAATTGCTTATATGTCACTTTTTACGATTCTTGTCGTTCTATCATTTCTAGCTTTCGGTATTTTAGCTTCTATAGCTTTTCACATTACTCATAATTTAGCAATTCAATTTTTCCGTCCAGTAAGGAAAAAAACATTCAAAACGAAAAATCCCACTTTATCTCAAACTGAGTGGTAAAGTTTTTAAAGGTGGTCTACTGTATGCAAATACAAAAAAGAATAAAAGAGCTTGAAGAAAAAAGAGCTCAAGCCCAGTCCTGGTTTGTTGACCCAGGGAAAAGAAAAATAAGTTCAAATTACGACAATAGAGAGACTTCAACTGTCAGAATCCTATCTGTGGAAACTTTTATTACTTTTTATGAAGTAACGTTTAATAGGAAACCTGATTCTATCTTAGATATAGGTTGTGGTCAAGGGCAGGTACTAAAATATTTATCCGAAAAATTACCTCGTGCAGTATTGATGGGTATCGATTCATCAAAAGATGCGATTAATTCTGCAAATCAACTTAATATAGATGCTGATTTTATATGCACAGAAATCGAGAGTCTACCATTGGATATTTCAGGGGAAAAGTATGATGTAATTTTTATTCACTTATGTTTTGGATTGTTCAAATATCCTTTAGAGGTGTTAGAGCGTTTAGTTCCTTATATGTCAAATGAATCTCTTATTTATATAGTAGATTTAAATAGAGACAGTATAGAAGAAGGAATTAGTTCTTCGCAGTCGAAAGATGAAGAATTTTATC
The DNA here is from genome assembly GCF_030756675.1 of Bacillus multifaciens. Lineage (GTDB taxonomy): Bacteria > Bacillota > Bacilli > Bacillales > Bacillaceae_G > Bacillus_A > Bacillus_A multifaciens. Next base: position 7,377 of record NZ_JAVBXD010000031.1, read on the forward strand.
TTTGTGATCAGTATAATGCTTCGTTTACATTATCCGAGTTCAAACATTTATTAATGCATATTACTGAACAAAGAAATGAATTGTCTTTTAAAATTGGAACCTCTGCCATTGGAGGGTTTAATCAATTTAGCGCGGACTTTTTATCATTAATTGGAAATAAAAGATTGCAACAAGCTTTAAGGATGATTTCTGAAGAAGAAAATGATCAGAAGCACTCAATGCCAGAACTTTTACATGCATGGCTTATTAAAACGTAATTTAAAAATCTAAAAGCCACGCTGAAACAGAAAAAATATGAACAAAAATCTCACTGTAGAGCAAAAGTTTTTTTGTAACAATTATTATTATATCTTTATAAGTATCTTCTGAAATATGGTCAGTTATATACAAACAATTCACCTCCTATTTATATAATATTATATAGAACTACATAAGGGACAAGAAAAAATTGCGTGTATGTAAGAACTAGAATATGAGGGTAAAAAAGTAGAGTGGGATATGGACACTAGGAAGCCTCTTTTTGTATGACGAAATTTGTCGGAAGGTCTTTATTCCATGTCGAAGCGCCGATATATTCTAAAGAACGGTCGATATATGTTAAAAATTGCCGATATATTTGAAAGAACAATCAATATCTCATTATCGATTGATGGAGATAGGGTATGAGAATGTTAATCAACATGACAAAAGGACTGCCTAAGGGTCAGTCCTTTTAAATATGTTCATCAGCTTGATCTAGCAGATTCACCAGTATCATGCTATTCTGTCGGCATCGTACTGTACAATATCGTCATACTCAAACAGTTCAAAGGATTCACCAAATTCTCGTTCCATGAAGTTGACAAATTCCTTTATGTTTTCTCCTATTTCTTGATTACGGCGAAACTCCATCATAATTGCTCTAAATCGGTGGGGCGGTATTTCGCATTTAATGTGGTACGATTTGCTGATGCCAAAAGAATCTTTTGTATCGTATAAGACGTATGTATACAACAGAGAGTCATCTCCTTCCTTATATGATGTGTATATTGTTCCATGATTGGATGAAATATTCATTGGTTATTAAAAAAGAGTCACTACTATGCCGTAAACTGATAATCCAATGAAAGCCGGAATACCGACAATAACAATTTGTTTCACATTTTCATACGCTTTCGGTTCTACAAGTGGCAAATCTTTTTCCTCCATTTGCCGATATTGTTCTCGTTTCATATTATCCCGCCTTTATGGTTGTGTGGATAACATATTCAACCAAAAGGGTTTATGTTACAAATAGTTAACTGAATTTAAAATAAATGTTGAATATTCAGTATATTTGTATTATTATTAGTTTATTATCGGATGACAGTGATTAGCCTCCCTGCAAGCCCGAATATTGCTCTGTTGAATTGAATAGTTAATAATTGGCTTCTTTCCACTTGAACTTCCTTAGCAGGAAGACGAGCCATCGGGATAGAGACAGTAAAATTCAGTGTAATTCTTTACATTGTTTTTCTGGCTCTTTTTATGTTTCTATAAATGGGGTTTTTGGAAAGCGTTATCAATACTTATAGGTTGGTGATCTTTTTGGCTAAAGAAAAAAATGAATTGCAAAAAGACTTGAAAACCAGGCATATAACAATGATTTCAATTGGTGGGGTTATCGGAGCGGGATTATTTGTAGGGAGCGGGACGATTATTCAATCAACGGGACCGGCAGCGATTTTGTCCTATATTATCGGGGCGTTAATGGTTGTACTTGTGATGCGGATGTTAGGGGAGATGGCTGCGGTTAATCCTGACAGCGGTTCTTTTGCAACGTATGCTCATAAGGCGATTGGGCCGTGGGCGGGGTATACAATTGGCTGGTTATATTGGTTTAACTGGGTCATTATTATCGCAATTGAAGCGGTATTGTTAGGGGCGATGGTCAATAATTGGTTCCCTTCGATACCAGCGTGGATTGCTAGTCTTTTCATGATTATTTTGATGACGATTACGAATATTTATTCTGTAAAGCTATATGGTGAGTTTGAGTATTGGTTAGCGTTTATTAAGGTCGCGGCGATTCTTATCTTTTTAGGGTTAGGAATTGCGATGATTTTTGGATTTGTTCCTGGTGTGGACAGGCCGAGTTTTTCGGCGATCGCTGAAAACGGCGGCTTTTTTCCGAAAGGGATTGTACCTGTATTGCTGAGTGTTGTCTTTATTTCTTTCTCATTATCAGGAAGTGAAGTAGCGGCGATTGCGGCGGGAGAATCGGAAAATCCAGAGAAGAATGTCATTAAAGCCATTAATAGTGTTGTTTGGCGTCTGATGCTGTTCTTCGTAGGTTCTGTCACGATTTTGGTCATTTTTATGCCATGGAATAATGCGGAGTTATTGAAGCTTCCTTATGCAAGTTTATTCCGGATGGCAGGAGTTCCTGCTGCTGCGGAAATTATGAACGGAGTTGTGTTCCTGTCGTTGCTGTCTGTTTTAAATTCAGGGTTATACACAAGTTCGCGCATGTTATTTTCGCTTTCGAAAAAGGGAGATGCTCCTCCTATTTTTTCAAAATTAAACAGTAGAGGTGCACCAATTTGGGCGATCGTGGCAAGTGTTGTATTCGCATTCATTTGCGCAATGCTGAAGGTTATATCTCCTGATAAACTATTTGCCTTTCTAGCGAACAGCTCGGGCGGCGTTACGATGCTTATGTATATGTTTGTTGCGGTGTCTCATATTCGTTTGAGACGAGAAGCAGAAAGGGAAGATCCAGGGAAATTAAAAGTGAAAATGTGGTTATTCCCTTATCTCACATACGCAACGCTTCTGATGATTGTTACGATATTCGTTTCGCAAGCATTTATCGCGGATATGCGCATGCAATTTTATTTGACGATTTTAGCTGCTGCTGTGGTGATCGCATCCTATTTTCTAAGAGTTAGAAAGAGACCAGCAGTTGTCAAAGATGATCAGGCAGGATTTCCAATTTTAAAAGGTTCAGAGATTGGTATAGAGAAGGACTAAATTGCAAAATAAAAAATGAAAAAGGGGTATTCCAATGTTAAAAGATAATATTGTCACTACAAAATCTACTATTTTACATGAGAGAAGAAAAAATGCGGTGCCTGCGGGTCCATATAATATTACGAATTTATATGTTCAATCAGCAAAAGGAGCCATTATTACGGATATAGATGGTAATGAATTAATCGATTTTGCAGGCGGGATTGGGATGCAAAATGTTGGGCATTGCCACCCAAAGGTAGTAAAAGCAATTCAAGAGCAAGTCGAATCTTCTATTCATACTTGCTTTCATGTAGCGCCATATGAAAGTTATGTTGCGTTAGCTGAAAGATTGAATGAATTAACGCCAGGCGATTTTAAGAAAAAAACAATGTTTGCCAATAGCGGAGCGGAAGCAGTTGAAAATGCTGTGAAAATTGCTCGAAAAGCGACGGGGCGCAGCGCGATTGTTTCGTTTGAGCGTGCTTATCACGGACGGACATTAATGACAATGTCTCTTACTAGTAAAGTAAGACCTTATAAACATGGATTTGGTCCGTTTGCACCAGATGTGTACAAGCTGCCTTATCCGTACTATTACCGCGCAGAAGACGGGATGACGACAGAGGAAGTGGATGGACAAATTTTAGCGTATTTCGAACGTTTTATGTTAGAGGAAGTGGCAAGTGATAACATTGCAGCTATTATTTTGGAGCCGCTTCAAGGTGAAGGTGGGTTTATTGTCCCATCGGCTGCGTTTATACAAGGAGTCAGAGATCTTTGTGATAAATATGGAATCATCATGATTGCAGATGAAATTCAAACTGGCTTTGCTCGTACAGGAAACTTGTTCGTGATGGATCATTTTGGGGTAGCTCCTGATTTAATGACATTTTCAAAATCAATTGCTGCCGGTATGCCACTTAGCGCCGTGACAGGAAAAGCGGAACTAATGGATGCACCTGGTCCAGGACAACTTGGCGGTACGTTTTCAGGAAGCCCGGTTGCTTGCGCGGCAGCTCTAGCTGTTTTAGATGTTATTGAAGAAGAAAACTTAGTGAAACGTGCCCGTGTAATCGGTGATCGTATGATGGAAGTGTTCAATAGCTGGAAGGATAAATATGAATTAATTGGTGATGTGAGAGGCCTTGGAGCGATGACAGCTATGGAACTTGTTAAGGATCGAAATACGAAAGAGCCGGCAACAGAAGAAGTGAAAGCAATTATGCAGGAAACACACAATAAAGGTTTAATTACAATAAGTGCGGGCATTTACAGCAGTGTACTTCGTTTCTTACCGCCGCTTGTGATTACAGATGAACAGCTTGAAGAAGGACTCGTGATTCTTGAAGCGGCAATTGCTAGGGTATCCAAATAAGAAGAAGCAGTTGGGGGTAGGAGAATGAAGTTTTTCAATTATATAAATGGGCAGTGGAAAGAGCCATCTACTCAGCAATATTCAAAAAACTATAACCCGCATAATGGAGAAGGATTAGGAGAATTTCCATTAAGCTCAGCCGAAGATACGCAAGCAGCTATCGCTTCTGCGAAAGAAGCCTTTCATAATTGGCAAAGGTTATCGTTTCAAGAGCGGGCAAGTTATTTATGGAAAGCAGCAGCGATTTTAAAAGAACGAGTGACAGAAATCGGTCATGACCTGACGAGTGAAGAAGGAAAAACACTCGCTGAAGGGATCGGAGAGACGAAGCGGGCCATTAGCATTCTCGAATACTATGCAGGAGAAGCGAATCAGCCGGTGGGAGAAATCATCCCGTCGGCTAATCCGAACACGATGCTCTACAGCAAACGGGTAGCAGTTGGCCCGGTCGGATTAATTACGCCGTGGAATTTCCCAATTGCCATTCCAACATGGAAAATGGCGCCGGCACTTATTTACGGTAATACTGTTGTCATCAAGCCTGCAGAAGTGACGCCAAAATCCGTATACCACCTCGTAAATGCGTTTCACGAGGCAGGAATTCCTGCTGGCGTTATCAATTGTGTCTTTGGAAAAGGTTCAGTAGTCGGAACAGAATTAACAGAAAATCCGGATATAAAAGCAATATCTTTTACTGGTTCGAATAACGTTGGAAGAACAATTCAGCAAACGGCGATTGCAAGCGGAAAAAAAGTGCAATTAGAAATGGGCGGGAAAAACCCACTCGTTGTATTAAAGGATGCTGATATTCACAAGGCAGTAGAGATTGCGATCAAAGGAGCATTTATGTCAACAGGACAAAAATGTACCGCGACAAGTAGAATTATCGTGGAAGAGGAAGTTTATGAGGAATTTCGCAATCAACTTGTGCAGCGCAGCGAGGCTCTTAAAGTTGGCAATCCATTAGAACAGGATACATTTATGGGCCCGTGTGCATCTGAAAACCAGCAGCAATCCGTTTTATCAATGATTGAAGCAGGTAAGAACGCTGCCACGCTGCTTTGCGGAGGCAGCGTACCAAAAGAAGAGGAGTTACAACAAGGATTTTATGTGCTGCCGACTATTTTTAAAGACGTACCTCACGATGCACGCATTGCGAAAGAAGAAATTTTCGGTCCTGTTATTTGTTTGTTTAAAGTGAAGAGTTACAAAGAAGCAATTCACCTAGCGAATGATACAGAATATGGGCTGAGCGCATCCATTTGCACAAATAACTTAAGCCTTGCCCAGCAATTTATTGATGATATGGAAGTTGGAATGGTTCACGTTAACTCAGAAACAGCAGGAGCTGAGCCGCAAGTTCCATTTGGCGGAATGAAGCATTCCAGCGCTGGGCCGCGTGAACAAGGGAAAGCAGCTGCAGAATTTTATACAAGAATCAAAACAGTATATGTAGATCAAGTATGATGACAACATAATAATGGGGGATGAACATGCGTAAAGGAACTTTTTTCATGGCAGGACATGCGAGACTTCCGAAGGGGATGGCTGTGCGCAGTGTCTATGAAACACTAACAATTACAATAGAGGCAGATCACAAATATCATGTAATCATCGAATCGTCATGTACCCTTGCGACAGGACACGGGCGGGATTTCATTTCGCAAATTTTAAGAGGATATAGTTTACAAGATGGTATCGAAGACATCATCGAAGAAATATCCTATCACTATCAAGGAAAAGCGCAAAACGCAATTGTTAGCGCCTTAAAGGACTTGTACCGCCAATATACAAGTTATGTAAACGGCGAAAAACCGCCGGAGGAGTATGAGGAAATAGGTACGATAAAATAGTCTTTTCATATATGAAACTGTCGAGTTTATTGCACTTTACTATGTAAAGAGCGTTCGTAAACGAGAGCCAGTTGTATTCCCGCTTATTTGCTGAGCGGAATATAACTGGCTCTTTTCTTTTCATAAAATAAGGGGGCAGGAACATGTCAAAATTGAGTGAAGAAAAGCGTGTAGAGGAAAAAGGGAAATGTGTACAAACTACGAAATTATGTAAAATGTGTAAAGCGTGTAGTCGTAATAAAATTAAGGGGAATAAATCTGTGTACAAATAATAAAGTCCTTTAACAAATACAATAGTTATTTAAAAAGATGATATGAAATTGGGTATTCATATCATCTTTTTATGTTATCTAGTATACTGAATGTAATTTTTTTGTATTTTGTATTATTTTGTAATTTATTACAAAATAAGAGTGTATAATACATCCTCAAATGATAGAATTATTAACATGTTGCAAAATGAAAGAGGTAAAAATAATGGAGACTTGTGCAGATGTTTTAATTGTTATCGATTTACAAAATGGCGTATGTTACAGTGGAGATCATTTATTTGATTTACAAAATTTACTCACTAAAGTAAATAATAGAATTGCTTTATATAGAGAATTACATAAACCAATCATTTTTGTTCAACACTGTGATGAAGAGTTAGTACCTGAAGAAGAACCATGGGCTATTCATGCCAATATAGATGTTCAAGAGCAAGATTATTTTGTAAGGAAAATACATGCAAATTCTTTTTACAAAACGAACTTAAAAAATCTTTTAGACCAATTAGCTGTACATCGTATTGAATTTTGCGGTGCCCAAACAGAATACTGTATGGATGCTACGATTAAATTTGCTCATGGATTGGGATACGAAAACTTCATGGTACAGAAAGCAACCTCTACTTTGAATAATCCATTTATGTCTGCAAAAGAGACGATTGATTTTTATGAAAATATATGGAACCATAGATTTTTAAAATTGATAGGAGATGAATCTTAGATTGTACTTTAAGAGATTAAAGAACACTCGTAATTTGAAGCCAGTTGTACGTTTCGACAATGGAGACATTGTGGATGCGTATGACTGGCTTTTTAGTTTATCCCGCTATTCGCGGGCAGTAAGACCCCCACCTCAAGATTTAGAGAGAAGCAAAGATGAAGGTGGGGACAACTGTCCGTAAAAGCCCGATTGGTGAGGGCTAACCATTTGTTCCTATCATTTTTACTTTTGACGAATATCAATCCACCAACGATCTTTCGCATTCATATTTTCAGTGCCACTAAACCCACTGTAATGGAAAGCATCAAGGAAGATTGAATCTAGCTTATCCTCATCTACAAAATAACCTAAGTTAACCTTCATCGTTTGTCCTGGTGGGATACTGCCAATATTGTAAAAGCTTTTTCCGTTTCCGTGAGGTTCTAGATAATCAACTTCGCTCGTCATAGTACTTTTTTCGGCAATTCCATCTTCTTCAGCATAGTTCCATGCATTATTCTCAGATTTAAGCACTTTTAGGGATGGATGCATATAGATTTCTTGTGTCGCCTGTTTACCAATGTTTTTCACTGTTGTTGTCAGGTAGACAAATTTAGGAGTAATTAATTTCGACTCTACTAATTTGTCAATTGAATCTTTACCATCTCCAACTTTATATACATCCCGTTTGTACGGTATCAATTTATTCGTCTGATCTAAAGCTTTATTCTCGCTTAGTATTTCTAGTCCCAAATTATTAAAGTTCTCTTGTTTAAAATCTTTGATTGAATCAAAGACTTCAACTTTTTCGATAACATATTCAAGTTTGCTGTTATCCATGCCAAGACTTACGGTTACTGGAACCTTTTGACCTACGCTAAATAGTTGTTTGCTGTCTTTTTTCAAAGGAATAACGCTAGGTTTTGTTGGTTTTTTCGCTTTGCTAAAACGATCTTTATCATAATCTGCTATATCTGATGCCTTTTCTTTTGATGTAGGCTCAAGTGAAATGTTCCCTAAGACCTTCATCATTTGTTCTTCATTTACATCGGATCCAATAAAACTTTCTAACATAATCCCCTCTTCCTCAAAAAAGAGAAAGACTTGTCTGTCAAACGGTAAATTGTTGCTTCCGGTGTCTCTATGGACAATCACTGCTTTCCTGCCATTTATCTCTTTTTCTTCGTAGCTTTTTGAGTACAGCGTTTGAAAATCTGCATTTTTTCCTAATCTACAAAGAAGAAATGAAAACCCACCCTTTGCGTAGTTATCTTTAAATGAATATTTCATAGCATCGTGATCGTCTGCTGCCATATTTTCTGGTAAATAGCCGACTTTCAACTTATACCAATTGTCAGTCTTTTTTGGGGCCTTATTTGTTACCGAAACATTTACTTCATAATTTTGTTTTTTGACAATCATATCATGGATTTTTACTGCGCCAAAAACGGTTGTCGGCATGCCGATCAATAAGCAGGCAGCGGCGATTAAAATACGATTCTTTTTCCGCTTGGCCTGTGGTTGCCCGCCTTTCATCTTAATTTCCTCCATAAACAACTTCTTTTTGTGCGTGTAGGTATCTGAAAATTCATGCTGTTCATCCAGTTTATCAAAATCATCTAAAGCAATTTTTTCGGCAAAGTCATACATTTCTTTGGAGTTCTTTGAATTCGTCATTTTCTATACCTCCTATCATATTATGTACTCGTTTTCGAGCGCGTTCAAATTGCTTGCGGACATTGACCTCAGTTATCCCCATTAGATTTGAAATTTCCTGATAAGTTAAGTTATAGAAGACTTTGTACTTAAAAACCTGTCTGTAAGACTCACTTAACTCTTTTAGCAATGTATCGATTTGAACCTCAGACATGAAACGCTGTTCCCACTCTTCAATATTTTCATCTGCTACTTCTAGTGACTCTCTTTGATAGTCTTCTAAGAATATTTCATGTCGTTTATTTTTCCGGTAGCTATCAATCGCTTTGTTTTTCGCAATTCTTAAAATGTATCGTTTAAGCTCTTGCGTGTTCAAGTTTTGGAGCTTTTCCAGATTCTGATAAAGAGTAATAAACGTCTCTTGAACTGCATCTTCAGCCTGCTGAATATTATTTAAAATAGAATAAGCTACATAATAAATTTTTTGTTCATACAACTCGTATAGCTCTTCCATCTTTTCATAATCCTTGTTTGTAACTTTCATATAATCCCTCCTCTCACTCTATATAACGAATGGGCGTTTATATTTTGTGACACTTCCTCCAAATATTTGAAAGCTATCCTACATAAGTAATAAAAATATCATTATCATGAATTTCTATTTTTTCATAGTGGTGTTGGTGACACTGAAGGTATGAATGTGTAAAGTGTGTAGTCGCAATAAAAATAAGGAAAATAAATAATGAAACACATTGACATTCAGAAAATTTTGAATTAATATTTATTTATAAAGTGATAAGATCCATACGAGAAATAAGCCTTCTCTACATCCGATCTTCACTTTCTGATTTGCACATAGTTGAATAAAAAAACTGTCTAATATTATTGTACTTTAAGAGATTAAAGAGCACTCGTAATTTGAAGCCAGTTGTACGTTTCGACAATGGAGACATTGTGGATGCGTATGACTGGCTTTTTAGTTTTTTAAGACTAAGGAGGAAGATGTAGATGATTACGGAACAAGAAAAGAAAATGAAATTTGCGAAGAAATATGAGGGATATGAAATTATGCCTCATCCAGATCATAAACGCTTGTATCATATTGCACTAAATCAGCAATTGCTTAGACAGTTTTTCCAAGAGGTAAAAGAACATTCTGAGCAATCATTGCAATATATTCCTTATTCTCGCTTTATTCTTGCTGATCAAATGAGAAAGATCTTCGGGGCATCTTTTATGGAAAATGTTCGCGGGATTATTCATGACCGCGAAACGGGTGGATTTACAATTGGTGTACAGGGTGAAACAACAGCGGCAGAAGACTATGTGAAATTTGCGACGGCATTAACGCATTTAATTGGTACACCTAACTTTGACGCTATGACAGGGACGTATTATGCTAGATTTAACGTGAAAGATACAGACAGCAGTGACTCTTATTTGCGCCAAGCGTATCGTTTATTCACACTTCATACAGACGGAACATTTGTTGACGAACCGACAGATTGGCTGCTTATGATGAAGATTGAAGAACAGAATGCAGTAGGCGGCGAATCGCGTTTACTTCATTTAGATGACTGGGAAGAACTTGACAAGTTTCGAAACCATTCACTCGCATCTGTCAAAATCACATACAAAGCACCGCCAAGTAAAAATGCACAAGAAATCGTACACCGTGAAACGTTTTTTGATATCAATAATGCACCGTGCATTTGTTTTATCGATCAATTTGCTTACCCTGATAACATTGAACAAGCAAACTATCTAAAAGAACTATCACACTCTGTTGAAAACTCTCCAGCAACGCATGCATTAAAATTACCAGTCGGCGATTTAGTTCTATTAAATAACCTATTTTGGATGCACGGGCGCGCTTCTTTTGAAAAAAATAAAGATTTATATAGAGAGCTCATGCGCCAACGCGGCTGCTTTTCCAAATCATAATCGATGCGGCGGGTCTTGAAATAAGGCCTGCCTTTCATGATATACATAGATATTTTTTAAAAAGGGAGCGAGCAACATGTATGATTTTATTATTATCGGCGGAGGAATTGTCGGGCTTTCAACAGGGGTAGCTTTAACGAAAAAATTCCCTCATGCCAAAATCGCAATCATTGAAAAAGAAAACGAACTGGCCCATCACCAAACGGGACATAATAGCGGTGTCATCCATTCCGGCATTTACTATAAACCAGGCAGCTTCAAAGCAAAATTCGCAAAAGAAGGAAATGCTGCCATGGTGCAGTTCTGTAAAGAAAACGGAATCGCCTATGACATGTGCGGAAAGGTCATCGTCGCGACAGAAAAAGAAGAGATTCCGCTTCTGCAAAATCTCTATGATAGAGGCTTGCAAAACGGCTTAGAAATCGCAAAAATTAGTCCAGAAGAACTATCGGAAATAGAGCCGCATGTCAAAGGACTAGGCGCAATTCGCGTTCCATCCTGCGGCATTGCCGATTACAAAGGAGTCAGCCATGCCTTTGCTCGCTTCATTGAAAAAAACGGCGGAGAAGTGCACCTAGGCACAAAAGCAGAACAAATCTTTGAAAAAAAAGACGTTGTCACAATCGAAACAAACCAAGGCGTATTCGTAACGAAATTTCTCATTAACTGCGCCGGCCTACACAGCGACCGAATCGCCAAAAAAGCAGGAATACTAACAGACATGAAAATCGTCCCGTTCCGCGGCGAATATTACGAACTCATCCCAGAACGACGCCATCTCGTAAAACACTTAATCTACCCAGTCCCAAATCCGGACTTTCCGTTCTTAGGTGTGCATTTCACAAGAATGATAAACGGTGACGTACACGCAGGACCAAACGCCGTCCTAAGCTTCAAACGAGAAGGCTACACAAAAAAAGACTTTAACCTAAAAGACTTCATGGAAACAATGACCTACACCGGCTTCTGGAAAATGGCCATGCCCAACATGAAAGAGGGAATGAAAGAAATGATCCGCTCATTCAGCAAACAATCATTCCTCAAAAGCTTACAGCGCCTCATTCCAGAACTCACAGAAAAAGACATCGTCCCAACTCACGCTGGCGTAAGAGCACAGGCGATTCTCTCCAACGGAAACATGGTTGATGACTTTTGCATTATCCCAGGTATCAACTCGATGCATATTTGTAACGCTCCGTCTCCGGCTGCGACGGCTAGTTTGAAAATCGGGGAGGCGATTGCGGAGAAAGTTCCGGACGGAGTGGCTTCGGTGGGATTGTTTCGTGTGAAAGCTTAGTTAGATGAAGGCTATCCGCTGGGGATAGCCTCTTTCGTTTGACGAAATTTGTCGGAGGGTCTTTATTTTGTGTCGAAGCGCCGATATATTTTAAAAAGCGGTCGATATATTTGGAAAAGCGCTGATATATTGGTAAAAGTGGTCGATATCGTTTTATTGGTTGTCCACGTTATCGGGTTATAAGTCCTACTCGATAATCGTAATTTCCAACAAACATCATAAGCCTCAAGTGGTAGAGACATGGAAGTCAACTTTATTAGTGAGAATTGGCTTTTTTGTTTAAAAATGTAATAATATATTATATGAATAAAAGGATTTTTAATGAAAGGAAGAAGTAATGAATTTCAATGTAGAACTACCACAATCACTAAAAGACATGCTTTGGAATGCATGGATACTATTAGGTGTCGTATTTGTTGTATGTATTGTACTTGCAATCATTAGATCGCGTATACCAGATAGCATCCTGCCCATAATTAAAGGATTTATTGCCCTGGTTATTTTAGGAATCATATTTTATATAGTCTATTAAACTTAGTTATTTTGAAAAAAGAACGGAGGTGAGACAATGGCAAAACGAAAGCAAGATGATTCTATATTAGGTTCCCTGCTAGCTATGACAGTTGTTGCAATACTGTGGAAACGTGAGTTTTTGATACCGATCGTAATGGTATCAGCAGCTATTATATTGTTATATATTTATGTGCACGTTAAGAAACTAAGAGAACTAAGGCAATCAAAAATCTGTGATATTGATAAAATGAACGGCCATCAATTTGAAGAATACTTAGGTATTTTGTTTCAAAAACTCGGCTATCAAACACAAGTTACGAAGGCATCTGGTGATTTTGGAGCAGATTTAATTTTACGAAAAAATAACAAAAAGATTATTGTGCAAGCAAAACGTTATAAGAAGAATGTAGGAATTAGTTCCGTTCAAGAAATTGTTGGGGCAAAAGAATTCTATAAAGCGGATGAAACGTGGGTTGTAACGAATAGCAACTTCACATCCGCGGCACGCAAATTGGCTACTGTGAATCGCGTGGTACTAATAGATCGCGAGAGATTAATTCAATTAAGCACGCGGGTTAATCAAAGAAAAGTTAAAGCAACTGTGTAAATATAAGATTAAAGTAAAAAGCACTCTCATGAGTGTTTTTTTGCTTTGGTATGAAATATTAGAAGCATTATTGTGATTGACTTTGCCCTTAGGGTAAGCTGTATAAAAGAATAGAACGAAACATTTAGTCCCTATAAAAATAGGAAGAATGGAGGTAATCTTTTGCTATCGATTGGAGAGTTCTCAAAGATATGTGGAGTATCTACAAAAACGCTTCGATATTATGATGAAATTGGATTAATTTATCCCGGTGAGATTAATCCTGAAAATGGTTATAGGTATTATTCCATCGAGCAACTAAAAAAGATGCTTTTTATCAACCGCTTGAAGTCTTATCATTTTTCTCTGGAAGAAATCAAGGCCATTTTGGAATTGGAAGAGGATCAGTCAGAAGAGAAATTGTTTTCTACTCTTAATCGCAAAAGAAAGGAAATACAGGAAAAACTAAATGCTCTTGAGTATACCTTAAATCAAATGAGCAATCACATTCTCAATTTAGAGAAGGGCATACCGATTATGTCATACCTTGAAGATATAGAAGTACAACTTGTTGAAACAAAGCCGATGAATATCCTTTCTATGCGTCAGATGATGAGTAGCGATGACTATGCTGCAGGATATGGAAAATATTTTAGTAGACTATATGAAAAGATTGCGACTGAAAAACTCACCTTGCTTGGTATGCCAATGACGATTTACTACAGCCCTGAGTACAACCCTGCCGGCAATGATACAGAGTTTGCCATTCCGATAGAAGAAGCGGTCAAAGGAACGAGAGAGTTGCCTGGATACCTTTGTGCGAAGTCTGTTTTAAAGGGACCATACCCAGAATTGACATCGGTATATGCTAACTTGATGGAATGGGTTGAAAAGGAAGGATATGAATTGATAAACCCACCGTATGAAGTATATATAACCGAACCCAATCAAGCTACCGATCCTGAGGATATAGTTACCGAGGTATATTTTCCTGTAAAGAAAAGATAGAAGTGTTCGCTAAGCAAAACAAAATACACCTTATCGGAGGTATCTATCATGCAAAGAAATGACTGGCAAGCTGCAGACCCAAAAGCTTTGAAAATGGACTCTGAAAAACTTTCAGAGCTTGAGACTACGATAAAATCCGATTACAGCAATATTAACGGCATCGTTGTTGTGAGAAAAGGATATATTGCTCACGAAAGTTATTACAATGGTTACGGCCCAGATGATACGCATCATGTGGCGTCTGTAACGAAAAGTATCATTTCTGCCCTTATTGGTATTGCGATAGACGCAGGATATATTACAAATGTAGATCAGAGGGTACTAGATTTTTTCCCCGAATATGTTTCCGATGCTGCCCAAAAGCAGGAAATCACCATACGCCATCTTCTCACCATGACAGCGCCATATCCATTCGAGGACTGGCATGAACCATTAGACAAACTGTGCCAACAACCAGACTGGGTAACCTACACCCTTGATATGCTAGGCGAACAAGGAAAACTTGGCGTTTTTAAATATTCCACCGCAGGAGCACATCTGCTTTCAGCTATCATCACTCGCAGCACAGGCAAAAGCGCCCGTGAGTTTGCAAACGAACGCTTATTTAAACCAATCGGCATGAAAGAAGTCCCGGATCATGAAATGAAATCATTTGGATTTGAGGACTTATTCGGGAAAAATGTGAAAGGATGGGTGAAAGATCCAAACGGTAACTCCACTGGAGGATGGGGACTTACGCTAACTCCTCGTGATATGGCACGTTTTGGTTTTCTATATTTGAACCGGGGTATTTGGAACAACAATCAGGTTGTTTCTAAGATATGGATTGACGAATCAACAATGATAAACCCGAATCACTACGGTTATTTATGGTGGGTACATGAGGAGGACGGAATTTTTGCGTACTTAGCACGAGGTGATGGTGGGAATGTTATTTGTTGTATTCCAGAAAAAGATCTCGTTGTGGCGATTGCGTCAGAGTTCATCATGAACCCTCGGGATAGGTGGGGGTTGATTAAGGAATGTGTTATTCCGGCTGTAATAGATTGAACTTATGACCATCCAACTTGAAAAAGGATAATTAGCACTTTGAATATATCGCTGATTCCACAGTAGTGTGAAAAGGTGAAATTCTATTTTTTCCCCTCAACAAAATGGCATTTTTATTTCTCAACATCAATACTATCAAACATATGATAATATAAATTTGTTAATTTCTAACACCTCCATTCTAACCTATGGGGGGTGTTTTATATAATATATTAAAATTTCACGTACTATAAATGACAGAACTGACTTCTTTAGCAAACAGCAGAAGAGGGAAAAGAAGCGGACACTTCCCTACGCACCCTATCTTCCTTAATACATAACACTTTCCCGAGAAAACTTTACGTGGATATATTTATATATATTGTTATAATTTAGATTAAAAGAAATTGGGTTTTATTGTCTTTTGAAATAAACATATATAGAACGTACACGATATGGGAAAGAGGGAATTTTTGTGGGTTTACACATTATACCGACTGATTTGCCAAGTCTGACTTCAGGTGAAAGAAAAGTTCTTGAAAAAATTCGAGCCTTATATAAAAACATAGAGAGAGAAGCATATTTATATATTCAACCAAGAATTAGGCATTTAGAACCAGATTTCATTCTAATTGATTCGCAAAAAGGTGTAACGATTTTAGAAGTAAAGGACTGGGATATTTCTTATATTCACAGAGCTGATCGAAGAAAGATAGATTTAGCAGATGGAAGAAAGGTAGATAATCCCCTTTGTAAAACAAATGGATATTATAATGCTGCAAAAGGATTATTTAGATTGCAAGATGTTTTACGAGATGATCAGGCAGAATTAAAATTTAAGCTGCATGCTAGTGTTATATTTCCCAACCTCCATTCTAATGAAATTGAAGAGAATAGATTGGACCAAATATTTAACCAGCCACCAGCTAATTATATTTCATCAGATGTTTTAGGAAAGGTGAATATAAATCAGCTTTTTGAAAATGAATCATGCTTATTAGAAGAAGAGGAAATGATTACGATACGAACACTGTTATTTCCAGAAATTAAGGTTAGTAGCACGAAAACCACAAGCCCAGCAAATGCAAAAGATTTAATTACAGCGTTAGATGCAGAACAAGAACGTTTTGCGAAGCGTGTACCATATGGACACTATATGGTAACTGGAGTTCCTGGGAGTGGGAAAACTGTTTTGCTACTTGCACGTGCCATTCATTTAGTACGTGAACATCCGGATTGGAAAATAAAAATCTTAACATATAATAAGTCATTAAAAGCGAAGATCGAAAACAAATTAAATGCAATAGCAGCAGAGCTTGCTTTTGCAAATATTCGTTTAGAAAATATTGATATTAGTACATTTCATAAGTTTGCATTAGATATGGCAAGTATAAGTGTGCCTAAAAATGCGAAGCAAGAGTGGTGGAATGACGAATTACCTAAAATCGCAACCGAACGAGCACATTCAACATGTGATGCGATTTTAGTTGATGAGTACCAAGACTTCCTCGACGATTGGATTCGACTATGTGTAAAATCATGTAAAGAACATACATATATCAACAATAAAAAAGAAACAGTTACAGGAATAAATTTATTTCTAGCAGGAGACCGATTACAAAGTATTTACAATAATGCAGATCACAGCTGGAGAAGCTTAGGAATCGACATGCGTGGAAGAAGTACATTACTAAAAAAATCATATCGTTCCGGCAGCCAACATATTAACTTAGCCCTTAACTTTTTAAAGCAGGAAAAGAAATTAGAAGAAGAAGTAAATAAATTTTACTGTCCTATGAATGAATTATCATTTGAGAACCAGATAAAAGATGGAGTTAGCTTTATTGAAGGGGCATATAAAGAGATTAGCGACACAATTTATAACCTTATTTACAAAGAGAGCTATAAACCAGAGGATATTTTAATCTTATGCCGAGAACGGAACGAATGTAATAAATTAAAAAAGGAATTAGATTATAAGATACGTCAGCAAACAGAGATTCAAAAAGATATTACTGAAGGTCGTCTCATTATCACAACATATCACTCTTCAAAAGGCCTTGAGGCACCAATCGTCTTCTTAGTTGATGTTGATAGATTCGAAGAGAAGCAGCTCGTACAAAATGATATGCAATTACGAAAACTATTGTATGTAGGTATGACACGTTCTTCTGAACGTTTATATATTCATGCGAATAGTTATAGTAAGCCTTCTTTTGGGAAGGTGCTTCGGGAGGGTACGGCTTAATAAGTTATATTATAGTGGGAAAATCTCAATGAAATTGAAATGTCTACAGTAGAAGAAAACCTAGATTTTTAGAATTTTTTTATGAGAGTTAATTTAAAATTGTTTATGAGGCAATTAAACGAAGTGAAATTAACATTATGGATGATCAAATAATAGGTAGGGATTTTATAAGAGGAGATTTCTTACTTAGCAATTTTTTATAGAAAAATAAAACATAATAATCTAATATTTTATAGTTTACTGTCAAGTTTCACCATTTTTTCGGATTTTCTTAATAACATTTTCTTTAAAGATATTGAATTATAAGGGATAATCATATAACATAGCCCTTGATAGTGATTTATTTACATCTTTGTAGTATGGATTTTAGAAGAATTACCTACAAATGAAGGTAAGATTTATTTTATAATCATTATATAGTTGTATCTTTGGGAGGAGGTGAATGGCATGAACAAGACAGATTTAATCAATGCTGTTGCAGAAGCAAGTTCCCTTTCTAAAAAGGACGCAACAAAAGCAGTTGACGCAGTTTTTGATTCCATCTTAGAAGCTTTAAAGCAAGGTGATAAAGTACAACTTATCGGATTTGGTAACTTCGAAGTTCGTGAGCGTGCGGCTCGTAAAGGACGCAACCCACAAACTGGTGAGGAAATTGAAATCGCGGCAAGCAAAGTACCTGCATTCAAACCTGGTAAAGCGTTAAAAGATGCGGTTAAATAATCCCTTACATATTTAAGGAGAAGAAGAGTTTTCGTATTGAAAACTCTTCTTTTTTTATCTGAAAATACAAGAAGGTTCTTAGGTTTTATTCGTAAGATCTGATTTTAGAGTAATATCTAGTTAGACTTATTTTGTAAATGGTCCAAATTGTGAAGGGTTACTAGGTATACTACTATATGTTTTTCTATGTAAGAATTGGTGGATTATCACTGGGTGTTCCAAATTTAAAAATTAAATACATAAATAGTTATACATTTTAATAGTCTATTATGGTAGATTTTTGAATGTTTTTGTAGAATATTACGTAGATAGAAAATATAGTTTTTGTTCTGGATGAAGGGAGAATATTATGGCTGTTAATGTATTAAATGCACTTATGAATTTAGGAACCTATTTAAATAATGACATTAAAGATATATACTCAGGATCAAATCGGATGAATAGTCAGGGAACTGCGCTAGAATTTTATGTTAAAGATGCATACTGTAATGCATTTGATACAGAAAACATTGAAGAGAAAATAAAAATACATGAGCAATACTTTTCATATTTAGGTAATGATTCTAATCCACCTGATTTTGTTATTAAAGATGGTGAAGGTGTAGAAGTGAAAAAATTAGAATCCCTCACAGGACAACTGCAATTGAATAGTTCATATCCTAAAAATAAACTCAGACAGAGTGATTCGCGTATTTCTAACGAGTGTCGTACTTGTGATGGTGGAAAGTGGATTGAAAAGGATATGATGTATTCTATTGGTTTTATTCCAAAAAATAGTAATGAAATCAAGTTATTATGGTTTGTAGATGGTGAAGTTTATGCTGCAGATGATATAGTTTATAAAAATGTATTTGAACGTTTATCTAGTATTATTGAAACTGAATTTAAAGGATTAACATCAAAAACTAATGAATTAGCTAGATTTAATAAAATAGATAGTAGGGGATTAACTGATTTACGCGTTCGTTCGATGTGGCTATTACAAAATCCAATCAAAGCATTTAAGGACATTATCCTTTTTGATAAGGAGAATGAGTTTTCAGTAATTGCTATTATAAAGAAGGAAAAGTATGAAACATACGCCAATAAAGAAGAGTTTGAACAGTTTGTTCAAAATAGTTCTTATGTAGAAATAGAGAATGTTACGATTCCGCATCCAACTAATGCTAATGTAGAGGAACAGGTTGTTGTTATACATATGGCATATAAATCTTTAGAAGAAGCTCGAGAAGTTTCACAAAGTACAGAGCGTTTATCACTATTTTAAAAAACATAAAATTTTTAATTAATTAAGATCACCTAGATTGGGTGGTCTTTCTTATTGATAATTTTTCTTTAAAAACGTAAACTAATTGATAGAAATATCGAAGGGAGCATGTAAAATGGTAAAGTTAGATGAACGAGGTCGAGGGAAATTTAAACCAGCTCCTGATTATAGCTTGGAGGAAGTTAGGGAAACCTTATTACAAAAAATTGAAGAAGAACGACAAAAAGAGGTAGATACACGCAGTGATTTTGATGAAAATGATCTGAGCTATAACGAGAATAAATATAATGTTATAAGTTTATTTTGTGGAGCCGGGGGATTAGACTTAGGAATTGAGTTAGCTGGGTTAGAAGCTGTTCTAGGAACAGAGCGAGCAATGGAAGCTTTTCAAAATAAAGAAACTTACAATGCTATTCGTCATGAAAGTATTTTTCATAAAACATATGCTAATGACTTTTTTAGAGAAGCATTGCAAACATATAGAAATAATTTTTCTCAAGATGTGTATTTGCACAATAAGGATATAAGAAAAGTTCATACGTTTCCAAATGCAGACCTTGTATTAGGGGGATTTCCGTGTCCGGGTTTCAGTGAAGCTGGTCCACGACTGGTTGATGATGAACGTAACTTTTTATATTTACATTTTATTAGGTGCTTAATGCAGACCCAACCGAAATTCTTTGTTGCGGAAAATGTTAAAGGTATGCTTACACTAGGAAAAGGAGAAGTGTTTAAGCAAATTGTTCAGGATTTCGAAGCTGCGGGGTACCGCGTATATACCAAATTGGTAAATTCTCGTGATTATGGAGTTCCACAATTAAGAGAACGTGTATTTTTAGTTGGTGTGAGAAACGATTTAGAGTTTGTTTATGAATTTCCTGAGCCGACTCATGGTGAAGGTGAGGGGTTACTACCATATGTTACTTTAAAACAAGCAATTGGGGATTTGGAAAGTGATCCAGGACCTTACTTTACTGGTTCTTATTCGACAATATTTATGAGTCGTAATCGTAAGAAAAATTGGGATCAACAAAGTTTTACAATTCAAGCAAGTGGTAGACAAGCTCCGATCCATCCAGGCGGACTACCAATGGAGAATGTTGATAAAAACAAATGGATTTTTTCCGATGGGGAAGAGAATAATCGTCGCTTGTCGGTGAAAGAGATTGCTCGCATTCAAACATTCCCGGATTGGTATGAATTTAGCGATGGTGCTAACCAAAAAATGAGTGTGAATGGTCGATTAGACAAGATTTATAAGCAAATTGGCAATGCAGTTCCTGTTTTATTAGCTCGTGCAATTGTTAAACCGATTGCTGAATACGCGGTGAGTCAGCCGATAAATAGGGAAGATCAATTGATTTTTAATATATAATATATATCTACAGTAAGGGTATATAAGAAATGATTTTTATATAATTAAGTTTCTTTGTTTTAAAAGAGTTAGAAGGATAAGTCCAAGCGAAGAAATTTTAAGGATCTATGACGGTAATTATGTAGATAATATTCTATATAATATCGTCTTTTTTCGTTTTAAAAGTTAAAATGGTAGTAAAGACTTTTAGTAAAGGATGTTTTTATGGCTGTTTCATTTGCTAATTTAGATAAAGCAAATTTAATATTGGATGAAGTGTATTTAAGTGGTAGCAATGGAAATATGTCTGATGAGGTTTTAAGTAAATTAATGTATGTAGAGAATTCAGGAGGATTTAGAGCGAGGGGAACTAAAAAGGAATTTGATTTGAAATATGTTGTATTATTCACAACTGGAGAAGATGTTGATTGGGTAGATGAAATTGATGTGGAGAGCGGTAAGTTTATTTATTATGGGGATAATAAAAAACCGGGAAGAACCCTTCATGATGAAAGAAATAAAAAAATGGGAAATATTATTTTAAGGGAGTGTTTTAATCGTCTACATAGTGGTGACAGAAGTGAAATACCACCATTTTTTGTCTTTTCTAAAGAAAAAGGTAGAGATGTAAGGTTCAGAGGAATTGCTGTGCCTGGATATGAGGGTATGTGCGCTAATGAGGATTTGATAGCGATGTGGAGTATAAAAGATGGTTGTAGATTCCAAAATTATAAATCAACATTTACAATTCTAGATGTAAGTGAAATAGAAAGAAAATGGATTCATGATTTACTAATTGATAAAGGGATAGAAAGTAGGCATGCACCAAAAGCATGGAAAGATTGGATATTGAAAGGTTGCTATACGCCACTTAAGGCAAAAAAATCTAAGAAATATAGAAATAAACAAGAGCAATTACCTAATTCTAATAGTGATTTAGAGATTATAGATACAATATACAGTTATTTTAAAACAGGGCAAGCTTTTGAACCATGTGCTGGTAGAATAGCACAATTAATGGATTCAAATATAATTGGTTATGACGTTACAAAGAAATCACGAGATGGTGGAAGAGATATAGTTGGTAAATACAGAATTGGTGTTGAATCAAGCTCAATTTTAGTTGATTTTTCTTTAGAAGCTAAGCGATATGAGATGAAAAATGGTGTAGGTGTTAAAGATACATCCCGTCTAATATCAAGATTACGTCATAGGCAATTGGGTATCTTAGTTACAACGTCTTATGTAGGTATGCAAACGTATAAAGAAATTATTGATGATGAACATCCGGTAGTGATTATTTCTGCTGTTGAAATTGTTTTAATATTAAAGCGTGCTGGATATAAAAATAAAGAAGAAGTTTTAACGTGGCTTAAATCAAACTTTAAAAGAGAATAAGAGATAAATAAAAAACTAGCTAATGCTAGTTTTTTATTTATCATTTTTTTCTAGGAATTACAATATTAAAATCACTTTGTAAGCTGTTTAGAATATGGTTATGATTTAACCTATTTGGTTTAACAGGAATAAACTCACCTAGTTTGGATAATTCTTGTGCAGAAGTGATAGTAGTTAACGAATTAAGAGGATGAAAAGGTTTAAATTCTGTATATACATTTTTCCCTCTATTTGTGCCTTCTGTCATTGGATTAATAGGTCTACAAGCAATCATAAATTCCCCTACAGCTTGGGAAATTGTTTCATGATTAATAGGGCGTAAGTTATGTACTAAATCATCAATAGAGTTTGGTGGTGTGTTACTAATATACATACAGTTAGCGGTAGCATCTGTTTCTTCACCATATCCTCTAACTACAGAAATAACATCCTCTGGGGTAAAAATATCTAAAAAACGAATGGCTGTATTTCCGCTTCTTCTACCAAAACAAATACTAACACCAACAAATGGAGAAGCATTTGACTGTGTAATCCACCAATTTGCCCATTCGGTAATAGTATGGCTTAATCTATCAAACGTTTCTTCCCCAAATTCTTCTAAGAATCTTAAATGACCGTACCAATTTCCAAAATAATCAGCCGAAGATAGCTTGGCTGAGATTTTTAGATTAACTGAATCACTTAATTGAATAAGCACATCTGTTTTGTTATTTCTATCTTTAGAACCAATTCTATTTGATGAAATAATAGTTGAATTAGGTACAATACCTAATTCATTCATCCAATCAGGTAAGTGAGTTGGAATTTTTGTTTCAAGAGTAGCACAATCTGCAATTCTTTGTTCGAATAAATCTGTAGCTCTAGACAAAGTATTTCCCCCTTTTTGTAAAATATATACATAAATAATTATACACTATATGGTTATATAATTATATTATAATGCAAGCGTTAGTAGAAGGAGAAAACATGCAAGATAAATACACAGGATTAAATAAGAAATATGATCTTTTATGTGAAGTTAGAAGCACGAAGAAAAGAACTTCTCATACCCTATTAGGAACAAGCTAAGTCCCCTCTTTTAATTACTGGAATAGTGGGTGCAGTTGCCGGCACTATCGTGGAAATTGGAATGGATATGAGGTAATTTCCTTCCGCTACGTATTTTGCATCTTGGGCAGGCTGTCACCAGGGAATCATGAAGGTACAGGCAAAAAGATTACCCTAACGATGAAAGGAAAGTCCCACACCAAGTTAACGTTTTGGGTTGTTTCTCAGACAAGTCATACTTGGTCAGCTGCAAGGAATTGGTTACTAGCTGTATATCGAGGGAAGAAAAAAGCGCTCCTTGCCATCGCTCATAAAATGATAAAAATCGTTCATCATATCTTAGAACAGTGAACTCGATTTGTGGAGTATGAAAAATTACCAGCATAACCACGATTTTAACTTCAGATATGTAGGTTGCTAAAAAAAGCAATTATATCAGTAGCGTTCTTATTGTCTTTTACTTGTTTTACATGAAAAAACAAGATCTCAAACCCATTCTTAAGTCCATTGGATAGAGCTGTAAATAAAGTTTTTCTCACAG
Source organism: Bacillus multifaciens (assembly GCF_030756675.1). Taxonomy (GTDB): domain Bacteria; phylum Bacillota; class Bacilli; order Bacillales; family Bacillaceae_G; genus Bacillus_A; species Bacillus_A multifaciens. Next base: position 31,155 of record NZ_JAVBXD010000031.1, read on the forward strand.
AAAATATATCTGTCCCTATGTACGATTTACTTAACGATTTAATCTTACTATTCTATATTTCATCTATCACTGTTCTCATATTGTTAAACAACATATTGTGTAAAATATTGAATAACATAGCGGTTTAACGGGAAAAATATTATGAGTTTTTACTTTTTTTAGGTAAAGTGGACAAATGGTGTTGAATGTAAAATTAGGTAATTATATTTAGTGCGATATTGAAGAATAAAATAAAAAAGATACATCTCATATTTAATTCCAAATGGATTATTTTGGTTTGTATGAAAATCTATTATAATTAAGATAAGGACATCTGTAATTTTTGATATAAAACGGATGTGATTTTCACTTGTACAAATGTTTATAAAGTTATAGCGTGTCTGTAGACAGAACTCCTGTCACAATGTAACCATTAAGGATGTGTGTGGACATTATGTCATATTTAAAGTGGAATGACTTAATTGCCAGTTACTTCTTTAATGAAGAGATGGCTGGTCAAGAGGTTTTACTATTTATAGATAAGAGTTTAATTAAGCAATTAGGGAAAAAAATTGGTGAGAATTTAGATGATTTTATTTCTTCCCTCATTGAGGGACCGCACTGGATAAGAGCGAGCAGCAACTCTGGGATTTGTCAAAAGGCTCTCTTGGCTGCAGACAAGTGGAGGGGCAGAAAATTAGAGTATCCGCCTTATATCGGCTATTTAGCCCTTTTTGTTCTAGCCGGATATGTACAAGACGAGAATTTTTCTCAAATTGCCTATTATCCAAAACTGCGTAATTTGCTTGGAGAGGAGAAAGGATCTGGACAGTATCCTTCTTTTGATAGAATGGAAAGTTTATGGAAGGATCTTGAGAAATGGAGTACAGAGGATAAATTTGAGGAGTATGGGCGCTTCAAAGTTAGGATTAGAGGAAGGTATAGGCACGTTGGGTTACCTTTATCACAGACTATTATATCTAGTAGGGAGAGAAAGAGGCTCCCTTTAATTTTTAACAAGGTGGGTATCACTTTCTATGATTCTCCAGACAGTGAAACTGTACGAAAAATACTTCTTGATCATGGAGAGGAACACTTTACTAAAAAGACAATGAGGCTTTTAAAGGGAGAAGAAGAGAACAGTGAACTATTACAAGCCTTACTCGATCTTGCTGGTGACACATTAGTGGAGTGGGATGGTATTATACCAGGAGATTTAATAGATTCTAATAGCTTTGTCCATGCAAAGCTAAGACTGTGTTTATCGTTAAACAAGCTGACCGAGAAAGCCGCATTTACTCTTAGAATAAACACTCAAAATGAATTTCCTGATGAACCGTTAACGTTTCGAAGAAAAATGGTTGTAGATACCGTTAGATGCATAAGAATCACAAATGGATGGTCTACAGAACTTAAGGATAATCAGAATGTAAGGTTGGATGCAACTAGACTTAACTGGATACAAGGGGAACAGTTTGAGGACTTAGAAAATAGATGGAAAGTTTCGTTGCCTGGTGCTCCTGTACGTGTTTTTATGCTGGGGAGGGAGTATGGTTTGTACAATTTGGTGGAAGTCCCTCGCATTAAATTTGACTCTAAGTTTATGGTGCTATGTTCTTCTTCCCATATTGGTAGGGTAAGAGAGTGGCTGGAATATTCATGTCAAGGGGTTGGAGAACTTCAATATACGGGATTGCCACAAGGTTGGTCATTATTTCATGCAACTAATCCTAGGGAGCCTTGTTTAGGTATTCCGGCTTTAACGCTCGTAGAGGAGACTAAAGTTCGCTTTATTGATGGAATACGTTTAGGGAATGGAAACACCTTTCTGAGTACGTTATTACCAAGAATTATGCTTGAGAATAACAAAGAGGGAGCTATTGTAACATTAGGTGATACAGTACTTGAGCAGGAACATGAGTCTAAATATTGGAAGTTACCTGGAAATCTGCCGGTTGATAAAAAACTAATTATACATATTTTATACCAAGGCACAAGTGTTAAAAAGGTGACTTTTAAAGTTATTAAGCCTACTGTAGCGATATCTAGCACTAAAGAGTTTGTAAGAGAAAAGGGCTTATGTTTAGATAGAGAAGAGAAAGTAAATATTGGAGTAGTTTCCCTTGGTGCTACCACTTTAACACGTAATTTGCAGCGTCCGTTACCAACACACTTGTCAAATGAGATTATTTTTATTGGGCAAAAGCTAGGTGAGATATACCATTGGCATGGGAGAAATAAAGTGGAGTTGGAATGGGAACCTATTTGGGCTATATGGAAAGCTGGGCGAAAGAAATGGAAAGTACAATTTTGCTCTACACGGCCTTTAAATAAATGTGAGTTAGAAAGCCAGATAGTTAGCAAAAAAGACATGAAACACTGGAAATCAGTCATGTGCAAAATGAGAAAAACTATAGAGAAACCGAAATTTCAAGTTTTACATGAACTTTGGAATAGATATTTAGAGGTGGCGAAAAGTGTCCAATGACATTCTAAGTATTTTAAGTGCATTAGGTAAAATTAATATAGAGAAATTTAAGAAGATCTATGACATTCTTTTAAGGCAAGAATTTGGTGAAGATGAGGAAGAACGTCTCGACTACCCTTATTTTAACGTGTTAAATGACTTAGAGATGCTAGGGCACTGTGAAATTGACTATATAAGTAGGGAAATATACGTTTGTCCTCCTTCTTTTGCTCTATTGCCTAGTAGGGGGATACCAAAAGTAGTGTTGGCTGGAGGAAGAAGTGAAAAGGTGATAGACCATTTATATAGGCTATTAAAAAAAAATCCTGACAAGCTAAGTGTAACTACAGTAGACTCAGCTTATGCTAAAAATACAGTTTTCCCCTCGACAATTTACATTGAGGCTAAAAATCAACGTATTTTAGAAAGAATTGCTGAAATTATAGGAGCTGAGGGGAATTTTAGTGTTCCTGCTTGTTGGACATTATTAGCTGCAGTGCCTAGTATACAGGAAGTTATGGACTCTCTTAAATATAATGTAGAAGCTGAATTAAACTGGAAAAAAAATATTTTTTGTAATATCCAGTTACAATTTAGACAATTCCACTGTTCTGACAAAGTTAAGCTGATTAATTATACAAATCCGATATCGCAACAACAGCAAACTTGGATTTGGAATGGGAAGCAGGCAGCAAAGATCGATAGAAACTGGGGGAGATATGTCTTATTAGCTCATTATAAGATAAGGGTACTTTTATTTGATGAAATAAATCAAAGCTTGGCAGTACCTACTACTGTTCCATTGCCTAAGGAATTGGCAAAAGCTTCTGCCCTTTGTTCAGGTTATCTACCACGAGACAAAGCACTCATTAAACAAGTAGGAAAGCTTAATAAAGGAATAAGAGTTACTGTATATGAAGGAATATCAAATGAAATGGCTGTAGAGATATCTAAAAAGCTAGGACAAAATCTCGTAGAATGTCATTTATAAAGGGAGGAAGATAGATGAAAAGTCCAATAGAAGCTTTTGAAGAGATACGTGATGGTTTTATTCGATATGTAAGGACCGCATTTGGTACTAGGTATCCTTCTCTTGAGTTAGAGAGGGAAAATCTTCTATTACAATCAGGTGTTTTGTCGCAGCAACCATTTATTGAACCGCTGCCAAGATATAAGAGCTCTAATAAGAAGATAATGGAACTGAACGAGTATGATCTTCCAGGGCTAGATGCTCAGCAATTAGATTTATTTAGAAGACTTGCTAGCTCAGGTCTTTTTAGCACTAGGTATCCTTTGTATAGCCATCAGTTAGAGATGTTAAATAAAGCTCTATCTTCTAAGCATTCTGTCATTACTTCAGGCACTGGTTCTGGTAAGACAGAATCTTTTCTATTGCCATTATTTGCGTATCTTGCAAAGGAATCACAGAATTGGAAGAGACCGGGGGCGTCGAACGCACGTGTGAATGATTGGTGGAAAAACGAAGAGTGGCACAATGAATGTAATCCAGTAGTTGGAAAGAAACATAGTATGAAAAAATCATATAGGATCCCGCAACGGGAGCATGAGTGTAGAAAAGCAGGGGTTCGCGCAATAATTTTGTATCCAATGAATGCGCTTGTAGAAGATCAATTAACACGTCTACGTAAGGCTTTAGATTCGGAGGAAGCGAGAGAGTTTTATAATTCACACCTGAAGGGAAATAAGATTTATTTTGGTAGATATAATGGTACAGTACCGGTCGCAGGAAATGAGTATAAAAAATCTGGCAAGCCTAACAGAGAGAAAATTCAGGAATTAGCTGACCATATGAAAAAGTTGGAACAAACAAGTATTGCGGCACTAGAGTATGCTAATGAAACAGAAAAAGATGAAATACCATACTTTTTTCCAAAGTTAGGTGGTTCGGAAATGCACTCTAGATGGGACATGCAAGATGCTCCTCCGGATATTCTAATAACCAACTATTCTATGCTTAGCATAATGATGATGAGAGAAGTCGATAATGGTATATTTGAACAAACGAGGGAGTGGCTTCAGGAAAGTAATGAGCATATCTTTCATCTAATTATTGATGAGCTGCACTTGTATCGAGGTACATCTGGAGCAGAAGTATCCTTATTGCTTAAGTTATTGTTAAAGCGCCTAGGATTATCGCCTGAGCACCCTCAGCTGAGAATCCTTGCTTCCAGTGCATCTTTAGATTCTGAAGATGAGGACAGTCGTAAGTTTTTGGAGGATTTCTTTGGAGTAAATGGGAGGAAATTTGAGATTATAGAAGGTTTCCCAGAGCATGTCCCTACTGATGAGACACGCCTGCTGCCTGTTCATCCTTTTGTGGAATTTAATGAAATGTGCCGCGCAAATCTTACAGAAGCCGTAGAGTATTTACTATCTAGTCTTGATTATCAAGGTCAAGAAACTGGGCTAGATGCATTGAAAGGGATGCTTGAATCAGATAAGTTGGACTTAACTAACACCTTGCTGAATGCTTGTAAAGTTGATGGGAGAATCCGAGCTGTGTCAATTGATTCTTTTTCAAAAAAGGTATTTGGAGATAAAGTTGACGTTCCTCAACGAGATAGTGCCCTCAGTGGATTATTTAAAGCAAGGGAGTTATGTGATACAGAAAATTCTAATAGTAGCCTGCCATCTTTCCGCTTTCATTGGTTCTTCCGTAATATAGAAGGACTGTGGGCATCGACGCAAATAGATCAATCGAAGGGAAGACCTGTTGGTAGGTTGTACTCACAACCAGAAATCGTAGATGAAAACGGTAGACGTATTCTGGAGCTTCTTTACTGTGAACAATGTGGGACAGCCTTCTATGGTGGCAATCGCATGGAGTTCTCAGATGGTGAATTTGAAATGTTAGTCACTTCACCAGATATAGAGGGTATACCAGATAAGAGTAAGAAGAGTCTAGTAAGTCAAAGGAATTATGGGGAATATTCTGTATTCTGGCCTACTCTTGATGGGGAGACGCTCCACAAAGAGGCAAGACCTTGGGAGCAGTTTCAAGGAAGAGGAGAAAAACGAAGAGGAAAAGGTGAATGGAAAGAAGCTAGTATGAGCTCAGCGACAGGAAGAGTCAAATTATCGTATGGGCCTGCTTTGGAGGATCCGTCAAATAATATTAAAGGTTATAGCTTTTGTATAGAAGTACAAGACAAAGAGAGATTTAGTGCTTTGCCTTCAGTATGCCCATGCTGTGGCGTAAACTATTCAAAGAGAAAATACTTGAAGAGTCCTATTCGGGGATTCCGTACGGGATTTTCCAAAGTAAGCCAAGTCTTGTCCAAAGAATTATTTCATCAATTGTCGGTTTCACGTGACAAGAAGCTAGTTATTTTTTCTGACAGTCGTGAGGATGCAGCACAAGTTTCTAATGGTATTGAACGTAATCATTATAAGGATATTCTGCGCGAGATATTGGTTAAAGAGCTGAGATTAGCAACAAACGGCATGGCTCAGCTTCTAGAAGATCTTGAGTCAGATAATTCTTTATCCCCATTATCGAAGGAATACCGAGATGCATATCCAAATTCAGAAGATCACATTAGAAGATTAATTGATGAAACTAGAGAGGAACCGCCTGTAACATCTAGATATCGCAGATATTATGAGGAAGCATTGAAAGAAGTGGAACGTATAAGAAAGAAGAAAGAAGAGCAAATAGTCTCGTGTAAAGAGCTAATTCATTCGGTTTCAAACGAAGATTGCGGAAGGTTGATAGCCCAATTAATTGGTTTAGGAATTAATCCCGCTGGTAATGACCTTGAGTATCAATCATTTCAGTGGATAGGAAAAACTCATCGCTGGACAGAGCTGTTCGATTTTGAAAAAAGAACTTGGGCTCAGGATTTGCCTCCTGAGGCAGATATGTATAAAAACCGTATTCGTGAAAAGGTGCGAAAAGAACTATATGACCTTTTATTCAGCAGACTGTATTTTGGATTTGAGTCCTCTGGTCTTGGGTATGTACGTTTAAGTATTAGCAATTTAATCATTGAGGAAAATGCAAAAGCACTTTCGATGGAGCCAGCTATCTTTGAGCAAATTTGTAACTCTACGGTAAGAATTTTAGGTGATCTTTATAGACATGAGGGATCAGATTACACACAAGATCATTGGAGTGAATATAAGGATGCTCGTAGTAATTTGAAAAAATATATTGGTCAAGTTTGCAGCAGATTAGGATTTACTTCAAATAAAGAAAACGTTATGGGAGAACGGGTATTTCAAGTGCTGAAGAATGCTGGGCACAACGGGGCTGTGTTATTAATAGATAAGTTAGATATTAAAGTTGCCTCACCCAAAACTCATTTCTGGGAGTGTCCGAACTGCATGAGACCTCATTTACATCATTCGGCGGGAATTTGTACAAATTGCGCAACCGAGCTAACTCCAGAACCAACCGATATATGTGAAGCTTTAATGAAGAAGAACTATTTAGCTCACATGGCCTTAGATTATAGAATACCGGTCCGTTTACATGCAGAGGAGCTTACAGCTCAAACGGATAATCAAGCAGAACGTCAAAGGCTATTTCGTGGAATTTTGATGAATACAGTGGAAAGTCGTAATATTAAACAGGTTGATGAAATTGATATTCTCAGTGTGACCACGACCATGGAAGTGGGAGTAGATATAGGCGATCTCCAGGCTGTTATGTTGGCTAATATGCCCCCAATGCGATTTAACTATCAGCAGCGCGTTGGGCGTGCCGGAAGAAGAGGGCAACCCTTTTCCTATGTACTTACGCTTTGTCGCGGAGGTAGAAGCCATGATGATCATTATTTTAAGAACCCAAGCTCAATTACTGGTGACCCACCACCTGTACCATTTATTACAGTAAATCAGCCTCTTATTATGAGAAGGCTCTTGGTAAAAGAATGTTTAAGGCAAGCCTTTAAGGATATTGGTGTTCGCTGGTGGGATGGTCCCAAAAGACCACCAGACAGTCATGGAGAGTTTGGCTCGAAGAGGGATTGGGATGGTCGCAGAAATAACATTCGTGATTGGATACAGACAAACACTCAAGAGATTCTTACAACTATAAAAGCATTGCTTCCACTAGAGTATAATACGACACAATTAAGTGAATTTCTTGCATATATACAGAATGATTTAATATATGAGATTGATTCTTGTGTTAATAATCCGGAATTGCTGGGAGAAGGATTGGCTGAATGCCTTGCAGAGGGGGCAAGATTACCTATGTTTGGCATGCCTACTAGAACAAGAAACTTATATCATGGTTCTAGAAAAGCTCCATACGACATTTTCAGTATTGATCGGGACATTGAACTTGCAATTAGCGAGTTTGCACCAAGAGCACAAAAGACAAAAGATAAGGCGATCCACACTGCAATTGGATTTACCGCTCCACTAATGAAACGTACCCTAAATAAATGGATAAGTATAAGTAATAACCCTTTACCAGATCTGAATCGGCATTTGATTGCTCGCTGTAGCAATTGTGGTTATATGAAGGTAGATGAACAGACAGAGGAGTGTAAAAATTGCGGAATGCCTGAAGGAGGGAACTTTAAAGCTTATAGGGTAGCTATTCCTCTTGCATTTAGAACAGACTTATCTGAAGGAGTGAATGCTAAGGAAGAGGACTGGACTTTTACTGGTACACCATCGAGTATTGCGGAAGGAAAAATATGTTCTTTCAAAAGTGTGAATAACTCTAATACACAGGTCAGCTTGAGTGAAGACGGGCGCGTATGGAGAATTAATGATAATGGTGGAAAACTATTTACAGGAGGGATTGTCACAACTAACAAGACGAAAAAGTCAGATGGTTCTTTTCGAAAATCAGTTGAGTTAGAAGGACAGTGGATATTGGAGGAATATAGCTATGTTAGTGAGGAATCATTCACTGAAAAAGAATCTATAGGTATAGCGTCTTCAAAAACCACAGATTTATTGAGAATTAGACCAGCTTCAACAAATAAAGGGCTAAATTTTGATCCTGTTGATGTAACAGGAAGATCAGCACTATTCTCAGCGGCTTTCTTGCTACGCTCAGTGGTTGCAGAGCGGTTGGATATTGACGCTGATGAGATTGAAATTTCACAGTATCTAAGATCGAAAGTAAGTGATGACAGCCATGTAGGTGAGATTATTCTTAGCGACTGTTTGCCGAATGGTGCAGGTTTCGTAAGTTGGTTAGAGTCTAAGTGGGAAAAAGTAATAAATGAGATACTTTCTCCAGTAAAACAGTATTCGTTTTCAAAGTATATTATCAGCGATGCACATAAATGTGAAGCTGCGTGCTATAGCTGTTTAATGAATTATAGAAATATGTCGTACCATGGAATTTTAGACTGGCGTTTAGGCTTGGCATATCTAAGGGCAATGCAAAACAGAGATTATCAGTGTGGCCTAGATGGGGATTTTAACTATCCTGAAATCAGAACATGGAAAGAATCTGCGGAAATACTGGCACAACAATTTGCTGCATATTTCGACTATGAGTTCGTCAGTTGGGCAGGTATTCCTGGAATTAAGGCGGGAAATCAAAATATTATTATTGTGCATCCTCTTTGGTCTCAAAAGAATCCTGTTGGTATATTAGCGGATGCAATTGTTGAAGCTGGTGGGCAAGCAGAATTTATTGATACTTTTAATCTACTAAGACGTCCCGGATGGTGTCATGAAGAATTAAGTACAAGAAAAACAGAGGAAACTTGGTGGTGATGTTAAAGGAACTGCGACCCCTAAAGAGAATTGCACCGAGCCGTTTTGTAAATATGAAGCGTTGTAGGCTGCGGGAAGTACTAGTTCAATCGGATGTGGGAACATTTCTCCCGTCTCCACCTAATACTTATTTTGGTGTTATCGCACATCAACTACTAGCTAAAGCCGTGACTGGAATTATACCTAGTATTGATATAATTGAGAGAGAATGGGAGACCTTGATAGCAGATTTTGAAAAGCAACTTACCAAATCTGATTTTGAGCGACACCTAGCACCTCTATCTAATACGGTGAAAAGCTATGAGGTACGGAAAAGGATGTTATTTAAAGCTGCGGCTAAGCTTATTCCACGAGGAGAACATTTCCCTAGCTCTATTAGTAGTGCTGAAAAGTGGATTGAAACTAGCGATAGGATTCTCGGGGGATACATTGACAGAATAAAATTTACAAACGGAAACTACGAGATAATTGATTTCAAGACGGGTACTGTCGTGGACCCCAGCACTAACGAGATAAAAGAGGAGTACAAATGTCAAATGATGCTCTACGCAGCGATTTTGTTTGAAAATCTTGGAGCATGTCCTGCATCATTGAGGATACAGGAATTAGAAGGAAAATGTTTTGATATAAACTTTAAAATCGACGATTGTTTGGAACTTAAAGAACAAGCAAAGCAGCTTTTTAAGGAAACAAATGATATAATTGAACAGGCAGATGGAATAGAGGAATTGCAGTATGCTTTAGCAAATCCTGCTGATGAGAATTGTTTATATTGTAGTTTTAGACCGGTGTGCAATCCTTATTGGAAAAAGAAAGTTGGAGCTTCTAGTCACAGTGGGGCTTGTGATATTAGAGGGAAACTAGTAAGTCTTCAGTTACTAGGCAACGGAACCTACCTAATTAAAATAGAAGGTTTAAAGAACACCTATAGGGTAAGGGGGATACATCCTCATCGTCATCACATTACTGTTGGTGATTATATAAGTATTTATAATTTGCGCTCAGATAAGGTTGAAAACTGCTTTTCAGAAGGTCTTTTAACAACAGTTTACATCCATAAAAAAGATAAGAAGTTTTAAAAATGAGAAGACAGTGATTGCATAAATGATGTGAATTGACCCAAAAATGTTAGATATGGTATTTCATTAGACAACCTATTTGGCATGAGTTTGGTACTGTACCTAGCTCATGCCTTTTAATTGTATCTTAATTCTTTTGTTATTATAGTATTCAACATATTTCGTTAATCTCTCTTTAAACTGCTTAACACTTTCCAATTCCTTTAAATAAAAAAATCTAGATTACACAATGCAAGGTCCCGTAAAAGAATTAAATTTAATAAAAAAACAGTTTGTAATAGAGAAGATGGAAAAAGTCCAAATAGTTTGAAGAGGTAAAGACTTCCTCTGCTTTTATGTAAAATAGTATAATTAGTTCTAGTTGGTATTTCGAACGATACGTATATACACATAAAATAGCCACTAATAGATTCTGATCAACACCTACAATATCACCAAATTTCAACCGCAATGTAAACTCAAACAAGTCTTGAAAAATTGGCATGCAATTGCTTTTGTAACGATTGTCTCATGGAGAATTTGTCCGCCTTGGCAATAAGAAATCATAATCATTTTTTGTAATTTCATGGACTCAAGTAGTGCTCTTTCAGTTTCTTCGTTCATATCCTGTGCAACTATAGGGCGTGGTAATTTTATTTGATCTTCAATGTGTTGTTTATACCGATAAATTGTTCTGGCATACTCGCAAATGGCTGCCATTTTACCATTCCTTAACCTTTTGTTTTAGGTACTCCTATATTATTCATGCTTTGTGTCTTTCGATCAGTGTGTTTCTATATCTTCTAGCAGTGGTAGGGAAGTAGGATACTGTTTTTGCCGAAACGTGTTCTAATTTCATCCATCATTTTTGCAAGGCTGATTTGTTCTTCGCTCTCATTTACTAAATTCGTTAGTGCGATACTTACTGTGCGGATCGGTTTGCCGTACGTTTTAATGTACCTGTTTTTTTGAAATCTCCAGGAGGGTTCTTTTTATAACTAATAGAAAATTGTATAGTCCGCGCTAGTTTGTGTTTGCTGCGCAATCTGTAGCAAACTTCTTCTGTATGTTCTAATAGAATTGGCTGAACCTCATGTATTTCATAATCGCGTAATAGGATTTGGCTTTTACAAATAGACGTTTCATGCGGTACATAATTTTCAGAAATACGGCTAAAGTCGATGCCGTTGCTATGTAAGTGAAGTTCCTCGCCGATTATTCCAAAGCTTTCTTTTAAGTAATGCAATGGATAATGCGCTAAATCATCGATAGTAGCAATCCCTTTCCGATTTAGTTTTGCTTCTGTTCTGTGAGAGATGCTCCAAATTTGATTTAGTGGTTGTATTGACCAAAGATTTTCTGGTACATCGCTATAAACCCAATAAGCAATTCCGTTTTTGTTTTCTTAGCTTCTACGTCCAAAGCAACTTTACTCATTAATAAGTTCGGCCCAATGCCGATCGTACTGTGGATGCGAGTATGTTTGTATATCTCTCTCTTGAAATTCAGCGCAAATTCATACGGATAATCCGCAAACAAATGTAGACTTGTGGTTACATCCATGAAAAACTCGTCAATGGAATATTGGTGAAAATCCTCTATAGACACGTATTGTAGCGCTAATTTTGTTATGTAATTTGAACATCTTATATATGTTTTCATAATCGGGTTAACAATTAGTATGCCTGGTCGTTTTGGGATATCTTATAGCCGACTCATCTTTTTGACCCCTAAGTCTTTAAACGGAGGAGTGGCAGTTAACACAATCGAGCCTTGTCTATTCACATCGCCAACAACGGCTAGTTTCGTACGTAATGGATCGAGTCCCATTTTCAAGCAGGATACACTAGCGTAAAAGCTTTGAAAGTCTACGCATAAGATGTATCGGTTCGGTAATAGGGAATAGTCATACAAAGTAATCACTACTATATGCAGGAATTTATGTTCTGTTAGAAGTTTTAATTTTGTTTATTTTCCACTAGACGATATATAAAAGGTAAATTTAACTATTGTTAATAGGAAATTTATACTTTATTTACATTTTGTTAACTTTTGGGTGCTAAAATTTTTACATGTAGAAGATAGACGAATTACTCTAAAGGAGAGAGGAAAATGAAACAGTTGGAGAAGTACAAAGTATCTGTATCAGAAGGGCAGAGGGTAATAAGGTATATTGCAGAAGTGAAGCGTGGTCACAATACATATTATTTTGAAATTAATAAGGCAATTGATTTCATGTCAGTATATTTTATCGATGGGATAAAGCGTAGGTTCTCAATCGCTAGTGTCGAGGAAGTGCTCAAGATCATAGTTAACGAGATAGAAAGGAAACGGTATCGGAATATCATAGGTGATGCGAGTTGGTTATTACTAAATGGAATACATGATTTTCGGGGTATGACGAAAGAAGAGCAAGCTGCATTTCTTTATTTGAAAGAAAATGTATTAGATGACATGGAAGTGGAGTTAGAGGAAGTAAATGTATGAGTATAAAGTAAAACCGTCTATAATGGCGGTTTTATTTCTATAAATAATAGGAATATAGATTTTCCTGCCTATTTTTACCCCAAAAGTGCCGTTTCATTCATTCAGTGCTATACATATAAACCTTTCCTTGAATATTAATGGATTTCATTATGATCCCGACTGTGTTCGAGCCAGCGACCTCCACTCTATCAACATAGAGTTTGTATTTTCAATCATCTCTCTCTATTTCTCCAACTTATTCTTCTTATAATAATTAATTTCAAGCTTTTTTAACTCATATACGTATCGACTTTTTGATCAGTAATATATACAAGTATTCTCCTTTTAGATTTTTAATAATATATGTATGAGCATGAAAAGTACAGCTTGTCTTATCTATGAAGAACGTGAATTTTACTCTATCCATTACACGCTCATTTCAAGAAAAATAGCAAATTCTGTGTGATATAATAAAATCAAAATAGAAGTATTGGAGGAATCACAATGCCAACTTACAACAAACTAGTACGAGATCGCATCCCACAAATCATCGAAAACAACGGGAAAACATTCACAACAAGAATCCTAGATGAAAAAGAATACATAGAAGAAGTATGCAAAAAAACACAAGAAGAACTAGCAGAATATAGAGAAGCAGAAACTCCAGAACATAAAGTAGAAGAATTAGCCGATTTACTGGAACTTGTAAATGCACTAGCACAGTATGAAGGTGTAACGCTTGAAGATGTAGAGAAAGTGCGTAAACAAAAAGCAGAAAAACGCGGCGGATTTCAAGAGCGAATCTTTTTAATTGAGGTAAATGATGACTAATGTTCAGCTTATTACGAGCAATTTATTACATAAGTTAGAGAAGTATATAGATGAAGCGAAAGCAATCTATATTTTAACTTCATTTGTAATGAAGTCGGGTGTGAATGTTTTGGCAGATCCATTGCGAAAAGCAGCGGAGCAGGGCGTTGATATTAAAATTTGTACGGGTGACTATTTGTATATTACACAGCCCGATGCACTAGAGAAGTTATATGAAATTCACCCGAGTATTGAAATTCGTTTGTGGAAAAGTGCAGGGAAGTCCTTTCATCCGAAGGCATATTTGTTTGAGCATGAGACAGACGGTGTGATGATTGTTGGATCTTCGAATATGTCGAAGTCGGCATTAACTAGCGGTGTGGAATGGAGTTTACTTGTAAGAGAAAGTGTAGATGAGGATACATTTTCAGAGGCAATTGATCAATTTTTACATGTTCATACGCATGAATCTACGATTGCGGTGAATGTAGAAACGATTAAACAGTATAGACAGGAATATGAGGGATTTCATCAAAAGCATCCGGATTTAGTTCGAACATGGACGAAGCAAGAGGAGATTGAGATGACGATTCCTTCTGCTGGAGAAGATTATAGTGTTAATTCAGGAGCAGCAGTTGAAAAAGAATCTATAGCTTCATATGAAACAGCAATCGCACCGCGCTTTGCGCAAGTTCCCGCTTTAGAGCAATTAGAAAATATGCTTGAAGAAGGTTATAACAAGGCGATGGTTGTAATGGCAACTGGTCTTGGGAAAACGTATTTGGCTGCTTTTTTCGCGCAGCGTTTTAAACGGGTTTTATTTATTGCACATTTGGAAGAGATTTTGAATCAAGCAGAAAAATCTTTCCAACGTGTGATCCAAGATAAGACAACTGGTATTTATAACGGGAGAAAAAAAGAAGGAGAACGAGACGTCGTTTTTGCATCCATTCAAACGTTAAGCAGAAAGCGTCATTTAGAAAACTTTTCTCCTGATGATTTTGACCTGATTATTGTCGATGAGTTCCATCATGCTGCAGCAAATAGTTATCAAAAGGTGTTAGATTACTTTACTCCTAACTTTTTATTAGGGATAACTGCTACACCAGATCGGAATGATTTCCGTGATATTTATTCAATTTGTGATGGGAACGTTGCGTATCGAATTGATTTTATGGAAGCAATTCAGCGTGGGTGGCTGTCTCCGTTTCATTATTACGGCGTATACGATGATACAGATTATTCAGATGTGCGCTGGCTTGGTAATAAATATGATAGTGAAGAGTTAGCACAAATCCAGTTAAAAGAAGAGTTAGCTGACAATATTTTAGAAGCATGGAAGAAATACAAGAAAACGAGAACGATCGTGTTCTGTTCTAGTATTCGTCAAGCTGATTTCCTATCATCATATTTTAGTCGTAATGACTACCAAACAATTTCTCTTCATTCAGGAGCTAAAGATGTATCAAGAGAAGGTGCGATAGCTTTACTAGATAATGGAGAACTTGATGCAATCTTTACGGTTGATTTATTTAATGAAGGTGTTGATATTCCTTCTGTAGATACGCTTTTATTCGTTCGCCCGACGGAGTCATTAACAATCTTTACGCAGCAAATTGGCCGTGGATTACGATTACATGACAATAAAGAGTATTGTGTCGTGATCGATTTAATTGCCAATTACCGAAATGCAGATGTAAAAATGCAAATGCTTCGTGTTGATGGAGGCATGACTAAGGGTGGCGGTTCAGAAAACATATTTCCGGATGGTTGTGTAGTAGAGTTTGAGTTAGAGGCAAAACAGCTATTAGATGAGTTGATGAAAAAAAGAATGCCGCGAAAAGAAAAACTGTTGCATAGCTATCAAACGGTAAAAACGGAATTGGGACGCAGACCAACGTATTTAGAATTACATAAGCTTGGTACAGAAGAGAGTAAAGAGTACCGTCAAGAGTTTAAGTCATACGTAGGATTTCTAGCTTGGAGCGATGAGTTAACAGAGCAAGAAAAAGAAGTATTCATGCGATATGAAACATGGCTACAAGAAGTAGAAAAAACAGGTATGGCAAAAAGTTATAAAATGCTATTGCTGTCAGCGATGCTACAACGAGGAGAAGAGAAGTGGTATCATCCAATTTCACCGCAAGAAGTAGCTCCGTTTTTCCATCATTTCTTAATGGAAAAAGAATATCGCAAGCGTATTGATTTTAGCGATAAGCAAGCGCAGCGTATGTGGGAATACGATGAAGAGAAAGTTAGTAAATTAATTGCCACAATGCCAATGACAAAGTGGAGTGGCAGTTCAAAAGGATTACTATCATTTGATGAAACTTCTTTTTCTTTAAATATGGATATTCGAAAAGAAGATGAGGATCTTTTATTTAGGTGGACAAAGGAAATTTGTGATTACCGTCTTCATACATATTTTGAAAGAAAAACAGCAATGCCGAAATAGGTGTTGCTTTTTTTGAAGGAATTCTAAAACTAAGCGGATGTTTAGTATATAGGAAAGCTTTATATGTTATCTAAGATTTCATCATTGTGCTTAGAATTATTGATTAACTAACTTGATAATTTTGATGGGAAATGAAAAATCTCAAATTCTTTGGTATAGTGAGATAAAATAGAAAAAGATCCAAAATGGAAAGATATACACTAATTGTATCATTGCGGAAAAAATTATAACTTTGAGTAATGCCAAATAGGTAAACAGTATTAAGAATTATGTGAAAGAATACACAAAACGGGGGGAGCAGTTAATTAGTACTCTTCAAGCTGTTTTAAAACACATAAAATAATGAATTCAAAGCCAAATTGAAAATTGGCTTTTAGCCTTCCTGCTTATATTAAAAGTTATTTTCGAAAGTTGAATAATGTTTATTGGGGGAAATAGTATGCGTAGTTTACGAGAAAAAATCATGGAATATTCTGATACGCCTAAGGTTCGAAAAGAGATTGAAGATGCGAAGGAGTTACATAAAGAGTTTCTACAAGCTTTTCCATTAGAAGAACTTCCAAATATGTCTGTAGATCAATATGCTTTGGGGCGCACGAAAAAAGGTTCATTTGGATGGTGGTTAGAATATAATTCGATTCCGCTTGGAAGTATCAAGGGAGGCAGTGCGGCAAAGCATATTATTTATTTTCGGAAAAAAGATAATCAATGGCAATATCCAGTTCAATTTTCTAATGTTGAGTCAGCTTGGGAGCAGTTAAGAAAGGATATGTTAGCACTCATACATTCTTTTGATGGGAATTCCTACAAAGGAATTGAAGAAGATAATCTATTGTATCGTGCTAATATGCTGAAAGGAAAGATTCTTTACTTATATCATCCCGACAAATTTGTCACAATCTACAATGAGAACCATTTAAAGAAGTTTCTGAAAGAACTAGGGGTACAGGAGTCAGAATTAAAAAGTAAAGATTCTATTGAATTAAACATTTTATTAAGAGAGACTATTGAAAAAAATGATGATTTAAAAGAATTTGATCCGATACTAGTTGCTATGTTTCTTTATTATGAGTTTATGCGCGAGGAACAATATTTAAAAATTGCGCCAGGTAGAGATGCGATGTACTGGAAAGAGTGCTTTGAAGGCGGGTACATCTCAATGGGATGGGATGAAATAGGTGATTTAACGGACTATAATGATTACGATGAATTTAAGACAGCCTTCCATAGTCATGGTTTTCAAGCATCCGCGCAGAAGAATACAGAAAAGGCAAATGAACTATGGGAGTTTTATCAGCTTAAACTAGGGGATAAGGTTATTGTAAATAAAGGTAAATCTCAAATACTAGCCATTGGAACGGTTATAGAGAAAGGTTATGAATATCGGGAGGACTTTGCCAATCATAAGCACGTTGTCTATGTGAATTGGGATACTGTGTTTAATCCACCTTTGGAAATCCCTAAGCAAGAATATTGGGGGTATAAAACGGTTGCAAAAGTAGGAAAGAAACAAGTGTTTGAATGGCTCCAAAAGAAAGAGCAAGATGTAACGAATGAGGATTATACACCGGAAGAAGAACGTTTTTTTGAAATGGTGGAGCAAGCGTTAAATCGAAAAGGGCAAGTGATATTTTATGGACCACCAGGTACGGGTAAAACGTATATGGCCCGGAAATTTGTTTCATGGAAAAATAAAAAAGATGAATTGTTCAAAGGGATAGATAAAAATGCTTCAAAGACATGGTTAATGGTAGCGTCTGAAAAAGCTAATTCCTTTCGCTGGGAAAATATCTTAGATGGGAAAACGCAAAAATGGGATGCGCGAGCGGTTCATCGAAACTTCAAAAATGCGAAAAAGGGTGAAAAAATCCTATGTTATCGTGGTGGAAGCTCTTCAAATGCACTAATTGGAATTGGTGAAGTAGTAGAGGAGTTCAAGGACGATGGTATTGTTGTGAAGGGGATACAAGCTTTTAAATATGAAATAGCTTATGAAGAGTATAAGGAAACGATGGAATACAAATCTACCCAAGCAGGAAAAATGGGGAATCGCGGGACGATGTTTGAAGTAAATGAAGAGTTCGTAAACTGGGTGAAAGAAACATTAGTGGAGTATGGAGACAAAGAAAGCGCGAATATTTTAGGAAATGTCATGAATCAAAATAACTTGGAGATGTGCACATTTCATCCATCTTACCAGTACGAGGATTTTATTGAAGGCTTTAGACCTATTCAATCAGATAATGGTACCATTGCCTTTAAACTAGAAAAAGGAATATTCCAACGTTTTGTTGACAAAGCTTATGAAAATGAGAATGTGCCATTCTATTTTATTATTGATGAGTTAAATAGAGGAAATGTACCAAAGATATTTGGAGAGATGATTACTTTGTTAGAAATGGATAAGCGTGAAGTCGAGGTTCGTCTTCCGCAGTCAAAGGATACATTTAGTATTCCAAAAAATCTATTTTTGATTGGTACAATGAATACGTCTGACCGTAGTATTAAAATGATGGATGCCGCTTTAAAACGAAGATTTGCTTTTATTGAGTGTATGCCAAATTATGATCTTATTCATCATCCAGTGGATTTATTAAGTATTACTCCTGCTGATATTTTACGATCGATTAATGAAAAGCTAGTCCACCTACAAGGAAGAGATAAGCAGATTGGTCATGCTTATTTTATGAAGGATGGTGAACAAGTTACTTCGATTGCAGAAATTAAAGAAATATTCACATTTGAAATGATTCCGCTTATGCAAGAATATTGCTTTGATGATTATGCTCAGTTAGCTGAAATTATTGGAGAAGATTTTGTGAATATAAATGGAATGGATATTAATACGGAGCTTTTAAACGGAACTGATGATGCATTCATCCAAGCATTGGAAAAGCAATTCAAGGGAATGGTATTATGAAGCAACAATTTGTCTTAAGTGAATATTCGGATGAATTTCTTCTTCCTGGTTATGAATTGTCTCGTGAAGAAAGAGAATATTTAACAAAGACATCTATTATTCACGAATCAAGGCCATGGGAAAGACGATTTTATTTCGATGAGCTAAGAAGCGGAGTTCGAATTAAGACACAGAGCTGGGTAGGTGTTATAGAACTTGAAAAAGTTCGAATCATCATTCAACCAAAATTTAATAAAGGGTTCACTTCTCTTATTGATATGATTTCTTTTATTGAAGATCTTCCTATTTATCAATGGGAAGATACTTCAGGTACGATAGATAAAACAAATTTCTTAGAGATACTTGTTCGACTTTTCTTAAAGGAGGTTGAACAAGTACTTCAATTAGGTTTAGTTAAGGAATACATTACGGAGTCTGACAATCTAACAACTTTACGCGGAAGAGTCAATTTTCGTGAAAATTTAAGGCGAAATTTTAATCTTCCAACAAAAGTGTTTTGCAATTACGATGAACTCGTGACAAATGTAAAGGAAAACCAAATATTACTATCTGTTCTAGTGAAAATATCATCTTTTAACTTACAGTTGAAAACGAAGCAGCATTTGAACATAATTCGATCACAGATGGAGTTATTGTGTAATGAATATCGTGGAACAGAGTGGCCGACTTTCCATTATCATCGTTTAAATGCTCACTATGAGCGTGCTCATAAAATTGGTCAGTATTTATGGAATAGTACTTCGGCTACTTCTTTTTTTACAAAGCAAAATTTTTATTATTCATTCTTAATCGACATGAATAATCTATTCGAAAAATTTGTTGTACAATTGCTATATAAGTACTTGCCAAAAGGATTTAAGGTAATCGCGGGTAAAAGAATAACAGATGCTATTACTTTAGAAGGGAAGAGCTTTAGACACATCATCCCTGACATTTTAGTAGAAAATAAGATAACAAAAGAAATTCAAGTGCTCGATGTAAAGTACAAGCAGTACGGAAAGAAACGTGTCAACACAGAAGATGTCTATCAGCTTGCATTTTATGCTCAAAATAAAACACAAGAACAAGTAAAATACTACGATGCTTCTATTATTTATCCAAGATTTTTCGATGAAACGGAAATAAGGGATAAAAAAATTAATCTTAATATCTATTCTAGTTATCCAGGTGTGTTGACCCTGAAACCAATAAGTATAGAACAAATTTTAAAAGCATCACGTGATCAAGAGAAAGATTACCTAAGGGAGCAAGCTATGAGGCTTGTTTCAAAGGAGTCTTCTTACGTATAGATTGTGTCTCAGGGGAGTTAGAAATTGCTATCGCTAATGTTACAGTGAGGAAAAGAAAGGTGGTATCTCTCAATTCCACTGAAAGAAGCAGCATCATTTCTGCACTGTTTCTTAATAGAAAAAGCATTTCGCAAGCACAGCGTATATGGGAATATGATGAAAAAGGTTAGTAAATTAATTGCCACAATGCCGATGACAAAATGGAGCGGCAGTTCAAAAGGATTGTTATCATTTAATGAAACTTCTTTTTCTGTAAATGTGGATATTCGTAAAGAAGGTGAAGATCTCTTATTTAATTGGACGAAGGAAATTTGTGATTACCGTCTTCATACATATTTTGAAAGAAAAACAGCAACGGTGAAATGAAGTAGTTCAAAATCGTTAGGCATGAGTTCGGTACTGTACCGGTCTCATGCCTTTTGGTTTTATTTTAATCTTTTTGTAATTGAGTCAATTTCATAAATGGTTTTCGATGTAATAAAAATAAATGAAACTGAAAATGAACCTAATTTAATTGAGAAAAAATGTTGAATGCGAATTTCATAACAGAAAATCAATTCATTATTCGGTTTTGCTATGCATGTTAGACAATCACCCAA
This sequence comes from Bacillus multifaciens, assembly GCF_030756675.1. Lineage (GTDB taxonomy): Bacteria > Bacillota > Bacilli > Bacillales > Bacillaceae_G > Bacillus_A > Bacillus_A multifaciens. The sequence goes on from NZ_JAVBXD010000031.1 coordinate 51,909, forward strand.
TTATGCATAGACAATCAACTAGAAAGTATACAGCTAAATATAATATCGAGAAAAAGTTGATTCATAACAGGAGGAATATACTTTGTATGTGATGCATTACCTGGTGACAATGGGGAGGGAGTAACAATAATGCCACTTAAATTTAAGAACGACACTAATTTAACCTTGTGGTTAGCCGTCGCCTACCCGGATCAAAGTTGTAGAGATAACAAATGGAGAAAAGAAGGCTGGTGGAGAATGAACCCCGGGCAGACAGTAACGGTGTGGACCGGAGCGACCAAGAATAGAAATTTTTTATACTTCGCTAGGGACACAAATGAAAATATCAAATGGGAAGAAAATTACTACACTGACCTCCCTTTGGGACCGATGGGATTAGATTACTATTTCTCTCAGTGCTGGGACCAACGCGGTGGGATAAATCGTGGGATGAAGCTTATTACGCCCACAGTAGAGGACGCCACACTCGAGCTTTTTCTTAGATAGGCAAATCGCCAACATTATACGGATTTTGTACACTAAGAACTCCACGGCTTGAAAAATAAGTGTTTATCGTACGCTAAGTAATGTCCACTAATATAGCCTGTACAATTCGAAATCTATGTCCGATAAGGCTTAACGTACAATTTCCGTATTTGGCTGTTGATAACCCATATGTAGTAAAGGGAAAATTAAATAAGGAGGAATATCCTTGGCAACATTATGGTGGATGACCAGCCTCGGCAATGAAGGTGTATTGTATGGAGACTTTAACCGATTACAACGACAAAAACAAAGAATTGCAGAGGAATTGACGAGACGAGGGTTTTCTAATGTACGTGTTAGTGGTGTAGATCAGGCGTGTTGATTAACCAAAAATAGGCAGACCTCTCCCCTGGGAATCTCGGACTCGTTTGAGTATAATTGCAACCGCACCTTTCCAGTCCACTGACAAGGTATGAGAAAGAAGTTTGCGAGTAAAGGACGCAAACGAACAAGAAGTGAGTGCATACGGTTTTGCTTGTTGATAGAGCCATTTTAATAAAATATACGCAATGAGCGCTGAGTATAGCTGATTAAACACCGCGTTTTCCGTTGTGCCAAATAACACAGGTACATTGAGATGTTGTTTGATCCAGCGAAAGAACGTCTCGATTTGCCAACGCATCTTATAGATGTCGGCAATTTGTTCCGCTGACACATGCATGATGTTGGTAACAACACGCATCTCCTTTCCATTTGCATCTTGAAACATGACAACGCGATACCGATTTTTTGTACGTGTATCTCGATTACCGAGCTGACAAGTGATGTCTCGTACGACAGGAGAATTCACTTGTCGCAAGCGTTGGATTGCCTTTGGACGATGCAAGATAATAATATCTTTTAAACGGATTACAAAGAGTTGTCCTTCTTTCTGAAAGTGATCCAAGCGCTTCATTTTTGCATATGCACGATCTTCTACTAATATAAAATCGGGATTGACTAACTGTTCTCCTACAGGTCCATCGTGCGCTACGGCGCGTGTTCCCACTGCGTCAAAAGGCATATCTGTACTAGGCGTATAAGCGACATGAAGCTTGATACCAGAGCGTGAATTTTGATACAGTGCCCATGGTAATCGCTCTTTTCCTACGGTCATGGTGGTAGAGTCTATGAGTAATAACGGTTTTGGAAACTTCAACGTCCGCTTCAAGGCACGATTACACTTTTTTACGATGGTTTGGAACACTCGTTTTAAAACGGAAAATGGAACGACACTTGTTTTTTTAGAAAATGTAGAATAGTGCACAGGTGGAAGGCCCTGTTGTTCCGCCACATCCGCGCCATGCCGGAAACTTTTCCACTCTGAAAAAGCTGCCATGACGAGATATTGAATAAGCATATGTGTATCTAACTTGCGTGATGGATCCTCATAATTTAATTCTTTTGTAATGGCTTGAGCTTCTTCTTTAGAAAGAAGATTTTGAAGTAAATTCAGGAATGTGGTAGACTGTTTCATAGAGAACACCTCTTCTTGAGTTTGTTGGGTCGCACTTACATTCTACAAGAAAGGTGTTCTTTTTTGTATTTATTTTTGGTTTTTACTGGATAATCAACACGCCTGGGTGTAGATATTTCAGGTTCAAAAAACGGGTGTACGATTTCCATTGCTCATCTTTCGCATCCTAGTCCTAATAGATGGTGGGAAGTTATAATGTGTAGTTGCGACGGTAACAATGTTGAATTGGCTCAAACTGTAGTTAATCAAGCTTATAATGCAATTCGTTTTACGTGGTGATAAGTGTCAAATAAAGCACACCTATCCAAAGGATGATGGGCAAATGTATGCCACTGATTGAATACAGGATAAGTAAGGGGGAGGGAAGGAAACCAAAGGAAGGAATGGATTCAGCTTCTTCAGTCCGTATGAATACACCAATACCAAGTAAATGCCAACAAGAAGAAATCCCCATTGCAAACATTCTCTTTCAGGGATAGAGAGAGCTAAGCGACGATATACCACAAAGTAGTATACAAAATCTCTATGTTTTATTCAGTCTCAAAGAATCGAATTGGCAAGCAATAATAGGGAGTATACTCCAAAAAACTAAAACGGGCCATAACATGGAAAATAAACTCAGTCCATGTCATGACCCATTTTTATACGTATAGGCTAACTCTTCAAATTATTTCTCACTTAATGATTGGAACATCTGTTTTTATATGAATCCATTTTAATTTTCCGACATATAGATTGCTGCTATGCAGAAAAAAAGGAGCTTCCACTCGCTTTCTCTCTTTGTTTAAACTTCGCCTGTGGCAGGAAAAGGCACTGACCGCTTCTATGCATGGCCAGATGCTCTCGCCCGCCTAAAAAAGATGGTTTTATGTCGTTTTTTAAATTTGGATTTATATAGTTCTTCAAAGTTATATGATTCATTATCAATTTTCCAGAAGAATCATAGGTAGTCCATATGAATTTATACTTTCTTACATTTTATGTCCCCACTGGTCAAAGTGATAATCTTTACCGTCGATTTTAAACCAACCGTCTGAATAAAGTGAACCATCTTCTCTAGCACAATACCAAAGATATCCGTATGCAAGTGGAATAGGTCTATATCCACCACCAACTTGGAACCATCCTGTTTTAGCTGCCCCATTTTCATCGAAGTAATAATATTTATTATCGATAGTTTGCCAGCCCGTTTGTGCTACGCCGTTATTGTCAAAATGGTATAGCTTACCATCGATTTTTTCAAATCCTGCTCGGTTAACTGATCCGTCTTCATGAAAATAATATTTTTTTCCGTCAATGTTTTTATAATCATTGAACGTATCATTGAGGCCATTTGTGAAATAGTATCTTTTACCGTCTATCATTTTCCAACCAGTATAGGAAACGCCATCTTCTAAACTATAATATGCCAGTGTGTTATCGATTTTGTTGACTCCTGTTTTCAAAATCGAACCGTCTTTATTAAATGCTAATATTTTGTTGTCAAACTTAACATTAATAATGCTGTTTATAGCTTCTCCATTTAGATTAGAAACTCTCTCAAGCACACCTTTATCAGAAAAGTGAAGAATGATATTTTGATCTTCTAAACGTATTTCATTTTTATTTACATTGTAATTTTGGAAGTAATAAATTTTACCATCGATGTCTCGTAGACCTTTTTCAACTTCTGCTCCTGAAGCATCAGAATAGTGTAGACCATGTTGGTCTTCCGTCCATGTTGAACGTTTTACAGAACCGTCATCGTTGAAACTGTAATACTTTCCATCAATCTTAGTTCCACTTGTATTGATTAATCCTATAACCTCTTTAAAGTAATACCTCTTTCCTTCAATGTCTTGCCATCCCGTCATGAAAATCCCATCAGCATCTGCAAAAAAGTACTGATCACCTCGGTTTACCCAACTGTTCTTTATCACGTTTCCAGAGGAATCTTTTGCACTCCATTTAGTAGGGTCCTTTTCATCGGTTATAATCTCTATTCCGTCATACTTCTGTTTCTCATTTTCTTTACCCGGGTACCATTCTCTTAACCAATTGTCAATTTCATTGTTGCTTTTTCCAATGAAACGAATGTTGTCCTTCTCATTAGTGGAGAATATTTTATCCTGCCCAGTATAAGCCAAATATGCCCCATTCTTGTTTATTAAATGGAATTGGAATTCATTGTTTACATTATTTTCAATTTGGACAAGTTCAAATATCTCGTTATCACCAATTGAATCTGAATATTGGAGTGATTCTCCTTCTTTCCCTGAAAGATATTTTGAGCCTGTTTTTAAAATTACTTTCTTGCTTCCTTTTTCACACGGTATAATTTGGAAAGGCGTATCATTCTTCAATCCAACGTAGCTTACTACAATAGGGGTTTTGAAGATCAGATTCGTATCAGCAAACATACTTGCTGATCGATCATGAAAATCTGCAAGAGCTTTAGAATCGCTTGTGAGATAATTCCAAAGAACATCTTTGGATACTGGCTTTGAAGTCAGTGTTGATATTTGTTTTTCCTCTTCTGATAACTCATTAAATAGGGCATCTGTACCTCTAGCAAATGACCATTCAGAAGTATATGATGGGTATCTTTTCTTATGAAATGGAATAACAAGTCTTGGGTTTTTACCAGATGTTTTTTCTACGAATGCTGTTTGACCTTGATTCATTACAACTCCGGTCTTTCCTTCGTCTAATTGTGCTTGTGTAATGTAAAGAAGATCGTGTTCTGAGACAGATTTTGCATCAGGGTTTAGATCTATAATTGTACCCGCTTCAGTAATTTTAAGCTGCTGCCCAGATCTTAATTTATGAATTTCAATTTTTCCATTTGGATAGAGTACTTTAACTGATTTAGTAAAATTTGAATCATCTGCTGTATGATGCATGGAAATATTAAATTCCCCAGATGTAAAATTAGGAGCCCTGTAAGTTATATTTTCTGCATATACATCAATGTGAGTGCCTGGTCCTGCATCCTCTGGAGATATTCCAAGTCCCTCATAAATGTCTTTTACAATACCTAATGAAGTAATAGTTACATCTAGTATCGTACCTATTCCTGCGCTAGCCTTATTTTCTGCAATAGGTGCCATAGAAAAAAGAATACCTAATGCTGCTGTTGCAGGGATTACCTTCTTTCCAATTCCTGTTGTTTTAAATTTCTTTTTCATTCCGTTCTCCTCTCTTTGTGAAAAAATTTACTTTTAAATTTATATTTCAAAGTTCATCTTAATTTAATTACCTTTCAAATTTCTTGCATAAGTGTTACAAAAGTCTTTCATAAAATTCTAAAAAATGATAATCTCTGGTAACTTTTTCAATATCAAACACTATTTATTTCCTTTATTAACTAATAAATAGGGGACTTACCTATTATCACCAGTCTAATAATTGGAAGTAATTGTGTATTTCCCTACATTCTCCATACTAACTTCTTTCCTACAATCAATTTGATATCGTTCATTGTATATCGTTAGAAACCCTTACAAAATACAGAAATCCAAGTACAGAAAAGGTACACATGTTATTGTTAGCGTGAGGTAGAGAATAAAATAATTCTGTTATTCATCTTGGCCAAGCGTCTTTAAACCAAAGAAAGACTTTTGTAACACTTACGAAAGACTTTTGTAATATTTACGAAAGTGATTTGAAAGACATTTAAAGTAAGATAAGTTTATCCCTAATATATATGTAAAAAACTCTATATTTTATTTTTCTAATACAATAAGAATGTCATTTGATATGAAATCATTTCTTGAATTTTAAGCAATTTATGAGTTCCAAAGTACATTTGGTACAAGCAGCTCACTAAGTGAAGAATAAATCGTTCAGATGTGTTAGAAAAATAAAATTGATCAAACCGAGCTTCCCAAAAGCTTCTTTGAAATAAACAAAACCCACAGAAAACATTCTTGTTCTCTGTGGGTTTTGTTATATTTTATGTTTTTTCTTGAAACAAGTGTTGTTTTATCATAGAAGTAAGTGAGATTTTTGGGGGTTACATGATAAGACAATTGTTCCATTCAATAAAAAATAATACATAAAGGAGATAGGAAGTTGAAAACAAGAGAACTTCTTACTGCAGAACAAAGGGAATATTTTTATGAAATTCCCAATCATATGGATGAGAGGGAAATTCTACGCTATTACACAATATCTGATGAAGAGTTGCAAATTATAAATAAGCAACGCGGTGCTGCCAATCGATTAGGTTTTGCTATACAAATCGCTTACTTACGTTTTCCTGGGAGACCATTATCTGCAAGTGAAAAAGTTCCAGATTTTATTGTACATACGATTGCTAAACAATTAGGGGTTTTTCCTTCAGCTATACAAAACTATGCACGTGGTCGTGATACAACTCGACGAGAGCATTTAATTAAAATTAGAAATACATTAGGATTTCGGACTTTTACTTTAAAAGCATATCGAGAGCTCGCACGTTGGCTTCTCCCTATAGCAATGAAAACAGATCAAGGTCATCTTTTAGTAGAAGCACTTATTATAGAAATGAGAAAAAGAAAAATCATTCTACCAGCTATGTATGCAATCGAACATTTGGCATGGGCTGTACGTGAACGAGCACATAGAAAGATTTTTAAACAATTAACAAGAAATCTTACTTCTTCTCAATGTAAGCAACTAGACAAGTTATTAAGTGTAGGAAAAGGATACAAGTTTTCGTATTTATCATGGCTTCGACAACCTCCAGGTGTCATTTCGGTTAAAAACTTTCATAAGATTATGGATCGAATAGAATTTATCCAAAAATTAAACTTACCGTTAGATAACGGTAGAGAGGTGCATCAAAATAGATTGCTACAGATGGCACGTGAAGGTTCACGCTATTCCAATCAACATTTATCCAGGTTTCATGAGCTCAAACGACATGCGACTTTTATGGCCTTTCTCATTCATATATATGCTTTTTTAATAGATCAAGGAATAGAGATGCTCGAGAAACTAATGGGTAGAATGTTTAATCGTGGTGAAAAGAAACATAAGGAACATTTCCAAAAGGACGGAAAAGCGATTAATGAAAAAGTTCGTTTATACGCAAAAGTTGGAAAGGCTTTAATTGAAGCAAAAGAATTAGAACAGGACCCATTTGAATCTTTACAATCTATTATTTCATGGGAACAATTTGTAGAATCAGTGAAACATGCTGAAGAACTAGCTAGACCAGCAGAATTTGACTATTTAGATCTACTAGATAATCATTATGGACATTTTCGGAAGTTTGCACCTAGATTATTAAGAATGTATGTCTTTAAAGCCTCTAAAGCGAGCCATACTTTATTTCAGGCCCTAGAAATGTTGAAAGAAATAAACCAAACAGGAAAAAGAAAAATCCCTGAAACAGCTCCGATGGACTTTCTCAAATCGAAATGGTTCAAGCATGTGATGAAAGAAAATGGTATTGATCGCCATTATTATGAGTTCGGTATCTTTTCAGAATTATGTAATCATCTTCGTTCTGGGGACATGTGGGTCGTAGGAAGTAGACAATATAAGGATTTTGAAGAGTATCTTTTATCCCAAGAAAAATGGAAAGAATTAAAGGAGGAAAAACAAATTCCACTAACAATTCCAACCAATATCGATCAGTATTTACAGGAACGATTTAAGTTAATGGACGAGCAACTCTCTCATGTAAATCATTTAATTCAAAATCAATTGTTGCCAGATGTTGAAATCTATGCGAATAAAATACAAATTTCACCTTTAAAGAAAATAATTCCAGATGAGATTGAAGATCTAACTAGACTTATTTACAGTGTATTACCACGTGTTAAGTTAACGGAACTATTGGTAGAAGTAGATAGTTGGACACATTTTAGCAAACACTTTGTTCATCTTCATACCCAAACTGAGCCAAAGGATAAATCTGTATTATTCGCAGCTATTTTGGCTGATGGAATTAATCTAGGTCTCTCAAAAATGGCAGATGCTTGTCCCAATATATCTTATACACAATTAGCTTGGATGTCAGATTGGTATATACGGGATGAAAGTTATTCCAAAGCTCTTGGGGCAATCACTGATTTTCAGCATAAATACCCGTTCTCTTCTCATTGGGGAGATGGTTCGACTTCATCTTCTGATGGACAATTCTTTAGAGCTGGTGGTCAGTCTAGTCCGTTGGCACAAGTAAATGCAAAACATGGTAGGGATCCAGGATTAAGTTTTTATACACATATCTCAGATCAATACGCCACATATTATTGATGGTCTACTGTACCATGAAACAGATTTGAAAATTGAAGAACATTATACGGATGCAGCAGGCTTTGTAGATCATGTTTTTGCCATGTGTCATATGTTAGGGTTTCGATTTGCTCCTAGAATTAAAACGTTTAGTAAAAATAAAATTTATACTTTTGAAAAGCCCGTAAATCAACCGCATCTAGAATTTATGATTGGTGGAACAATTCATACAAAGAAAATAAAAGAAAATTGGGATGACTTATTACGATTAACTAGCTCTGTGCGTAATGGAACAGTCACAGCTTCTCTTATTCTCAAAAAGCTTGCGGCCTATCCAAGGCAGAATAGCTTATCTGTAACTTTGCGTGAGATAGGAAGAATTGAAAGAACTTTATATACATTAGAATGGTTGCAAAGTCCTGAGCTTAGAAGACGTGTACAGGTTGGTTTAAATAAAGGTGAAGCAAAACATGCTCTCGCTCGAGCTGTATTTTTCAATCGACTAGGAGAAATTCGTGATCGTTCTTATGAAGATCAATTGCATAGAGCGAGCGGTTTACAACTTCTTATTTCAGCAATTGTATTATGGAATACGGTATATATATCACGTGCAGTAGATGCTTTACGTGCAAAAGGCGTGAACATCCCAGAGGACTATTTACAACATATATCGCCACTTGGATGGGAACACATTACGTTAACAGGTGATTATGTGTGGAATTTAAACCAAAAAACAAATTTTAATAATTTACGACCATTACGGGGAAAAACTCAGTAAAAAAGCAATAAAATGAATAACCGGTTCCTTAGCGTACAAGGTACCGGTTAATTTGTGTCTAAAATGTGTCTAAGTGTACAATTTTCTTTTTTTGATATGGTGACCCCATGCCCATCAACTTAAGAGTGTAACCAAACTGAACTTTTGTTCAGCCGGGTTAAAACATTCTTAAAATAGAAGTATATTCTTAAAAATGCGAATACCAAATAAACCCTAACGGGTTTCACTTTTTTAATTATACAATTTTCTTTTGTTTTCTCAATCCATTATACTCATAGACAACACCCATAATATCAAAGACAGTCTTCTTCTCATATCTGTGAGATTTTCGTCCATTCTTCTGTAAAAGATGGAACAGGCGGATTAAAATCTTTGTTATTTCTCGGGTGTTTTGCTGTATAGCTTGATAAAGAATGTATAGATGGTCTTGAATCATTCCAATGGCTTTATATTCGCTTAATTCTCTTTTCTTCTTTTGTAAAATTAATTGTCGCATCTTAAACATAGTAGAAGAACATAGAAAAATAGCGATGAGTTTTCCATAAATGTGGCATTCTAATCGCTCTCGTTTGATATTGTGCCAATCATGAATTTGAAATAAGGATTTCCAAGTTTTAAAGATAATTTCAATCTGCCAGCGGAGGGAATAAAAATCATGTATTTGTTCCATCGGAACCCATTCCAAAGGTGTATTGGTAACATAAATGTTCATACCAGCTAATCGTTTGCTGTTTTTTGCAAGCAGAAAGTGCAGAGGCTTGCAGTTCTCTTTTTTCTTAAAGATTCATGTCTAAATTTGCAGAAGAAAGGGCGTGTCTCAAACGATAACTTTCTCCTGTA